>JAPOIM010000030.1 GCA_029978905.1 Planctomycetota bacterium
GCCTGGCGAGAAACATCACATCCTCGCCTCCCTCGAGCATCCTCGCGAGCCAGTACAGGCCAGCATCGACATCACTGCCGCGGATGCTCTTGATCAGGGCACTGGCACAGTCGTAATGGGTGTCGCCTGCGTCGTAGACGAGCGCCTTCCGTTGCACGCTCTCGCGGGCCAGGTCCAACGTGAACACCAGCGGCCGTTCCTTGGCTGAGAGCACGCCCACCTCGAGACCGCCGAGCGCCCGGCGGGCATCGCCGTCGCAGGTCTCCACGAGAAACGCGAGAGCCTCATCGGTGAGCGTCACCTGCTCGTTGCCGAAGCCATGCTCGCGGTTGCTGACGGCCCGCGTGAGCACGTCGGCGATGTCGTCAGCCCCGAGCGCCTGCAGCTCGAAGATGCGGCTGCGGCTGACGAGCGCCGAGGTGAGCGCGAAGAAGGGGTTTTGCGTCGTTGCCCCCACCAGGGCGATCACGCCGCTCTCCACGTCCGGCAGGAGCACGTCCTGCTGCGCCTTGTTGAAGCGGTGGATCTCATCGATGAAGACGCAGGTCTTCTGACCGTCGTCCTCAAGTCGCCGCCGCGCGGCTTCGAGCACCTCACGGAGTTCTTTCACGCCCGAGGCCGTGGCGGAGAGTTCCACAAACCGGCGGCTGGTCTCGGTGGCGATGATCTCGGCGAGGGTCGTCTTCCCGACACCGGGAGGGCCGTAGAGGATCACCGACCCCAGCCGATCGGCCTCGATCAGCCGCCGCAGGAGTTTGCCCTCGCCAACGACATGTTCCTGGCCCACGTAGTCGGCGAGCCGCCGCGGCCGCATCCGCGCTGCCAGCGGCGCAGCACGAGCCACGTTCTTGGCACGCGACGCGGCAAACAGATCTGCCATGCGATCAGACCCGCTCGAGTTTGGTCACACGGCCGGTGGCCACCCACTCCGCCACGAAGAGATCTCCGTTGGGCGTGAAGCAGGCGTCGTGCGGATGCACAAACTCACCATCGAGCCACTTGTCAGGCTGACCACGCAGGTTCTCCACCTCACCGAGCCTGTCGACGGCGCGACCGAGTTGAATCACGGGCGTGTAATCTTCGTCGAGCAGGGTCACACACGCCTTGAGTTCTGGCACCACCAGCAGGTTCTGCCAGGTGTCGATGTTGGCTGGCAACCCGAAGCCTCGGATCGTCTGCTGGTAGCTGCCATCGAGACCGAAGATCTGCAGCGTGTCGTGGGCGCGGTCGGTCACGACCAGCCGGGGCTCACGCGCCGAACCGTCCGCGGCAGGCCGGCGATCGATCCAGAGACCATGCGGCGTGGCAAATGTCCCCTCGCCCTCCCCTGGTCCGCCGAAGCAACTCTGCCAGCGAGCGGCGTTGTCGTACCGGTGGATGCGGAACGACCCGTAGCCGTCCGCGAGGAAGAAGCCCCCGCCGCCAACATCCGTGTCTTCCAGGAAGGTGATGTTGGTCGGCAGGAAGCCTTGGCGGTTCCAGGTAGGCGTGGTGGAGATGTCTTCTCCCTCCGCATACACACCCGACTCCATCGGCGCCTTGCGGTACCACACGATCTCACCGGTGAGCGTGAGTTTGGCGAACGACTTCACCCCCTGATAGCCGCAGACGTAGAGAAACTCCTCACTCCCCTCGCGGCGGACTTCGATCCCGTGACCGCCTCCCTGAAACTCGCTCCCGAAGGCACGCACAAACGCACCCTCCGCGTCGAACACGAAGATGGCCGGATGATCCTTGAGTTCCTTGCGGCCCTCGTGGATCACGTAGAGGTGGCCGGCCGAGTCGAGGGCCACGTTGTGGGTTGTCTGCCAGGTGAAGCGGTCGGGGAGTTGCGGGAAGTGGTGCTTCACGCGGAAGGTGTGCTCGCCTTCGCCGATGATCGTCTCGCCTGCGAGCCGTCGCACCTTGGCCGCAGCAGGCCGCATCGGCACCGCGGCCGCCGCCGCCGACAGGGCGACCCCAGCCACAAACCGCCGCCGCGAACAGGCGGCCCCATCACGCACCTCAGACTTGGCTGACATCTCAGACTCCCTCTCCAGACAGGTTCCCCAGTTGGTCTGATTGTAGTCTCACGCTCGCAGGAGCCGCCACGCCGCAAGAGGAAAGCGAGGGGCTCGGCGAAAGCGTGAGCCACGTTTGCAGCGACGAAACGTTTGCCGCCCTCGAGCGGGCAATACAAAGAGACGCCCTGCCTTCTATCATGCGGCAGACTCTCTTCCGTATCTTCGGCGACCACTCCATGGGATTCCGCAACCTCCGCGACTGCTGCCGCACCTTGCAAAAGGAAGGGCACCTTGTCGAAATCGACCACCCGATCGACCCGCACCTCGAAATCGCCGAGGTGCAGCGAAGGCTGTTCCGAGCCGGTGGCCCGGCCGTGCTCTTCACCCGCCCCAAGTGCACAGCCTTCCCGGTCCTGATCAATCTCTACGGGACCCAAGCCCGCATCGAGCGGATCTTCGCTGACACCTTCGAGCGGGTGAAGCGGCTCGTCGAACTGAAGATCGATCCGACCCAAGCCCTGCAGAAGCCCTGGCGGTATTGGCGTGCCCCTCTCGATGCGCTCTCGACCCTTCCCAAGCGGGTTTCGCGGGGTCCGGTGATGGCCCATACGACGAGCCTCTCCAAACTACCCGGCGTCGTGAGCTGGCCGGGAGATGGCGGGCCGTTTGTCACGCTGCCTGCGGTCTACACCGAAGATCCAAACTGCCCAAGCCCTCACCGCAGCAACCTCGGGATGTACCGGGTGCAGCTCTCGGGCAACGACTACGAGACCGACCGTGAAGTCGGCCTCCACTACCAACTGCACCGCGGGATTGGCGTGCATCACGCTGCGGCCCTCCGGCGAGGCGAACCACTCAAGGTTGCGGTCTTCATCGGCGGCTCACCTGCGATGGCCCCGTCGGCGGTGATGCCTCTCCCTGAAGGCCTGCCCGAACTGACGTTTGCCGGGGTCCTCGCGGGCCACCGTATCCCCATGATCCGCCGCCCGGGACGGCCCAGCATCTACGCCGACGCCGACTTCGTGATCGAGGGAACGGTCATCCCTGGGGCCACCAAACCGGAAGGCCCCTTTGGCGACCATCTCGGCTACTACGCCCGCCAACACAACTTCCCGGTGATGCAGGTGGAGCATGTCTGGCATCGCGACGGCGCCATCTGGCCCGTCACCGTTGTCGGCCGCCCTCCCCAGGAAGACACCCTCTTTGGCTGGCTCGTGCACGAACTCACCGGCCCGGTAATTCCGACCGTGCTTCCCGGCGTGAAGAGCGTGCACGCCGTGGATGCGTCGGGCGTCCACCCGCTGCTCTTGGCGGTTGGGAGCGAACGGTATCTCCCCTGGCGAGCAAGCGACCGCCCTTCCGAACTGCTCACTCAGGCCTCGGCTATCCTCGGCCAGGGCCAACTCTCATTGGCAAAATACCTTTTTATCGTCGCCGACGGGGATGCGCCGGGCATCGATGCCCACGATGTGGAAGCGATCTTTTCGCACCTTCTCGCACGAGCCGATTGGCGGCGTGACCTGCACTTCCACACCGAGAGCACGATCGACACGCTCGACTATTCTGGGAGCGGCTTCAACGTCGGCAGCAAACTTGTGATCGCAGCCCGTGGCGACGCGATCCGCGAACTGCCTCGCGAACTACCTCGCGGCATCAGCCTCCCTGAAGGCTTTGGCAATCCACGCGTCTGCCTGCCGGGCGTCGTCGCCATTCAAGGCCCCACGATCGAGCCGCGCCCGGCGCTTGCTATCCCTTCGAGCCCGGAAGGAGACGCGGCCATCTGGCGAGCCGCCGCCACCGCTCCATGGTCAGCGCCCATCGAGCAGTTGACCGCGGCGATCCACCGCGACCACCCACTCAGGCCATGGCCGTTGATCGTTGTGGTCGACGACCCGGACTTCACCGCAGCCACGCTGGCAAACTTCCTCTGGATCACCTTCACGCGGTCCAACCCGGCGGCCGATGTGCATGGCGTGGAAGCGAGCGTCCACCAGAAACATTGGGGCTGCCGCGGACCACTCGTGATCGATGCGCGGCTCAAGCCACATCACGCCCCACCAGTCGAAGAAGACCCCGCAGTCACGGCGGCGGTCGATGCGCTCTGCGTTCGCGGAGGCCCTCTGGCGAAGCTTCTCAGCGACGCTTAATGGACACTGGACCGATGGTCTGGCGGAACGCCTGATCGATCAGCTGGCTTGGATCGCGGCGACACGCACGCGGGTCAGGAGCTCACGATGGCCGGTGCGGCGACGCGAGTTCTTGCGGCGGCGGAAGTGCTGCACGAAAATCTTGTCGGCCTGCTTCACGCCAAGGACTTCCGCCTTGACGCTTGCGCCTTCGACCACGGGCGTGCCGAGGGTCATCGCGCCTTCCTTGTTCACCGCGAGCACGCGATCGAAAACGATCTCGCTTCCCACGGGAACATGGCGAAAAGCAACGTCAAACTCCTGTCCTTCACGGACGGTGAACTGACGGCCACTGTCAGCAACAACAGCGTAAAGCTGAGCGGAATCAGCCATGGTGGCGGCGGTGTCAGTCGCGGAGTCAGCCATCGAAATCACTCACAGGAGTCGAGAACAGGTCAACAAATCTCAGAGCCCCGAAGACTAGCCCAAAAACGGGCACGAAGAAAGGGGGGCCACACGAGACTCGGCATTGCGTGGGGGGCGGGGGCACTCGACCCCCGACCCCTCCGCAAAACCTACGGAAACCGCACAACCTTCCCCTTGGAGTCGGTGGCTTCAAAGACGAGGTGCTCGGGCGACACGCTTTCGCGGCCCAGCACGTGCAGCTCGATATGGCTGGTATCCTCAAATTTGGCCATCTCCCGCCGCTTACGGTTGTTGATCCAGGTGCTGACTTCCTCGTGGACCGTCACCGTCAGTTTCACAATGTCGTCCCGCATCGCCGCCAGCCCCAACAGCCGCATCACCTCGATCGACATGCTTTCGGCCGTCTTGACCATCCCCGTGCCATCGCAGGTCGGGCAGTCGCGGAAGATGCTCTTTCGCAGCGACGGACGAATCCGCTGACGCGTCATTTCAATCAGGCCAAACGGGCTCGTGCGGAGCACCTTCGTGCGAGCCCGGTCGCGTTTCATCGCATCGTGCAACGCCTTCTCAACCCCACGGCGATATTTCTCCCGCCGCATGTCGATGAAGTCGTTGACGATCACGCCACCGAGATCCCGCAATCGCAGCTGCCGGGCAATCTCCTTGGCTGCGATCAGGTTCATCTGATAGGCGTTTTCCTCGGCCGTCTTCTCGGTACGGAAGCTGCCCGAGTTGACGTCGATCGCTACCAAGGCCTCGGTCTGATCGATCACGATCGACCCGCCACCCTTCAGCGGAACCTTCCGCTGATGGATGCGGCTGATCTCGTCTTCCAACCCATAGCGATGGAAGAGCGGTTCCGATCCCTCGTAGAGCTGCAGCCGCGAGGCGTACGCCGGCATCACGAGCTCCAAAAACTCACGGGCCCGCTCGTACGCCGCCGGGTCGTCGATCAGGATCCGTCCGACGTCTTCCGTAAACATGTCACGGATCGTGCGGATGATCATGTCGCTTTCTTGGTAGATGTCGACCGGCGCCGGATACTTCCGCATCCGTCGCACGATGCTCTTCCAGAGTCGCAGTAGATAGGCCATGTCACGGGCCATCTCTTGCTTCGTTCGCGTGGTACCCGCCGTCCGCACCACAAAACCAACCCCCTTGGGAGGCTGCAGGTCGACCATGATGTCGCGAAGCAGGCGCCGGCTGCGCTCGTCATCGATCTTCTTTGAAATGCCCACGCGGCCGAGTGGCGGCATGAGCACGAGATACCGCCCTGGGATCGAGATGTAGGTCGAGAGCGTTGGCCCCTTTGTGCCAAAGCCCTCCTTGATCACCTGCACGAGCACTTCGTCTCCGCGGCGGAGCACGTCCTGGATCGGGGGCTTGACCCGCGGCCGGTCTCCAAACCGAACGCGGCGCTTGGCTGCGGCGGCCTTGGTGGCCGTTGCCGAGGCCGCATCCTCTCCTCCAGCCGACGCCTCCTTGCCTGTGGGCTCAGGCAGGTCAAAGGCTTTGTCGGGGTCGATACCACCTTGACGGTAGTACTGAGGCTCCACATCACTGATGTGCAGAAACCCGTTGCGGCCTACACCAAAGTCAACGAAGGCCGCTTGGATGCTCGGCTCAATGTTGACGACCTTCCCCTTGTAGATGTTGCCGACGTAGTTGTCGGCACTCGTCCGCTCGACGTAGAGCTCTTCGAGCGCGCCATCTTCAATGATGGCGATGCGACACTCTTCAGACTGAGACACATTGATCAGCATCTCTTGTTTCATTCGTCTGTTTCCTTTCAGGCTTCGTACGCCGCACGCGGCGGGGCCTCTCGGGCCCTTGATGTCAGGCGAGCGTCTGGGACATCACTCGCCGCAACTGATCGCGGAGAAACGCCTTCACCTCGCGGGCGCTATCCATTTCAAGCGCACGTTGGGCAATTCCGCGGCAATCGGCCGCAGAGACACTCCGGCAGAGCTGTTTCACTTCAGGAATGGCCGAGGCTGGCACGCTCAGGTGCCTCAGCCCCAACCCCAACAGCAGCGGCGTGAACATCACGCTGCCGCTCATCTGGCCACACACGTTGGCAGGCACACCCGCAGCAGCCGCGACTTTGAGCGACTGCTGGAGGAGCCGTAAGACCGCCGGGTCACAGGCGTTGTAGAGATCCGCGACCTCTTTGTTGCTCCGGTCGACGGCCAATGTGTATTGAATGAGATCGTTCGTGCCGATCGACACGAAATCGACCTCGCGAATAAATGAGTCGAGCATCACCGCCGCGGCAGGAGTCTCGACCATCATCCCCACGGGCAGATTGCGATTGAACGCAATGTCGTGCTCCGCGAGATCCTCCATCACGTCCGCGAGCACCATCCTCGCCTGACGCAGTTCGACGATCGTGGAGATCAGCGGAAACATCACCCGCACATCCCCCAGCACACTCGCTCGCAGGATCGCCCGCAGCTGCGTGCGAAACATCGGGAGTTGTCGCAGCGACAGCCGGATGCTCCTCAAGCCAAGGCAGGGATTTCGCTCCTCTTCCGGCGTCGTCTCGGTGAGCATCTTGTCGGCACCGAGATCGAGCGTCCGGATCACAACCGGCTTGCCCTCCATCGACTCAACCACTTCTCGGTACGCGTTGAAGTGATCTTCCTCGGTAGGCTCGCGGCGGCTGGTGAGGTAGAGGAACTCGGTGCGATACAGGCCAATGCCGTCGCAGCCCTGCTTGCGGCAGCCCTCCACTTCGTTGGGAAACTCGATGTTGCCCATCAGGCTGATCCGCACGCCATCGGTCGTTTCCGCTGGCAGGTCGCGGAGGCGGCCCAGCGACGCAGCCACCGTCTCTGCGGCCTCCACTTCCAGCTTGTAGCGAGCGATCGTCTCTTCGTCAGGCTGGAGGATCACCACCCCCTGATTGCCGTCGAGAATCACAGGCTCGCCGCCCGACACATCGGCCAAAAAGGGGCCCACACCGACCACGGCCGGTATGCCAAAACCTTCGGCCACGATTGCCGTGTGACTCCCCGGACCGCCAAGCTCGGTGGCAAAGCCTTGCACAAAACGCCGATCGAGGTTCGCCGTTTCGCTCGGCGTCAGGTTGTGTGCGAGCACCACGACGGGCTGCGAGATCTCCGCGAGGGTCTCGCGACGATGGCCGAGAAGGTTGCGGAGCAAACTCTTCTCAATGTCGTAGATATCGTGCGCCCGCTGCGAGATGTGGTTGTCGAGGCTTTGAAAGACTTTCGCATACCGCCGCAGGGTGCGGCTCACGGCGTATTCCGGCCACCAGTTGCGATCTCGCACCGCGCTGTTGAGCTCGCCCACGAGCCGCTCGTCGCGGAGCATCGCCAAGTGGGCGTCGAAGATCGCCGCATACTGCGAGCCCAACTCGCCCTTGACGGCATCGCGATTGCGCTCGATATCACGGGCCGTCGCATCGATGGCGTTGGCCAGGCGCTCCAACTCGGTATCGACCGCACTGCGAGCGACGAAACGACGAGGGATGCGAAACCCCTCGCTGTCGAGCACGAGCGCTTCACCGATGGTGACACCGGGCGAAACGGCGATTCCTTGAAGTCTGAGCATGGCGCAGTGTTTCCACGCCAGCCAGCAAACCGAGCGAGCTTCAATGGGCCCCTGACGAGCACGGTAGCCGCTCTTGAGAACAGCTCCCCCGGCTCACCTTGCACGCATTGCCGTGCAGAGGCCTTGATCGATCCCGCCGGCACCGGCCGGCATCTCTGACCGCTCCCACGTGGAAGCGGCCTTCCGTGTTCGCCAACTGCAAGACCCATCGAGGAGATCGCAGGCTCATGAACCGCGATCACATCCCCGCAGGCGTCAGCCAGCGAAACGAAACGTGTGTCTCCTTCACAACCGTCAACCTGCAGACCTCCTCACCGCGAATGCGGTGTGCGTGATCTCCAGGAACTTTCGACAGCCACTCGCGCGACCGTCGCCTCATGTTCTTTCTGTCAACGCGGGACATGCCTCTCACTCCGGGCAGCCCCTTCAAGTCGTCCTGAGTTCTTCGTGACTTCAATACGCGTGAACGTGTGTCTCACTCGTGAAAGTTTTGTTCGAACAGCCGTCCGATGGCGGCCAGCGCTTCTTCAGCGTCCGGGCCAGTTGCCTCGATCACCAGCCGGGTGCCCTCGGCAGCCGCCAACGACAGCAGATCGAGAATGCTCTTTCCGTCAGCCCGCTGAGCGTTGCCAATAAACTCAATTCGCGACTGCCAACGACGAGCCTCCCGAGCCACCAAATCCGCGGGCCTCGCGTGCAGTCCCTGCGGGCTTCCCACAGTGACCTCGCGGGTCTTCAGAACGGCGGTGACCTGATCAGTCGCCATGTCGAGTGGTGTGTTGTCCATGGGCATGTTCATCCGCAGAGCAAGCCAAAACGACGGGCTGCAGCATGCCTGTCAGCAGCCCGACACCCAACTATGTCGCCACTCCCTGGCGATCCGCTTCCTCCAGAAGGTGCTGCACGTCAGCAGGCGAGGTCGCACCTTTGAGATCCCGGCAAAACGCATCGTCGCGCAACTGCCGAGAAATATTCTCCAAAGCCCTGAGGTGGTCACCAGGGCGGTCCGGCGGTGACACCAGCAGGAAAAACAACTGCACAGGATCGCCGTCGAGGCTCTCGAACTCGACTCCGTCCTGGCTGATCGCGACGGTCCCCACGAGACGGTCGACGCTGGGGTGCTTGGTGTGCGGAACCGCGACACCGCGACCGATCCCGGTGCTCCCGAGATCCTCCCGCTTCATGATCGCTTTGACGATGCTTTCGAGTTGATCTCGCGTGATTTTCCCGGCCTCTACCAAGGCCGCTGCCATCTCGCGAATGACCCCTTCCTTCGTCGTTGACTGAACGTTGGAACGGATCGCCTCCACCGCCACAAAATCGGAAAACTTCATGCCGTCATTACCCGGGGACACACACAGCCGTCAGCAACTGCACTAGCTGCGGCGGGTGTTTTGCACGTGCTTGTGGTCCCGGGTCTTCTCCTTGTGTTTTCTCAACTGCTGCTCGAGTTTTTGGACGGCCCCGTCGACACTGCGCCACAACTGGGCCGACACCTCGTGACTGACCATCTCGTGCATGTGCTCGCCAGAAGCCACGATTTCCACGGCTGGGAGCGATTGGTGTTCGAGGTCCACGGTGACATTCAGGGCGGTCACGCGATCGAAGTACCGCACCAAACGGGCCACCTTCGCCGAAATCTTCGACTGAGTAGCTGGGCTGAGGTGCCCGTGACGGGCCGAAACGTTGATTTGCAAAACGACGATCCACTGCGAACATGCAACGCAGCCGCCAGAACACGCGCTTGGGCGGCCGACAAGCGTGAGGTTGGATCATATCACCCGGGATCGGGCACGGACAATTGCTGCCCGTTTACCCGCAGGATGAGCCCTTTCTCACGTTGTGAGGCCCACCACCGGACCCCTTCGAGCCGAGCGTCGGCCGCCGCGTCCGCCCGATACCGGAGCCGGTCCCGAGCCAGAGGCTCGACGATTTCCTCGAGACGCAGGGCTGCATACCGCCGGACCACCAGCCGGGAATCCTCGAGCGCGGCCACCAGTTCCGCGTCGGCTCCCGCTGCGAGGTCGGCGTCAGACACTCCGACCGCGAGCCGGTACACGCGATCCCCCTCTTCGGGTGGAAGCTGGGCCGAAAACGCTTGCCTCAGCCGTTCCGCAGAGTGCACCCCACGCGCGAGCGCCAGGGGAATCACCTGCTCTTCGAACGCCCTCCAGCGTCGCTCGCCGAGTCGGCGGCCTGCCCCGTCGTCGCACAGGAGCGCGACCGCCGGCTGGTAGTCCCCCACGAGCGCGAGCAGGACCGCCGCCACCTCCCGCACCTCAACCCGACGGTTCAGAAGCAGGCTGCGGGCCGCCGCGATCGCATCTCCGCTTTCCGCCGCTGCTGCCGCAAGTTCCTCCGCTGCCGAAACGGCCAGCCGATCCGCGATCGTCACAGGCTCAAGGCCAACCCCAGCGGCTGCGAGCCGCACCTCGTGAGCCTGCACGCTTTCCCAGACTGCCGCCCGGCCTCCGCCGAGTGAGCCACCTGCGGGCATCGCGTCCACCGTGGCCGAACCCGCCAGCGGTGCCCACGTCACCTCCGCGTCGAGAGCCACCAGGCTGCTGGTCACCAACCCACGCTCGCTGGGATCCGCCCCCGGCTGCCGCCCGAGCGCGACCCGCAACGTGACCGCACTTGGCGGCCCGGAGAGCCGCCACTGCAGGCCACCGGCGCGAACGTCAACCGCCGCATCCCCGCTGAGCCGCCGAACGGTTGCTGAGCCGAAGACGACTTCCAGGTCCACTTTGGGCGTGTCCCCTTCCCCTTCGGTAGGCCTGAGCACGACCTGCGAACGGGGAGCGAGCGAGACAAAGACGCCTCCGAGGTTCAGTTCTGGCGCCGAGGCCGAGGGCGAGAGCAACTGCACGCCAGGGGAAAGCTGGTCTCCCTGGAAGGCCCCTCGCCACTGGCCTGGCTGATCCCGATCGGCGACGAGCACCATCGGCCCTTCGGCCACCACGCCGACGGGGGTCGCTTGTGGTGCGGCACGCGGAAGGCCAGCCGACGCGACCGGTGGCAGAGGCGGCTCGGGCGCAGGCACCGGCGGCACGAGCGCCTCCGGCCCGGGCGCCAGCGGCGCGGCAATCGCCAGGGCATCCCCCATCGGCACGCGTGGCCCCACGCCCAGCGGAGCCTCCATCACGGGCGGCACCACGGCCACCGTCTCCGCAGGCAGCCCGCTCTCAGCGTTGACGGGGGCTGCTGGGCCGAACGGTTCGGCCTGCCCAGTGCCCTCGGCCACCGCGTCCACCGACTCACCCGCTCGCACCGGTGGCAAGACCGGCGAATCCGCCACAAGTTCGGCATCGGGGAGCTGCGTGGCTGCCCCGGCACCTGCCGCAGCGGTGGGAGGCTCCGCACCGTCGCTGGCCTCAGCAATGTCTTCAACGGCCGGCTGTTCCACTTCGACTGGTGGCTGCAGCGGATCGCTGATGGCCACCCGGTCACGGGCGTCGCTCGCTGCGGGGTTCCACCAGAGCGTCACCCCCAACCCGCCTCCAGCCAGGCACAGCAATCCGACCGCCACGGCCACTTGCAGCCACGGTGACGCTCTCCGCGTCCGTCGCGGACCGGTCGTCGCAGCCTGTTCGGTCGGCTCGCTGGCGATGCGAATCTGCGGCGTCACATCGACACCGCCGCGCTCGGCCTGCCGCTGCGGTGCCGCGGGTTGACGCGGAATGCCCTCCACCAGCCGCGAGCGATCCGCCGGCAACGCTCCGGGCTGCCCGCTCGCCAACCGGCTGGCGACCGCCTTGAGCAAAGGACCTGGTGGCGTGCCGCCCCGCAGGCGACGCTGCGTCGCTTCTGCCAGCATCGCGTGGCACGCGGAAACCTCCGACAACTGCCGATCCGACTCCAGGCAAATCCGCTCAAACGCCTCGAGGTTCTCCGCATCGAGCACGTTTTCCAGATACTCCGCCACCGAGTTGGCGTCGGCGCCGAGGCCGCGCCCCTCAACTTTCGGCGGCTCGATATCGTGCCGCTTCTCCACGGCCTCCATCCGGTCGAGGAGCCCCTGGGCCACACTCCCTTCGGTCACGCGCGCGGCGAGTTCTTCCTGCTCTTTTCCGCTGAGGAGGCCATCGCGCCAGGCGAGAAGCGTTCGAAGCGTGAGCCGCATGCGGTCCCTTTCCTGAGGTGTCTCGTGCCGTGAAGCCTGCCGCGGCCACCCGCGGCCACTCTCGGGCCACCCTTATAAGTGGCCAGCCAGGGGGCCCGCGCGTGCAAAAAAAACCTGTCCCCGCTCAAACCGTTGAAGATGAACAACACCCGACCGAAAAACGTAGAAACCCCCAGCTGCCGCCACGGAGAATGGGCAGCCCACGGGGGTACGGTAAAATCACAAAGTCCAGGGTTTGTCACGAGCACCCGCCTCGAGAACTCACACCACCTGACGTGCCGATGAACCGCTTGAGCCAGCAACACCTGCTTCGACAGGCGGCCGGGTTCCTGGAACTCGGCGAACTCTTAATTGAACCCGATCAGCCGTTGCCCACCGCATCGGCGACGGTGCTGCATCGCGCCCTTCGCGCTCTCGAAGACATCGAGCCGCCGCTGCGTCAGCAGCCAGAGACGATGCTGCTCGAAGCCGAAACACTGCGGGCGCTCGGTCAGTTTGAAGCGGCGCTGCCTCTGTTCCGGCGGGCTGCCGAAGCCGTGCCGCGGCGGATTGAGCCTTGGCTCGGCATCGGCTGGTGCCTCAAACGGCTGAATCGGCTCAACGAGGCGATTGATCGGCTGCGGGAAGGCGTGCAGGCGAGCCCCCGGCAGCCGGTGCTGCACTACAACCTCGCCTGCTATCTCTCGCTGGCTGGCGATGTCCAGCCTGCCATCGAGCACCTGACCAAAGCGATCGCGATCGACAAGCGCTACCGGGACCTGACGCAGGTCGAGCCTGATTTTGATCCGATTCGCGCAGACCCCCAGTTCGTGGCCGTCACGCACCTGGCCTGCTAGACGCACCGAGTCACATCCGCCAAGAACAGGCCCAACCAGTGCCGCAAACAGGATGGGGTTGGCGTTTGGGTGGTCGAAGCCTTCTCATAGAGCGGCTATGACCGATTCTGTGATTCCAGCGCTGACCGCCTTGTTCGGTTGCCCTGCTGCGGGGCAACCGGCCCAGTATCTATTTGAGCGCGCCTTCGCAGCCGCGGGGCTCGACTGGCGGTTCCTCACCTGCGAGGTGTCGGAAGCGTCTCTCGAACTCGCCGTGCGTGGTGCGATGGCGATGGGCTTCCGAGGCTGCCTGCTTGCCGGACCGCTCCGGCAGGGCGCTGCAGCACTGGTCGACGAGACCACGCCCGCCGCGAGTTTTACCTCTGCGGTGAGCCGCATCGACTTCCGCGAGGGCCGGCTCTTCGGCGACATGACCGAAGGACGGGGCACCGTGGAAGCGATTCGCCTGCATACCGAACCGGCTGAGCAGGGGGTGCTTGTGCTGGGGACAGACGCGGCCGCACGGGCGGTGGCTCTGGAGCTGGCCCTCGCCAAAGCCAACCTGGTGATCATGGCGGGCCAAGATCGGGAGGTGCTCTCAGCCGCGACGGAGGCGATCGCGAGCCTCGAGGCCGCACCAGTCGCCGCCTGCCACTGGACCGACCGGCTCACGATCCCTGAGGAAGTGAAGATCGTGGTGGCCACTTCCCCGATCGACCACTCGCACGCCTCAGGGCTGCACGGACTGCGAGCCGACCTGATCGTCGTGGACCTGCAAGTCGCTTCAGAAACCTCCCCGCTGATCTCGGTCGCGAGGCAGCATGGCTGCTGCACGGTCGACGGCCTCGACGTCCGCTGTGAGCAGGCGGCCATCGACTTTCAGGCGTGGACGGGCCTCGAGGCCGACGCCGACGTGCTCCGTGACGCGCTCGATGAGTTCTTCAGCGCCTAACGTCGCTCAGAGACCGGCCGACTCTTTGCGGTTGATCTTTTCGGCCACCGCCGTCGCCGCCGCCTTCACGTCAGACACCGGATCGCTGCGGAGTGCTTCCACCCGCGACACGATCCCCCCGGGAGGCTCGTTGCCCGTGGCATCAACGAGGAGCGCGACGGCTTTGAGGGCATTCACCACCACCAGCGCCCGCTTGTACCGCTCCGACTGCGACTGTTCGTCTGGACCGGCCTCGATATCTTCAAGCGCCAGCATTTCCGCCAACGTCTCGTAGGCTTCGTCACGACCGAGCCGGGCGAGCGCCGTCGCCGCGTTGTAGCGGACATCGTCAGACGCATCGGCCTGCAACAGCACCAACTGGCTCGCAGCCGCCTCGCCTCCCACAATCCCCAGGGCAAAGGCCGCCGATCCTCGCAGCCGCCGATCGTCGCTCTGCGAAGCTGCCACCATCGCCGCGGTCACCTGCTGCAGATCGGCTGGCGTGGTGCCCGCCGCGTTCAAGTTAGAGAGAAGCACCGCAAGGGCTTCCACCGCCGCCCGGGCGGTCTCGAGGTCGGAAAGATCCGCAGCGCGAGCGACCAGCGGCGGCACCGCTTCAGGCACCGCAAACTCGCCGAGAGCGCGGCAGAGGTAGAGTTTCAGTTGTTGCGACTGTTCGCTCGTGCGGCCTTTGGCCACCTCATCGTTGAGCACATTGCCCACCTCGGTCGCAAGTTCGGCGTTCGCCTTGAGCTCGGCTCCCCCGGGACCGCGAAGGTCGTTGGCAAAGTTCAGCGCCGCCTGCCAGCGTCCCTCATTGTCGCGCCGCAGCGTGCGGAGATACGCCTGAGGGTCGTTGCCAAGATGCGCGAGCCAGTGGAACGTCAGCCACACGCCAACGATGATCGCCACAATCACCCCGGGCACCAGGAACAACTGCACGAGGAATCCCGCGGAGGGCGGCTCCACGGGCGGCAGCATGTCGTCGGCCGTGGGACGATTGCCGGCCCTGGACATCGCCCCTTGAGCCACCGCCTCTTCCGCCGGCAACGCATGAACCTGGCCAGATTCCGACGGCGTCGGCCCGCTCACGTCAGGCCCCGAGGGGTCAGTTCCAGAGTTCATACGTCTCCCGTGCTGCTACTGTTTGGGTGTGCAAGTCGAAAGCAAGTCTAGGGGGGTCTACCCATGCGTCAACGTCCCACAGCCGAGGCACCAACGCCAGCGGGTGGTGAACGCGCGTCCCTCAGCGAGGAAACGCCCGCCGCCAGCCTCGCCGCGCGGTGGCTGGCGACCGACCAGCGATCCGCTGAGGAGCAACTGGCTATCGATGAGGCGGTGCTCGACGAAGCAGAACTCGGCCTTCGTCACGAGCGGACGGTTCGGACCTGGATGGCCGACGAGTTTGTGGTCATCGTGGGCTCCTCCAGCCGACTCGAAACCGAAGTCGACATGGACGCCTGCCGCCAGGCAGGGGTACGGGTGGTGCGACGACCAAGCGGAGGTGCCACGGTGGTGCTCGGCCCCGGGTGCGTGATGTGGTCGGTGATCACCCCCTACCCGCACGGCACTCCGAGTGTCGACTCCTTGCACGCCGAGGCCCTCGACCCACTCTGCCGCGGCTTCGCCGAAGAGGGGCTGCCGGTCACCCGCCAGGGCACGAGCGACCTCACGCTGGGAGCCCACAAGGTCTCCGGCAATGCCCTCCGTGTCCGACGCCGCGCTGTCCTCTACCACGGCACCCTGCTCGACCGCTTCGACCTCCCCAAGGCCATGTCACTGTTGAAGCATCCGCCACGGGAGCCGTCGTATCGCGAAGGCCGTCCACACACCTCGTTTCTCACCAACCTGGAACTTGGGCGTGAGCGACTCGAAGCACTCGTGCGGCGAGCCTTTCAGGCATCCCTGCCGGCGCCCGACTGCGACCCCGAACGCGTCGCGCAGCTGCTCAAAGATCGGTACCACTCCGTCAGCTGGAACGAACGGCTGTAGCAGGCTCAAGGCCCCCAGGCCTAACAGCCGGGTGTCCACCCGAAAGAGATCGCAGACTGTGGACAACGTCTGCCGCCGCAGGATGCGGCGAGTGGCAACCCCGAAAACCCTCGGCGTTTTTGGGTGTTGCCCAAATGGAGAAAGGTCATGGAAGGCTTTTTCTACGGGCAGATAGGTGTGGTGGGGCAATCTAGGAAAGCTTGTGATGTCGTGGCGGTTGGAGAGTGTGACTGCGAAGTGGTGATTGCCGCAGGTGAGGAACGCCGATGAACAAGGCTGAGAACGGCGTGGGTGCGGTGGGTAAAGCCATCTTCCGAAGGTTGATGCTGCTCCTTACACTCCCGCCCCCGTCCGACAGGAAGTCGTTCGATCAAATGCAACAGGAGGTTGCTTTCCATGCGTTTGCACATGCATGCCGCCGATGTGCGGCACCTCGTGACTCGGTATTTCCTCGACCTTGGCGCAGCGGCTGGGGAAGTGTCCGACATTCAGGAAAATGTCCGAATTGACCGGGGCCAGTGCGTGGCACGCTGTTACCGCGTTGCAGACATGTTTGCGATGTGGCTGATCGACATCGGAATCCTGCAGTTCTATGACGCGGATGGTGAGATGCTGCAGACCGTCAATCTCTTTGCGGAGATGCAACCTCACCGCGCCGCCGCCTGATACCTCCCGTTGCTGCGAAAGAGCCGGTCCACGTCAGCATTTTTCTGACGCTGGTCGCCGTCTGTCTGCACAACAGGCTTTGATCGCTTCTTGGTGAACCCTGCGGGCCACAGCCATGCATGCCTCTCCCCCGATCCGTTTGGTGGACGATTCCCCTCGCCTCTCGATTGTGATTCCAGCGGTCACGGGCGCCGCGGATCTCGAAGAGACTCTGCTGAGCGTGCTGGAGAATCGACCCGAGCAGTGCGAGGTGATTGTTGCGCTCGCCTGCGAGTACGACGACCCCTGGAACCTGCGCGACGAAGTTACGTTCGTCCGCGCTCCAGCTGGTGCGAGCACGATTGGGTGCGTGAACCTCGGCCTCTCATCCTCATCGGGTGAGATCGTGCACGTGCTCTCGGCAGGTTGGAAAGCCACACCTGGCTGGACAGATATCGCCTTGGAGCGGTTCGCCGATCCCAACATGGCGGCGGTGATCCCCCTCGCAGTCTCTGCCGACGACGCCGAACGCGTCGTGTCCATGGGCATGACCTACACCCGTGGCGGTCGACGCCGAGTGCGCGTCCCGTCCGGTTCACGGGCGAACCCGACCGCAGTGGCCCTGGGCATCGACTCTCTCAATCGGCCAAGTCGCCGCCACGTGGCCGGCCCACTGATCGACGCCGGCTTCTGGCGGGCTGACATGCTGACGGCAGCCGGCCCGGGCTTCGCGGCCTGCTGCGGAGCAGGCATGGCTGACGCGGACCTCGCCGTCGCCATCAATGCCGCCGGTGGGGCCACGGTCTTGGAACCCGCCTCGCTGGTGGTCAGCGGTCGCGCGACAGCCCCGATGAGCCGGTTTCGTGAAGGGCTCTATGCCGAGCGGCTGTTCTGGCGTTCGGTGGCGGGGAAGGGGCTGTTGCCGCTGCTCGTGGCACACCTCTTTGTCGTGCTCCAACACGCCGTCACCTCCCTGCCTTTCGGCACGGTTTCGATGCTCGCGGGACGGCTGATTGCCGCCATGCAGTTTGGGTCTTACGGGAGTCGGTACCGGCAGTTGCGGGCGCTCCACGATGCCCGCCACGAAGGCGACGCGGAGCAGGACGACAGCTCCCACGAGAGCCCCTCCGTCCGCGCCGACGGCAGCGAGAGCGGGCTGCCCCGGCCACGGCACCTTGATCGCCGTAGCAGCCTGCGGCGTTCTGCCTGAGTTCACGCCCAAGGCAGTGGAAAGAGGCCAACGGAGGCTTTTTCCACGGGCAGATAGACGCCAGCGACCAAGTGCTATACTTCGGTCCTCGCGTCCCCGTAGCTCAATTGGATAGAGCGTCGGCCTCCGGAGCCGAAGGTTACAGGTTCGAGCCCTGTCGGGGATATTTGCCGGGGATAATAGCCGGCGATATTCAAGGCTGCTGCTGGCTCTTCACGTAGTCGTCCCAGAGCGCGTCGACACTCGCCCCGCACCACTGTGCAAACAGCTCCGGCTGGTACTGCCCCGCCCGGCAGGCCGCGTTGAGTTTGCGGACGATCTCGGGATCCTTCTCCCGGGCCAACCATCCCAGGAACGCGCCGGCGATGCCGTACCCCTGGCGGTAGCTGCTCTGCCCCGGTTGGAGCCGCCACTTCTGCTTGCCCGGCTCGTACTGCTCGTATCGCACGTAGTCGGCGATCCCTTCGGTCACCCAAAACTCGCTCCCACGACGGTAGTCCTGGAGCACGTGCACGAGCTCGTGGATCACCATGCCGTAGTCCTCGGGCGCTTTTTTGGTGACCCATTCCGAGGAGATGACGATCTCGCCCCCTTTGGTGTGGGCGACGCCATCCATCGGTCGGAAGGTGACTTTGACAGTGCGGTCCGCCAGCGGGGCGTCACCACCATCGAGAATCTCGTGGACTTTCGGCGTCCACTCCACGATCAGTTTGGTGGCCACGTCGGCAAAGGCCTGGCACTCCGGTGCGGCCCGCAGGTCGACCGTCACCTCAACCGCCGAAGCGGCACCACACGCAACAACCAACAGCAGGCACGCAAGCCACGGAGACAAAGGAGATGTGTTCATGGCTGGAGCATACCTGGCCAAGCCACTCTCCGCCGACCACACGACAAAACGGCTTCACTTGGCTTCGCCTGAGCGACGACGTCTGAAGCGGGCCTTGCCGATTGCTCGGCCGGCGAGTCCGTGGGCTACACTCCGCGAGGCTTGTATGTGTGGGAGGGTCTTGTGCGAGCGCAATGCCGATACCGGGGCGTTGCGATCCTGGTGAAGCCACCTCGGGGGGGTGTCCGTGACAACAGTGAATTCCCAGCAGCGTCATGGCCGCGCCTTACCTGCCTCCCCAGGAGTGCTTGTGATCCTGGGTGCGTCCGGAGATCTCACGAAGCGGTTGCTCATGCCCGCGATCTACAACCTGGCGTGCGAAGGCTTGCTCCCCGATGCCTTCGCGGTGGTCGGCATGGCCATGACCGACCTCACCACGGAGGAGTTTCGGTGTCAGCAACGCCAAGACTTGGCCCGTTTTTCCACACGGGCCACCTTCGACGAGGAGCGGTGGGCGTGGCTTGCGTCGCGGCTTCACTACACGGCCGGTGAGTTTGCCGACGCGGCAGCCTACGAGCGGCTTCGGGTGTTGGTCGAGCACGTGCGGGAAGAACGCAGCATCCCCAACAACACCCTGATCTACCTTGCCATCTCCCCCCACTTCTTCGCCGAGGTGAACCGGCAACTCGCTGCCGCCCGCTTTACGAGCCTCCCCGGTGCGAAGCGGATCATTGTGGAGAAGCCGTTTGGTAGCGATCTCGAGTCGGCGCGCACCCTCAATCGGGAACTGCTCGAGCATTGGGATGAGGAGGAGATCTTCCGCATCGATCACTACCTCGGCAAAGAGACCGTCCAGAACCTGCTCGCGTTTCGGTTGGCCAATCCTCTGTTTACACCCCTGTGGAATGCCGAGCATATCGACCACATTCAAATCTCCGCCCTCGAGACCGTCGGCGTGGAGACCCGGGGTGGATACTACGACCGCACCGGAGTCCTGCGGGATATGGTGCAGAACCATCTTTTGCAGATGCTCGCCTACGTCTGCATGGAGCTTCCCAGATCTCTTGATCCTGCAGCGATCCGCGACGCCAAGTCGCAACTCCTCGAGGCGGTGCGGCCACTCGACAAAACAGCGGTCGTCGAAGACTGTGTCCGAGGCCAGTACGGAGCAGGCGTGAAGGCCGACGGCACCCCGGCGGTTGCCTACCGCAATGAGCCTGACGTCACCCACACATCAAACACGGAAACCTTTGCGGCCATCACGCTGCACATCGACAACGAGCGGTGGAGAGGGGTGCCGCTGTATCTGCGATCGGGAAAGGCGATGTGGAAACGGGGCACGGAGATCGTCATCCAGTTTCGGGCGTCGGTCGGCGACGTCGGCACCAGCGAGCCAAACCTCCTGATCTTCCACATCCAGCCGTTCCAGGGAGTGGAAATACGAGTGCATGCCAAACGGCCGGGACCGCAGTTCCACCTCCAGGCAGCCGGCATGCGATTTGACTACGCGGAGACCTTTGAAGCCGCCCGCGGCACAGGCTACGAGGTGCTGCTCTACGCCGCCTTCAATAACGACCCGACCCTCTTTTCCCGCACCGATTTTGTGGAGACTGCGTGGGGAATCGTCCAGCCACTGCTGGATGCGTGGCAAGCCTCCTCCGCGGAGGCGTTTCCGAATTACGCCGCAGGCTCCTGGGGGCCGCGAGCCGCGAGCACAATGCTTGCTCGCACAGGCCGGCAGTGGCATGAAAGCCTGACCCGCGACGTCCTCACGAGGAGCGAGTTCCTCAAACACGCCCCGGCTGTGATGCTCAACAATCTCTTGCTCGCCTTTCGTCCTGTCGCGTTCGCGCCTGGCGAGACGATCGTGCAGGAGGGAGCATGCGGCGGTGAACTCTTCTTCGTGTGCCGTGGCAGCCTGGAGGTTCTCCGCGGAGCGGACACGCAGGTCGGTGTCATCGGTGAAGGGGAGTTTTTTGGGGAGGTGGCGGTGCTCTTCAATCAGCCACGGACAGCCACCGTCCGGGCTTTGCAGCAGTGCGACTTACTGGCTCTCGACGCTGATGATTTCCACCGCATCGCTGCCGATTTCCCCCAGATGACCTCTGAGTTTCAACAAATCGCTGCCAGCAGGATCTCTCGAGCGGACCGAGGGTGAGACAGCTGGACGTGTTTGCCGAAAGTGCTGCGGAGCGTTCCCCGCAGATCGACACGAAATCAACGGTAGACTCGGCAGGCACGGTTTCCTCTCCAGTCGGCCCCCTCACGAGTGCTCCACGCCTCGCAATCACACCGATGTCCGTCTGCCACGATTCTTCTACTCCAGCCGCACGCGTGGGCTCACCTGAAGCCATCGTCAACGTGGCGGCGTACCTCTTCACGCCCCTCGACCGCCTCCCCGAGCGGCGAGAGGCCCTGAAAACGCTCTGCCGGTCCGAGAACTTAAAGGGCACGATTCTGCTCAGCCCCGAGGGGATCAATCTCTTCATGGCGGGCCCTCGCACCGGCGTGCACAGGCTCCTGGAGACACTGCGCAGCGACCCGCTGATGGCGGCGCTTACCACGAAGGAAAGTTTCAGCGACCGCCAACCGTTTCGTCGGCTCCTGGTGAAACTGAAGAAGGAGATCATCGCCTTCGGGATCGAGAGCGTGGCCCCGCAGACCTATACCTCGAAGAAACTGCCGGCGACACAACTCAAGCAGTGGCTCGATGAAGGCCGGCCGATCACCTTGCTCGACACCCGCAACGACTACGAGGTCGATCTCGGCACGTTTCGCAACGCCCTCCCCATCGGCGTGCAGAACTTTCGCGACTTCCCCGCGGCGGTTCGCCAGCTTCCAGAGGAACTCAAAGAGCAGCCGATCGTGATGTTTTGCACCGGGGGCATCCGCTGCGAAAAGGCCGGACCGTTTATGGAGCAGGAAGGTTTCCGCGAGATCTACCAACTCGAAGGTGGCATCCTGCAGTACTTCCAAGACTGCGGCGGCGCCCACTACGACGGCGACTGTTTCGTGTTCGATCACCGCGTCGCGCTCAATCCTCAGCTTGAGGAAACCGCAACCACGCAGTGCTACGCCTGCCAGCATCCGCTCACGCTCGAGGACCAGCAGTCGGAGCACTACGTCTGCGAGGTGTCGTGCCCCTACTGCTGGAAGCCACCGGCAGACATGCCCGCCCCGTCACTCGCAGATCGCGAGGCCGCCATCCGCGCTGCCTGCGATCCCCTTCCTGGCACAGGCCCGTACACCGGCAGGCGACCACTCAACGTGCCCGCCCGCTACGACCACTGGACGTTGATCGACTTCCTCTGCGATTTCCTGCCGCACATTTCCCGCGACGAGTGGCTTGCGGTCATCAGCCAAGGGCATCTCCAGGACGCAGACGACGTGCTTTCGGCCGATCGTGTGGTCCGTGGCGGGCAGCGACTGGTGCGACTGGAGCCCGACATCCGCGAACCGGCGGTCAATGCCGCGATCGGTGTCTGCTGGTGGGAAGACGACTATGTCGTCTTCAACAAGCCGGCGCCGCTACCGATGCATCCATGCGGTCGATTCAATCGCAACAGCATGACGGAGATCCTGGGCCTCGCGTTTCCGGGCGAGCACCTCACGCCGGCGCATCGACTCGACGCCAACACCACTGGCGTTGTGGTCTTCTCTCGCAGCCGTCGAGCCGCCAAGGCGATTCAGTCACAGTTTGAACGCGGCCAGGCTTCCAAGACGTATCTCTGTCGCGTGCAAGGCCACCCATCCTGGGAAAGCATCACCTCGCATCAGCCAATCTCACGCCAGCCCGCTGAAAACGGTTTTCGCGTGGTCGATGCCGAAGCCGGCGACCCTGCCGAGACCGCCTTTCACGTGGTGCGACGGTTTGCCAATGGTGAGGCCCTTATGGAAGCCAAGCCGAAGACCGGACGGACCAACCAGATTCGCGTGCACCTCTGGGATCTTGGCCACCCAATCGTCGGCGACCCCGTCTATCTCGCCGACCAGCAACTCGGCACGCAGCAGACCATCGGGGCAGACGATCCCCCGATGTGCCTCCACGCCTGGCGGCTTACCTTCAAGCCGCCCACCGGCGACACGCCCGTTACTCATGAGACGGATCGGCCTGCGTGGGCGGAGTGAGCCAGCGTGCGGCTTCGTGCATCGTCGCGGCGTGGATGGCGACCGTCTGCTCGACATCGAGGCAATACCCGCCGCCAAGCACAATCGCCAGCGGAAGCCCCGCCCGCGTGACCGCGTCCAACACAATCCGGTCACGCTCAAGCAGCCCTGCTGCTGAAACCGCGAGCCGCCCAAGCCGATCCCCTTCGTAAGGATCCGCACCGGCGATGTAGAGCAAAAGATCGGGACGGCCCTCGTGCACGGCCGCCCGGGTCGCCTGATCGACTGCCTCGAGATAAGGCTCATCGGCCGTGCCATCGTCGAGCGGGAGATCGAGCGAACTGGCAACCTTGCGGAGCGGAAAGTTGCGGCCACCGTGCACCGACACGGTAAACACGGAGTCGTCCTCTTTGAAAATGTCCGCCGTGCCATTCCCCTGATGCACATCGAGATCCAGGATCGCGGCCCGCTGAATCAAGCCCTCCGCCTGCAACTCGCGGACCGCGACTGCCGTGTCGTTGAACACACAGTAGCCCTCACCAAAAGCGATGCCTGCGTGGTGGGTGCCGCCGGCGAGGCTCGCCGCCGTGCCCTCCTGCAGTGACGCTCGCGCGGCCTCCACGGCCGCCCCAGTGCTCCGCCGCGACCGCTCCACGAGCTGCTCGCTCCATGGGAAACCGATCCGCCGCACCTCGGCGGGCGTGAGAGTGCCGGTCAACACCCGTTCGAGATACCCCGCCTCGTGCACGCGACGGAGCGACTCGATAGACGCCGCGTGTGGCTCGTGAAAGGAGAACTGCGTCTGCGACCGCTCCAGTCGTTCGCGGAGCAAACGATATTTGGAGAGCGGAAACGAGTGGCCCGGCGGCAACGGCAACTCGTAACGATCTGAGGGAAACAGTCGCATCGACGGTCTCTCACGTTGGTAAGATTCGAGTCGGGATTTCAAACTCACCGTGCGCTGCCAGGGAAAACGACCGATGACGACTGCCCTCAAAGCCTTGCTGACTGTTTTAGTGTGTCTTGTGGCGAGTGGTGCTGCCATCGGCGATGAGCCGGCCACCACAGCCGCGGCCCCAGCGGGCGAAGCTCCGGAAGGCATGGCCTGGATCCCCGCTGGCTGGTTCACCATGGGAGCCGAAGAGTTTCCCGACGCACTCCCGCTGCACCGTGTCTCCGTGGACGGCTTCTGGATGGATACCCACGAGGTGACCAACGCGGAGTTTGCCCGCTTCGTCAAAGAAACCGGCTACGTCACCGTCGCGGAACGGCCGATTGATCCGGAGAAGTTTCCCGGTGTGCCTGCGGAAAACCTCGAACCCGGTTCGATCGTGTTCGCCCCGCCGAGCACCCCCGTGCCCCTCGACAACCATCTCCGCTGGTGGAGTTGGGTGAAGGGCACGAGTTGGAAGCATCCCGAAGGCCCACACTCCGACATCGTTGATCGAGAAAACCATCCCGTTGTGCAGGTCGCGTGGGAGGATGCCGCGGCGTATGCCGAGTGGGCCGGCAAACGTCTCCCGACCGAGGCGGAGTGGGAACGTGCAGCCCGCGGCGGCCTCGACGCCCAGACCTATGTGTGGGGCGAGGACGAGCCGGGCGAAGGTGGCTGGCAGGCCAACATCTGGCAGGGACGCTTCCCCGGCGAGAACACGCGCGATGACGGCTATGTGGCCGCAGCCCCTGTGGGGTCGTACGCAGCCAACGGCTTCGGGCTGTACGACATGTCGGGCAACGTCTGGGAGTGGTGCGCCGACTGGTATCGCCCCGACACCTACGCCAAAAGTGAATCCCGCAATCCGCAGGGCCCTTCATCCAGTTACGACCCGCAGGAGCCCGGCATCGCTAAAAGGGTGCAGCGCGGCGGCAGCTTCCTCTGCAACGATGGCTACTGCCGTCGCTACGTGCCAGGTGGCCGCGGCAAGGGAGACATCGAAAGCGGCACCAACCACATCGGCTTCCGCTGCGTCAAAGACGCCCCCCGGAAATAACACAGCACGTCCAACGCACCCCTGCGGCTCCCCCAACCACCCAGCGAGGGGTGAGCCCGGTGCTGACTCGCCGGCGTAGAGCAGCGAGCGAAGCCCGGAGGGCGAAAGCGAAGCGGATCTTCGAGTGAGCGAGGGCCTGGAGGGCCCGCAGCGAACGTCCGGCAAGGCAGCACTGGGCTCACCCCGAGCGGCTCACTCGTGCGACGCCGCGTGGCCGTCGACGACCACATCGATTCCACCGGTCTCCACGCGATACACCCAGCCGTGAAGCCGCGGCCAGCCCTGTTTCTTGCGGAGCCGTTTGACGACCGCGTACTGCTCGAGATACCGGATCTGCAGTTTGACGTTTTCCCGCACGAGCAACTCCATCTTTTGCTCGTGCGTCAGGTTCTGCTCGCAGGCGATTTCTTCCGTTTTCTTTAACGCACCCGACGCGATGCACAGCCAGTCGCCGATATAGGACTCATCCACGTTGCCCGCCTCGAGCGCCGCGATGCCTCCGCAGCGGGTGTGGCCACAGACGACGATTTCCTCGATCTTCAGGTGGAGCAGGGCGTAGTCGAGGATGGCCGCGATGTTGCAGTCGTTGAACGCCACGATGTTGGCGATGTTGCGGTGCACGAACAGCGTGCCCGGCTTCGAACTCGTGATGATGTCTTCGCTGACGCGGGAGTCGGAGCAGCCGATCCAAAGCACTTTCGGCTTCTGTTTCTCGGCGATTGTGTGATAGTAGTCCACGTTGGGGGCGTATTCACCCGTGCGAAACTTCGCGTTGCCGGCGAGGATCGAATCAATCATCGTGGTGAGCGCCTCCAGAGGACGGACAGGCCGCCGGGGAAGTCCGGCCGCCCAATCCATTCTCGGCAGGATACTCCCCGAGGTGCCTCACGTCGATTCCGTTGCCGTTCACCTTGCTGCTGCCGTCGCCGTAATCTGTGCCGCATGAATCCACTGGCTGCCAACCTGTTCGCCTTCGTCGAGGCGGTGCCCTCCTGGCACGCCCCCCTGACGGGCATCGTGCTCTTTGGCGTGCTCACGGTGATTCTGCTGGTGCAGCGGTCTCCAGACATGGCCATGCTCGGGGGCGTGATTGTGCTGCTTGCCTGTGGCGTGCTCTCCCCAACCGAGGCCTTCGCCGGAATGGCCAACGAGGGGATGCTCTCGGTCGCGGCTCTGTTTGTGGTCGCCGCAGCGATGGAACGAACCGGAGCACTCTCCGCGATCGTGGAACGCGTGCTTGGGAGACCGCGTTCTTTGACATCCGCACAGGCTCGCGTGATGGGCATGCCCGCGTTGCTCTCCGCGCTGATGAACAACACGCCGGTCGTCGCCCTGATGATTCCCGCCGTTCGCGACTGGGCCAAAAAGAATCGGCTGTCGTTGTCGCGGCTGCTGATGCCGATGAACACGGCCGTCGTGCTCGGTGGCCTCTGCACGCTCGTGGGCACAAGCACGAATGTGATCGTGAGTGGGCTGGTGTCAGAGAAGGGGGGCGTTCCGCTGGCGATGTTTGACATCACCTGGCTGGGCCTCCCCCTTCTGGTCGCCGGCAGTGTCTACAGCCTGACGGCGAGCCGCTTCCTGCTCAAAGACCGTCGCCCAGCGATGAGTGAGTCGGATGACCCCCGCCAGTATTCGCTGGAAATGGTCGTCGAAGAGGGAAGCCCGCTGATTGGCCGCACCATTGAAGCCGCTGGCCTACGAGGCCTCGCCGGCTTGTACCTGATGGAGATCGACCGCGACGGACACGTGATCGCGGCAGTCGCCCCTTCCGAACGCATGGAAGAGGGAGACCGACTCGTCTTCGTCGGCGACGTCGACTCCGTGGTGGACCTGCAAAAGATTCGAGGACTCCGCCCCGCCACCGACCAGGTCTTCAAACTCGACGACCCACGAAGCGAGCGGGTGCTTGTCGAGGCGGTCGTGTCGAACTCCTGCCCTCTGGTCGGCCGCACGATCCGCCAGGGACGTTTCCGATCCACCTACGACGCCGTGGTGATTGCCGTTGCCCGCAACGGCGAGCGGTTGCGGATGAAGATGGGTGACGTGGCTCTCGAACCGGGCGACACCGTCCTCGTGGAAGCCAGCCCAAACTTCATTGAGCGACAGCGGTCGAGCCGCGACTTCTACCTGGTGAGTGAAGTGCATGGCGCCCCAACGCCGCGACACGACCGCTCCTGGGTGGCCCTCACGATTCTCGTCGGCATGGTCGCCGCGGCTGCCTTGGGGCTCGTCCCCATGATCACCGCAGCGATGGCCGCCGCAGGAATGGCGGTCGTCACCCGCTGCCTGACCTCGAGCGAAGCGAGGCGGGCGATCGAATGGGAGTCGCTCCTCTTGATCGGGGCGAGCTTTGGTCTCGCGCGGGCGATGGATACCACGGGGCTCGCCGGATCGATCGCCGATTCGACGGTCGCCGCTGCGGGGAGCAATCCCCACTCAGTCCTGGCCGCTGTCTACGTCGTGGCGATGCTATTCACGGAACTGATGAGCAACAACGCGGCAGCAGTGCTCGTTTTCCCGATCGCGTGGCAGGCCGCAACCGACCTGGGGGTCAACCCCATGCCCTTCGTGATGGCGATCACGGTGGCTGCCAGCTGCGGCTTTGCCACCCCGATGGGTTACCAGACCAACCTCATGATTTACGGGGCGGGAGGGTATCGGTTTAGCGACTACCTGCGGTTTGGCGGTCCGCTGAATCTGATTGTGATGATTATCACGCTTCTGCTGGCTCCGCTGATCTGGCCGTTTTAAACGACCCCAATCCTGGGATGCCGGGCCCGATCCAGGGCGGCAACCTTGCAACTGGCGTGCCCCTGCGTACCCTCAAGAGGGAGACGATCTGCTCTCTCACGCGGGATGCCACGTCGGCATGAGCGACATTCTTTTTCACTACTACCGCGTGAACCCTACGACGTGGTTCTACCTGTCGTCGCTGCTGTCGATCGCGCTGTTCTTCAAGTTCAACCGCATCTGGAGCATCCGCAACCTCGATCTCGCGCTGCTGATCCTTTTTGCGCCCGGCCTGCTCGCTGTGGAATACGGTGGGTTTAAGGCCAACCCGGCGGTCCAGCAGGCAGGCTTCGTATGGCTCTTTGGAGTCACCCTCGCCTTCATGCTGCGGATGCTGTTTGACTCCCTGATGGTAAGGCGGCCATTGCTGGAGCCGAATCTCACCACCGGCGGGCTGAACTTCCTCGGGCTGTCGCTGTTGATCTTCTTGATGGCCAACGTGATCACGTCTCGCCCCCAGGCGGATGCGGTGGCCGTTGCCGCGGCCGCCGCGCGGATGGAAGCGCGGGATGCAACTGTTGATGCCGATCAGCTGGCGCGGCTTGGCCCTGGCTACCCGCTGCTTTTTCTCCTCCCACAAATCTCCACGCAGTCACTCTTCTCCAGTGGAGAGACCGATGGCGACACCGAGGGGGCCCAGCCCGACAGCCGTGCGGTGCATGAGGCGACCGCACGCACAATGGCGATCGCGTCGCAGCTGGCGATTGTGCTCGGCACGCTCGCCATCGGATGGCTGCACTTTGAACACATCCGCTTGGGGATCGCAGCGGCAGTGCTCTACCTGCTCCTGCCCTACACGGCCAACATGACAGGCCGCGTGGATCACGCCCTGCCTGGAGCGCTTGTGCTGTGGGCTGTGGTGGCCTACCGCAAACCCTTCCTGGCGGGTGCCTTGATCGGCCTGGCGATCGGCACGAGCTACTACCCGGTGTTCCTCCTGCCGCTGTGGTGCAGCTTCTACTGGCAGCGGGGCATTCGGCGATTCGTGAGCGGTGTCGTGGTCACCCTCGGAATCCTGGCTGTGGTGCTCTGGCTGACCTCTCCCAACGCCGAGGTGTTTGTCGGTCAACTGAGGCAGATGTTTGGCTGGATTTTCCCGGGCAACGTCTCGCTCGAAGGATTCTGGGCCCTGGAAGGCAACGACCCTGTCTTCCGCCTACCCGTCCTGGCGGCCTTCCTGGTAATGATCTCCACCCTGGCGATGTGGCCGGCTCAGAAGAATCTCGGCACGCTGATGAGCTGCTCTGCTGCGGTGCTCTTGGGAAGCCAGTTCTGGAAGGCGCACGACGGCGGGCTCTTCATGGCCTGGTATCTGCCCGTGCTGCTGCTGGTGGTCTTCCGTCCCAACTTGGAAAACCGCGTGGCGCTTGCGATGCTCGAACCCGACTGGCTTGCTGTCTGGCGACGCTGGCGAAGGCGGCCGCCAAAGGCAGACGCTGCCGCCGCGTGAACCTTCCTCACGCTAGCTCCGCCTGGGGTCGAAGCCCTCGGGGTTTTGCCTGGTGGCCACCCACGCCCGCCACGCATCCGCCTGCCACTCGAAGTTCATGCCTGTGAGCCGCACCAGCGCCTCAAGCACGGCCTCGTTGCGGACGCGGACGCGGCGCTGGGTCGGCCCTCCTCCCGCAGAAAGCCCCCCCTGCCCCGGCGTGAAGGTGGCGCTCAGGCCGCCGCCGTTTCCCGGATCGACCACCACATGCTCCGTTTCCAGCACGCCCACCAAAGGGAGCACCACCGACAGATCACCGAAGCGTCCGAGGGCCTCGGCAGCCCGGTTGATCCGCGCGTTGTCCGGACCGCCAAGCGCAACGAGAAAGCCGACCGTGGCCATCGGCGGGCGATCCACGGCAAGTTGCTCCACCGCAGCGATGCGTGTTTCCGGGTCGGGGTGATCGAGTCCGATCGCCACGAGCGCGGTCACCGCGTCTGAGGAACCGATGCGGGCAAGTGCCTCGAGATACCAGTTGCGGCTGCGAAACTGCGGGTCGTTCGCCACAGCCGCCGTGAGGGCAGGCACTGCCCGCGGGTCGTCGATCTCACGGATGGATTCGATCGCCACCGAGGAGCGGGTGGGGTCGTCGCTGTCACGCCTGAGACGCTCAAGCTCGGCTGCCCATTCCCTTTGGGCGGCCTGCGCCTTCGACCGCTGGTCCAGCAGCCACACCTCTTGGGGCGTCCGCCAGCGACCGTCGTGTCGCACGAGGCCGCGAAACGCCATGAACTCTTCTTGCGACGTCGGCGTAGGCTCCTCACCCCATCCGCGGACACCGCAGCTGAGGGAAGAGGCAGCCGCGAGCAGCCCCACGAGCAAAAGGGCGGGACGAGACCTGGGATTGGGCCGCAAGCAAGGCATCTCGTGAGCAGTTCCTTCGACGGGCGGCGATCCCCAACACTCCAGGACCTTCTTCGGCCCTCCCCCTGATCCTGGCATGACCTGCGGCCGCTGCAAAGCGAAAAGTCAGCCTGACCGGTAATCCTGCTCGGTCGCCAGGCCTCCCGCTCTCATCTGCCGCCTCGCTGTGGTACAAACCGGTCTCGGCTCACCCGCCTCGTTCGCCCTTCCCAAGTTATGAAGCTGCCCTGGTCCACCGTCGCCATCGTGGGAGTCGGTCTCATCGGCGGCTCGCTTGGCCGAGCCTTGCTCACGAGGCGCCTGTGCCATCGGGTGATCGGCATCGGCCGCAATCAAGCATCGCTGGCAGAGGCCTTGCGTCGCGAGCTGGTGACCGACGTCTCCTGTGATGTGGCTGCCGTGAAGGAGGCCGACTTTGTGGTGGTGGCCACGGCCGTTGGGAGCATCCCCGCCGTGCTCGACGAAGTCGACGCCCAGGTGACCGAAGGCACCCTGATCACTGACGCAGGCAGCACGAAGCAGTCGATCGTCAAAGCGTGGCAGCGCAAGAAGGGTCGCCGTCGCGGTCGGTTCGTCGGCTCCCACCCGATTGCGGGCAGTCACCTGCGCGGCCCGACCGCCGCCGACGAGACACTGTTTGAGGGACGCGTGGCAGTCGTCACCCCAACGGCCACCACACCTGAAAACGATGTCGAGGAAGCCGGCACCTTCTGGGCGAGCGTCGGCAGCACGGTGTTCGTGATGGCGCCCCGCGAACACGACCGGATCCTCTCGATGACGAGTCACGCACCGCACGTGCTTGCCGCCGCGCTCGCCGCCGCAACGCCGGCCACTTCGCTGCGGTTCACGGCCGGTGGCTGGCGCGACACCACGCGCGTGGCAGGTGGCGACGCCGAGCTCTGGGCCGACATCCTGCTCGACAATGCGGCTCAGGTCACGCGAGCCGTCCAACAGATCAACGGATTCACACAACGCATGCTCGATGCCCTCGCCGCTGGTGATCGCCGCCAGCTCGTGAGGCTGCTCACTACGGCGAAGGACAAGCGGAATGCTCTGGGAAGTTGATGTCTGGTTCAAGGATCGTGGAGACGACCACGGCGCCCGTTCCTTTTCCTCAGCCGCAGCGGCGATTGATCCTGCCGACTGGTCTGCCGCCCGAACTGTTCGGGGCTGGCTGATCGAAGGGGATCTTTCGCACGACGACATCGTACGGCTTGCCGAAGGTGTGCTGATCGACCCCGTCAGTCAGACCTACGCGATCCGGAGCATGGCAGACGCCCAAGACTCGCCCTTCGTAGGCTTGGCGACCGCCGTGCATGTCCTGCCCAAACCGGGCGTCACGGATCCGGCAGCGGAAACGGCCCGGCAGGCCTTCCGGCTGCTTGGGCTCACGCCGCAGGCCGTGCGATCGCTTTCGACCGTCTGGCTGCCTGAGGTCGCCGGTGACCGCGCCGAGCGGCTTGCCTGGCGGATTCTCGCCAGCGATGCGATCCATGAAGTCGTGGTCGGTCGGCTCATGCTCGACTCGATTGCCGGCGGCCGGCACTGGACGTTCAGCCAGACCTCGGTGAGCCTCGAAGGGCTGACTGATGACGGCCTCGCCCAACTCAGCCGTGAGCGATGCCTCGCGCTCTCGCCCGCGGAGCTCACCGCCGTGCGCGACCACTTCCGAACCCTGGGCCGCGACCCATGGGAAATCGAGTTGGAAACCATCGCCCAAACGTGGAGCGAACACTGCTGCCACAAAACGCTCACCAGCGGCGTCGACCACGTCGGCCCCGACGGTCCGGCGCACTTCGACAATCTCCTCAAGGAAACCGTCTTCGCCGCCACCCAAACGGTGCGTGCAAATCTCGGTGCCGCCGACTGGTGCGTGAGTGTGTTCCGAGACAACTCGGGGGTGGTGCGGTTTGATGGCGATCACGACATTTGTGTGAAGGTGGAAACCCACAACCATCCCTCCGCCATCGAGCCGTATGGCGGTGCCGCCACCGGACTCGGCGGCGTGATTCGCGATGTCCTCGGTACGGGCAAGGCCGCCAAACCGATCGCCAATCTCGATGTGTTTTGCGTGGGCCCTCCCGACACACCCGCCGCCGATCTGCCGCCAGGTGTGATCGAGCCGCGACGCCTGCTCTCAGGAGTCGTGGCGGGGGTGCGCGACTATGGCAATCGGATGGGGATCCCCACCATCGCCGGCGCCGTCGCCTTTGAGCCGGGCTACCTTGGCAACCCACTCGTCTTCTGTGGCACCGTCGGCATCATGCCGAGAAATGCCGCCGAGACCTCGCCGCAGGCAGGGGATCTCGTGGTCGTCGCTGGTGGCCGAACCGGTCGCGACGGCATTCACGGGGCCACCTTTTCGAGCATCGAACTCTCCAGCGACAGCGAGAGCGAATCGGGTGGGTCGGTGCAGATCGGTCACGCGATCAACGAAAAGACGCTCACTGACTTTGTCTTGGAAGCCGCACGGCAGCGTCTCTTCACGGCCATCACCGACTGCGGTGCAGGGGGCCTCTCCAGCGCCGTGGGTGAAATGGGAGCCACGCTCGGAGCCGAGGTCGATCTCGATCAGGTACCGCTGAAATACGATGGGCTCTCCGCGACCGAAGTCTGGATCTCGGAAGCCCAGGAACGGATGGTGCTCTCCGTGCCGCCGTCGTGCTGGGAGAAGCTCGCGGCCGTGGCTGCCGAAGAGCAGGTGGAAGCCACCGCGATTGGACGTTTCACAGGCGATGGCCGGCTGGTGCTTCGCTGGCAAGGCACCACCGCCGGCGAGCTCGACTGCCACTTCCTCCACGAAGGACGCCCGCGCACCACGCTCATCGGGCGTTGGCAGACACCGCCTGCCCAGCCGCTTGTCGTCCATCACACCGACGACCACTCCAACCCGCTGGCCCAGCCGCTGGTGGACCTGCTGGCCCTGCCCGACGTGGCGAGCAAGGAAGGCATCATCCGGCAATATGACCACGAGGTGCAGGGGTGTAGCGTGGTCAAGCCTCTCACGGGCCGCGGCGACGGACCTGCCGACGGCACCGTGGTGCGGGGCGTGCTCGGCCGCGACCGCGGCGTGGTCCTCGGGGTCGGCCTGCGGCATCGACTCGGACGGGTGGCTCCCTACCAGATGGCTGCGGGAGGCATCTTGGAGGCGATTGCGAATGTCGTGGCCACCGGAGCTGATCCCTCTCAGATCGCCCTCCTCGACAACTTCTGCTGGGGGGACACACGCAGCGAAGAAGGGCTGGGATCCCTCGTGGAGGCCTGCCGCGCCTGCCAAGACGTGGCGGTCGCCCTGTCCGCCCCGTTCGTGAGTGGCAAGGACAGCCTCAACAACGTGTTCGCCTGGAAAGACGACGCGGGGCAGCCGCAGGAACTCTCGATCCCTCCCACCCTCCTGGCGACCGCCCTTGGCCAGATCGACGACGTCAACCAGGTGCTCTCACCCGCCTTCCGGGCAGCAGGCGACCGGCTGTATGTCGTCGGCCTGACCCGGCCCGACATGGTCGGCAGCCAGGCGGAGTTGCTGGGACTCACGACAGGCGGGTCGGTACCGCAGGTCGACACGAAGCTGGCAGGCAAGATCTTCCACGCCATCCATGCCGCAGCGAAGGCGGGCTTGATCCGAGCATGCCACGACCTGTCTGACGGCGGGCTGATGACCGCGCTCGCGGAGATGGCGATCGCCGGTGGCCTTGGCTGCCGGTTTGCCCTTGAGCAGGTGCCTGCGGAGATCGAAGCCTCGCTCGGACTCACCGGTTTCGCGCGAGACCTGGTGCTGGCCACCGCGGAATCGCCGGTCCGTTTTGTGTGCGAGGTCGCCGAGGCGGATGCCGCGGCTTTTGAAGCCACCATGGCGGGCGTGCCGCATGCCTGGTGTGGCGAAACGTGCGACCTGGATCCTCGCGTCGGACAAGCCTCGGTCACGATCATCGGTGTCGATGGTCAACAGCGAGCCGGGGTGCCGTTGGCAGCGGCGGCCGCCGCGTGGCGAAGCCTGCAGTGCGGCTGAGCCTCACCTGACCGTTCCCGGCTGCACACCACCTTTTTTCACATCACACACCAACTTGTATCGAGGACCCGCACCCCGCGGCTGTTGCCATGCTTTCCCCACGAGCCCTGATCCTGAGGGCCCCAGGCACCAACTGTGACCACGAGACAGCGTTCGCCTTTGAGCGTGCTGGGGCGATCGCCCGCCGTGTGCATATCCAGGCACTCGCCGAGCGGCCTGCCACGCTCGACGAGTATCAGATCTTCTGCATCCCTGGCGGGTTCTCCTACGGTGACGACATCGCCAGCGGCCGCATCCTCGCGCTCCAACTGCGAACGTTTCTCTCGGATGCCCTTGAGCGGTTCCGCGACCGCGGCGGCCTGATCCTCGGCATCTGCAATGGATTTCAGGTGCTGCTGCAGACCTCACTGCTGCTGCACGATCCGCAGACCGGTCCACAGGCCACGCTCGCCGCAAACACGTCCGGACGCTTCGTGGACCGCTGGGTCACCCTCGATGTCCGGCCTTCCCGCTGCGTGTTTCTCGAGGGCCTCGGCCGACTCGAACTTCCCGTCGCTCACGCAGAAGGCCGCTTTCGCACCCGTTCAGCAGAAACACTCGCAGCGCTCGAAGCGTCGGGCCAACTCGCGCTGCGGTATGGGCTCAACGCGGATGGCGGACCGAGCAACCCAAACGGCTCAGAGGCGAACGTGGCGGGGGTGTGCGACACCACCGGCCGCGTGCTCGGCCTGATGCCCCATCCGGAGCGGTTTTTGGATGCGATCCAACACCCCGCCTTGGCCGGCACCACGGAAGCCCGAGGCCGCAACGGCGTCGGCCTTGCCCTGTTTACCAATGCTGTCAGGGCCGTCAGCTGAGCTCGGCATTTCCTGGCGTCCACGGTTGACCGCGGGAAGGAGGCTCCCTACCCTCCGCGTCCTTCCCGTTTCGCCATTGGTGCCATGGCTCGCTCATTCTCGCTCGCCGCGTCACACGCTCAGCAGACTCGCCCGCCCAGGCGTGTCTGCCTCTTGGTGTTGCTCGCTGCCTGCGTGAGCCCAGGCTGCGCTCTGCTCTCGACCGACCGTTGGAGCACTCCTAACGAGGCTCCTCCTCTCGATACCCCGGCGCCGCCGGCCGCGGTGCGGACGATCCAGTTGGAAACCCGCTGGGTGCGGCATCCCGTCGACGATCCTCTGGTCGTGGAAGAACTCTGGTCATCGGTCGACGAACAAGGTCTGCCGCGCGACGTGCGTGAACGGCTTGCTGCCAACGGGCTGCGCGTGGGCGTGGTGTCTTGGCCGCTCCCGAGTGATCTCGCCGAACGGTGTGCCTACCTTGAGGAGACAACCGAGGCGACAACAGCACCCGAACTGGAGCCTGACGACACCCTCATGCCCGAGGTTTCGCGGCAAACGCTGCGTCTGCTGCCAGGCCGACACAGTGAGGTGGTCGCCACACCCGCCACGGCTGAGATGGTGGTCATGCGGCGCGACGACGGCCGACTCTGCGGCTCCACCTACCAACAGGCCTCCGCCGTGTTTGAGCTGACTGCCGAGGCGGCGGCCGACGGAAAAACGTCGATCGAACTCCTCCCCGTGATCAAGCATGGCGACCTTCGTCGCGAGTGGATCGGGGAAGAGGGCGTGTTTCGTCTCGAGGCTGGTCAGTGCCGCGAAGACTTTGAACCCCTCGCCGTCACCCTCGACCTGGCCGCCGATGCGGTCTTCGTGATCACCGCGGCCGGCCCCCCCAGTTCCACGGTGGGAGACGCGTTTTTCCGGGGCCGCGATCTGCCGCGGACCCCGCAGCAGACGCTCCTGATCCGGCCGCTCGCCCGGACCACCGACCCGGTGTTTAGCCTCAGCGGCGACGCGTCCACCCCGCCGACGCCCTGAACCGGATCGATCGTACGCATGGCGTTGACCGTGCGTGCTGCGCAAACGCGTCGGGCCACCACCGGCAGGCCGGCCTTTGGGGAATCTTCCACGACTGCGGAAGATGCGGCATCTCGGGAATCTGCATGACGGCGCCCTACCTCGCTGGTCGCTGGGCGTCGGAGATGCCGATGAGCGGACGAAGACGTCTTCGCTTCGGCACTCGGCGACGGCACCCACACGCACCAGGCACGACCACTCATGGCTCCATCCGCAACGACCGGGAACCGACCGCGTCCGCTGACCATTCTGGCGGCAGCCTTCCTCGCAGGCGGAGCCGCTGCGGTCGGCCTCAACTACTTCCTCGACGTGCACCTTTCGCAGCGAAAGCCCGTCGTGGAGTCGGAGCCGATTTTTATTGCCATGCGGTCGCTGCCGGCGGGCGCGCCGGTCACTGTCTGGGATGTAGCGCTCCGCAACTGGCCCAAGGCGATGCTCCCAACCACCGCGATGCGAGTTGAGGATTCGTTTGAAGGCATGATGCTGAAGATGCCCATCCGCGAAGGGCAGCCCCTGCTCTCCGTGCAGTTGGAGCCGACCCTCACGATTGCCAAGACCTCTGCTGGCACCGCTGCTGATGATGGCGGGATGGTCATTGTGGATGACCGCACCAAGGTTCAGGTGAGCTGGCCATCCAAGCCAACCAAGGCCCCCGCGGCGACCGATGCCGTTCAGGCATCGAAGCCGGCCGACGTCGCCAGCCACTCCGTCAGTCCCGTTGACGATCGCTTGGCGATTCGCCCCATCACGCCTCCTGCGGTTGCAGAGCAAGCAGCTCCTGCCGAGGTCGAGCCAGCCCCGACAGCACAGCCAGCCCCAACAGCCCAGCTGGGGGTGATTGCACCACAGAATCCACCGGCCGCCACCGATCCGGCACCGACGGTCGCGGCATCCGCCACTGCTATCCCGGAGAGCAGCCCGGCCGAGCCGGCACCGGCGGTCGTGCCTCTGCCTGAGACGAACAACGCCGTGGTCGCGACCCCAGCACCGGTCGTGCCGGTGGAAGCCACTGCGGTGACTGCCGAACCTGTGGTCGCAGAGCCCCTGATCGCAGAGCCCGCCCTCGCGGAACCGACCATCGCCGAGCCCGTCGCGCAAACGCAGCCACAGCCGGCTTCGTCCATTGCCGCCGTGCCCGCCCCCGTGGCGCCGACCGTGCCCACGATTGTGCAGTCGCAGCGTCACCTGGTGATCCCTGAACGGATCGCGGTGATGGTGGATGATGTCACCCCGGCACCGACCGCTCCTCCAGTCCTCGCCGACAACACGATCCCGCCGTCGGCCCTGCGGAAGGTCACGCCGCCAGCCACCGCAACACAGCAGCCGTCGGCCACCACCAGCCTGACTGAGCGGGATGCGCTCTCGGCTGCGATCAGGCCAAACCCCCTGCGTCCGTCCACGGCCTCACCAACGGCCACGCGACCGATTGTGACGCCGGTCATCCCCACGGCTCCGGTGGAAAACCGCGTCCAGCCGCAGGCGAACCTGAACGTGCCCCGGGTGATCATCCCTCGCGACGAGATCACGCCCTCGCGATCGGGCCGTGACGGGTCGTCGACAACACCGAGTGCCGCTGACGCAAACGCCGACAGCCGCCTGTTCCCCCGTGTATCGGCCCGCATGGAAAAGGCCGGCGACGACTGGAACCGCTTCCGCGACAGCATCTTCGGCTCCTCCGAAGAAGAGTCGACTGGGAGCAGTCGTTGAGCGGCGTCAGTCCGTCGTGATCACGATCTTGCCGGCGAGGCGGCCTGACAGCCCCACGGTGCTCTCTTCTTGGAGCCGATGGGCGGCGGCCGTCTCTTCCAGGGGCAACACGCGATCGATGCCAGCCCGCATGCCGTCCGCCATCCACCGATTGAGCAGCGACGCCGCAGCGGCCTGCGTTTGCGAGGAGGCCTTGAACATCGCAAACCCCAGCAGCCGGCACTGCTTGACGTAGAACGGTCCGAGCGGAAGCGGGGGCCGCGCCTCACGACCAGCCATCACGATCATCCGGCCCCCTTCGGCGAGCATGGCAACCGCCTGATCCAAGTCGGGTTCGCGGCGGGTGTCCCAGTGGAGATCGATGCCCCGTGGAGCCGCCTCTCGCACCTGCGCAAGCAGGCTCGGGTCGTGGTAGTCGAGCACGACATCCGCCCCGAGCGCTCGTACCTGCTCACGCTTCTGTGGAGTGCCCGCCGTCGTGATCACCCGTCCGCCCAGACGCTTCGCGATCTGCACCACCATCTGGCCCACCCCGCCGCTGCCGCCATGCAGAAAGAGCGTCTCCCCGGCCGCAAGCTGGCCGTGCTCGACGAGACCGAGAAAAGCCGTGATGCCCACCAACGCGGCCGCGGCGGCGTCGTGATCAGACACCTCAGCTGGCATGGGGTAGAGCCATCGCTCGTCGACGACGGCGAGTTGCGAAAAGGTGCCCTGTCGGCCGAGCAGGCCCTGATTCGAACCCCATACCCGCGCACCGGGCTGGAAGCGGTCGACACCATCACCAAGGGCCACCACCTCGCCGGCGAGGTCGCAGCCCACCACAAACGGAAACGGCAGTGGCATCGCCACACCGCCGCTGCGGATGTAGGTGTCGATTGGATTCACCGCAGCGGCACGCACCCGCACCAGCACCTGCCCGGGCCCGGGGGTGGGATCGGGCAGATCCATGATCCGGATCGCCTCAGGTGGGCCCGTGCGTTCAATCGCCGCGGCTTTCATGCGGCGCGGTCCTGCGGTTCGCGGGAACCCCCTCGCACGAGCAACGCTCCGCCAAGTGCGATCAGCACACCGACGCCGCCGAGGGCCGTCAGCGTCGTCGCAGAGGCCTTCCCCACGCGGCCCAGATTCCGCGACCGATATTCCCCAATCGTTTCGTCGCGTTCCACGTCGGCCACCTGCAGCTCCTTCCAGGCCGCATAGACCCGCATGAAGGGCGCTCGATCGATCTCAAACTGCACCCGCTCGATGTCAAACTCAAAGTGGGTGGCTGAGGAAATCCAGGCTGCCAGGCCCCAACAGACCAGCGCGATCACCGTGCCTCCGGCGATCAATCCCTGCCGCAGCGTCCACTGCTTCGGGGCGCCAGAGTGGCCTGTGTCTCCTTCCGCCATCGGCAGCTGAGCAAATTCGCGAAGGGTCGGGACCGCCACCGCACGGCCACATCCCGCGCAGCGGACCTCTCCCCCGGCCTGACCTTTGCTGACCGATGTTTCCGCACCGCATTCACACCGCAGTCGATAGAGCTGCATCGCCGAGAAACTCCCCTCTTTTCAGTCCTCTTTGCCTCGTCCGAGCAGTCGCGTGCGGCTGGCGGATGGGATCTGTCGTCCTTGTTGCGGCAGGGTCTTCGCCGCCGGCAGTTTTTAGCACACCTGGCCTTACAACCGGATTTTGGGACAATTATTTCAGAAAAAAAGTTGGCTTTCCGACTCGCCGACGGCCATAATCGTACGCCCTGGCAGGATGCCACGGGCAGACCGAGGCGTCCTCGGTCGTCCACTTCCACCCATCCTCCCTTCCACACGTCCGTCGGTCCGCTTCGCTCCCCGAGTGCCTCCCATCAGTGACTGGGGCTAGCGACCGAGACGATCACAGGGATGCTCGCAGTCTTGGACCGCGTTTGATTCCTTTGAACCCATCTGTTGGAAAGCGTCTGGTAGGACGTGCCGTCGGTTTTTCGCCGCCTGGCATGTCTTTTTCGGCCATCGAAAGGCCGTCAGCAGCCCACTCCGAGGAGGGTTCTGGACTTCGGCGTGCCTTGAATCAGACTGTCGGCACACGACCGGGACATGGACGAACTGGGACGCAGTTTGAAATGGCGATGACTGACACCGCAGCGACACCCGGACCAGCCGTCACGTCCGGTATTTGAAGGAGATTTGCATTGTACGACTCGCTCTTAGACGAACTTGAAGACGACGTTGTCGCCACGCCTGGTGAGGTCGAAGACCTGGCTGGGAAGAGCGTCGAGTCTGACGACGACGACGATGCAGGGATGCTCGTCGACTCCGACGACTCAGGGATGTCCGACGGCGATAGCGACGCTGACGGCGACGCCTCCGGCGATGCTGAAGACGTTCTGGTGGAGCAGGCTGAGAACTGGTCCGACGATCCAGTGCGGATGTATCTCACGCAGATGGGCGAAATCCCCCTGCTGACCCGTGCCCAAGAGATCCACCTCGCCCGACAGATCGAGACCACCCGTGCCGCTTTCCGGGCGAAGCTGATCGAGTGCGAGTACGTGGGCAACTACGCATTTAAGGTGCTTTCGCGAGTGCACCGAGGCGAACTCCCCTTCGACCGCACGGTGCAGGTGTCGGTGACGGACCGTCTCGAGAAGGAGCAAATCCTCGGCCGTCTGCCGCACAACCTCCGCACGCTGGAAGTGCTGATCCAGCAGAACAAGGCTGACTACCGGATCGCCCTCTCCAAGAAGCAGAAGATGGCCGATCGGCGAGCGGCGTGGGCGCGGCTCGGACGCCGCCGCAAGCGTTGCGTGCGACTGATCGAAGAACTCGGTCTGCGGACGCAGCGGATCGAGGCAAAGATCCCCGAACTCGAGCAGCATTGTCGTCGCGTGCTCGCCCTCCGCGACAAGATTCTTGCCAGCCGGAAGGCGAAGCAGCCACCTTCGGCTCGCCAGGAACTCGTGAAGGAGTATCGGTCGATCCTTCAGCAGTGCCAGGAAACGCCCTCGAGCCTCGCTCGACGCATGAAGGAAATCCGCGTGATTTTTGCGGAGTACCAGAAGGCGAAGCGTGGCCTCTCCGAAGGCAACTTGCGGCTGGTGGTGTCGATCGCGAAGAAGTATCGCAACCGTGGCCTGTCGTTCCTGGACCTGATCCAGGAGGGCAACGCCGGGTTGATGCGAGCGGTCGACAAGTTTGAGTATCGCCGTGGCTTCAAGTTCTGTACCTACGCCACCTGGTGGATTCGTCAGGCGATCACGCGAGCGGTGGCCGACCAGAGCCGAACGATCCGCATCCCGGTGCACATGGTGGAAACCATGAGCCGCGTCCGGAACGTGGCCCGCCAGCTGCTGCAGGAGTATGGACGCGAGCCCACGATCGAAGAGATCGCCGCCCGCGCTGGTACGCCTGTCGACGAAACGCGTCGCGTGACGGCCATGAGCCGTTACCCGATCAGCCTCGATCGGCCCGTCGGCAACAGTGAAGACAGCCACTTTGGTGACCTGCTTCCTGATACGGGCGCGGAAAACCCTGCCGTCGGAGCGGCTCAGGAGATGCTTCGCAACCGGATCAGCAAGGTGCTCAAGAGCCTGTCGTATCGCGAACGCGAGATCATCAAGCTGCGCTATGGCCTCGGTGACGGCTACAGCTACACGCTTGAAGAAGTCGGTCACATCTTCAAGGTGACCCGCGAACGCATCCGACAGATCGAGGCCAAGGCGGTGCGGAAGCTCCAGGCTCCCGCCCGTAGCGAAGAGTTGTCTGGCTTCCTCGACTAAGTCATGTCAGACGCACCCTCGGCATGAACATACGCGAGCCAACGGATGCCCTCGTGCGGCATCCGTTGGCTCAGTTTTTTCCGGTTTGCATCATCGTCACGCTATACCACCTTCTTTTTGGAGCCACCCGCATGATCCGCCAGCTGCTCGCCATCGCGCTCATCTCGTTTGCCGCTACCAGCCTCGCCGTCGCGGACGAGGTGACCTTCCCAAGAACCACGATCGACCTCGGCACCGTGGTGACCGACTTGGAGAAGTCGGTGGCGTTCTACACGCAGGGCGTTGGCTTTCGGCAACTGGAAAGCTTTGACGTGCCAGCCGAACTCGCCGCGAGCGCCGGGCTGACAGACCAGAAGCCGCTCTCGATTCGCGTGCTCGCTCTCGGCGACGGCCCCACGGCCACGAAGCTCAAGCTGATGCAGGTCGCGGGCACCACACCTCGCACCGGCGACAATGAGTTCATCCACTCCCACACGGGTTTCCGTTATCTCACGATCATGGTGGAAAACACCGACGAGGCTCTCGCCCGCCTCGCCAAGATGGGCGTGAAGCCGCTCGCCAAGTCGCCGGTCTCCCTGCCGGAAGACCTCGCCCCGGGTATGTTCCTGACCTGCGTCAAAGACCCAGACGGCAACGTGGTGGAACTGATCGGCCCTCGCTAAGCGAGGCAGAGCGACGCAGAGACGCTGAAGCGGTTTAGGCAAACGGCGCCCTCGGCCTTCGCTACCGCCTCAGCATTCGCTGCCGCCTCAGCATTCGCTGGCCGTGTCAGCAAGCGGTTGCGGGAATGCGGCCAGTGGCCACGAGGTAGTTCAGCACCTCGCCGGCAAGCGCGTCGGGCGTTGAGGTTGCGGTGTCGACGGTGAGTTCTGGGGCGACAGGTTCTTCGTACGGCTGGTGGATCCCGGTGAAGTCTCGGATCTCGCCCGACCGGGCCTTCTTGTAGAGCCCCTTGGGATCGCGGGCTTCGCAGACCTCGAGGGGTGCCTGCACATACACCTCCACAAAGTCGTTGCTCTCGAGGGCTGCCCGCACCGCATCGCGATCGGCCCGAAACGGGCTGACAAAGGCGGTGAGCGTGATCAGGCCGGCCTGCGTGAAAAGCCCGGCCACCGCACCGATGCGACGGATGTTTTCCGTGCGATCCTCGGCGGCGAAACTCAGGCCAAAACGCGTCGCATAGTCACGTCCATAGTGCGGCTCAAGCATCGCCGGCGAGGCATTCAGCCCCATCCGCACGTTGTCTCCGTCGAGGACAAAACTGCGGAGGCCGGCGGCATGCAAACGATGGTCCACCAGGTTCGCGAGCGTGCTCTTGCCACTGCCAGAGAGCCCCGTGAACCAGACGACACAGCCGCGATGGCCCGCCGTGGCTTCGCGATCCGCACGGCTCACCGCGTGCTCATGCCAATGGACTTCAACTGGTTCACCCATCGCCGTCTCCATCCTCCCTGACAGGCCTCACTCGGCCGCGCGTATGTCGCCTACTGCCAGCCATCCAGGGCCAGCGTTTTCTCAAATACGGTGCCGCCGCGTTCCACGCCGACAGCCACCTCGTCGCCAGGCCCATGGGCACCGATCTTGTTGGTCAGGTCTTCGAAACTCTCAACCTCTTGGCCGTCGAAACTCCGGATCACATCCCCAACCTGGATGCCGGCTTTGTCGGCCGCGGAGCCCATCTGCACCTGGGTGATCACACAGGGCACCAGCAGCGGCTGACCACCAACCCCGAGCTTTCCTCCCCGCCGCACGTCCACCTTGGTGTTGGGGAGCGCCGTGGCCAGCCGAGCAGCCAACTCATCCGACACATCCGTGTTGAACAGGGCCAGTTGATCGATCCGTCGGAGCCGCGAGAGTTCTTTGATCGACTGCTCCTCGAGCCGCACGCCATGGATGCTCACCTGCAGCACCTGCGGCAGGCGGCTCACGAGCCGCAGGTCGTCGGGGGTCCCCGTCCAGCTGTCGTTGAGGGTCACGTGCAGGCCGACACGGCCATCGGGAAGCATCGTCGGCTCGAGGTTGGCCCCGAGCGATTCCAGTTTGGCCTGTGACTCCTCGGCGAGGGCGACGTTGTGAAACTCCAAGGTGGCCTGTGCCATGCGGGAGGCGGCCGCATCGTCGTGGCTGCAGAGCTGCTCGAGTTCCCGCTCCGCTTCCGCGGCGGCGTCTTCATCATCTCCCGTCAGCATTTCCTGGAGGATCTCGATCCCTCGGGTGGAGACCTCCAAGTCGTCGGCCCCTTTGATCGCCTGCACCAAAGGCCCAATCACCGCCGGCCCACCTCGAGAAAGCGTTTCGGAAGCGGCTTCGCGGCGGGTGAAGTCGGTGCTCGCCAGGTTGGCAAGGGCGGTGGAAATCGCGGCAGAATCGGCGGCGGTCGTCCCCGCGGGCTCAGCCGCACCAACCCCCACCAACGGGCACAGGACCACGCCCGCTGTCACCAGCGGTGTGCAGAGACGTCGAAAAAGAGCTGATCCCACTTTCATCGTTCCCGCTCGCGACGGCAGCCGCCACCGCTGCCGAAGGCCACCTCTCACCGTAGAGTATGGAAGCATACCAACCGTTCTTTCCGGGAAACCAGCGACCTTTCCGCCGCCCGTGCGGGCTGGAGGGTGCTACGATTGGAATGCCTTGCACGATCCCACCCTCCCCCACCCCGGCGCTCTCGCTCCCGTGCTGCTTTCCCTCCCCATTTTGGACGCGCCGGCGGCAGGCCCTTCGGACCCCCTGCCGATGACCAGGGCCGACATGGATCGGCGGGGCTGGGACTCCGTCGACGTGGTGCTTGTCAGCGGCGACGCCTATGTCGACCACCCCAGCTTTGCCAACGCCCTCATCGGGCGACTGCTGGAGGCTGCGGGCTACCGTGTGGCAATTCTCTCGCAGCCTGACTGGAGGACCTGCGACGCCTGGCGAGTCTTTGGCCGTCCGCGGCTGTTCTTCGGCATCTCTGCCGGGAACATGGACTCGATGATCAACCACTACACCGCCAACAAGAAGGTCCGCAACGACGACGCCTACTCCCCGAACGGAGAAATCGGCAGGCGGCCCGACCGGGCCACGCTTGCTTACTGCCAACGTTCGCGGGAGGCCTTTCCTGGCGTGCCCGTCGTGGCGGGAGGCGTGGAAGCGAGCCTGCGACGGATCGCCCACTACGACTACTGGAGCGACACCGTCCGCCGTTCGATCTTGCTCGACTCCAAGGCCGACCTTGTGGTGTTTGGCATGGGTGAACGCACCGTTCTCGACGTCGCCCGTGGATTGGCCGACGGGCGACCGGTGGCCGAACTCCGCAACCTGCGCGGCGTGGCCTACCGGCTCGGTGCCAGCGAAGCACCGCCCGACGACGAAAGCACCTTAGAGCTTCCTGACTACGACGCGGTGAAGCGTGATCCTCTCGCGTTCTGCGAGATGACACGGATCTCCCACCTGGAAACCAATCCGTACAACGCAAAGAGGCTCGTGCAACGCTACGGGCGTGAGTCGGTGGTGGTGAACCCGCCAGCCCTGCCGCTCTCGCAACAGGAGATGGACCAGGTCTACTCGCTCCCCTTCACCAGGCGGCCGCACCCTTCGTACGGCGGCGCGAAGATCCCTGCCTTTGAAGTCGTGGAAACGAGCGTCCAGATCATGCGTGGCTGCTTCGGTGGTTGCACGTTCTGCTCCATCACTGCCCATGAAGGCCGCATCATTCAGAGCCGCTCCGAGCAGTCGATCGTCTCGGAGATCCGCTCCATGGCCGCCCAGCCAGACTTCAAGGGCACGGTCTCCGACATTGGCGGGCCGACGGCCAACATGTATCAGATGCGATGCACGCGCCCGGATGTTGAAGCGAAATGCCGCCGGCTTTCGTGCGTACATCCCACCATCTGCAAACTGCTTGGCACCGACCATGGCCCCCTCAAGCATCTCATGCGGTCGGCCCGAGAGGTCGAGGGCGTGAAGCGTGTGCTGGTGGCGAGTGGGGTGCGGATGGACCTCGCTCGTCGCGACCCGGAATACCTGGCAGAACTCGCGGAGCATCACGTCGGCGGGCACTTAAAAGTCGCCCCCGAACATGTGGATCCCGAGGTGCTGACGCTGATGAAGAAACCGTCAGCCGACGACTTCGTGGCCTTCGACCAAGCCTTCCGGGCGGCCAGTCGTCGGGTGGGGAAGAAGCAGTACACCGTGCCCTACTTTATCGCGAGCCATCCTGGCAGCGGTGTCGAGGAGATGATCGAACTCGCGCTGTTTCTCAAGCGCAACAGCTACCGGCCTGATCAGGTGCAGGATTTCATCCCCAGCCCCTTCGATATCGCAGCATGCATGTATCACACCGGACTTGATCCGATGACGAAGAAGCCCGTCACGGTCACCAAGGGCCTGCGGGATCGCCGCATGCAGCGGGCACTCCTGCAGTTCTTCAAACCGGAAAACTACTTTGAAGTGCGGCGCGCGCTCGAACAGGCCGGCCGCAGTGACCTGATCGGCAGCGGGTGCGATTGCCTGATCCCTGAACGCCCTCCGAAGGAAGCCCTCGACCGCAAGCGACGCGAAGCCTCGCGAGCGTTCACGGAGGCCACCAACGGCGACCACATCCGCAGCAAACCGGGCCGAGGCTCTGGTCGCACGCCCTCCGGCCGGCAAGGCAGGGGCGGCTCAACCGTTGGCTACCGACCCAAGCGTCCCGGCCACAAGTCCTAACGCACGCCTCACGCACGCTTTGACCTCGCAGGGAGGACTCCCATGCTCACCACGCCATCCCGTCGACAGACCTTGGCCATGCTGCGTGTGGCGACGATGCTTCTGGTCATGGCAGGACTGGCAACGCCCGCGCTCGCAGTCAGCCCTCGCAATCCGTACCGGTCATTCAACCTCTCGGGAATCAACTACGGGTCGATGCGATGGGAGCAGCAGCATCGCACGAGCCAACCCAATCCATCCCGTCGCAGCAAGACGCGACGCAGCAGGGCCAGCCGCCCCACGCGAACGATGCCTTCCTCACAGGTCATCGAGGAAGGAGCCGCGGGAAG
>JAPOIM010000031.1 GCA_029978905.1 Planctomycetota bacterium
TAAACCAGGGGTTGGTTGGCGAACCAAAACTGGGGGTGGTCGGTGTGACAACCGGAGTGTTGACGTAGTAGGAGATACGGTTGTCGCGGACGAGCGGACCAAAGTTGTCGTCGTACTCGGTGTAGCGGTCGATGGCCCCGGTGCTGCGACCGGAGTCAGGCACCATGGAATCATTGAGCGAGTTCGCGTTGACTGAGATCAAGGCTGCGGCGTTATCGCGGAAGTCGTTGCCAACAATGACTGGCTGGGCGCCGCGAACGAAGATCGTGGCCGCCTCATTGTCGCCACGGCCGGTCCGATTGGTGTCTGACTGACCGCCCGCATTTGCCTCGACCCGGCTATTTGCAAGCCGCAGATCACCCTGATGCACTTCGATCACGTTGAACTGATCAAAGCCACCTTCGATCGGCGTCGTGCCACCACCGAAGCCGATATAGGCACTGTCGATGGACGCACTGGCACCCATGTTGAGCATGATGCCGCCCCAGTCGGCTGGGGCGAAGTCGTTCGGAAGGGCACCATTGGTGTCAAACGTGCCGCCGGCGCCGTATCGATTGTCGGCAAAACTCGTCAACACGACCCGATTGCCCGGCCGGCCTTCGGCAATCAGCTGTGACGTGCCGCGTTCGAGTTCGATACGCGACTGCGAGAGCTTTACGACGACGCCGGCATCGATCGCGAGTCGGCCGGCTTCGCGAGCCTCAACCCCGCCGCTTTCGTTGAGTAGGTAGCCTCCGGCGGCACCTTGGATCACAAGGTTTTCAGCGAGCACGTAGACGATGTCGGTGCTCTTCAGGCGCGCCGGGACGGTCAACTTCGAAATCGTGCCGCCGGCAGCAGTGCTGATGCGGATGAAGAGGCCATTGATCGTATTCTGATCGAGGAAGTTGCCGCGCAACTCGGGGCCGATTCGGCCGTTGGTTTCTTCGAAGCTGTTGGGGTCTGCCGAGATGCCCGCACCGGAGCTGTTCGTGATCCGGTTGAAGGCCAGGGTAGGCCGCGTGCTCTCAAGATGGATCGGGGCAAACGACTGAAGTCGCGAGTTGAGGAGGACCTGACCACCACCGTATTGGATGTCGGCGTTGGAGATCGAGTTGAGGAAGGCCTGCTTCGACGGGGCGTCTGAGTCTTGGCGAAGCACGATGCCACCCCAGTCGCCACCAGCGACCACTGGCCCGGCGCCGTCAGAATCGCCACCGAGGGTGTCGTCATGGAACGACGTGAATCGCACCGAATGGCCCGGCGTTCCCAACACCTGCAATGCCGCGCCAGCGCGCGACACCGAGGGGAGTGGCGACGAACTGCCCACATCGATGACGGTCGCCCGCAACTTGATCAGGGCGTCGGCATCGATCATCACCGTCACGTTCTTGGGGACATTGAAGGTGGCACCGTCTGCAAGCGCGTTGCCCTGGGGAGCCTTACCAACGAGATACGGGCGTTCGTCCGCGTCGGTCGCGGCGTTGCCAGAGTTCCCAACGATCCGGATCACCTTGAAGGTACCCGGGTTGGTGAAGTTGGCGTTCTTAGCGGCCGTCAGCGCCTGACCAATCGTTGGGTATGGGGCCGCCAGGGTGCCGTTCGCGCCCGCAGAAGGCGAGGCTTTATCGACATAGATTGTTGCGGCTTCTGATGCCGTGTTAAACCAAAAACTGAACTCGCCACCGGCTTCACCGTCGCGGTCGCCGTCGAGCTTGGTGCCCGACACGTCAAACAACGTGTCGGCGGTCGCGCGGACCGGATCGAGAGTTAGTCGCAGTTCGTACTCGCCATCGGTGCGCCCGCCGTAACCGCTGTTGTCGATTTCCGGGTCGAAGTTCGTGTTCCCAGTGCTCGAGACTGCGATGTAGTAGGTGTACGCATTGCCTTCGGCATCAGCGGCGTCGAGATCGAGCGAGAGGAACGAATCCCGGCCGTAGTAGTCGTCGTTTCGGGCGACCATCTCCCGCACGCCGGTCACGGAGGACTCACGGTAGAGCGTGAGGACCGAGTCGAGCGTGCTGAGGATTTCGGTGCCCGGCCGCGCGATCACGGTCTCCGCGGAGAACCGACCGGAAGACGCGAGCGTGAAAGAGTAGACGTCGATATCGGAACCAGTCTTCGGAAACAGCTGCAGGAGGTGCTCAAGGTCGTAATCACCCGAGAAAATAGGCTCGCCAACTATCCCGCCACCCATGTTGGACGGGATGTCGTAACTGTGGGGCAGCCCGAGCGTGTGGCCAATCTCGTGCAATGCCACTCGGAACCAGTAGCCCCCGTACTCGCTGTCGCCCCAGTCCTCGGTAGAGTCCATGATCGCCATACCACCGCCCGCGAGACCTGCCGGAGCGGTGCTAATGTTGGGATCAAGGGCCCGCATATCGCCGGTGACAATCGTGAGGCCCTGATCGGGCGTCTCGATGAAGCGAATGCCGGTGTAGCGGCTGTAGATCTCAAAGATTTCGCGGGCGCGCTGCTTCTGTGTTTCCGTGATCGCGTTGAAGAGCGTGTTGCCCTGTGGATCGACGCCGTAGACGCTTTGGAAGTTGTAGGGGATCTCTGCGATGTTAGTTGCCGAACGGAGCAGGGGGATGGGGTCGCCGTGCTGTTCGCTTGGGATCATCGTGACATCGCGATGCCCGGGCTCGGCAATTGGGCCCACCTGCGACGGGAAGGGAAGGTCCCCCACCGGCGTTGGCACGGTGGGCCGGACGTTGATCCCTCCGGAGATCGTTCCACCCGCCGCGGCCAAAGACCCAAGCGGCGTGGCCGTGACGAAACTCGAATTCTCGTCGTTGACTTCGGTCGTGTTGATGACGACGCCAGGATCGGCCGCGGCATTCCCCACCTGCAAGCGGTAGAGCTTGCCGTCAGTGAGGTCGGTTGCCGCGAACCTGAGGACCGCCGTAGCGCTCGTTGGGTCGTAGGTGATGTCATTGGAAGGCACATAGACCGTACCTTCCGCGCCCGTAGTCGGGTCCACCTCAATCAGTTGGTAGTTGAGCGGGTTCTGGGCGGAGGATTCATCGAGCGGATCATCCGCATTGAAGTGCACCACGACGGTGTCACGCAGCTGCGTCAACACACCATCCGTGACTGTGGCGATACCACCTGGAACGATGGAGTAGGGAGCGCTTTGGGTGACGATCACCGGGAGCACAGGCAGTTTGTTGGCATCGAGAACCGCGTCGCCAACGAACAGCGCTGTTGGCGTTGCTGTCCGACCGGTGAGGACGATCGTGGTGTTGTTGCGCACGATCGAAGCCATCTGCCCCCCAAACGCGATCGAGGGGAGACCACGCGGTGCAAGAATTCCCTGCACCGCGATCGCGACGTTGCGGGGTGTTTGCCCATCGGTCGCCACAATCGTCGCCGACGTGTCCGGGTCGATGCTCCCGGTGACGGCGGTCTTATCGGCGTCGAAGAGAATGTGAACGGTGCCGCCGAGGATTCCCACGTCGAGCGTGCTGCCGTGCGCAGGCACTTCTGCAAAATCGAGCGTTTGGGTGCTGATCATCCGGTGGAAGTCGACCACTGGCGTGAACGCCACGCCGTTGAGCGTGATGACGCTCCCAGTGCCGCCAATCGCGGCCATCGCCCCGCCGAATGCAGCAGCGGGTGCTCCGCTTGGATTGATGATGTCGCGGATGGCCGACACGATGTCGGTCGCAGTGCGGCCGTTGGTTGCAATGACGAGCGCAGTCGTGGCTGGGTCGACCGAGCCATCGACGGCAGCCGGGTTGCTGTCGAAGGTGAAGAGGAGGCCGGCCTCGCGCACCTTGATCTCGAGGAGGTCGCCGTCGCTCGGCACGGAGGTCAGCTCGAGCGACTTCTCGCGGATGATGGGCTGCGGCACGACGGACGTGACGAACGCGCCGAGATCGAGCCGTATGTCAAAACTGGCTGGGGTGACCTGCTCACCGGTGACCGTGCGTAGTTGCCCACCGATCGTGACGCGGTACACGTCGTCGACGAGCGCCTCGGCGAAGCGCAGCACGACTTCATTTTCGTTTGGCGCGTCGCCGACCGAGATGCTGCCGGGGGTGACGGGTACGTCGGGATATGCGCCACCGTTGCCGAAGGGGTCGCCAACGCGGCCCGTCCGCGCGATCGTGATATCGTCGAGGGTTGACGTATCAATAATCGTGCCGGGGCTAAACCGCAGCGTGAGTTGCTGAGGGCTCTCGTTGAGTTCGGCCGCGCCTGTGTTCACGCCCTGCACGTAGAAGGGGATCGTGCTGTCGGCGAACGCAGCAACAAAGTCGAACGCGAGCATCTTTCGCTGCTCAAGCTGTTCCGGAGTTGCTGGGGAGGCTTGACCCGTTCGCGCGTTCAGTCGCTTCCTGCGACTCGCGTTGAGTCGTGAAGCGCTCTTGCTGTCCCGGCGACGCCACTCAAAAGGCGAAAAGATCATCTCGATCTGATCCTAGGTTGAGACACAACGTCCCCATGTGACAAGCCACATGAGGCCGCAGGTCGGACATGTTCCCGGTAGAGATCCGTACGGTGGCGAAACCTGAAGACGCGACGTCAGCCCCTTCCCCTCAAGAGGCTTCAGGTCTCCCCACGCTCGCCGAACCAGCCAAATCTACTGTCGGATAGAAAACAACCCCGTAATGAGGCAACAGGCACCCAATCCCAACAAAGCAACCACCCGTTCAACCTGCGCCATGCGGAAGAGTCGCGGGCGACAGGCTTCCTGAGGCCCGGTCGACGAGAATCTGCATGAAACAAGGGACAAAACGGCTTTACCTCACATACGGTTTCGAAACTACCCACGAATTTCGACGACGTCAAAGAATCGGTCTACAGCAAAATTTGTAAAAAAACGCGGTCTTTGGGGGTTTTGCCGGTTTGCGGTTGCCCATCTCCCCCCTGGCGGGCAGGACGCTCTCCCGTGGCGGACGCAGCCTTCTCCATCTCTCCGAAGCCACCCAGATAGCCCATTCCTCCTGACCGGCACGTGCCGGATGTCAGTCACGACCGGCACGACCCGTTGCCGAAACGATTGTGGGGATAGTTCCAAAAGGGAGGAAAACGCCGTGAGAATCGCGTGGAACGGTTTCAGCGTTGGTGCGGGCTGGGCAGCCTGTCTGTTGGTGGGCCTGTCGAACACGGGCGCGGTTGCCAGCGATTGGGGGGTCGAGGCGGGAGCGGAGCAAAGCGACGTCGCGGCTGCGGAGTTTCGTGACCCGCTCACCGTCGACGATCTCGGTGAGTCGCCCTCGCAGGCCTTTGGGCAAGGGCTCCAGATTCCTTCCTGGGTGGATCCCCAAGCCTCAGGCAGCACGGGGAATGACAACGGTATCGCACTCGTCGGCTTCGGGCACCGTCAAGACGCTTGCGGTCCCGAGTGCTACGACTGTGAGCCAGGGGGGCTCTTCGACCAAAGTTGCGGCACGAACTGCGATCGCTGGACGGCTACCGTCGATGCGATGTTCCTCTGGCAGAACAACATTGCCAGCCGGCCGCTCTTCATCTCCACGTCGACGTTCGCCACGGCAGTCGATGCCAATCAGCTGCAGACGCCCGCCTCGGTGGGCCCACGGTTTGGCCTCTTCTACCACCTCGACAACTGCACCTCGATTGAAGGCAACTACTTCAACGTGCAGTCCTTCACTGGCGAGTATCAGACGCCGAATGTGACGGATGGTTACGCATCGGTGGATCTTGCGAGTCCGATCCCTTTCGTGTCGAACGGGGTTCAGGCGATCTCGAGCGGTGAGATTCAGTCGGCGGAAGTCAATCTGCGACGTGGATCGGGCGCGATCACCTGGCTTGGCGGGTTTCGCTGGGTCGAGTGGAACGGCACGCTCGACGTGCGGTCCTCGAACGTGCTCGGTGAAGATCTCATTGGTGTCAGGACCGGGAACGATCTCTACGGAGGCCAGCTTGGAGCCGATGTCCTGCTGTGGCAGGGACCGCGTGGCTTCCAGGTGAATGGTGTTGGTAAGGCAGGCGTGTTTTTCAACACCGCCTACCAGAGCACGGATGGATCGGTGTCGACCAATCCTCCGTACGCCGGATCTGCACGCTCGGCAGCTGATCAGACGGCGTTCTTTGGCGAACTGGGCATCAACGGTGCCTGGTGGATTACCGACTGCCTCGCCTGGCGAATGGGCTACTCCTTCTTCTGGCTCTCGGGCGTCGCCACGCCGGCCGAGCAGCTCTCGCTGGTCGACATCTCTGTGTCGCCTGCGACGTCGGGCATCAACACCGACGGCAGCGTGTTTCTGCAAGGTCTGACCACGGGCCTTGAGGCACGTTGGTAAGCGAGCGGTGGCGACCCGACGACCCACAACGGGGTCGTCGGGCCCGGAGGCTTGGGTTTCAAGCGGCACCAAAGGGGGCTGGGCATGAGACGGTTTGCAACGGTGGTGACGGGAACGCTGGTGCTTTCGGCGTCGTCGTGGGCGGGGACAGGGCTCGTTCACGCCGGCAGCTTTGACGATGCCTTGGGTGTGACGGGACCGGGCATCGTCGTCGAGCGCTCAAAAGATGATCTCGCCCAGGACGCAGACCACGGGTGTCTTGCCACCGATACCCACGATGCCCTTGTCGTGGGTAGGGAGATCGATGCGGCTCTGTTGGAAGAAGGCCTGATCCACAACGAGATTGAAGGCCCCATCGGGCCTGATGATCCCTCCGTGCTGGGCTACGTGCGAGCGAAGCCGAGGGTGGCGGCGAAACCTGCCTCGCTCACGATCGACGCCTCCACCGCACAGGCCGGCGCTGTTTCGGAAAGCGACGAGCCGTCGCCGATCACTGACCGCGTGGGTGACGCCGAGCCGATCGAATCGTCCGCCGGATGGACCGACAAAGTGAAGTCGGCCTTCTCGTGGTGGTCGAAAGTGATCCGCTGACCCCGCGCGTGTCACCGCGAGCATCAACGCCCTGCCGAGCGTTTGGTGGCACGGCGCGTCGACAGCTTCCGCGGTTTCTTGGCGGCGGCTTTCGGGGCCGCGGCAGGAGTCGCAGCGACGAAGGTCGTGTCGATCTCGAGCCCAAACGCATCGAGAGCCTCGCCGGTGTAGCTTCGCAGGAGCCCACCCGCGGGGCTCTGACCGTTGGCGTGCGCCTGCTGCTGCCGCCAACGCTGGGCGTGAATCACGACGTCTTCCGGTGGACCTTCCACCACCACGCGGCCACCCCCATCGCCAGCCTCAGGGCCCATGTCGATCACCCAGTCGGCGGCCGCGATCACTTCCAGGTTGTGCTCGACGACGATCACGGTGTTGCCAGCATCCACGAGCCGTTCCAGCACTGCGAGAAGTTTCTCGATGTCGGAGAAGTGCAGGCCGGTGGTGGGCTCATCGAGGATGTAGAGCGTGCTGCCGGTGCCTGGTTTGGCAAGTTCGCGGGAGAGCTTCACACGCTGCGCCTCGCCTCCGGAAAGCTGCGGGGCCGGTTGCCCGAGCCGCACGTAGCCAAGGCCCACATCGACGAGCGTGTTGAGGATCCGCGCGATCTGTGGCGACGTTGAGAAGAAGGCTGCCGCATCGGCCACGCTCATTTCCAGCACGTCGGCGATCGACTTGCCATGCCAGGTGGCGGCGAGCGTTTCCGAGGAATAGCGGCGGCCGCGGCAGGCTTCGCACTCCACCCACACATCGGGAAGGAAGTGCATCTCCACTCGCCGCTGACCGAGGCCGTCGCAGTGTTCGCACCGGCCGCCCGCGACATTGAAACTGAAGTCACGCGGCGTGAGACCGCGCTTGCGAGCCTCGGGCACCTTGGCAAACAGCTGACGGATCGGATCAAAAACGCCGGTATAGGTCGCGGGTGTGGAGCCCGGTGTGTTGCCGATCGCCTGCTGGTCTACCAGGATCACCTTGTCGATGTTTTCCAGCCCACGGATCGCCTGGTGGGCACCGGGCTGCTCGCGGGCCGCATGCAGCCTGCGGGCGAGGGCCTTGGAGAGCACTTCCAACACCAGCGATGTTTTGCCTGAGCCGCTCGGGCCGGTCACTGCCGCGAGCACGCCGAGAGGAAAGGCCACATCGAGGTCGCGGAGCGTGCGGTGCCGAATGCCCTCGACGGAGAGCCAGCCGGCCGGCTCACGGCGGCGGTGGTTCTTGGCAGCCATCGCCTGCTCGTGGGCCCGTCGCTTTGCCAGGTACGGGCCGGTGATGCTCTTCGCGTCGCCGACGAGCGCTGCTGGCGACGCTTGGGCGACGACGCTCCCCCCTTCGCGTCCGCTGCCGGGACCAAAGTCCACGGCGGTGTCGGCGGCATTCACCACATCGCGATCATGTTCCACCACCACCAGGGTGTTGCCGAGATCCCGGAGCTTGGTCATCGCACGGATCAGCCGGTGCGTGTCGCGAGGATGCAAGCCAATCGTCGGTTCATCGAGCACGTAGAGCACGCCGGTCAGACCGCTGCCGACCTGCGCGGCCAGCCGGATCCGCTGCATCTCGCCACCGGAGAGGCTTCCGGCGGGGCGGGCGAGGTCGAGGTAGTCGAGGCCAACGTCGACCAAAAACTCCACTCGGCTCCGCAGTTCTCTCAGGAGGTCGTCGGCGATCCGCTGCTCTTGCGTGGTGAGCGTGATGGCAGCAAGTTCTTCGGCGAGCCGGCCGAGCGGCATGCGGCACCACACGTCGAGCGTGCGGCCAAAGAGCGTGACGGCGGTGGCTACCTCTTCCAACCGGCTACCCCCACACTCGGAGCAGGGCACTTCTCCCATCACCGCATCGACTCGGCCTCGCAACGCCACGACCAGCCGCGCTGCTTCCTCGCAGGCGGTCTCCAGCCCGCGGTACTGAAACGAGAAGCCAAAACGAGGCACTTCGATCCAGGCGTCTCCTGTGCCCTCAAAGAGTGGCCGCAGGGCGAGCCCGGAGAGTTCGGCGAAGGGCACGTCGAGGGGCAGGTGGAGTCGACCGGCGAGAGCCTCGATCATGGCGGCGGCGACGGGGTCGGCGAGATCGGGCCACAGGTCGAGGGCACCCTCGCGGAGGCTTGCCTGAGGATTGGCGATCAGTGCTTGGTGTTCAATGCCCGTCCGCGTGCCGATGCCGTCGCACGACGGACACCATCCCAGTGGACTATTAAAGGAGAACTGCCTTGGCTCGAGAGGTCGGAACCCACGCCCGCACGATGGGCACGCAAGCCGGCGGCTGTGGACCGTGACCGGCCAGTCAGGTTCGTCCCGATCAGAGACGGCTTCGGCGACGATCATCGTGCCATTCCCGGCGTCGAACGCTGCTTCAACACTCGAGGCGAGCCGGCTCCGCGACTCAGGGTTGGCAGCCACGCGATCGATCACGATTTCGATCCGCGACTTCTGCTTGCGATCGAGCGTCGGCTTGTCGTCGAGATGGCTGGTGACGCCGTCAATCCGCACCCGCACGAAGCCGGCCGCGCGCAATCCCGCAAAGAAACTCTCCGCCGACTGCCCGACCTTGAGTTCCACCGGTGCGAGCAACAGCAGCCGCGCCCCGGGAGTGTCGGTGAGCATCCGATCGACCACCGCATCCACGCTCTGGGCAGCGGTGGGCACACCACACTCCGGGCAGTGCATCGCTCCGAGCCGGGCGGCGAGTACGCGGAAGTAGTCGTACATTTCGGTCAGCGTGCCCACGGTGCTGCGGGGCGTGCTGCCAGTGGACCGCTGTTCGATCGCCACCGCCGGCGAGAGACCATCGATCCGCTCAAAGATCGGCTTGGGGACCTGCCCCACGAACTGCCGTGCGTAGGGGGAGAGGCTTTCGACATACCTCCGCTGCCCTTCGGCGTAGAGCGTGTCGAAAGCGAGCGAGGTTTTTCCTGAACCGCTCGGGCCGCAGCAGACCGTCATCTCGCCGCGCGGGATGTCGAGGTCGACAGCCTTGAGATTGTGCTGGCTCGCTCCGCGAACCGCGATCGATGGTGGGCCCGGGTCGATCGAGGCCTGGGCGACTTCGGCGGTGAGTTCCTCGAGGCTGACCGGTGCCGCCGCGCGGCCGCGGCGGCGTGGTGTAGCGGCGGCTTCCGCGTCGAGCATCGCGCGGAGCGCTTGGCCGGTAAGCGACGCCTTGGTGGCAGCCACCTTCTCAGGAGGTCCGCAGACCACCACCTCGCCTCCGCCCGCGCCTCCTTCGGGGCCGAGATCGATCACATGATCCGCCCGCTTCACCACGTCGAGATTGTGCTCGACCACGAGCACGGTGTTGCCTGCTTCGACCAGCCGCTCCAGCACCCCGATCAGCTGCTTCACATCGTGCATGTGCAGGCCGGTGGTGGGTTCGTCGAGGATGTAGAGCGTGCGTCCGGTCGACCGCTTCGCCAGTTCGCGGGAGAGTTTGACCCGCTGGGCTTCGCCGCCGGAGAGCGTGGGGGAAGCCTGGCCGAGATGCAGGTAGTCGAGGCCAACGTCGCAAAGCGTGCCGAGCTTTCGCTCGATGTCGTGGCATCCCGCAAACAGCTCGAGAGCTTCGCCGATCTCCATGTTGAGCACTTCGGCGACGTTGCGACCCTTCCAGCGGACTTCGAGCGTGTCTTTGGCGAAGCGGGCGCCGCCGCAGGCTTCGCAGGTGACCCACACGTCGGCCAAGAAGTCCATGTCGAGCCGCACCGAGCCATGCCCTTCGCATGCCTCACAGCGCCCGCCGGCCACATTGAAACTGAAGCGGCCTGGCTTCCAGCCCCGCTTCCGCGCCTCGGGCAGCATCGTGAAGAGGTTGCGGATGTCGTCCCACACCTTCACGTATGTGGCAGGGTTGCTCCGCGGTGTGCGGCCGATCGGCGACTGATCGATCACGATCACCTTGTCCACATGCTCCACGCCCCAGATCGCGTCGTAGTCGCCAGGGGTCGCCGTCTCGCTGCCAAGGGCCAGCCGCATTGCTGGCTCAAGCACGTCGCCGACCAGCGAACTCTTGCCGCTGCCGGAGATGCCGGTCACGCACACGAGCATCCCGAGGGGAATGTCGACGTCGACCTTCTTGAGGTTGTTGTGCCGCACGCCTTCGAGTCTGAGCCGTTCGCCATTACCGCTGCGGCGTGTGGCCGGCACCTCGATCCGCTCACGACCCGCGAGGTAATCCCCGGTGATGCTCCGCGGGCTCTTGGCGATCTGCTCGGGCCGGCCCACGGCCACCACCTCACCGCCCCGCTTGCCAGGACCAGGGCCAAAGTCGACGACCCAATCGGCGGCCCGGATCGTTTCCTCGTCGTGCTCGACGACCACGACGGTGTTGCCCTTGTCGCGCAGCTCGGCGAGCGCCGCGAGCAATCGCGTGTTGTCGCGCGGATGCAGGCCGATCGACGGTTCGTCGAGCACGTAGAGCACGCCCGAAAGCCCTGACCCGATTTGGGCGGCCAGCCGAATCCGCTGGCTTTCGCCGCCGGAGAGGGTGGGGGCGCGGCGTTCGAGTGAGAGGTAGCCCAGCCCTACTTCGTCGAGAAAGGAGAGCCGGCTGGTGATCTCCTTCAGCAGCTCCGAGCCGATCACGGCTTGGGTGCCGTCGAGTTCGAGGCCCGCAAAGAACGTTCGCGCGTTGGCAATCGGCAGAGCACACAGCTGATCGATCGAGAGTTCGACGCGGTCGTCGGGGGTGCGGCTTGGTGTTTTTCGGCTGGTCGCCTTTCCCTTGCTGCTGGCCTTCGCCGGCTGCGGTGCAGGATTGGCTCCGCGGAGGGTGACCGCTCGCGACTGAGGAGAGAGCCGTGCGCCTTCACAGACGTGGCACGGCGTGATCGACATGTACTTTTCCAGCTGCCGCTTTTGGATGCCGCTCTTCGCGTTTCGCCAGCGGGCGGCCAGCATTGCGAGCAACCCTTCAAACTTGGTCTTCGTGCCGCGTTTGCCTCCTTTGAACGCCAGCTTGATCTCTTGCATGCCGGTGCCTTCCAGCCAGATCTTTTTCTGGGCCGGGGTCAGCTCGTTCCAGGGCGTTTCAAGCATGAAGCCATCGGACAGTTTTTTCTTGGCCTCTGCATGCCGCGACACCCCCACCAGCAGTCTGCGGAGCCAGCGAGGCATCTCACGGAGGCGGCCGAGCAACTGCATCGCTCCATTGCGAATTGAGCGGCTGGGGTCGGTGATCAGCTTTGCGGGATCGATGCCGTAGATATCGCCGAGGCCGTCGCAGGCGGAGCAGGCCCCTTGCGGGCTATTGAAACTAAAGAGCTGCGGCTCGGCGGCAGGAAAGCTTGTGCCACACTGCGTGCAGGAGAACCGGCTGGAGAGGACGAGGTCGTCGGCGGGATCGGAGGCGGGCAGTTCACGAGCCCCGCCGGGCGTGCGCTGGGCGGGCGCATCGGCCGCAATCGCGACGAGGCCATCGCCAACGCTCAAGGAAAGTTGGACGGCGTCGGCCAAGCGGCTCCGCGATTCCTCGCTGGGAATCAGCCGGTCTACCACCACATCGATCGAGTGTTTGAGTTGCTTCTCCAGGGGCGGTGGATCGTCGACGCGGATGATGCGGCCATCCACCCGGGCCCGCGTGAAGCCCTGCCGCACAAGGTCGGTGAAGAGGTCGCGGTGTTCTCCCTTGGCTTCTCGCACCAGCGGTGCGAGCACCATCACATGCTGGTCACGGCGTGCGGAAAGAATCCGCTCCACGATCTGGTCGCGTGGCTGCGCCTCGAGCACCGTGCCGCATTCCGGGCAGTGGGCCGTGCCGACGCGGGCGTAGAGCACCCGCAGGAAGTCGTGGATCTCGGTCATCGTGGCCACGGTCGACCGTGGGTTGTGACCGGCCGACTTCTGGGCGATCGAGATGGAAGGGGAGAGGCCGGTCACGCTCTCGACGTCGGGCCGTGGGAGCTGTCCGAGAAACTGCCTGGCGAAGGTGGAGAGGCTCTCGACATAGCGCCGCTGCCCTTCGGCGTAGAGCGTGTCGAAGGCCAGGCTCGATTTTCCAGAGCCGCTGACCCCGGTCAGACAGACAAGCCGTCCCCGCGGCAAGCCGACCGTGACGTTGCGGAGATTGTGTTCACGGGCACCCCGGACGACGATCGGTGGAACGTGCATAGATGAAACAAGGAGCAAGGGTGTGGAACTCTGGCGGCATTGTAGGCTGTCGCGGGCGAAGCCTCGGCCGGTTCCCTTCGCACCGGCCTCTCCCGCGGAAAACAGCCATGAACGCTCCTGCATCCCGACTCCGCCCGCCCCCCTGCCTGGTCGTGATGGGGGTGTCTGCCTGCGGGAAGAGCGAGGTGGGTCGCGGTGTCGCCCAGCGTCTCGGTGGCGTCTTTATTGATGGCGACGATCACCATCCCGACGAAAACGTTTCCAAGATGGCCGCGGGCACGCCCCTGGCGGAGGAGGACCGCTGGCCCTGGCTCGATGCGCTGCACGCGATCATCGAAGGGCACCTTGCCGACGCGCCGACGGACTGTCCGCTCGTGGTCGCCTGCTCGGCCCTCAAGCAGATCTACCGCGAACGGCTGCAGCGAGGCCTGCCGCCGGGGCAGGTGCGGTTTGTGCACCTCGACGTCGACTTTGAGGGAGCCCTCGCTCGCATTGAGAACCGCCGCGACCACTTCATGAAGGGCCGCCACATGCTCGAAGACCAGTTCCGCGTGCTCGAGTCGCTCACACCCACCGAGGTTGCCGCCGGCAGCTTCGCCGTCGATGCGGCGCAGGGGATCCCCGAGGTCGTCGAGGCTGTCGTGCGGCAACTGCGTTTGAACGCGGATCCGCAAGACTGAGGAGGATTGCCAGGCCTGGAGATACCTTGTCTTCGCCTAGGTCATCGTGGAGAGGATCAGGTGCGCGAGGAGAATGAAGCCGAGGCCGGCGACGGACACGATCGTTTCCACGATCGTCCAGGTGCGGAGGGTTTCCCCAACGGTCAGGCCGAGGAAGCGGCCCACCATCCAGAAGCCTGAGTCGTTGACATGGCTGGCGATCGACGCGCCCGCTGCGATGGCCAGCACGGCGAGGGCAGGGAACCATGCCGGCTGTGTCGCCGTTGCAGCCACCCCAATGGCGTCGCCCGTAGCGCCAGGCGTGATCAGTTCCACCACCAGGCCGGCTGCCGTGATCATCGCGACCGTGGCAGAGCCTTGCAGCAAGCGGATGACGGCCGCGACGAGCCAGGCCATCACGAGCGTGGGGAGGGCGGTGTCGGCGAGGGCCGAGGCCACCGCACTGCCAATCCCGGAATCGATCAGCACCTGCTTAAACACGCCGCCTGCTCCGGTCACCAGCAAGATCACGCCTGCCGGAGCAAGACCCTGCTCCGCCACACGTTGCACGCGCGAGGCGGGCATGCCCAGGCGAATGCCGAGGAAGTAAAAAGTGCCAAAGGTGGCCAGCAGCAAGGCGGTGATCGGGTTGCCAACCAAGGCAAAGTACTTCGCGACCACGGCCTCTTTGCCGAGCACGGTCCGCACGATCGTCTCACCCACAATCAAAGCGATCGGCAAGACGAGCAGCAGGAGCACGATGGCTACCGAAGGCTCGCGCAAGGGAGCCTGGCCCGGGTGGTCCGAATCGCGGCTGGCCACCAGCGGCGGATTGCCGGCCGCCTGTTTTGCCAGCACGCTGCCCGAGATGAGCGCGGTGACAATCAGCGTGGGCAAGCCGGTGGCGATCCCCAGGGCGATCACCCAGCCGAGGTCGGCCGAGAGCAGCTGCGCCACCGTTGTGGGGCCTGGCGTGGGGGGCACAAAGGCGTGCGTGACGGCCATCCCAGAGAGCATCGGAAGCGCGTAGACCGTCACGTTGCGGCCGGTACGTCTGGCGGCAGCCACCGCCAAGGGCAGCACCATCACCAGGGCCACGTCGAGAAACACGGGGATGCAGACGAGGAAGCCCACCAGCCCCAGGGCCATGCCTGTGCGGGCCTCACCAAAGAACGACACCATCTTGCCGGCGAGTCGTTCGGCACCGCCCGATTCCTCGAGCATCATGCCAAACATCGAGCCAAGGCCGACCACGATCGCGACAAAGCCGAGCGTGTTTCCCATGCCGGTCTGTACCGACGTGAGCACGGTGTCGGGGGTCATGCCAGCGGCGAGGCCAACGCCAATCGCGGCGGTCAACAGCGAGACAAACGGATGAATCCGCAGCCACATCACCCCCAGGATCACCGCAGCCACGCCACCGACGGCGATCAACGCCAGTTGCCAGGTTTCCATCGATCGACCCCTCCCCTCGCAGTGCGTTCCCCAAACATTCTGGCCACGAGGCTACCGTGCATCGTCATGGGCTGCCATCCGCCGTATGCTCGGCGTCTATGAAAGCACTCCTTCTTGAACAGCCAGGCCAATTGGCCAGTGTTGAAATCGATCCACCGCAGCCTGGTGCCGGCGAGGTGCGGATCCGTGTGGCCGCCTGCGGCATCTGCGGCAGCGACGTACACGGCTACACCGGTGAGTCGGGCCGTCGGATCCCGCCGCTGGTGATGGGTCATGAGGCGTCGGGCACGATCGATGCGGTCGGCGAGGGCGTGGCCGGGTTTGCCGTTGGTGATCGTGTGGCCCTCGACTCCACCGTGTTTTGCGGTGACTGCGACCACTGTCGTGCCGGCCAGGAAAACCTCTGCACGCACCGTCAGGTGCTCGGGGTGTCGTGCGGACCGTACCGGCGGCACGGCTGTTTTGCCGAATACGCGGTGGTGCCCGCGCGGGGCGTCTATCCGATTCCAGACTCGCTCGACTTCGTGTCCGCCTCACTGCTGGAGCCGCTGACGATCGCCCTGCATGCGGTCAATCTCGGAGGGGCGGGGCCACACACCCGGTCCGCCGTGGTGGTCGGCTGCGGCATGATCGGGCTTTCGGTGATTGCGGCGCTGCGGGCGCGCGGCGTGCAGAAGATCGCGGCGATCGATCTCGACGCCGACCGGCTTACGGCCGCCACCAAGCACGGGGCCTCGACCACAATCCCTGCCGGCGAGGCTGCCGGACGGGCGGCAGCCGCCTGGGCGGTGGGTGTGTCAGGTGCAGCCGAGGGTGATGTGGACGGTGCCGATCTTGTCATCGAAGCGGTGGGCAATACGCCGGCGGTGCAGACGGCCGTGGCTGCGGCCACACGCGGTGGAACGGTGGTGCTTGTGGGCAACATCGCGCCCTCGATCGAGTTGCCGTTGCAGCAGGTTGTGACGCGGCAACTGCGGCTGCAAGGATCCTGCTCGTCGGCCGGGTGCTATCCCGAGGCGATTCAACTCGCAGCAGACGGGGTCGTGGACTTGTCGAGTTTTGTCAGTCGTGTGGCACCGCTCTCAGAAGGAGCCGACTGGTTCACGCGGCTGCGGAACCACGAGCCTGGCCTGGTGAAGGTGGTCTTGGAACCGTAAACGCGACGGCCTGCCTTGGCCCGCATCTCAAGAGTGGAGTGGTGATGACTGCAGACCTCTCGTTGTTTGATCTCTCAGGCCGCAAGGCACTGGTCACCGGCGCGAGCCGTGGGCTTGGTCGACAGATGGCAGGTGCCTTGGCCAGGGCTGGAGCGGATCTTGTGATCACCGCACGGGATGCCTCGTCGCTGGCCGACACGGTGGCGGAGATTGAGGCCATCGGCCGTCGTGCGGTGGCCGTGCCCCTCGACCTCCGCGACGAAGCCAGCATCCGAGCAGCGGCGGCGGTGGCCGAGGAGGCCTCCGGTGGGATCGACATCCTCCTCAACAACGCCGGCTGCAACATCCGGAAGCCCTCTCTGGAGGTGGCGTGGGACGACTGGAACACGGTGGTTGACACCAACCTTCGCGGCATGTTCTTCATGACCCAGGAGATCGTTCGCGGGATGATCGCCCGGGGCCGCGGCCGGATCATCAACATCGGCAGCGTGACGAGCGTGTTTGGCTACGCCGGCCTGGCGGCCTACTCCGCAAGCCGTGGCGGCGTAAAGCAGCTCACGATGAGCCTCGCGGATGAGTTTGGTCCACACGGCATCACGGTGAACTGTCTGGCTCCCGGCTGGTTTCGCACGGCCCAAAACGACGTGCTCTACCGAGACGAAGAGTGGCTTGAGTATCTCGTTGACCGGATCCCGCTGCGGCGACCCGGCAAGGCGGACGACCTCGACGGCGCCGTGGTGTTTCTCGCTTCAGACGCGAGCCGCTACGTCAGCGGCCAGACGTTGCTCGTGGACGGCGGAATCACCACGGGATCGACTCGTGCCCTGCCGAAAGCGAAGCCCTGAAGTCGTGCTGGACAGGGTTTGCCGGGCGTCTTACGATCGTGGGTCCAAAGAGGGGCGGTAGCTCAACTGGGAGAGCGCGGCGTTCGCAATGCCGAGGTTGGGAGTTCGATCCTCCTCCGCTCCACTCCTCCACGTAGCCTGTTTCCACCCGCGGGCTTCGTAACACCCACCGGCTGGCCACACCTTCCAGCAGTTCACAGCTGCCAAAGGTCACAGCTGCCAAAAGTTCCGCACGACGGGCCGCATGCCTAAAATGCATCGTCCGCCGGGAGGCGTAGCGATGTCGATGACGGCCGGAGCACCCATGCCGGGAAACAGCGGCTCGTTGCCGGCGATCAACGTGTCGTCGACCCCTGACACGCTGGCGGGCAGGCTTGCGGGGAAGTTGGCGAAGCTCGGTCGCAAAGCGGCGCGCCCCGCGTCGGGTCGTGGGGCGGTCACGGAGCACACCGCCGGCCGAGCGGCCGAGGCCGTCGATCCATCGACCGAGGACCCGGATGTCGCGCTCATGCAGCGGGTGGCCGAGGATGATGCAGCCGCGTTTGAGCAGCTGCTTCTGAAGTGGCAAGACCGGCTGGTGACGCTCTTCTGGCATCAGACGGGCGACCATTCGACGGCGGAAGACCTGGCCCAGGAGGTTTTCCTCCGCGTCTTTCGCAGCCGAAAGCGGTATCGCCCGACAGCCCGTTTTTCGACCTGGCTCTACACGATCGCCAACAACGTGGCGAGTGACCTGCGGCAGCGGGCGTATCGCCGCCGTGAGCATGGCGTGCCCGCGAGCAGTTCTGCCTCGCAGAGCATCGTCGGGCTGGAGGCGTTGGCGGTCGATGCCAGTGGTGAAATGCCGGCGCGGGTGGTCGACCGCAAGGAACTGCTCTCCGTGGTACAGCAGGCCCTCGCCACGCTTGGTGAAAACCAGCGGATGGCCGTGTTGCTTGCGAAGTTCGAGCATTGCTCACAGGAAGAAATCGCGGCCGTGATGGGCCTTTCGGTGCCAGCGGTGAAATCATTGCTGTTCCGTGCCCGCGATAATCTACGGACAGCGATCAGCCCCTACCTTGAAACGCATGATGAACACTGAGCGGATCCACGATGGCCACCTCTGAAAATCCACAGACTCCGTCGGACGTCAAGTCTTCCTCGGCTGCGCAGGATGGGTCGCCAGAAGATGTTCTCGGCGACGTGTGGGAGGCGCTCGATGTGTTGCCAGCGGCCCGCTCGACGCCAAACCTCGCCTCGTCGACCATGGAGATGGCCGCGGTGTCGGTTGCTCGTGCGGTGCCTCCCGCCACACGCGCGGGCTCGCTGCCCGCTGGTGCCACGTGGCGGTGGATGGTGGCGGGCGTGCTCGTGTCCGCCTCTCTCGCGGCAGGGTTTGTGACCGGTTCTGCGGGGAGCGGCAGCAACAACACCAACCGACGCTCGCTGAGGGCACCGGAACTGGCTGCTGTCATCAAGCATCTCGAAACCTTGGAAGAAGCAGGCTCAGTGGCGTTCTTGGAAGCGTTTTCTCAAGGGGACTACACCGTGCCGACGTTTTCCGGCAGGGACGGGCTCTGGCGAGGACGCTCGGGAGGGCAGCCCAGGCCTGAGAACGCGGGTGACGAAGCAGACGCGGCGCGCGAGGCCAACGAGCCGCCAGATGTGCCCACTCCCGAACTGGATGCGGCGATCGTGGATTTTCGCCGCGCCTTTCTTGCTGGTGAGCAGGTGCTGCCACCACCGATGGTGGAGGAGGAACCGCGCGATGGCTCTGCCGTCGACTCCATCGCAGCGGTCGAAGCCGCGCAGCAGTTTGAGTTTAATCGACTCGCCTACGGAGAGCTCCCTCCCTCCCAGCGAGATACTTACCTGGCTTTGGCCGAAGGTCTCGCGGACCCTGAGCGACGCGACCTCGTCGAGGCAGCACGGCTGTGGCATGCCTGGGTTGATTTTGCCGACCCCGTGGAACGCGCGGGCCTGATCGAGTTGCCGGGAACGGAACGGCTGGAATGGCTCGATCGGCGGATGCGGCAGTGGCGGCGCTTCATGCCTGGGCGGCCGGGAGAAGAGGAGCGATCTGAGGGAGCTCCCGGATCACGTGCCGGTGGCGGGCGAGGCCCCGGCGAGGCGTCGCGACGTCCGGCGGATGATGAGCCGGCAACACGCTAGCACGCACGCTTGCGACGGTCGCGTGCCTCACTCAGGATTGGCTGCATCGCCCCCGGAGGTTTCTGCTGCACGCTGACGAAACCGCTCGAGGTTTCGCTGGATTGTGCGGTTGTGAGGCTCGTAGCGGGCGGCGAGCGACTGCGTGCGGATCGCCCGATCAAACCGTCCTTCCGCCGCATGGCAGTGGGCGAGCGTGTCGAGGTAACTCGCGTTGTCGAACGACATCTCCAGTGAACGCTGGGAGTAGCGTGTGGCTTTGGCCATCCGATCTGGGGCGGTGGTCGAGTCTGAAGTGTTGGCTGCCAGCCAGGCGTATTCGTTGTAGCCGTTGGGCTCGTCGGGCTTCGCTGCGATTTCGCGTTCAATCTGTGCGAGGGCGGCATCGATCTGACGCTGCACGGCCTGCTGTTGGAGCGGGGTCGCTTCGGCCAGACCGTGCAGGGCGATCAGGGCATCGACGTCTTTTGGAGACGTGCGGATCGACTCTTCGAGTTTCTGCCGTTGCAGGCCCTGCTCGCCGCGAGCCGCGGCGGCGGTCGCTTCGAAATAGAGCATCCTCGACCGGGTGGTGGCGGGTTCACGATCGAGTTGCCGAAGGATCGTGTCTGGTTCGACCTTCTCACGGGGCCGGGGCTGGAAGATGGCAGCGAGCGCAGCGGCAGCCTCATCTTCCAAGCCTTGGTCGTGGAGAAACTCCGAAAACATCACGGCGGTCAACACAAACTCGATCGACTGCGCATCAGGATCGCGGATGACGGCTTCGTATTCGCGCGTTGCCCATTCGGTCGCACCCCATTTGGCGAGCATGATCGCAGCCTGCAGCCGGTCCATCGCCTCCCCTTCCGAGAGGCGGCTCGCGGCGGCGGCCAATTGCTGGCCACGTTCCGGCTGGCCGGCGGCAACCCAGGCGACGGCGGCCGCAAACGTCAGGGTCATGTCGTCATCGACGGCGCCTGCAGGACCGACGGAAAGCGTTTCGACCACCTCGGCGAGGTCGTGTTCGACGCACCACATGAGAAAGATCGCCGCCTCATCCCCTTTCGCTTGGCGACTTTCCGCCAGCAGGGCCGTGGCCCGCTCAAGGGCGACAGGTTTCTGGCCAGCGGCGACGAGTGCTTCGAGCGAGAGCCGCTCAAAGATGCGGCCCGTGGAAGCTTCCAGTCCACTGGACAGCTCAGACGTTTCGTCGTCGAGCGCCTGCACGGGCATTTCGCCCGCTTCCACGTAGCCCGAGAGCATCTTTTGTCGGGCGGTGATCAGTGCATCAAGGGCACCAGGCTGCCCTTCTTCAAAGTCGACGACGGCGAGCACGAGCATGGCAGCGGGTCGCTGACTGCTGCCGATTCCTTCTCGGATCAGTGGCATCATCTGATGGAAGAAGGGGTCGCCGGGCGACCATTCCCGCACCAGCAAGGCCGCGGCCACGCGGGCGGCGGCGTCAGACTGTTCCAGGCGGAGAAGCCGGCTGAGCGGTTCGATGCCAGTGGCGTCGTCGAGTCGCAGCAGACGGTGCATGATCGTCACCCGCTGGTTGAGTGAGGCCGACTTGTAGTCGTTGAGCAGTTCAGCCACGACGGGACTGTCGTGCGGCCGACTCAGCGGGATGGCGTGTACGAGCCAGCGGGCCCGCAAGGCGATCTCGAGATCGGTGCTCCGCTCAGCGGCTTCGAGCAGCGGATCGATCGCCGCACCTCCGAGTTGCTCCAACTCCCGCATCGCGGCTTGCCGCCGGCTGTAGTCGGGATCCCCAAGCTGTTCGACGAGGGTGGCGAGGCGATCGCGGTCGTTCTGAGGCCCTACGTCGCTGGCGGTCGCACCACGAGCGGAGGCCAGCGTCGGCTCCACGCACGCCAACACGAACGAGGCGATGAGCAGGCAGCCGATGGAAAGTTGCTGTTTCACCGACAGAGCTCCTCTCTGAAACACCGCCTGCGGCCACCATCCCAAGTGGCATGGATGGCGGGCGACCGCTCTTCAGGCAGCCTATGCGTGGTGATGCGACGGCGGCAAGCCGAGGGATCAGAGATCGGCGTGATTCGTGTGGTGGAACGTCAGGCGTCTGCCGTGGGATCGATACCGAGGTCGCGGATGGTGAGCATGGCGTCCATCGGGATGCCACGGGCAGCGAAAGCCTCTTTCCCACCGGCCAGGCGGTCGACCAGCGTGACCACCCGTTCGACCTGCAGTCCGAACTCGATGGCACGGTCAATCGCCAGAAGCGATGAACCACCGGTGGTGACCACATCCTCGAGGATCACCACCCGGTTGCCCGAGGCCACAGGCCCTTCCACGTAGCGGCCGAGGCCATGCCCCTTGGGCTCCTTGCGGATCATGAATCCCTTCAGCGGGAGGCCTGCCGCCCCAGCCATCGTGACGACGGCCGCGGTGATCGGATCAGCACCAATCGACATCCCGCCCACCGCGTCGGGCAGCGGGCCGAGTTCCTGAAGCCGGGCGAGCACGGCCTGCCCGACCAGCATCGCCCCTGCCGCATCGAGCACCACCTGCTTGGCGTCGAGGTAGAAACTGGCGGTCTTTCCCGAGGCCAGGACAAAACTGCCCCGTTTGAGCGCCTTCGTTTCAAAAGCCTCGATCAGGCGTTGCGAGAGATCTGTGGTCGGCTTGGAGGGGTCGGCATGCATGGCAAACTCGCTGCTGGATGGGAGTCGGCGGCGTTCCGGTGGCGACTCGGGCGTTTGGGGTCGTGGGTGCCTATGATGGAGAGAGGTTGACTGGCTGTAAACCGGTTGAGGTGACGGATGCGGATGGCGGGTGTTGGAGGTTGTTTGGCACGGGTGTTTGGCACGCGCCAATCCCCCCGGGCGGCTTCCTACCTGTCGGTGGCATGTGGCCTGCCGATGGCATGTGGCCTGGTGTGCATGCTCGCGATGCTCGTCGTCGATGGGGCAGCGGCAGACGACCTGTTCTCGGGCGATCCGTTTGCTGAGGTGGGCGTCGCGGAAGCGGAGCCAGCACCCCAGCCACCGCCTGAGCCGGCAGCAAAGCCCGCACCGGAACGCGTGCCTGAGGTCGCAGACGCCGCGCCCGCCGAAGACCATCTTCCCGTGGCGACCATGCCGCCGCCGGTGGTGCCCCTCACGCTGCGGCTTCCGATTGAAGGCAATCGCGACACGCTGTTTCAAGCCACCGTCCTGCGGCAGTTGCCGAAACTTCGCAGTCAGCCGGGGCAGCGCGGGCTCCTCGTGGTGCGTTTTGATGGAACGGCCGAAGGGCCGAGCGATTTTGGTCGCTCTCTGGAGGTCGCCAGGTTTTTAAGCGGCCGGCAACTCGAGGGTGTCAAAACGATCGCGTGGGTGCCCCAGTCGGTCTCGGGCCACGCCGTGCTCGCCGTGCTTGCCTGCGAAGAGATTGTGATGGCTCCCACGGCGACACTCGGGCCGATTGAGGAAGATCCCTCACTCGTCGACGAGGCGATGCGGGTGGCGTATGCCGAAATCTCGGCGCGGCGTCAGTCATTTCCTCCGGCCGTGTCGGTCGCGATGGCAGACCCGGCGGCCCGCGCTTTACGAGTGACTACGCCTGGTGGTGAGCAGTTTGTGGGAAGCCGGGAAGAGGTGGATGTCCTGCGTGAGACGGTCGCGGTGCTCGACGTGGATGAACTCGGGCCGTCGCCGTTGGTGTTCGCGGCTCGCGACGCCCGCGAGGCAGGCTTTGTGCAGTGGCTCGCCGAGACTCCAGAAGAGGTCGCCCGTGGCATCGGCGTGCCTGCAGCATCCCTCGCGGAGGATCCCTCGCTCGGTGGTGGTTGGCGAGCAGTGCAGATCCCCCTGGCTGGAGCGATCGATGCGGCGAACGTGGCTCGGGTGCGGACGCGAGTGGCCGAAGCGGTTGAGGATGGGGCGAACTTGATCTGTCTGCGGATCGACAGCCCTGGTGGGTCGGCCGAGCAGAGCCTCGTGCTGGCAACGGCGCTTGCGGCAATGGATCCCACGGTCGTCCGCACGGTGGCGTGGGTGCCATCGGAAGCGCTCTCCGACGCGGCGCTCGTGGCGTTGGCGTGTGATGAACTGGTCATGGCGGAAGAAGCTTTGCTCGGAGGGGAAGGGGCGGGCACCCTCGATGGGCGCTCGCTGGACCCGCTCCGCGTGGCCTGGCGTGAAGGCGTGGCCAAACCTCGTGACCGGTCGTGGTCGCTGCCGCTGGCGGTGGTTTCGCCCGGGATCGCGGTCCGCCGCTACACGAATGTTGAAAGTGGGCGGGTGGCCTACTTCAGTGAAGAGGAACTGCTTGAGCGAGCCGATCAAGGCGTCTGGAAGGCTGGTCCTCAAATTGGGGTTGGTCCGATTCGCATGACCGGGAGCACCGCGGAGTCATTCGGGTTGACCACGCACCTCGTGGAGTCGGCGGCGGAGTTTTCTGCGGCGTATGGCCTGGAAAGGGAGATGGCGATCGTGGAGCCGAGCTGGGTGGATCAGCTCTTCGACGCGCTTGCGCAGCCCGGCGTGGCATGGCTCTTATTGTTGATTGGTGGGGCTGGGCTCTACATCGAACTCCACACCCCCGGCCTTGGCTTGGGTGGCTTCGTGGCGATGGTGGCTTTCATCGTGTACTTCTGGAGCCAGTACCTGCAGGGCACGGCTGGCTGGCTGGAAGTGATGCTCTTTCTGGCCGGCTTGTTTTGCCTGGCCGCCGAGATCTTCGTGCTGCCCGGCTTTGGAGTGCTCGGGCTCGGCGGCGGCCTCCTGATCGTCGGATCGTTGGTGTTGGCGAGCCAGTCGTTTATCGTGCCGTCCAACGACTATCAGATGCGGCAGCTCCAGTCGTCGCTGTTTGGCATCCTTGCCGCGGCGACGGGGATCCTTGCGCTGGCGGTATTGGCGCGACGGTGGCTCCCCGCGACGCCCATGCTCCGCAACGTGCTGCTTGTGCCGCCGGACGACGCGACTGCCGTGATCGAGCATGAGCCCCTCGACGAACTGATTGGCTTGGAAGGTGTGACGACGAGTCGTCTTGCTCCTGCCGGCACCGCGAGGATCGAAGGCCGCGTGCAGAATGTGTGTGTGGAGGGAGGCCTGATCGAGCCGGGTCGACAGGTGCGCGTGATCGAAGTTCGGAGTGGACGCGTGATTGTCCGCGAGGTGTCATGAGCCAGATCGTGTGGACGGTTGTGCTGCTCGCGGTGGGCCTCTTCGTGATGGTGCTCGAGGTTTTCGTGCCCTCGGGTGGCATCCTCGGCTTCGTCAGCGTGGTGGCGATCATGGCGGCGATCGTGATGGCCTTCGTGGAGCAAGGGCCAGCGATCGGCATGCTGGTGCTCGCCGTGTCGGTGGTGGCGGTGCCGGGCGTGCTGATTACCGCTTTCCGCTGGTTTCCTCGCACACCGTTGGGGCGGCGGGTGTTGCCCCCACCCCCCGATGCTTCAGAAGTGCTGCCCGATTCGCCGCTGCGGAAGCGGGCGCGAGGCATGATCGGCCGCAGAGGGCGTGTGGTGCGCGAGATGCTGCCGTGGGGAAGTGTGGAAATCGATGGCACGACCCTTGAGGCGGTGAGCGAGTCGGGCCCCATCGAGCTGGGCACGATGGTCGAGGCGGTTGGCGTGCAGGGCATGGGGGTCGTGGTGCGGCCTGTCGGCCCCGCAGACGACGCCACGCCGCTGCCTGTCGCGAGCGCCTCACCCACGACGACAGGGCAGGGTCCGCGCCTCTCCAGCACGCTCGAAGCGTTTGAGTTTGAGCAGTTTCAGCCGAAGCCTTCGTGAGTCTTGGGCGATCACTCGCCGGGCGTTGCTTGACTGCGGTCTGGTGGCGATCAACCATCAGGGGAGTTGTTTCGTTGCCAGAGGCGGCACTCCGGTCGCTTGGCCTCTCCCTTGGAGCCTTCCATGTGGTCCTTGGTTTTTCTCGGTGTGGGGATCTTCGCCGTCCTCTTGGTGCTCGCCTTCTTGGCGAGGTACCTCCGGCTTTACCTGCAGTCCTACGCCTCGAGTGCGGGAATCGGCCTGTTTGACCTCGTGGCGATGAGCTTTAAGAAGGTCAACCCCACGGTCATCGTGCGGAGCAAGATCATGGCCGTGCAGGCGGGGTTGGGAGACTCCACCGGGATCACCCGGCAGTCTCTGGAGGCCCACTACCTTGCGGGGGGACGCGTGCCGCTGGTGGTGCAGGCGTTGATCGCCGCCAACAAGGCGAAGATGACCGAACTCGACTACAAGCTGGCCACGGCGATCGATCTGGCTGGTCGCGATGTTCGCGAAGCGGTGCAGACGACGGTCTACCCCAAGGTGATCGACTGCCCCGGACGCTTGAGCGGACGCGACTCGCTCGACTCCGTGGCCAAGGACGGGATTCAACTGAAGGTGCGGGCTCGCGTGACGGTCCGCACGAACCTCAATCAGCTCATTGGTGGTGCCACGGAAGAGACGATCATTGCCCGCGTCGGTGAAGGCATTGTGTCGGCGATTGGATCCGCAGACCGGCACAGCGATGTGTTGGAGAACCCCGACCGGATTTCGAAGACGGTGCTTGCCCGTCGCCTCGACTCCAATACGGCCTTTGAGATCGTGTCGATCGATATTGCCGACATCGATGTCGGTGGCAACATCGGCGCGCGGCTGCAAGCCGATCAGGCTGAAGCGGATACCCGCGTTGCTCGGGCGAAGGCTGAAGGGAGCCGGGCGATGGCGGCTGCCAGAGAGCAAGAGATGGTGGCTGCGATCGAAGAGAAGCGGGCTGAACTGGTGGCCTCAGAAGCGGAAGTGCCCAAGGCAGTCGCCGAGTCGCTTGATGCAGGCCGGTTGGGCATTATCGACTACTACAAGCTCCGCAACCTGCAGGCGGATACCGACATGCGAAAGAGTATCGCCACCGCTGGTCCGGCGACCGTTGCTGGGAGTACGGTCTCGTAACCGTGGCTTCGGGCCAAGGAGGATCCGAGCATGTGGTTCACACGCGTGCCAGACATCTCGTTCACGACGCCACTGTTGGGAGCAGCGCTCGACTGGCTTGAGGCCGTCCTGCCGCTGATCTTCGTCTTCATCTGGATCGTGTCGCAGGTGGCCGCCGTCTTCCGCAAGTTTGCGGAGAAGAGGCCGGTCGCCATGCCACCGCGGCCTGCGGTCAGACCTGCCGAAGGCCCGCCGGGCGAGGCGGTTCCGGTTGGTCCGCCGCCGCAGCGAGCAGCGCCAGTGCAGGGGCGAGCGGCTCCGGCGCAGGGTGGGTTCGATGCAGAACTCCGCCGCCAGATCGAACAGTTTTTGAAAGGTCGCCCGCCTGAGACCATCGAGATCGAACCGGTGGGGCCGCCGGCAGTGCCGAGTGCGAGTGCGGTGCGGAAGAAACCCACCAAGCCGCGCCCGTCCAAAAAACCTGTGCCTGGTGCCTCGAAGCGCCTCGAAGGAGTTGGCAGTTCACCGAGGACGGAGATGCCGCATCTGACCTCTTCGCTGATGCCCGCGGAGAGCAATGAAGCACAAGGTTTGCCGGCAGCTGCGTCTGTCGCGGTGGCCGGCACGATCGCGGGCTTACTGGCCGACCCTCAATCGTTGCGTCAGGCGATCCTGTTGCGGGAGGTGCTGGATCGCCCTGTGGAGCGGTGGTGACGCCGAGGCGATTCGTGAGGCCAAAACCTGCTGGCGCAGGCGGTGATAGCACGGCTCACGGCGAGCCGAGAGGGCTTCGCTAGGTTCTCTCCTTTACCACGACGGCCGACGTGTCTGGCGACCTGCGTAGGCTGCGCAGAACGCTCGAGCCACCCCCGCCGCGGCGGCCGTTTTCTTGCTCCGAACCGCCTTGAGAAAGATCAGGGCGTTGCTCTACAAGCACGGGTGTGGTCACGGAGACGCGTCCACGTGCCGGCGTGTGGGCGAGGACGCCCAAGCCTCGTCTACCCGCCGGTTTTTGTGCCCACCAGGTTTCAAACCTGCCAGAGTTCATGATGCCGTTCGTGATTTCGCACGGATGCGAAGGATCCACGTTCATGCTGCAGTTCCTTGTCGGTCGGCTGTCTGGCGGGTTGGCACCGCAGCTCCGCGGCCGGCAATGGCCCTCCCTGGTCAGGGCGGTGGGCATGGGAGCGGTGCTGTGGGCTGGCGTGGCGGGCCTCGTGGCCGGGGCAGCAGAGGAAGGATCCTCACTCCCCGTTCGCGTGCATGTTGCGGCCGACCAGTCCTACCTCCGCGCTGGACCCGCCAACGATTTCTATCCGACCGGTCGGCTGACGCGGGGCGATGTGGTTGAGGTCTGGGACTTCGACGAATCCGGCTACGCTGCTGTCCGTCCGGTCGAAGGCAGTTACAGCTGGATCCGCTCCGACGACCTGCAGTTGATCGCTGACGAGGAGGGCGCGATCGACGACACCGCGCCAGACGTCGAGACCTCGGGCGAAGAAAACCGGCCGCGCGTGGCCGTGATCCTCCATGACGGCGTGGTTTCGCGGATTGGTTCCCAACTCAACGACTGCCGGCACGCAGCGCAGATACGGCTCGAGGCAGGCGAGCGCGTCATCGTGCTTGAAACGATCGAGACGGCTCGAGGTCGGTATCCCGGTACCTGGATGCGGATCGAACCACCAGCCGGAGAGTTCCGCTGGGTTTGGGCTGCGGACCTGGCGCTTCCTCCTGGCATCGACGCGCCTCTCCCACCTTCTGAACCGAGCGAGATCACGCTGGTGTCGGGCATTCTCGACACGCCGGTAGGGCCCCCACGTGAACTCGATCCTCCGCAGGCATCGCCGATTCCTGAAGCCCGCGAGCCCGAGAGCGAGATCGACAGCCCCTGGTACAGCCGCTGGATGCCACAGGGCTCGGGGGTCTTTGAGCCCTGGAATCGACCGGTGACTCGCACCGCCGACGTCGGCGCGATGGCGGTGCCTGGCGATGAACTCGACGACATCGACCTCGAACTGTCGTTGGCTGTCGCCGGGCCGGAAGACGCCTGGAATCTCACGCCACTTCGCGAGCGACTGAACCTGGCGAGCGCCCGGGCGACCACGCATCAGGAACGTCTGCGAGCTGATGCGCTCGATGCACGACTTGCCCGCTTCGAATCGATTCAGGCCCGTCGCGGCGCCCTCGACGAAGCGGCGGCTTCTGCGGAAAATCAGCTGCGACTTGGGAGCCTCTGGTCGAGCCTTTCGGCGCTCGGCAGCCGACCTGTCAGGCCGGGCGTGCTTCCAGGCGGGGCACCCGCCAACGGTCAGCCAACTTGGACTCCACCCGACGCCATCGAGACGACCGGTCGCTTGGCGACGGTGGTATCCCGCCGTCCCGACGCGCCTCGCTGGGCACTCGTGGATGACAGCAACCGCGTGCTCGTGTTCGTGACGCCCACGGCCTCGCTCAACCTCGCGCCCCTCGTGGGACAGGAGGTCGCCATCCGTGGGGCCCGGGGCTACATGCCGGAGTACCGGAGCCCCTACCTGGTCGCCACCGAGGCGCGGCTGAGGCTGGCCGACGCGGCTCCTTCGAGCACCGACACGCAGCGACGTTGAGGGTTTACCGGCGGGTGCCTGCGGGAGCCGTCTGCGGTTCGGTGGTCAGCCAGCGGCTCGCCAGTCGGCTCGCGATTTCCGGTTCCTGGTTCACGAGGCCCTCGGTGCCACCGGCTAGCCGGGCTGCCGACGCGAGTTGCTGACGGTGTTCTGACGCGATGCCGGTGAGTCGTTCTGACAGCCGTTCGACGCCACGTGGATTCTCGCTGGCGGTGCGTGAGAGGTGCCCCATGAAGAGGCAGATCTCGTGCACGTTCCAGCCCGCCGTGGTCACGATCAGCGGATGCAGTGTGCGGGTCACGAGTTCCAGACCGAGGCCGTCCATGTCGAGAAACGCGTCGGTCTTCAGGCGGACCCGTTGCGGGGATCCGCTAGGCGAATCGACGTACTCATACCGCAGCAACACGACGCAGCTTCCCGTGAGCGGCTTTGGGGCAAACGGTCCCGAATAGCCTCCCCGGCCGTAGACCAGGAGAGTGCCCTCTCGCTCATCGCCACTGCGATGGAGGATCCGCATCGACCCCACGGTGCCATAGCCATCGGCCATCTGCCACTGCTCCGGACCGGCCGGATCGAGGCTGAGCCGACTGATTTCGAGAACACGCCAGATATCGACGACCCCTTCCGGATGCTGGAGGGCAAAGGCGAGGAGAGCGGGATGGCAGTCGAACTCCTGCGTGGGCAGGCGGCGGTACAGCGTCGTCGACTGCACGCAGTCCCGTACCAGTTCGGCCTGAGCCTGCGGCAGCATGACCCGTGCGAGCGCGTCGAGTGCATCTTGCCGAGCGTGTCGGCTGGAACTCCCTTGCTCGGTCGTGAGAACCTCTGGATCGGCCCGCTCGAGCGACGCAGCCTGAGCTGGTCGCCCCCACGTGCCGAGGCCGAAGCCTGCCATGACGGCAAAGAGAAAAATAGTTTTCAGGAAGCCACCGGCGCACCGGTAGCCCCCCCCTGGACAACGTCGCATTCAGGCCCCCCCTTCGCGAACGTCACAATCGTTTCGATTGATGTCTTCGTCACAGGCGGAACAACCGAATCAGTCTCCAGGCGATGGGCTGCAAAGTCTTTCCACAGCCCCCAAGCAGCCAACTCGACGCCTTTTCTCTATTTCAATGTTCGCTGCGGTCTTCGCGCAGACACGGGGTTGGAGCCGGTGAGCCCCTTTCCTAGGATCCCCCTCGCTTCTGCATCCATGAACGACCAACGGGCGAGCATTCTCGAAACAACGTGCGACTGTTTTCCACGAGGCACATCACCGAGGTGCCGCAGCCTGATGCGGAGCATGCGAAGGCGGAGGTGGCTGCTGCCGCTCCTGGTAGGTCCGCCGCGCACCAGGATCACAGCGAAAGCCTGATTGGCCGAGGCCTGGTCGCCTGGACGAGGCTCTGCCTCAAGGCGCCGCTCGCGATTCTCACGGTGGCGATTCTCACCGCTGCGGCGGCCGGGCTGATGACCCAGCAGCACCTCGGCTACAAGGTCAGCCGGGTCGATCTCCTCGATCCCGAGAGCGAATACAACCGACTCTGGATCGACTATCTCAAAGAGTTCGGGGAAGACGACGATGCTGTGATCGTGGTTGAGGGGCCTTCGCAAACGCGGGTCGTTGAGGTGCTGAGAGAGGTTTCGCACGAACTCTCTCAGGAAGGTTCCCTCTTTCACTCCGTATTGCACGAAGTCGATCTCAGTGAGATTCGCTCCAAAGGCTTGCACTACCTCCAGGTGAAAGACCTCGAGGCGATCGATCAGTTTTTAGCGCAGAGCGAGCCGATCCTTGCCGGTGGCTGGTCCTACCTGCGGGTGGGGTCGATGGTGGGAGGGTTGGCGACGCGCGTCGTGGCGGGAGACCGAGGGGGCAGCGGCGAAGCGCCGATGGCCGCCCTCGAGCGGTACACCGAAGGGCTGCTGACATGCCTTGCCGCAGCCTCGTCGGGGGCGCCACCGAGTGAGTTGGCGCAGTGCTCACCCTGGCCCGGCATGCCAGGTTCACTCGACACCCTCTCCGACCTCTCCAGTCAGTACCTGCTCGCGAAGGATGGCACACTCGGCTTCGCGCTGGCTCGGGTGACGAAGTCGCAAGATGGCTTCGCGGGCGCCTCGAAAGCGACCGATGAGTTGCGTCGCTTGATCGATCTTGTCTCGTCTCGGCATCCCGATGTCCAGATTGGGCTCACGGGCCTGCCCGTGATGGAAGATGACGAGATGCGGTCGAGCCAAAACTCGATGGTGCTGGCGAGCATGCTGTCGCTGGCAGCCGTCGCGGTGGTGATCGTGGCCGGGTTTGGTGGCGTGCGGCATGCTCTGCTCGCCAACGGCGTGCTGGTGATCGGCATGGCCTGGGCCTTTGCCTGGGCAACCGTCTCGGTCGGTCATCTCAACATTCTGAGTGTCACCTTCGCGGTCACCATGATCGGCGTGGGCATCGACTACGGCACCTACTACGTGGGCCGCTACCTGGCGCTTCGCCGGGCCGGCGAGGACTGCGAGGCGGCGCTCCTTGGTGCCAGTGGCACTGTAGGCCCGAGCATCCTCACCGGTGCCATCACCACGTCGATCGCCTTTTTCTCGGCGGCTCTTACCAGCTTTGTGGGCGTCTCCGAACTTGGCATGATCGCAGGTGGCGGCATCCTGCTGTGTGCTGCTGCCGAGCTGCTCGTGCTGCCCGCATCCATCGCGCTGGTGGATCGCTGCGGCTGGTTCCCCTCCGTGCCCGAGCCAGTTCCTGTGCATCGCTGGCTGCGGCCCGTCATGCGTTACCCACGGTTTGCGGTGCTCGCGTCGGTCGCTGCGATCCTGCTGACGGCCTCCGGCATCCACGACCTCAACTACGACCACAACCTGCTCAACATGCAGCCGGAGGGACTGGAGAGCGTCGAGCTTGAAAAGAAGCTGCTCACGGAATGCGATCAGAGCGTTTGGTATGCCCTCTCGATCGCGAACTCTCGCGAAGAACTCCTCGCGATGCAGGAACGCTTTGAAGCCCTGCCCACGGTGGAGCGCGTCGACCAGATCGCCTCGCTTCTCCCTGGAGACGAAGAACTCAAACGCCCAGCGATCGAACAGATTCGCCGTCGCCTCACCGACCTTCCCGAGCAACCTCCGCAGATTCCCGTCGATCGCATTGACGCCTTGGGTGAGACCCTCGCCTGGGCGCAGGCAGAAGCGGCCAAGCGACCTGGCGGGTTGCGGTCGGCGTGGCATCTCGAGCAGTCGCGCGACATCCTGCGGCGGATGTCTCCCCAGCAAAGCAGCCTGGTGCTTGCCGGCTTTCAGCAGGCCGCGGCCGGCGACCTCCTCACACGGATGCACGCCTTGCAGGCAGTCTCGGATCCTGAGCCGCCCCGTCTTGAGGACTTGCCTCCAAGCTTGGTCGATCGCTTCGTGAGTTCGAGCGGCAAGCAGCTGCTCAAGATCTACGGCCGAGGCGATATCTGGGATTTCGAGGCGCTCAAGAAGTTTGTGCTCGAAGTTCGGAGTGTGGATCCCCGCGTCACCGGGCATCCGCTGCAGGCCTACGAAGCCTCGCTGGAAATGAAGCAAAGTTACGAAGAGGCCGCCCTCTATTCGGCGATCGTGATCTTGTTTGTGCTCTGGTTCGACTTCCGCAACCTCACGCACTCCTTCCTGGCCGTGCTTCCGCTGGTCGCCGGGATGCTGCAGACGCTCGGCATCATGGGCCTCGTGGGCATCCCGCTGAACCCAGCCAACCTGATCGGTATTCCGCTCGTGTTTGGGATCGCAGTCGACTACGGCGTGCACATCGTGCACGACTACCTCGAACGGCCCGGCACCTACCGCATCAGTCCCTCCACGGCCAACTCCGTGCTGGTGGATGCGTTGACGACGATCCTGGGATTCGGGGCCCTGATGGTGGCCAGCCACCGCGGCCTCGAGAGCCTTGGGCGGGTGCTGACCCTCGGCGTGACCAGTTGCACGATCACATCGCTCGTCTTTCTTCCGGCCGTGCTCCGCATGCTCCCACGGCGGAAGGCTGCCGAGGCGTCGACCGTCGCTGAGGTGGATCACGCCGAAGTCGACGACGATGGCTCGGCACCGACGCTCCTGCCGATCGCGCAGACCGAGGCGTACGGCGGGCGGGTTGCGGCTTAGCGTCGTAGCGACTTTTGAGGAGCGAAGGGCCGGCGGTCGGGGAAAGGCGAAGAGCGTGGGAATATCCTTTCCCAGCGATGAGGCTTTTACCGCCGACGGGCCGCAGCGGTGATGGTCCGCTCAGGGCGAGCCCTCAGTTGCCCCGCCGGACGTTCGCCTCGGGCTTCGTGCCCTCGGCTCACTCGAAGCTCCGCGTCGCTTTCGCCCTCCAGGCTTCGCTCGCTTCTCTACGCCGGCGGGTCAACCCAGGGCTCGCCCTTCGCTCGTTGGTGGGCGCGTTGCGGGAGCGAAGACGCGGAGGTCGTTGGCAAGTCACCTTGCTTGAGGGACTGGCCGCGCGGTATTCCCCGAGGTGGCCGCAGGACGTGGCCGTACTCTCACGGAAGTGGACTATCATGAGTTGGAAGGTCCTTCAGCACGCAGCCGTCAACCGAATGGTGCTTGCCATGGCAGTGGCTCTTGGGACGGTGGCTACCGGCCCATCGTCACGCGTCGAGGCAGCCGAGGAGAGTGCGCGGGTGGTCAACGTCTCGATGGAAGATCAGTTTCGCACTCGTCGGGCTACGAGCCAGATGAAGGGCGATGTGGTCGTGCTGGTCTATGCCGAGCGGCATGGCGCCGAGGCAAGCCGAGACCTGGGGCGGCAGCTTCACGTGCATTTCCATCCGAATGCTGAAAAGGTGCCGCTGCAAGAGTCGGCGGCGCAGCCAGTGACCGTGCCTGCCGGTTGGCCAGAAGGGCGTGACGCTCCCGATGTGAAGGTCGTTGCCGTGGCGTGCCTCGCGGAGGTGCCACGCCCCTTCCACGGTCTGGCTCGCAGCCGCTTTCGCAGTGACTCGCCGCACCTGCCGGTGTGGCTCGACTTCACCGACACGATGAAGAAGACCTTCGGCCTCACAGGTGGCGTGCCGAATGTCGTGATCCTCGATACGGAAGGACGCGTGCACGCGGTCGAGAGCGGTCGCTTCGAGAACACGAAGTTCGACCAGCTCGCCAGTTCGATCGACAAGCTGCGGCTCGCGTCGGCAACGCCCGTCCTCACGGCGGCTGCTCCCACGTCGGCGACCACAAAGTAGCGCCCGGAGCCTGCGCGAGCCGCGTCGGCGAGGCGATCGGCCTACTGACGCCGTTGCTTGATGCGGCGGCTCTCGCGGGTGAGCGTGTCGCGCTCTTTGCTCGTGAGGCTCGCTTCGCCCGATCGGCTGATCTTTTCCAAGATGCGATCGACTTCGGCCTGCAGGCTGACTTCCTCCGCAGGATCGAGGAAGCGGTCATCCTCGCCGCGGTAGATCTTCATGCCGCGGCGAGAGGCGGTCCAGCGGCTGAAGGTCTCCCCCAGCTGTTCGGTGACGCTGCTGAGGTTGTGTCCTTGCCAAGCGTAGAGCAGGCCGAAGGCGAGGCCGCCGATGTGCGCCATGTGGGCGACGTTGCCGCCACCATGGGTGGCGCCCTGAAGGTCACTCACGAAGTAGAGCACTCCGAGGGCCCAGGCAGGAACGGGAAGGATGCCCCAGATGAGCACGGTCTGGCGTGGATAAAACCAGATAAAGACCGCGAGCACGGCCATCACGCCACCGCTCGCGCCAATCAGGACGGCCTGCGGGCCACCACCAATCTGCAGGCTCAGCAGCCATGCCAGGCCAGCGATCACAATCGAGGAGAAGTAGAAGCGGAGGAAGCGGCCTCGTCCAATGACGTACTCCACCTCGCGGCCGAAAAACCAGATGGCCAGCATGTTGAACACGAGATGCCAGGGGCTCGTCGGGTCGTGCGCGAAGCCGTAGGTAATCAGCTGCCAGCATTCCCAGGGACGGGAGAAGAGGTCGCCTTTGAGGGCGAGGAAGCTGGTGATCGGAAACTCGCCCGCCGCCAGCAGGTTGGCCACCCACAGGGCCACGTTGGCCACGATGATCGTCATCACCGCCGACCACTCGGGTGCAAAGCCCTCTTCTCGACGGTAGTAGCCCCGGTCTTGAAAGCCCATGGAATGCTCTGGGTCTGCCTTTTTCGCAGTCTGGCGGCTGGAGCGAGGGTGGCCTCGAACCACCCGTCGTGCGATGCATCGTAGACCGCCGCGACGGAGGCGGGCAACCATGGCCCCTGCCGCACGGCTGGCGAGTCTGGTACAAACCGACCGCGGGAGAACGCCGTCTTCCAGCGGCCTTGGTATCTCAACTGTGATGCCAGTGCTCGACCGCCGGTGGTGGGAATGCGAACAGTCGTCTGACTCGGGAGGAACGCAATGAGTCTCAACGGATCACTCGGGCGCAAGCTGCGTATGGGCATCGTCGGTGGTGGGCCGGGATCATTTATCGGCCGGGTGCACGTAACGGGCGCGGTGCTCGATAACCGAGCTGAGCTTGTCGCCGGGGCCTTCTCGAGCAGCGCTGAAAAATCCAAGCAGGCTGCGGCCGACTACTTCGTGGACCCCGCCCGAGCCTACGGGTCGTACGAAGAGATGTTTGCGACGGAAAAGGCCAAGCCGGAAGGGGAACGCATCGACTTTGTGTCGGTGACCACGCCCAACCACATGCACTTTCCTGTGGCGAAGGCGGCCCTCGAGGCGGGCTTCCATGTGGTCTGCGACAAGCCGCTCACGCTCACCCTCGCCGAGGCTGAGGAGCTGGCCACGATTGTTGAGAAGCTGCCTGTCGTGTTTGCCGTGACCCACAACTACACCGGCTATCCACTGGTGCGGCAGGCTCGCGAGATGGCCCTCTCTGGTGAGCTTGGCGAGGTGCAGGCGATCCGTGCGGAGTACATCCAGGGCTGGCTGCGCACCCGGCTTGAGGATGAGGGGCAGAAGCAGGCCGCCTGGCGGACCGACCCCAAGAAGAGCGGGGCCGCCGGAGCCTTTGGCGACATCGGCACCCACGCCTACAACCTTGGCCGTTACATGACCGGCATCCTGCCGGAAAGCATCTCAACGCATCTGAAGATCTTCGAGCCACCGCGACCGCTCGACGACTACGGGCATGCCGTGGTGCGGTACCAAAACGGTGCTCTCGGCACGGTCACCGCCTCGCAGATCAGCCATGGCCGTGAGAACGACCTGCGGATTCAGATCGACGGCACCAAGGCGAGCCTGGAATGGCACCAGGAAAACCCCAATCAGCTCTTCGTCCGCCGCAACGGACACGCGCATCAGATCTACACGCGGGACCCCAATGCACCGTTCATGAACAGCATGGGGGCTGCCGCCTGCCGGTTGCCGAGCGGTCACCCCGAGGCCTTTTTTGAGGCGTTTGCCAACGTCTACCGCTTTGCCTACGACGCGATGGCCAAGGCGATCGCTGGAGAGTCGTTTGAAAAGGTCGACACGATCTACCCGAACATCTGTGATGGGGTGGAAGGGATGTACTTCATCGAGCAGTCGGTTGCCTCCAGCAAAGCGGATGGGGCGTGGTTGCCATTGGCTCACCGGCTCGCCCGTCGGTAGGCAAAACCCGGAGGGCGTGCGATGACCGCTCGCAGCAATCCTGGCCGCAACGTGGCGGCGATCGTGTTTGATATCGAGAGTGTGGCCGATGGCGATCTTGTCAGTCGGCTGCAGTATCCCGGCGAGGGGCTCTCGGCAGCCGACGCGATCGCTCGCTACAAGGCGGAGTTGGTGGAATCGACTGGGCGTGACTTCATTCCCTACACGTATCAACTGCCTGTTTCCCTGGTGGTGGCGACGGTGGGCCCTGACTACCGGCTGCTCAACCTCGCGGCGCTGGATGAGGAGCAGTCGCGGCCGCATGAAATCGTGCGGCTGTTTTGGGAGGGGTGGGAGCGGTACGGCCAGCCGAAACTCGTGACTTTCAACGGGCGTGGGTTTGACCTGCCTCTGCTGGAGCTGGCCTGTTTCCGCTATGGGGTGTCGATCCCCGAATGGTTTGCGGAAGATCGTCGCAACTTCGATCAGCCTCGGTATCGCTACAACACGGCCGGCCACTTCGACCTGCACGATTGGCTGACCAACTCTGGGGCAAGTCGCTTCAATGGCGGCCTCTCGCTGGCGGCTTCCCTGATCGGCAAGCCAGGCAAGCAGGAGGTCGCCGGGCACATGGTGCAGGACCTCTGGGACACCGGCAGGCGTCAGGAAATCCACGACTACTGCCGCGCCGACGTGCTCGACACCTACTTCATTTACCTCCGCAGCCGCGTTGTGGCGGGGGTACTCAGCCTGACCGAAGAGCAGACGATCATCGACGAGACCCGCGCGTGGCTGGAAGCCCGTGCCGACAGCTCGCCCGCGCTTCGCAGGTATCTCGACGCCTGGGGGCACTGGCAAAGCCCCTGGGCGTAAACCCGTGAGGCTCGTGCGGTCCTGGTGCTCACGTTGCGGAGCCGCAGCCAGGAAGGTAATTATTTTCCCTGAAATCAATCGCGTCTCGTGGAGACAAGTCGGCAGCGGCAGGCGGCTTTTTGCGCGGTTTGTGAGTGCCTCGCAAACGTGTGAACGTGGCGCGTCGTCGGGGAAAAGTGAATGTTGTATCGAAGAGGCGGCAGAGGGATCCGACTGCGGGATGTTGTGATCCTCCTGGTCAGTGTGGTCGCGGTTTCTCTTTCGGCCCCGCAGGTATTTGCGTCCCCGTATTCCTCTGCGGTTCTGGCCGACAGCCCTGTCGCCTACTACCGCTTCGAGGATGGAGCAAGCACCAACGGCAGCACGGCGGTCAACTCAGGCTCAACGGGTTCTGCGATTAACGGTGTCTATAACGGCACGGGGATGACGCTTGTGGCGAACACCTTCAATGGAGGTGCCAATGGCCTCGGCAATGCCATCGATCTCGCAAATCTGTCGAGTGTGAACTACGTGCGTGTGCCAGATCACAACGATCTCGACCTCACCACGTCGGCAACCCTCGAGGCGTGGATCAACGCGCCTTCGGCGTCTACCGCGGCCAACACGTGGGCGCGGATCCTCGACAAGGCACGGTCGACGTCCTACATGCTCTTTCTCGATGCAACCACGGGTCGTCCAGCAGAACAAAACGCATCTCACACGCTCGTTGACGATCAGGACGTCCGCGGTGGTGGCTGGACGCACGTGGTTGCCACGTTCGACAGCAATGTGGGCTGGAAGATGTACGTCAACGGCGTGCTGAGCGTTAGCGACACGAACAAAACGGTGCTGCAGACGAACAGCAACGTTTTGGATCTCTTCAAGGATCCCTTGTCGACTATTGACCGATACACCGGCCAAGCCGATGAAATCGCTATTTACAGCACGGCGCTGAGCGCTGAGCAGGTGCTCACCCACTACACGGCCGCCTCTCAGATCGCGACCGTTCCTGAGCCGTCAACCGCCGTGCTGATGGCAGCATCAGCGGCGTCGCTTGGGATAGCGCCTTTTGTCCGCAGACTCCGCGTCCGCAGTGTACGCGTCCGCAGACGAGCGACGGCCACTACTCGGCGATCGGCTCTTTGACGAGCTGCACGAAGTGAGGGGCCTTGGTGCCGCCGGCGGAGAGTTCGGTGGCCTTCTTCTCAGCAGCCTTCTTGTCGGCGTATTCGAAGAGCACCACGCGCTTCATCGACTGGGTGTAGACACCCCAGTAGGCCTTCATGCGGGCTTCTTTGACGACCTTCTTTTTGGTGGTTCGCTTGGCGGTCTTCTTGGCCGCGGCCTTCTTCTTCTTGGCCGGCTTTGCGTCTTTCTCCATCGCCTCGGCAGCTTCGGCTTGGGCGCGGAGTTCCTTGCGATTAACCACTTTGCGTGCCATGGGCGGCTCTGCGTTCCTGTAGGAGGACTGTCTGATAGGGGTGATGGCGGGCAAGAGGCCGAGGGGCATCCGCCCGGCCGGGCCGCGGGCGAAGTCGCCAGCGTCGTGCCAGTGTGCTCAGTATAACGGTCGGGAGAGCCCCGCGGCAGGCCCGCGATGCGCCTATACTTCTGGAAAAACCGGAGAGTTTATGCCCGACGCCGTCTGTGAACCTGCTGCCGCTGGCCCCCTCGCTCAGTACCGGGCCATGGAGGATTCCACCCTCGCTGCCCGCATCGATGCCGTGCGGGCGAGAATGGGGGAGCGGTTGGTGATCCTGGGCCACCACTACCAGCAGGATGGGGTGATCGCCCACGCCGATATCACCGGTGACAGCTACCAACTCTCCGTGAGTGCCGCCGCACGCGAGGCGTGCGAGGCGATTGTCTTCTGTGGCGTGCACTTCATGGCGGAGACCGCCGACATCCTGGTGAACCGCCCTGAAAAGGTCGCCTCACGCGATGGTCGGCGGGTCACGGTCGTGTTGCCCGACATGGCTGCGGGATGCTCGATGGCCGACATGGCCGCCATTGAACAGGTGGAAGATGCCTGGGCGGACATGGGGGAGGTGATCGACACCGACGAGATCACACCGGTGACCTACATCAACTCGGCAGCCAGCCTGAAGGCGTTCTGCGGGCGTCATGGGGGGATTGTCTGCACATCGAGCAACGCCCGGGCCGTCCTTGAATGGGCCTTTGCCCAGCGACGCCGGGTGCTCTTTTTTCCCGACCAGCATCTCGGTCGCAATACCGCGCGGACGATGGGGATCCCGCTCGAAGAGATGTGCGTGTGGAATCCGCATGCGGCGTCAGCGGGAGCCGAACTCGGTGGAAACACGCGAGAGCAGATTCAGAAGAGCCGCGTGATTCTCTGGCAGGGCCACTGCAGCGTGCATGCGATGTTTCGTCCGGAGCACGTTGATGCGATGCGGGAGGCGATGCCAGGGGTGAAAGTCCTGGTGCACCCAGAGTGTGCGATGGAGGTGGTGGACAAGGCCGACCTTGCCGGGTCGACGAGCTACATCATCAAGCAGGTCGAAGCGGCTCCGGCGGGCACTTCGTGGGCGATCGGAACGGAGATGCATCTGGTCAAGCGGCTTGAGCAACAGCACCCCGAGCAGACGATTCGCTTTCTCTCTCCGGTGATCTGCATGTGCGCCACGATGTATCGCATCGATCTTGCCCACCTCTGCTGGAGCCTGGAACATCTTGAAGCGGGCGGGCCCGTGAACGTGATCGAGGTCGACGCTGAGACGGCGGCCTGGGCAACGACGGCGCTTGAGCGGATGCTGGCTGTCCGTTGAGCGTTGCGGCGCCGGGAGGCGCGGCAACAGGGAAAAATTCTTTTGAATTGCATGGCGAGGAACAACGAGATGACGGTGTCGCGGCGAGGCTGGATCGGTTCCACAGTGGCGGGTATTGCGGCAGCAGCGGTGGCGGCCTCTTCGCGGGCTGCGGAGGCGGCACCTGCGGTGCGTCGGGGGATCCCGCTTGGGTATGACAACTTCGCCGTGCGGGCGATGGGCTGGAACGCACGTCAACTCGTGGACCACGCCGAGACGCTCCAGTGCGACTCGTTGTTTATCACCGACTTTGGTCCCTTTGAGGGACGGCATGACGATGCGACGCTCGGGGAACTTCGTCGCTACGCGGCCGATAAGGGGGTCGCGATCGCGCTTGGGAGTTGGAGCATCTGCCCTGGGTCGGGCACCTTCAAAAACGACTGGGGCACGGCTGAAGAGCACCTCGTGCTCGGGATTCGGATGGCGGAGGCGCTCGGCTCACCCGCGTTTCGCGTGGTGCTCGGCAACGGTGGTGACCGGCTTAGCGAAGGAGGGATCGAGGCGAGGATCGCCGAGACCGTGCAGGTGCTCAAGGCGGTCCGCAGTAGGGCTCTCGATGCCGGCGTGAAGATCGCGGTGGAGAACCACGCCGGTGACCTGCGTGCGAGCGAACTGAAGTCGCTGATTGAAGAGGCAGGCCGCGACTACGTGGGAGCCAACTTCGATTCGGGGAACGCCTGCTGGACGCTTGAGGATCCGGTGGTCTCGCTGGCCACGCTCGGCTCGCTCGTGGCGACCACGAGCCTTCGCGACACGATGCTCTGGGAGACGGAGCGGGGAATCACTGCTCAGTGGACGGCGATGGGTGAGGGCTGCGTCGATTTGCCGGCGTTCTTTGACCGCTTCGCTGCCGACTGCCCGGGTGTGGCCGTCCACATCGAGACCATCTCCGGTTTCCCGCGGGAGATGAAGCTCTTCGACCGAGAGTTTTGGCAGGCGTATCCGAAGCTGACTGCGGAAGAACTTGCGCCGTTTCTGGAACTCGCCCGGCGGGGCCACGCCATCGAGCCATCGCGGCTGCCAGACGGACCCGCTCGCAAGGAGGCTGAGCAGCAGTATCAACTCGCCGAAATCGAACGCAGCATTCGCTACTGCCGCGAGGCGCTGGGCCTCGGGCTGCGGGGCTGAACCCGCCTGGTGGACCGCTTCGGCCCGGGGGCGGCAAAAGTCTCGTCGCCGGGCCAGCATAGGCCCAAACGCTCCTCGAGCGTTCGCCGACCCCCGGTCCTCCGCTGCCTCACTCAGCCGCGGAGGGCGGCTTCCAGCTGAGGGAGGAGATCGAGCAGCCGGCGGTGTCGCTGGTAGCTCTTTGCCAGCACGGCTACGGCTTCCGGCCGAGGCGTGAACCGCTGAGGCGTGCCGGAGGCATGCGCGGCGAGGTGCTCCGGCCACGAGGCGGTGCTGCCGGCGATCCGCTCCTGCCGGTACTTGGCCATCAGGGCTCCGCCGTACGCGGTGCCTTCGGCGGCCCCGTCTGGAATCGTGACCGGCGTGTTGAACACATCGGCGAGCACTTGCCCTAGGGCGGGAGTCTTTACCAGGCCTCCAGAGAGCACGATCTCGGTGCGCGGATAGCCTTGGCTGTCGAGTTCGTCGCAGCCGACACGCAGGTTAAACATCGTGGCTAGCAGCATCGCCTTGGCGGTGTTACCAGGTGTTGCAGTGTCTGGATTAAGGCCAACCACGAGGGCTGTGCCACCGTGCGACACGCCCACGCCTGGTTCGTCGTCCATGAAGGGGAGGGCAGTGAGGCCACCGCAGTCATCCTCAGCTGCGACGACCTGCGGCATCACCTCGGCGAAGCTTCCGTGGCTGCCGGCGACAAGTTCCACGATCGTGTTCATGGCCGTGGTGCCGTTGCGAATCCAGACCATGTTGATCGGACGGCCATCAGGAGCGCAGAAATGGTCGATGGCCTTCGACACGCCCTGAAACGGTCGGTCGCCAACCGCGTTGGCCACGACGCTTGTGCCGAAGCTCATCGCCACCATGCCGGGTTCGGCAATCAGCGAGCCGGCGAGGGCGGCGGGCTGATCGCCCTCTGCTGGCGCGACCGGAATCCCTGCGGAGAGACCGAGCAGGGCGGCACCGTGGGCGTTAAGCGTGCCTCCATCCTCACCAACGCTCCGCACGGTGGGGAGCATCGAGGCGAGTGAACGGCCGCAACCGGCCGTGAGGGCGTCAAAGGAAGTGAGGCGGGTGGCATCGTAGTCGCCCGTGGTCTGGTCGATCGGAAACATGCCGGAGGCATCGCCCACGCCCAGAAGCCAACTGCCGGTGAGTCGCCAGGCAAGCCAACCTGAGGGCGTGGTGATGTGGGCCACGCGAGCGGCCACGTCGGGCCGGTTGCGGAGGGTCCACAGCCAGCGCGTGGCGGTCATCCGTTTGGGGCACTTCACGCCCAGGCGTTCGGTGAGTTCATGACCTTCGTCTTCGTTGCGGGCGTCACACCAGAGCCGCACGGGCGTCACGACCTCGCCGTCGGTATCACACAACACCTCTCCATGCATCTGCCCGACAAGACCAACGGCGAGCACCTGCATCTCGATGCCGTCACTCGCGAGCTGCCTCCGCAGATCCGCCATGGCGGCTTGCAGGGCAGCCTCCCAGTCGGCGGGGCGTTGTTCGTAGCACTCAGCGGCCAGCCCCGGCACCATGTCGTAGCTGCCTTCCCCGGTGCCGAGGATGTTCAAGGACTCGTCGGTAAAGATCACCGAAAGACCCTGCGTGCCCAGGTCGATTCCGAGATAGCCGCGGTGTTGCATGGGTGGCTGCTTTCGTGAGGTCGCGAAACAGGAAGCGAAAGCGGATACTATACGGATCCTTGGCGGCCGACAGCCATTGGTTCAACGCATCCCTGCTCCGAGGCACTTTGGATGACACTCATCGCACGACGACGCCCCGCTTTCCCCCTGCTGGTCCTCGGGTTCGTGGGCCTCTTCTCGATTGGTCTCGTGGGGAAGACGCGGGCCGCCGACGATCCGGCGGGCGTGGCGGAGGCTGTTGCCGCTGCCGTACGGCTCGCGACCGCCTCTGCCTCAGGTGGAAATGCCGAGCGGGCCGAGGATGCCGATCGAATCGCTGCGATAGCACCAGCGATGCTGGTGCCCTGTCTTGCAGCCTTTGCCGAGGCGACGCCTGGGGGTGTGAACTGGCTGACCAACGGGCTTGACCGGGCGGTGGAGCGGATGGGGGATCAGGTGCCACTTGCGGACGTGACCGCGTTTGTGGCCGATCCCACGCGTCCGTCGCGGGGCCGCACGCTGGGGTACCGCTGGCTGCAAAGCCGTGATGCGGCCACGGCCGCGTCGCTCCTCGACAGCATGCTCGACGATCCCGCCCTGCCGCTGCGTCGGGCGGCCATCGAAAAGAGATTGGCGGCGGTCGCCGATGCGGCCGAGCCTGAGCAGATTGCCGTGCATCGTGAGATGCTCGCCGCTGCCCGTGATGTCGATCAGGTACAGGCCATCGCGGCCTGGCTTCGCGAACATGGCGACGAGGTGGATGTGTCGCAGGTGCTCGGTTTTGTGAAGAACTGGCGGGCGAGCGAGACGTTCGACAACGTCGGCGGGATTGGCTATGCCGCGGTCTACCCTCCAGAGAAGCAGGCGGCTGCCCCCGAGGCGACCGCTTGGAAAGAGGTGGCTGCGGAAGGGGATCAGGGAGCGGTCGACCTCAACGCGGCCCTGGGCACCCTCAAGGGCGTGGTCTCCTATGCCGTGGCCGAAGTCGACATGCCACGTGGCCGAACGGCGGAAGTGCGGATTGGCAGTCCGTGTGCCGTGATCGTGTGGGTCAACGGCGAAAAGGTGATCGACCGTGAGGTCTACCACGCGTCGGAAGCGATCGATCAGTATGTCGGTGAAGCGACGTTTCGCGCGGGCACCAATACGGTGCTCGTGAAGTGTTGTCAGAACGAGCAGACCGAATCGTGGGCTGCCGACTGGAAGTTTCAGCTGCGGATTTGCGATCAACTCGGCACACCTCTGGGAGTTCAGCCATGAGAGACACCTCTCTGCGTTCGGCCATCTTTCGGCGAGGGTGGGCGGCCATGGCGGCCGGCGTGATCCTCGGGGCAGCACCAGGAGCCGCCACGGCTGGCGAGTGGCTTGGTTTCCGAGGCGGCGATGGCAGCGGCGTGGCGGCAGACACCGCGATCCGACGCACCTGGAGCGAGGAGGAGGGGATTGCCTGGAAGGTCGATCTCCCAGGACGCTCGGTGGCCAGTCCGATTGTGGTCGGCGATCTCGTGGTCGCGACGGCGTCGAGTGGCCCACAACAGGATCAGCTGCACGTGGTGGCGGTCGATCGCGAGAGTGGCACGATCCGCTGGCAGCGCGTGTTTCAGGCGACTGGCCGCACGCTCTGCCATCCCACGAGTGCCGTTGCGGCCTGCACGCCGGCGAGCGACGGCGAGCGGATTGTCGCCTTTTACTCGTCCTGTGATCTGTTTTGCCTCGACCTGGAAGGTCGGCTGTTGTGGCAGCGAAATCTCGCCGTCGAGCATCCACGGGCTGGCAATGACGTGGGGATGGGGTCAAGCCCGCGGATCATCGACGATGCGGTCTTTGTGCAGGTGGACTGCCAGGGGGATGCCTTCGGTTCCGCGATTGACCTGGCCACCGGGGAGGACCGCTGGAGTGTCACGCGGGCCAAACTGGCGAGCTGGTCGAGCCCTCTCGAGGTCGACGTGGCAGAGCACGGCGCCTGTGTGCTGATGCAAAACCCGCGGGGCTTGGAACTGCGACGTGCCGATGACGGCACCGCCGTTTGGCTCTGGGAAGGGAATGTCGGCGGCATCGCCATGGCGGCCACGGCCGAAGGACGCGTGTTTGTGCCGAGCAGCGGAATCGCGGCGGTCGATCCGACTGCGGACTCTGGTCGGCCGTTGTGGCAGCAGCCAAAACTCTCCTGCGGCATCTCAAGCCCCGTCGTGTTTGGCGACTCGGTGGCCACGCTCAACAACGGGGGCGTGCTCGCGGTGGCCGATCGGGCGGATGGGTCGCTTCGCAAGCAGGTACGGCTCGCGGGCACCTTCTGGGCCAGCCCGATCGTGGTCGGTGACACGATTGTGGCGGTGAATATGGAGGGCACCACGTTTGTGGTGGACGCGGGAGGCAGCTACGAGATCCTCGCCGAGAATGACCTGCCCGGGAGCTTTCCCTCAACACCCGCCGTTGCGGACGGCAGCCTCTACCTGCAGTCCGAGACAGCGCTTTGGAAGACGGCGGCAGCAGCCCAGCCCTAAGAGGCCCACAACGGCGAGGCCAAAACTGCTCGGCTCAGGCACAGGTACAGATTGACCGACGAAGTCAGGTGGGGGGAGAGGCCATGGAAAGGTAGCCCCACCGAGGTCACGAAAGCCGCGGCCACCGGCGACGAGCGTGTTGAAGCCCGCGATCAGCGTTCGAGCCCCGGTCGTGGTGTCGATTGTGTACCAGTCACCACTTGTGTAGTTCGTGCCGTAGAGCGTGCTGCTGGACTCGTCAAAAGAGAGCTGCAGGCCGACCGTGCGGTCATTGCCTAGCGAGGCGGTGATTTCGGTGAAGCTCGTGATGGGGCTGGCGAGATCAACCGAGTAGAAGCGGCCACGCGAGGTGTTGGCGTAGAGGGTGCCCGTGTTCTGGTCGATCGCGATGTCACCAAAGCTGTTGGTGTTGATGCCGAAGGCACTCATGCCGAGGACTGCGTAGCTGTTGATGTTCGACACCGAAGGGGTCGCGGTCAGCGGATCGCCACCTGAGTAGGTGATCTGGGCTTCCTTGAGGATGTTCGAGTTGTGCTCGAAGTACCAGAACGAGCCGTTGTAGTAGGCAGCGTTGTTGGGGTCGGCGGTCAGGCCGAGTGGAGATCCACCTACGCTCTTGATCGTGTTCGTGGAGCGCTCCCAGTAGTCGAACGTGTTGGCCGCGTTGACGAAGAAGAGGTGCTCGTTGGTTTCGTTCCAGGCCAGGGCATTGGCCGTCTGGCCGATCTCGGTGCTCGTGAGCACCTTCGTGGCCGTCTGGTCGACGGGATTGATTTCGTAGATGTCGTTGGAGACATCGACGCCGTAGATGTAGTGGCCAAGCGTGCCGGCGGTTGCGTATGGGGCAAGGCCCACGAGCAGTGCGATGACGGCCAATCCAAAGAAACGCGGAAGTGCAGCGCGGAGGCTGCGGCGAGCGAGGGTGGGGCGGGACATGGCAGGGACCTTTCTGCGCGGGATGGAACGTTGGCAAAGCAACGAAGTCGAGTGCGAGCAGTGAGGCCGCAGCATTCAGGAACGGACACCGAGCG
>JAPOIM010000032.1 GCA_029978905.1 Planctomycetota bacterium
CGTCAGTCGCACGCGGTCAGTAGCTTACTCCTTCTTACGTCGGCTGCCGAAACAACTCCGGCAACCACGATCGAATAATAACCGTCCTCGTTGCCGTGTCAAATTTTTCTTGAAAAAAATCCAAAATCACTTCCCACCCAAAAATCCCCTGCAAAACGCGGCTCGTTCCCTCAATCCCCGTCGGTAATCAGGAAATTCTTGAACTGCCAGACGTCGTCCGGGTCATTCAGTGGGGCGTTGTAGCCAGGAAATGCCGGCTGGTAGTCCCTCAGAGGGGTCCAATTGCTCCGCACGGAGAGAAACTTCCCAAGGTAGGGCTTCGCGATCTCCAGGATGAAGTCGTGCGGCAGGTCGTCTGGCACGAGGAGACCGCGGTCTGGATGCTCAATCATCCACATCACGCAGGCCACCACGGAAATCGCCACCTGCAAGGTGGTGGCGTTTTGATGGGGCATCAGTCGTCGAGATTCCTCGATCGACAGGTCGGAGCCACACCACCAACTCGTGAGTGGATGCCCCATGATCAGGGCCCCGAGGATGTCGGACCCACTGACGATGTCATCCGACATGATCCGCTCGCGGGGCGGCATCTTGTAGCCGTATCCCCGCAGTTCGTGGAGCGACGCGATCGCCGCATCACACGGGCAGTAGGCGTAGTGCATGGTGGGACGGTATATCGCCTTGCCGTCTTCCCACACCGTGAGCGAATCGGTAATCGTGAACGCCTCGCCATGGCGAACCACCATCCCCACAATCGAATAGTTCGGGACCCAGGTGTTCACGAGCGTATTCATGCCCATCCGCGCGAGACAGATCTGATTTCGGGGCCCTGAATCATGCTCGTACGCGAGATGCGGCAATTCCTTTTCATGCGTCCCCCAACCGAGTTCCGCGGTGGTGGTGCCCTCCTCCCGAAACCCTTCGACACTCCACGTGTTGACGAACTCGTTGACCTGCTTCGGTCGATTTGAGATTTGCGTGTCCCGCTCGCTGCAGTGGATCACCTTGACGCCAAGTTCACGAGCGAGGTGGTTAAATTCCAGTTTCCTGGAGTGCTCCGTGATTCGCTCTGCCCGCTCCCCATCCACCTTCTTCTCAAGCAAACAGGCGTCGGCGATGTCGAGCAGCCCCTCCTTGGTGAAGTGGCTGATCAACCCGGGATTGGCACCGTGCTCCACCACGCAGGTGGGCCCTGGGGTCGTCCACGATTCCCGCAACTTGCGAAGCGCCATATGGCGCCAATAGAGCGTGAGGTGCGACGGATGCGTGCCCGGAGGCTGGAAGTAGGGATCCCACAACTCCACAGAAGTGTTGACGTACATCACGCCATGGTCGTGGCACCAGTTGATGATCTCGCAGCTATCGATGTTCCAGGCGAGGTCGATCACGAGGTCACCTGCGCCCACCCGTTTGGGGAGGATCCTTCCCAAACTGCCGTGGGTGATACGGTCCTTCACAAACGTGACGCCCTGGGCGATACACGGAGCAAGCGCCTCATCATCGGGATTAAAGTCGATGATCGTGATCGATTCCGGGTTGACGCCTACGTGCTTGAGCAAGACAGGGAGAGTGCACCGCGCGACCGCACCAAAACCGATGAAAAGAACTCGCTTGTCGTAGGTGAGCATCAGGCCTGCTTGCCGTTAGAGAAACACGGACCGGCGTGCGGAAGCAGTCCGCCACGCCCCAAAAAGAAGAGTTTTCAGTATACCGTGTGCGGACCTACGGGTCACGCCCGAGACTTCACCAAAGGAACACGCCGATGCCTGCAGCCACGCACTGGATTTGGATGGCCATCGCTGGGGCGGCCGGCGTGTTGCTTCGTGCTCTGGTGTCACTCACGACCAGCCGCGTTGCGGGCGACGGCTTCCCGTGGGGCGTGGTGATCGTCAACGTCAGCGGTTCGTTGGCGTTTGGCATACTCGTGGCGGCCACGCCACTCCGGCTGCTTCCGCCGGGAAGCGAGAAAATCATCCTTGTGGGATTTCTCGGCGGATTTACGACGTTTTCTAGCTTCTCTTACGACACGGTCCGCCTCGCCCAGACCGGCCATCTCGCGTCGGCGGTGGCCTTCGTGGCGATCAACAATGTGGGCGGTATCGCCGCCGCCTGGCTTGGACTCAGCGGCATCACTGGCCGCACCCCGTGAGCCGACCTAAAGACTCATCCGCACACCGCGTGCGGACAAATGCTTGAGCAAGTCCTGAGCCCCCACGAAGACCTCGGCATCCCACCCCGCGCTTCGGGCTGCTTCCACGTGCGCCGGAATATCATCACAAAAGAAAATGGACTCCGGGGCAACGCCTGCCTGCTGGGTTGCAGCTTGGTAGATCCGAGCGTCAGGCTTCATCACGCCCACTTCGTAGCTGAGCACACACGGTCCAATGCCGCCGGGTAATATCCCATAGCGACATCGCAGCAGGTGCTGCCAGTGGGGATCGCATGTATTCGAAAGGATTCCAAGCGGCACCCGCGCACGCTCGATCGCTGCAATCACCGGCAGCATCTCGGCTCGGAGCGTGAAGATGTCCCCTGCTGCCCGCGCGAGGGCATCCGGCTCCAGATCGATTCCCGTCTCGCTCACAAACGCCGCGTGCACCTCGTGCCACGGTAGCTGCCCACTCTCGATCTGCTGCGGCCGATCGCGAGACGTAAAAAACTGTTCTACGTCGGCTGCCGAGAGCCCCGTCAAAGCTGCAATGTTTCTCCAGCCGCGGCCGTGGTCAAAATCGACCACCACCCGTCCGAGATCGAGATAGATGAACGATGGTCGACGGAGATCGTGCATGTTTTTCCAAACCAAAAAGCAGACTCGAACTAGTTTCCACGCGCCCGGTATGACACCCTAGAAGCACTGCTGCGGAACGGATTCTTTCCTGCATCGCCTTCCGCTGACAACCAGTGTGCGCCCGGATTTTCCCCGCTGCTCACCAAGGCCCTTCCCCATGCCGCCGCAGTCGCAATCTGCAGACAACGCCCCAGGCAACGACACCGCAGAACAGAATGCGGAGGCGTTGCTACGCCGACAGCGAATCGCCGCGGCCTACGACCCACACCTCGTGGCGGCCGCGGGCGAACGACTGGCACACCAGCTTTCGCGGGCCGTGGCGGGGATGCAGAAGGGAGACGGCCTAGTGCTGCCGGGCGGGCGGCCAGAGGAGCAGGTGGCGCGCGCTGCAAGTTTCCTTAGTCGCGTTCCACACAAGGAGGCCTCGCTCGTCGACCGTTTCGAAGGGCTGGTCTCGACAGCGGTTTCACAAGGCATCGCCCTGCATCACCCGCACTACGTCGGCCACCAGGTTCCCCCTCCAGTCCCACTTGCCGGCCTGTTTGATGCGGCCGGTGCGGTCACCAATCAGGGCATGGCGATCTACGAGATGGGTCCGTGGGCGATGGCTGTTGAGCAAGCGGTGGTGCGCCAACTCGCCGAGCGCCTTGGCTGGTCGCCGGAGCAGTGCAACGGACTGGCCACGCACGGCGGCTCACTTGCCAACCTCACGGCCCTGCTCACAGCTCGCAATGTGGCGTTTCCGTCAGCGTGGCAGGAGGGCTTGCCTCGCACCGGCCCGCCGCCTGTCGTGATCGCCCATGCGGATGTCCATTACTGCATCACACGCGCAGCCGGCATCCTCGGCCTCGGCACGCGCCAGATTGTTCCCGCGGGCCTCGACCACCGCCGCCGGCTCGATCCCCAGCACCTCGACGACACCCTCTCACGATGCCGTCGCGACGGCACTCCCGTGATCGCCGTTGCTGCCTGCAGCGGGTCCACGCCGGTGGGAGCGTTTGATCCTCTCGAAGCCATCGCCGACGTCTGTCGTCGGCATGAGGTTTGGCTCCACGTTGATGCCGCGCATGGCGGAGGAGCGCTGATGAGCCGGCAGCATCGTCACCTGCTCCAAGGCATCGACCAAGCCGACAGCGTGGTGCTTGATGCCCACAAGATGCTCTTCATGCCAGCCCTCTGCACATTTCTCTTTTACCGCGAGAAACGGCACGCCTATGCCGCTTTCCAACAAAACGCTCCCTACCTCTTCAGCGACACCGCCTCTGATGACACCAGCTGCCGCCTCGACTTCGACGGGGGCCTGCGAACGGTGGAATGTACGAAGCGTGCCACCGTGTTCGGCTTGTGGGGCGTGTGGTCACTCTTTGGTGAATCGCTCTTCGCCGACTTGGTGGACGAGGTGTTTGCCAAAGCCCAGCGGCTCTATGCCATGCTGACGGAGGCTGACGATTTTGAAGCGATTCATGAACCCCAGGCCAACATCCTCACCTTCCGCTTCCTGCACGAGAAGCTTCGTGACGCTCCGCCTCACGTGGTGTCGGCGTTCCAGCAGCACCTTCGCACGCGCGTCGTCGAATCGGGCACCTTCTACCTGGTCACCACGCAACTCGATGGGGCAACCGTTCTCCGCACCGCGCTGATGAATCCGCTGACAAGCGATGCCGACCTCGCCACGCTGATCACCACCTTGCGAGACACGGCCCGCTCGATTGATGTCGCCCAGCTGCCTGTGTTGGCCGGGCCGTAACTCACCGCTGGCGGTGGATGCAGATCAGGCACATGTCATCGCTCTGCACCTGTCCTGCGGTGTGGCGTTCCACATCGGCGATGATGCGACGGCCGGTCTCTTCCGCAGTTCCATCGGCTCCGGCGAGCACGGCGGTAAGTCGATGGAAATCGTAGATCTCGCTTTCAACGTCCATCGCTTCACTGATGCCATCGGTGTAGAGCACTAAGGTCGCACCAGGTTCAATCGCAAACTCCAGGCTGCGGTAGGTCGCCTCTGGATCCCAGCCCAGCGGTAAACACCCCAGGTCGCCTCCCACCAAATCCACCCTGCCATCCGGATGCCTCAAGGCCAACGGCAGATGGCCGGCACTGACGAGCGTGGCCTGATGCGTGTGCGGATCGATCAAGCACACGATGCCCGTCGCAAATCGGCCCTCCCACGAGTTGCTACAAAAACTTTCGTTGACCCGCGCCATCGCAGTCGCCACGTCTTTTTCGGTCGCCGCCGCCAGGGCGACCTTGCTCGCGAGAGAAGCCATCACGAGGGCCGCGGAGACACCTTTCCCCGAGACATCGGCAAGCACTGCCACCACCCGTCCGTCCGGCAACGGCACGTAGTCGTAGTAGTCGCCACCGATCTGCCGAGCAGGTGAGTAAAAGTCGAAGACGTCATAGCCCGGGATTTCAGGCGGCTTCTTGGGAAGCATTCCCTGCTGGACCTGCCGCGCAAGCTCTAGGTCGTGGCGGAGTTTTTCGCGTCGCACGCGTTCTTCGTGGGAGATCGCCTGTTCGATCGCTCGCGCGGCCTGTTCGGCAAGCGACGCCAGGACCTCGAGATCATCTGGCTGAAAGCCGTCGCTAAACTCCCGCGAATCGACCTGAAGCACTCCGAGCACTTCCCCATCTTTCCTGCCGATCGGGGCACACATCACCGAGCGGATATGGCACGAGAGGATGCTCTCGTTCATGTTCAAGCGAGAGTCTCCCAAGGCGTCCGCGGAAAGAATCGCCTTGCGACCACGCACGACTTTCTCGATCAGCGACCGGCTGAGCATCAGCGGGCCTGCTTCACGGCCTGATCGCTGCTTTCGAGCACGGAGCACCGGCTTTCCAGATTCGCGATCGATCAGTAACACAAACGCCCGTTCCGCCCTTGGAAAGATGGTGCACAGTCCTTCCACGAGTCGCTTGGGCACAAGTTCGGGATCAAGCGACGAGCCAATCGCGACTTCCAGTTCGTGGGCAGCGTTGAGTTTTGCTGTGGCGTTGCGATCCGCAGCATCGGCGACGGCTGGGCTGGCGAGGTCAACCTGCGACACCACAAACGACCCTTCGGCACTGTCAAAGAACATCGTCGCGTCGGCCGGGTGGTGGTCGGAATCGCCCCCCCCTACGGCACCGAGCGTCAGCTGCAAGCCGCCGATCGAAAGTTCATCGCCAACATGGAGCAGCCACGGCCCGCTCACGGACTGGCCGTTGACGAAGGTGCCATTGCGGGATCCAAGGTCTTCCAGCGTGATGCCAGCCGAACCGTGGCCCGCAATCGTGATGGCCGCGTGCTGCCGACTGACGGCCGACTCGGCAATCATCACGTCGCACGATGGGTGACGGCCGATGACCGTCCGCTCCTTCGTGAGCGGATACCGCTCACCCGTGTTCGGGCCATTCACGATCTGAAGAAAAAAGTCGCTCATGGCTCGCTGACCGAGAGAGTTCCCGATCACCTGCGACACCGACGGGAAACACAAGTCGGGGCGACACGATTCGAACGTGCGACCTCCTGGTCCCAAACCAGGCGCTCTAGCCAGACTGAGCTACGCCCCGGATTCCCATCGCCGGTCTCGGGCATCTGTAACCCGGCCGTTACCGTCCCGCAAGTCTAGCGAGAGAAGCCTGCGAACCGAAGGCGCAGCGGTAAGCCCCGGTTTTTTCACGTGCTGCGAAGAAAAAGGCCCCTTGAAGAGCCCCTCTCGACGCCCCACCCAAGGCCGACCTGAGCAAGTCAGACCACCTCCGCCGTGAGAAACTCCAGCAACCGCTGGAACTCGTCCGCATCGGCAAACGGGATCACAATCTTCCCCGCGCCCTTGCTCGACGCCTGGACGACGACCTTCGTGCCGAGTGCCCGCCGGAGGTCATTTTCCATCGCCGTGAGCTGCGCTGGCCGCTTCGAGGCCGGCCGGCCCCCACGACGCGCAAGCCCCCCAGCCCCCCCAAACTCGTCATCCTCCTCATCCCTGCGCAGGATCTCCTTCACCTCGGCTTCAACAGCCCGAACGCTGAGCCCCTCATCCACAACGCGTCTGGCAAGACGCACCTGTTCTGGCTCATCGCCAATCGGCAGCAGGGCACGGGCATGGCCCATTGAAATCGAGCCGGCCCGCAACAGATGCCGAACGGCCTCCGGCAGATCAAGCAGTCGAATGAGGTTGGCAACGGTCGAGCGGTCCACCGACAGACGCTTCGCAAGTTCCTCCTGCGTGCACTGCCAGTTGGCGAGGTACTGCTTAAAGCTGGCCGCCTTCTCGAGCGCGTCGAGATCCCGCCGCTGGAGATTCTCGACGATCGCAATCTCGGCCATCTGCCGATCGTCCACTTCCAGCACGCGAGCAAGGATCCCTGCCCAGCCCACCCGCTTGGCAGCAGCGAGTCGCCGCTGTCCGGCAATTAACTGATACCGGTCACCAAGTTGGCGCACCACGATCGGCTGCACCAGCCCATGCTCGCGAAGGCTCTCGGCAAGTTCGGTAATCGCTCCGTCGTCGATCACGCTCCGCGGCTGCCACGGATTCGGGTCGATCAGGGCGACGTTGACCGTATCGGAAGGAAGGCTCGCCACCGCCTGCTCCATCTCCTCAGGGGAGTGCAGAAACAGCCTGGCCGCTGCCGCGGGGCTCGGCCCACTCGCAGGAGGGGTCGCCACAGCCACCGCCGCCTCACCCTCGACTCCGGAACCGGTCCTTCCAAGGAGTGCTTCGAGCCCACGCCCCAGCCTTCGTTGATTACTCACAGTCACGTACCTCCATGCACAGTTCCGTATAGGCGCGGGCCCCTGCCGACCGCGGGGCGTAGTCGAGCACGCTCATCGCGTGGCTCGGGGCTTCCGAAACGGCGACGTCCCGGGGGATCACCGTCTCGAACACGATCTCCCCAAAAAAGTCCCGCACCTCCGCTTCGACCTCGTGGGTGAGTTCGAGCGAGGCTTCATGCATCGTCAGAACGATGCCCCCAAACTGAAGTCTTCCCGGTCGGGCCTGCATCACATCGCGGATCACCTCGATCATCTGCGTGAGCCCCTCCAACGCGAAGTATTCACACTGGATCGGCATCAACACTTCCGTGCTCCCCGCGAGGGCGGTCCGAGTCAGATCGCCCAGCGATGGTGGACAATCAATAAGGCAGTAGTCCCAGCCGCCGAGCCCATGGGCCATGTGATGCTCAAGCACCGCCGAGCCGCCGCGGGCCAACTCCGCGATCCGCTCCACGTCCCGAACGCTTCGGCTGCCGGGAAGGATGGACAGGTTCGCGACACCCGTCGCCACCACCGACTCCGCCAAGGCTCGCTCACTGACCAGGGGATGGTGGTTGGCCGGCGTGGCCCCGAAGCCGGTCGTGGCATTGCACTGCGGATCAAGGTCCACCAAGAGCGTTCGCATCCCGCCACGGGCGAGGCCCGCAGCGAGGTTCGACGCCGTGGTGGTCTTTCCAACCCCACCCTTCTGATTCGCAACACACACGATTCGGCCCACGCTCGAACGCATCCCTTCGCGGCAGTCTGTTTCCCCCTTCACAGATCCGGCACCACGCCACCAGACCCGGGCTCCACCCGCACGATTCGTTCGCCGTGCATAAGCGGTGTACTCGGAATATCGGCCATCCACGGAATGTTCGTCACGACTCGGCCGCACCATCGACAGAACCGGACTTCCGCGCAGAGTCACCCAAAAAGACAGGCAAAATGAACCGCCTGGGAAGAAAAAGCGGCCCCTCGATACATGGCTGCCAACACGTTTCACGTGAAACTTGACCGATCAGCAAAACGCCACCGGTTATGGCCTCCCGGCGCGCCACTCCGGCCAGCCGGCAGCAAGACGTGAGCGAGGGACGGCCCCGTGCTCGCGGGCGGGGCTATGGGAGCAAGCGAAGCCTGGAGGGCGAAGCGCCGCGGACATGCAGTGAGCGAAGGCCACGAAGGCCGACGCGAACGTCCCGAACGCGAGCATCGGGCCGTCCCGAGCGGCCCCCACAGCAGCCCTCTCCCAAGGAACCCCGAATGCCCAACACCAGCCGCCACTCCGGCCTGCCGGCGGCAAAAGTCTCGTCGCTGGGCAAGGAAATGCCGCAACGCTCCTCGAGCGTTCGCCGACAGGCAGGCCGCCGCTCGACCATCTCCCCAGCGAGGGCCGAGCCCGGTGCTGACTCGACGGCGTAGAGACGCGAGCGAAGCCTGGAGGGCGAAAGCGATGCGGATCTTCGAGTGAGCGAGGGCCCGGAAGGCCCGCAGCGAACGTCCGGCGAGACAGCACTGGGCTCGGCCCGAGCGGCCCCCTTGAACGCGTTCCACGTGAAACCTGGCCGCCTGAAACGACGGCGGGGGTGCCACGACTGTGGCACCCCCGCTCGCTGTTCATCGCTGGGCTGGAGTCGAACCTGAGGCCGACTCCGCCGTGGACTAGTACCGGTAGTACTCGGGCTTGAACGGCCCCTCGACGGACACGTGGATGTACGCGGCCTGCTCCGGAGTGAGCTTGGTGAGCTTCACGCCAAGCTTGTCGAGGTGCAGGCGAGCCACTTCCTCGTCGAGCTTCTTGGAGAGACGGTGCACCGAGACGTCGTAGTCTTCCGGGTTCTGCCAGAGGGCGATCTGGGCAAGAACCTGGTTGGTGAAACTGGTGCTCATCACGAACGAGGGATGGCCCGTGGCACATCCAAGGTTCACCAGGCGACCTTCTGCCAGGACGAGCACGCTCTTGCCGGAGGGGAGCGTGTAGCGGTCCACCTGCGGCTTGATCTCGACCTTGGTGACGCCCTTGGAGTTCTCCAGCCAGGCCACGTCGATCTCGAGGTCGAAGTGCCCGATGTTGCAAATGATGGCGTCGTTTGGCATCTGCTCGATGTGCCGGCCGAGGATCACGTCGCGGCAGCCTGTGGCGGTCACGAAGATCTGGCCCTGTGAAGCGGCCTCTTCCATGGTCGTCACCTCGTATCCCTCCATCGCCGCCTGGAGGGCATTGATGGGGTCGATTTCGGTCACGATGACACGGGCACCGAGGCCCTTCATCGCATCGGCACAGCCCTTGCCGACGTCGCCATAGCCCGCGACGACGACCACCTTGCCGGCGACCATCACGTCGGTGGCCCGCTTGATGCCGTCAGCCAAGCTCTCGCGGCAACCGTAGAGGTTGTCAAACTTGCTCTTGGTGCAGGAGTCGTTGACGTTGATGGCGGGCACCTTCAGTTCGCCCTTTTCTGCCATCTGATAGAGGCGATGAACGCCCGTGGTGGTTTCCTCGGAGAGGCCACGGATGTCGCCAAGCAGTTCGGGATACTTCTGGTGCACCATGGCGGTCAGGTCACCGCCGTCGTCGAGGATCATGTTGAGGGGCTGGTCATCCGGGAAGAAGAGCGTCTGCTCAATGCACCAGTCGAACTCCTCGTTCGTCATGCCCTTCCACGCGTAGACCGGCACGCCCGTCTTAGCGATCGCGGCAGCGGCGTGATCCTGGGTCGAAAAGATGTTGCAGCTGCTCCAGGTGACCTGGGCGCCGAGTTCCGTCAGGGTCTCGATCAAGACGGCGGTCTGGATCGTCATGTGGAGGCAACCAGCAATCCGAGCCCCAGCGAGAGGCTTGGACGGGCCATACTTTTCGCGGAGTGCCATCAGGCCTGGCATCTCATTCTCCGCAAGCATGATTTCCTTACGGCCCCAATCCGCCAGAGACATGTCGGCGACCTTGTAGGGCAGGCGGGTGTCGACTTGGGCCACGAAAACCTCCTTCGAGCAATAAACGGGCAAACGGTAGGCACGCCGGCCGCCAAAAAAGGGCGATTCCGGCGAGGTCGCCGAGGCAGCACGCGAGCCTCGTCTCAACGTGCCCATCATAGCGGGCTCCCCCTCAATGGCCGAGTCCCCGAGGAGAAATCGCGGCTCTTCAGAGAGTGGCAACCGGCGGCAGAGCTCGCGCCGCCTCCGCGATAAAGCGCCGCATGAGGTCGGCATCCTTCACACCAGGAGCCGACTCGACACCACTGGCAACATCCACCGCCACCGTCCCACTGACCGCAATCGCGTCAGCGATGTTGTCGGGCTTCAGACCGCCCGCGAGAGCCACGGGCAGATCCGCATGGGCCCCCGCCACGCCGGCCCAGTCAACGGTGCGGCCAGTCCCGCCGCGGGCCGCAGCGGATGTTTCACGTGCAACAACGGCATCCACGAGCAGCATGGCAGGCGGTGCCCCAGCCTGGCGAGCCGCCTCCACCCAGCGGTTGGCATCGCCAAGTCGATTCGCCCCAGCAGCGTCCCCCGGCTCAAGATGCACCGCTCGGATCACAGGAAGAGGCCGCAGCTCACCGCACCGCTGCGGTGGATCAACCGGCACACCACGCTTGGAGTCCACATCGCAATCGCGTGGCCAAAGCTCTCCGTGCAATTGAATTGCATCTAGGCCTACTGCCTCCGCCGTCTCGTTCATGACCGCCGCTGTCACCCCGGCGAAGACGCCCACTCGTACCACCCCTTCCGGGATCGCCGCCGCCACGCGCTTTGCACGCTCAACGTCCAGGCACCGCGGCGAGCCAGCCACAAAGTTGAGCCCGATCGCATCCGCGCCCAGCGACGCCGCCAGCTGCGCATCCTCTTCACGCGTGATGCCACACACCTTTATTCGAAACAGTTGCATACCGACACCTCGCCGCTTTAACGGGACCTCCCGCGAGCATACCGCCAACACGCTCAGCCCCAGCAGCCCGCCGGCGGCACCTCAACGCGAGCGAGGGGCGGCCCTGTACTCGTGGCGGGGCTATGGGAGCAAGCGAAGCCTGGAGGGCGAAAGCGCCGCGGATCTTCGAGTGAGTGAGGGCCTGGAGGGCCCGCAGCGAACGTCCGGCGAGACAGCACTGGGCTCAGCCCGAGCAGCCCTACGCCCGGTCGCTCGCCCAAGAAATGAGCCGAAGAGCGGGATACGGCATTTCCGGAGCGATCGATCCGAGCCGGCAACGTATTCCGGTTTTAGAAACGGTACGAGCCCACCTGAGTGCAGGAAGACGTCGTTTTTGGACGACATCAACAGTGCGTCGGTGTCACTCACCGACGAGTGTTCCTGTCCCATGGATTCGATTCGCCATGCATTCACCTCAGCACCGCAGCCAAGGCCGTCCCTTCCTCGCCGCCCCCCGCCCAGGCTTCTACTTCCCTGCCGGGGTGGTGGAGTCGGCTCGCGAAGAACTCGAGCGAGGCATCCGGAGAGCGGAAGGTGTGGGCCTGGTGGTGGGACTGGCCGGCATGGGCAAGTCGATGCTGCTGGCAAAACTCGCCGAAGACCTGCGTGACGACTTTGACGTGGCCCTTCTGTCTGGAGCGCGAATCTGCACACGCCGAGCGTTGTGGCAGTCGGTGCTCGCCGAGATCGGCGAGGCTTATCGTGGCATGGAAGAGAACGACCTGCGGATGAGTGTGGTCGAGCGGGTGCGTGGCCTCGCGGCAACGTGCTCAGGCCTGGTGCTCTTGGTCGACGAGGCACAAACCCTCCCCATGCGGCTCGTGGAAGAACTGCGACTTCTTTCGACAGTCCCTACACCGATGCCTGCGGTTCACATCGTGCTGGCGGGCAGCCGAGACCTTGAGGAGCGGCTTGCCAACCCCAAACTCGAGAGCCTCGCGCAGCGGATTGTGATCCGCACCTACCTCGAACCCTTCGATCATGCGGAGACCTGCCGCTACGTCCGCGCCCAGTGCCGGGAGGCTGGCTTGGATTGGGAGCGTCGGTTTGACGTGGGGTGCGACGACACGGTGTTCTCGATCACCGATGGTGTGCCGCGGCTGATCAACCAGATCTGCGACCACGCGCTGGTGACCGCCGGCGAGAGCAAGCGGCTGCGACCACACGACATCGAATTGGCGTGGCGCGAGATTCAGCGATTGCCGGCTCCGGAAAGCACCGTGTTCGGTGAGGAGCCAACCGCGCCCGCCCCGAAGGCAACGCTGCCGGCCAGTGAGCCTGCCACGATTAGTTTCGGTGCCCTCGATGACGACGAGTGGGTGCATGGCTGCTGGGATGAGAAACCGCTCTCCCCGATCGATCGCGAAGCGGCGATCCGGGCGGATGGCCCACACGCAAGCGAAACCGGCAGCGTTCCGTCGACCACAGGAAAGGCATCCGAAACACGCCGCGACGACGTGTCGGACGTTGATCCGATCCATGGTCCCGACATCGAGTTCTTCTTCGATGCATCCCTGGATCCTTTCGACGAACTGTTCGAAGCCGATTCCGCGATCGCGCGACACCTGGTGGAAGGGCCAGACGACTTCCGCACTTGCCAGTCGGTCAAGAGCCACGAGGGGGGCGGGCTCGGCCGTGAGTTGGCAGCGATGGAGGAAACCGCGGAGGACCTGGACGGTCACGATTCCCATGAAGTGAGTGAACGGGAGGAGCACGCGTGGCAGGACCACTACGAATACCGGCCCGAGCGAGGACGCGGGTCCGAGCGGAGTCTCCTCGACGATGTGGAACCCACGGCGTTCGCTGACGAGGGTGACGAGGGGGCGGTGTTTGATGACGAGGGCGACCAACTCGACGCCAACGTGATCGTGGTCGAGGAGGACCTCGTCGAGGATCCCGCCGACGCGGAACGGTCCGTGTTTGCGGTTCGGCCGGCCGACTACCGACGTCTCTTTGCCCGGCTACGGCGAAAGTAGCTGCGTGGCGACGGCAACATCGGATGCCATGGGAAAGTCGTTCGGGGGGACGCAGGCGGCTCGTTGCTCGCCCCTCCCTGCTCTGGCTAGACTCCGGCGAGCCATTCTTTTCAAAGGGGGAAGTGCATGAGTGATTCGAGCGCATCGTCTGGGCATGTCCACACCGTCATGCAGGAAGAGCGGGTTTTCCCACCACCGGGCGACTTCTCCGCGAAGGCCCGCATCGGCTCGCTGGAGGAATACCAACGACTCTACGACGACGCTCGCAACGATCCCGCCGCCTTTTGGGATGCCCGTGCCAAGCAACTCCCGTGGACCACGCCCTACAGCAAGGTGCTCGACTGGCAGCCGCCGGTGGCAAAGTGGTTCGTGGACGGAAAGATCAATGCTTCGGCAGCCTGCGTGGATCACCAGGTAGCCCGTGGGCATGGCGAGAAGCCTGCCATCATTTGGGTCGGTGAGCCCGAGGATGAGCGGCGGGTGCTCACCTACCGCGAACTGCAGCAGGAGGTCTGCCGGGCAGCCGCCGGACTTGCGAGCCTCGGCATCAAGGCAGGTGATGTGGTCTCCATCTACATGCCGATGACGCCCGAACTGGTGATCGCCATGCTCGCCTGCGCGCGGATCGGTGCCGTGCATTCGGTGATCTTTGGTGGCTTCTCAAGTGAAGCGATCGCCGATCGCAACAACGACGCACAGGCCGTGGCGGTGATCACCGCCGACGGGGGCTGGCGACGGGGTTCGTTGCTGCCGCTGAAAGCCAACGTCGACGAGGCGCTGGAGAAGTCGCCAAGCGTGAAGCATGTGATCGTGCTGCAGCGGACTGGCCAGCCGGTCGAGATGGTCGATGGCCGAGACATCTGGTGGCATGACCTGATCGAAAAGATGCCGTGGGACACACCTGCGGTCCCCATGGACTCCGAGTCGCCGCTCTTCATCCTCTACACGAGCGGATCGACAGGGAAGCCGAAAGGCATCAAACATACCACTGGCGGCTATGTGCTCTGGGCGAAGACCACCGCGGAGTGGGTTTTTGATCTGCAGGAAGACGACGTCTTCTGGTGCACGGCCGACTGTGGCTGGATCACCGGCCACAGCTACGTGACCTACGGCCCTCTCGCGGCAGGCGCGACGATCCTGATCTACGAAGGTGCTCCCAACGCGCCGCACGAAGGGCGTTTCTGGGAAATCATCGAGCAGGAAAAGGTCTCTATCTTCTACACGGCCCCCACTGCCATCCGGGCGTTTATGAAGTGGGGCATGCAACACATCGAGGGTCACGACCTTTCGTCGCTGCGGCTGCTTGGCACGGTCGGCGAAGGCATCAATCCTGAAGCCTGGATGTGGTATCACGAGGTGATCGGCGGGAAGCGGTGCCCGATCGTCGACACCTGGTGGCAGACCGAAACTGGCGGGATCATGATGAGCCCCCTGCCGGGTTGCACGCCCACGAAACCGGGCAGTTGCACGCTGCCCTTGCCAGGCGTCTGCCCCGAGATTGTGGATGCGGCCGGGGAGCCCGTGCCTGCCGGACACGGCGGGTGGCTCGTGATGACCCAGCCATGGCCGGGCATGCTGCGAGGGATCTGGGGAGATGAAGACCGGTTCCGTGAGACTTACTGGTCGAAGGTGCCGGGCAAGTATCTTGCCGGCGACAACGCCCGTCAGGATGCCGATGGCTACTACTGGATCATGGGCCGCATCGATGATGTGCTGAATGTGGCAGGCCATCGTCTCTCGACCATTGAGATCGAAAGCGCGCTGGTGAGCCACCCCACCGTGGCCGAGGCGGCTGCGGTTGGCAAGCCTCACGAAGTCAAAGGGGAAGCGGTCTCGGTGTTTGTCACCCTCCGCGGTGGCGAACCCACCGACGAACTCAAAGCGGAGTTGCGAAAGCATGTGCGGCACCAGATCGGCGCCATCGCTGTTCCCGACGACATCCACTTTACGAACGCCCTGCCGAAGACACGCAGCGGCAAGATCATGCGACGGTTGCTCCGCGACATCGCAGCCGGCAAAGAGACGGTGGGCGACACCACAACCCTTGAGGACTACACCGTTCTCGCCCGCCTCCGCAGCAACGACGAGTAGACCACCCCTGCAAGGAGCCCGAGCTCTGGCTCAGCACGAGCTCCTCACTGGCTCACCCACCAGCGTCGCGTGGCCCAGCGAAGGGCCGCGCGCGTGAGAGAGAATGTGCCAGACATGACCCCGCCAGGTGAAACGCGTCGTGCCCCTGAGTTGCTAGCGCCCGCCGGCGACTGGGGCTGCGTACGTGCCGCGATCGAAAACGGGGCGGATGCGGTCTACTTCGGACTCGACTGCGGGTTCAATGCCCGCGCGCGGGCGGCAAACTTTCCCCTCGACGACCTTCCCGAGTTGATGCAGACCCTGCATCGTCGCGGGGTCGCGGGCTATGCCACGCTCAATGTGCTGGTGTTCTCCGACGAACTCGAAGAGTTCCGGCGGGTCGCCCTCGCCTGTGATGCCGCAGGCGTTGATGCGGTGCTGGTGCAAGATGTAGGGGCTGCGCGTCTGCTGCGGGAGACGTGCCCGAACCTGCCGCTGCATGCCTCCACACAAATGACGCTCACGAGCAGCGAAACCATCGCCCTCGCGGAGCAACTCGGCATGGAGCGCGTGGTGGTGGCCCGCGAACTGTCCCTCTCGGAAATCAAAGCGATCCGGCAACACACCTCCATGCCACTGGAGGTGTTTGTGCATGGGGCGCTCTGCGTGGCCTACTCAGGGCAGTGCCTGACAAGCGAGTCTTTGGGAGGCCGCAGCGCGAACCGTGGGCAGTGCGCTCAAGCCTGTCGGCTTCCCTACGACGTCGTCTGTGACGGGAAAGAGTTGGACCTGGGGCTGCAAAAGTATCTCCTTTCCCCGCAAGATCTCGCCGCGTACGCCCTCGTGCCTGAGTTGATCGATGCCGGTGTGGCCTCGCTGAAAATCGAAGGACGGCTCAAGACCCCCGAGTACGTTGCCAACACCCCCCGCCACTACCGCCGCGCGATCGACGAAGCGATGGAGGGTGTGGCGTCGACCATCACGCACGCCGACGTAGAAGAGATGGAACTGTCGTTCTCGCGGGGCTTTTCCTCCGGCTGGCTCGGAGGCATTGACCACAAGCGGCTCGTGCCCGCAACCACCAGCGCCAAGCGTGGGGTGCGACTCGGCACGGTCGTCGCCATCAGCCGAGACCGAGTGGCCGTTGAACTCACCGCGGACCTTGCTAAGGGGGTGAAGCGAGGAGATGGCGTGGCTTTTGACTGCGGGGCGACGAGCGATGAGGCCGCAGGCGGGCGGGTGTATGAGGTTTTTCGGCACGGACGCTCTGAAACCGAGGCCGTCGCACGAGGCCGCGTGGAGTTGACGTTTGGACACGGTGCGCTCGATCTCGCTCGACTGGCACCCGGGCAGACCTGCTGGAAAACCGACGACCCCCACCTCACCTCACGTCTTCGCAAGACCTTCCAGTCTGAGGGACCCATTCGACAGCAACCTGTCGACATGCACTTCACGGCCGGCGTGGGCGCACCGCTGGAAGTGGTGGCCACCACCGCCGCGGGAGCGTCGTGCCGACTCACCACCAGCGAAGTTGCCGAGGAAGCGCGGAAGCATCCGCTCGACACCGGCCTGCTCCAGCGGCAGTTTGGCAGGCTCGGTGGCACGCCCTTTCAGCTTCGCACCCTTTCCGCGACGGTTTCAGGGCGGCCCATGCTCCCCTTGAGCGTGCTCGGGGCTCTGCGAAAGCGACTTGTCGCGACGCTCGAAGTGGCTGCCACCGCTCACACACAGCGCAGCCATCCCCGCCCCCCACTGCCTCCCCTCACGCCACCGCCTCCGTGCAGCACGTCCATCGAGTTGCCACACCTGCGTGTGCTCGCGCGATCGCTCGAACAGCTTCACGAACTCCTGGCCATGGGCGAGCGCGACCTGGCTGCCGACTTCGCCGACATCCGACAGTATCGCGAGGCAGCTGCCCTTTGCCGCGCGGCCGGAGCCCAACTCCTCATCGCTCCGCCGCGGATTCACAAGCCGGACGAGACGGGTATTTTTCGCCTGATGGCGAAGTGCGATGCAGACGGCATCCTCGTTCGCAACGTGGCAGCGCTCCAGTTCTTTCGTGAGACGGGGCGAACACTCGTGGGCGACTTTTCCCTCAACGTCACCAACGAGCGGTCGGCGGCGTTCTTCATGGCCTCAGGTCTCGCGCGCGTCACTGCCTCCTACGACTGCAACCGTGAGCAACTCCTGGCGCTCGTCACCGCCACACCTCCAGAGTGGCTTGAAGTTGTTGTCCATCAGCACATGCCGATGTTTCACATGGAGCACTGCGTGTTTTGCGCGGTGCTTTCGCCCGGCACCAACAAGTCCAACTGCGGACGGCCGTGCGACGAACATCTCGTGCACCTTCGCGACCGTCTGGGTGTCGAGCACCGCCTGACCGCCGATGTGGGTTGCCGCAACACGCTCTTCAACGCCACACCGCAAAGCGGGGCCGAGGTGGTCCCGACGCTGCTCAGTCGTGGTGTGCGGCACTTTCGCATCGAACTGCTTGACGAAACAGGCGACGCACTTCGCCGCGTGGTGCAGGCCTACCGCGAGCTGCTGGCAGGCCGCGTTTCGGGCCGCGACGTATGGCAGCAGCTACAGGCGTCCAACCGCGTGGGCGTCACCCGCGGAACACTCGAAGAGAACCGCAACCCGCTGGCGATTCTGTAGCAGGCCTTCGCGCTTCTGGTAGTGGCGTCACCGCCGACGTACGATCTGCCCTGCGGGGAGCGGAGGGTCCGCCCCCACAAGCGATCCAGCGGCTTCACGGGCAGCTCACGCCATGGAGCATGTGACTGGAAGTCCCGGATCAGCCAAACGGTTCCGAACTTTCGCGGAAGGTACGACATGATGCAGAAACGATTCGCCGCCAGCCTGTGGTCGGTGTTCACGCTCCTCTCGATAGGCCTGCTGGCCGCTCCAACAATGGCTGCCGATGACGAAGAGGGCTTCGATGTGCTCTTCAACGGCAAGAGCATGGACGGATGGAAGTCCAACGAGAACCACGATAGCTGGAAGCTGGTCGACGGTGACCTCGTCTGCCGTGGTGACCGCAGCCACCTTTTCTACGTCGGTAAAGACGCCGGCAAGCCGGCCGAGTTCAAGAACTTCCACTTCAAGGCTGAGGTGATGACAAAGCCCGGTGCCAACTCAGGCATCTTCTTCCACACCGAGTGGCAGGATGAAGGCTGGCCAGCCAAGGGGTACGAGATGCAGGTCAACAACTCCCAGGGCGACCCGGTGCGCACCGGCAGCATCTACTACTTTGTGAAGAACTTCACGCCACCCGCTGAAGACAACGAATGGTTCACTCAGGAACTGATCGTGAAGGGCAAGGCGATGACCGTGATCATCAACGGCAAGGTGCTCTTTGAGTACGTCGAGCCCGATGGAGTGACGGGAGCAGCCCCGGGCGGCGGTGGTGACCACAAGCTCTCAAGCGGCACCTTCGCCCTCCAGGCCCATGACCCGGGCAGTGAGGTGCACTACCGCAACATCCGCGTGAAGCGACTGCCGTAAGTTGGCACGGCACCTGTGCCGCGGCAGGACGCCGCGGCACAGGCCGTCTGCGTAAACCGAGTGAGGTGGGAGCCCCGTCCTGACCCACCGGCGTTGATACGCAAGCGCAGCCTGGAGGGCGAAAGCGCCGCGGATCATCGAGTGAGCGAGGGCCTGGAGGGCCCGCAGCGAACGTCCGGGGGGGCAGGATCGGGCTCCCACAAAGCACCGCCGACGTCATCCCCCAGCCTTCTCAAGTCGCCGCTCCCGTTGTGCCGATGAATCCGGTAATGCTGCCTGGGGAGCCTAGGGGGCTTGCCGCCTCTGAGCGTCGGCCAGGCATGCGTCGCAACCGTTCTTGAGAGGTGTGTTGATGACTTCTTCCTCCCTGCCTGCTGGTATCCGCGACGACATCACCCAGTGCATCGGCCGGACACCTCTTGTGCGGCTGCGGCGGGTGACTGAGGGCTGCGTGGCCACGGTCGTGGGGAAGATCGAAAACATGAATCCCCTGTGGAGCGTCAAAGACCGCATCGCCTGCGCCATGATCGATGCGGCCGAGCGCGACGGGAAGATCGGCCCGGACACGATCGTGATCGAGCCCACCAGCGGCAACACCGGCATCGGCTTGGCCTACGTGTGCGCGGCCCGGGGCTACCACCTGCGGGTCACGATGCCCGAGAGCATGAGCCTGGAACGGAGACGGATGCTCAAGGCACTCGGCGCAGAACTGGTGCTCACGCCTGCCGCCGAAGGCATGCCCGGGGCCGTGCGGCACGCGGAAGAGATCACCGGTTCCAGTGATCAGTTCTTCATGCCCCAGCAGTTTAAAAACCCCGCCAATCCTGAAGTGCACCGTCGCACCACCGCGGAAGAGATCTGGGCCGACACCGAGGGCCGGGTCGACATCATCGTCTGCGGCGTGGGCACAGGCGGCACCGTGACCGGCTGCGGCGAGGCGCTCAAAGCCAAAAATCCTGCGATCAAAGTGGTCGCAGTGGAGCCCGCAAACAGTCCGGTGATCAGCCAAAAACTGGCCGGCGAAGCGATCAAGCCGGGGCGGCACACGATTCAAGGCATCGGTGCTGGCTTCATTCCAGACATCCTCAACCTCGACATCCTCGACGAGGTGGTCAAGGTTGACGACGAAGACGCCATGCAGACCGCCCGCGAGATGGCCAAGCGGGAAGGTCTGATGTGTGGCATCAGCTGCGGTGCGGCTGCCTGGGGAGCGATCGAGGTGGCCAAGCGTCCCGAAAACGCGGGCAAGATGGTTGTGGTTGTGCTCCCCGACTTGGGTGAACGCTACCTCTCCACTCGCCTCTTTCCGGAATGACGGAAGCGGCTCAGGCCGATCCTCCGAACTCACTCCTTGGTGTGCCGCACCTGCTCAAACAGCCACGCGAGCGTCGCTGGATCCCGGTAGGCGGGTGTCCACGAGTCGTGGCCAACTCCCTCGTACTCAGTGTAGGTCACTTCGCCACCCGCTTCGCGGATTGCGTCGACCATGCGCCGTGAGAGTTCTGGACGAACGACCGCGTCATCGCCTCCGTGGAAGCACATAATCGGCAGTCCGAGATACCGCGTCGCCAGCTGCGGATTCCCGCCACCGCATATCGGGATCATCGCAGCAAACCGCTCGGGCATACGGGCAGCGAGATCCCATGACCCGAAGCCTCCCATCGAGAGCCCCGTGAGGTAGACGCGATCCTGATCGATGGGAAGGTCGCCGAGGAGTTGCTGCATCACCTCCACCACGGCCCCGAGATCAGCCGCTGGCGGCTCGCTCAGTGGATCCCCTTCGGCCGGGTCGCGACGGAAGTTGGCCCACCACTTCTCTTGGCGGCACTGTGGAGCAAGCACGAAGCATGGATAGGCCTTTCGCGCCTCCGTGTCTGCCATCCAGGTCGGGAAGTACTTGAGCTGCGCAAGGTTGTCGCTCCCTCGCTCACCCGCCCCGTGCAAGAAGATCACCAGGGGATACTTTTTACCTGCCTCGATGCTCTCGGGACGGAGGAGCCGGTAGGGGAGCGAGGCAGTGTCCTCTCCGTCTGTGAAGTCGAACGAGTGGGCCTCGTAGAGGGTTGCTGGGTCAACAGGCATCGGTTCCTCGACAGCCAAAGAGAGACGGGCAGAAAGCGACACGCACGTGAGCACGACCAACCATGACAGCACACACCACGCTGGAAGAATCTTGCCAAGCCGCATCATGAATGTCCCCTGAATCTTGATTGAAAAAGTCGTCGCTTAAAGATCGCCCTCGTCAGGCATCACCGATCTCGAGTTTTAGCCGCCTTGGCATCCCGAGCCGCGTGAGCATGCCGACCGCCCCCTTCGGAAGTCCAAGATACTCGAGGTGCTCAAACCAGCCCGGCACCTCAGCCGCGAGTTTGCCAACCTTTGTCCCGCGGAGGTCGAGCCGGCGGAGCGACTCCAGCCCTTTGAACTGCAGCAGCCCCTCGTCGGTCAGCGAACCGCCAGCGAGGTCAAGCACGGCGAGGTCCTTCAGCGACTCCGTGCGGAAGCCGAGGAGAATCGCAAACACGTCGTCCGCCTTTTCATTGCGGAGCGTCACACGCACGAGTTTGTCGGCGACGTGGCCGAAGTCTTCACCGAACGACTTCGTCAGCCAGTCAACCTCTTCCATCTCCACCTCGCCGCCGCGTTCGATCGTCTCGGTGACCACTTCTTGCTGCTGGGCGTAGGCGTCGATCTTTGAGGCCAGCCACTCCAACTTGCCCGCCTTGAACTTCACGAACTCGCAGGCCTCTTCATACGCCTGCTTGACGGCGATAAACAGCTTCGCGTTGCCGCCGCGGTCTGGATGCGCCTCCATTGCCTTGGCTTTGTAAGCCTGATTGACATCGTCGAGCGTGACCGGAGGCAGCAGCCCAAGGGTGATCAGGCACTGCGGGCGGATCGGGTCGCGCGGCGTGGCGTGCTTCGGTTCGGCGTTCATTCCGCTGGGCTTTCAGGCATTCTGGGGAAACTGGCGAATCGCTGGTGCTCCATCATGCCTGATCCACGGACTCCATGCGATTCCAGCCGAACCACGCGGCGACCGCCCCGACTGGTGCACGTTGGTCGGTTTCACCTTGATCCAAAACCGCAGAATACCCTAGTGTCCCGAGAACCGTCGGCTCTGGGAGGACGTGTGGCAGGGAGGCCACGACACACCGAGCCGGCCAAGGAGGGCATACGATGCGGAACACGCCAGCGGAGAGTTGCGACAATCCCACCACCTGGTTCACGCGGTTCAGTCGCCGTCCCTACCGGGAAGTTGCGGCAGCGCTGGTGGTGATCGGCTGCGGGCTCGCCTGGCGACAGGCCGCCACCCCCGACGCAGAGGCAGCTCCCACCGAGCGACCCGCGCCCGCCGCAGCGGCCCCTCGAACGACGGCGTCCACGAAGGATTCGATTCCCTCCACCGCGGCGCTCGTGAACGGTGCCGAGATTCCGCGTGAACGATTGATTGCCGAGTGCCTCGCCCGCTACGGGGACTCCGTGCTCGAGACGATCGTCAACCACCGCATCATTGAGCAGGCCTGCCAGCGTGCTGGCCTGACCGTCACGGCAGCAGACGTCGACGCCGAAATCGAAACGATGGCGGCTCGCTTCCAGGTCCCCAAGGACCAGTGGATTGAGCTGATCGGCCGCGAGCGAGGCATCTCAGAGTCGCAGTATCGTTCCGAAATCGTGTGGCCCATGCTGGCCTTGCGGCAACTGGCCCACTCCAAGAGTGAACCCACCAACGATGAGATCAGCCAGGAGTTCGAGCGTCAGTTTGGCCCTGCAGTGAAGGCCCGCATCATCGTCGCCCGCACCCAACAGGATGCTGAGAACGTGCGGACGCTCGCCTTGGCCGCGCCTGAGGATTTTGGTGGCCTTGCCCGTCAGCACTCGATCGATGTGACCAGTGCCAGTGCCAATGGCTGGGTGCAGCCGATCCGCCGGCATACCGGCGTGCCAGAGTTCGAGGCAGCCGCGTTTGGTCTTGCCGACGGACAGGTCTCGCCGGTGGTGCGTGTGGCCGACCAGTTCATCATTATCAAGTGCGAAGGCCACCTGCCTGCTGCCGGCATCGAACTCGCTGAAGTCAAAGAGCAGATCGCCGAGGTCATCCGCGATCAAAAGAGCCGCCAGGTCTCCGGCGACGTCTTCCGCAGCCTTCAGGAAGCTTCGCAGATCGAAAAACTCATCGGCGATCCTCAACTGCAGGCCGCTCGTCCAGGCGTGGCCGCGGTCGTGAATGGCGTGCCCGTCAGCACCGCGTCGCTGGCCGACACCTGCTTGGAACGGCACGGGATGGACGTGCTTGAGATCCTCATCACGCGTTCCCTGATCGACCAGGCTCTCGCGCAGCAGAATCTCACCGTCACGCAGGCCGACATCGATCACGAGATCGCCTACGGTGCCACGACCCTCGGGTTTGTCAGCGAGAGCGGTGAGCCTGACACGAAGGCCTGGCTGGAGCACGTGACCAAGCAGCAGGAGGTGCCGATCCGGCATTACCTCGAAGACATCGTCCGCCCCACGGTGTCGCTCAAGAAACTCGTCGGACCAGCCAGCATCACCCAAGAGGACATGGAGAAGGCATTCCAGGCAACGTTCGGCCCGCGGGCCCGCTGCCGGATGATTGTCCTCGACTCGCAGAAGCGGGCTCAGGAAGTGTGGCAACTCGCTCGCCAGAATCCTGACCCCGAGTTCTTTGGCGACCTCGCGGAGCGGTACTCGGTCGACCAGGCGACGCGCGCCCTGCGAGGTGAAGTGCCGCCGATTCAGCGGTACGGCGGTCAGCCCGCGCTGGAGCGAGAAGTGTTCTCCCTTTCCCAGGGCGAGCTCTCCGGCGTGGTGCAGGTCGCCGACCGCTTCCTCGTGCTGCTGGGTGAAGGCTTTACCGAGCCGGTGGACGTCAACTTTGCCGACGTCCGCAGTGAGCTTCAGCGAGACATTCAGGACAAAAAGCAGCGGATCGCCATGGCCGAGTATTTCACCCGGCTGCGGCAAGGCTCGGCGATCGACAACTTCGTCGCTGGCACCACCCAAACCCCGGCTGGGCAGCCCACGATTCCAGGCCGCCTGTCCTCGGCAGCCACCCAGGAAGCTCAGGAACTTGCGAAGCCGCGAGCGGGAAGCCGGATTCCCCCGCAGTCCGCCTCCGGTAGCCCGGCACCCAGCGGAGTCCTGCCAGCCTCGGCAAATGTCCCTGCCACTCGCTAGAGCCCAGTCGGGATCGCCTGTGGCGATGATGCTGTAAAAACGGATGACGAGGCGAGGGGTTGGCGAACGCTCGAGAAGCGTTTGGGCGTATCCTCGCCCTACGACGAGACTTTCGCCGACTCCGAGCCGGCGATACACGTCATCCGAACGCGCACGAGAGCGGTTTGTAACGCCCGTGGAAGGCTGGCCCGGAGCTGGCAAAAGTCTTGTCAGGGGGCGAGCGAGTTTTGTTGGCTGCGGTAAGATGAGGAGAGCGTCTGCCCTTCCCCCGCTTGAGCCAATGCGTCCACCCATGGATTCCACGAACCCCGCTTCGCTGCCTGAGACTGACCTGACCACCGGAAACCCGGCGCATGAGCATGCCGCTGGGGACGACGGGCCTGATGACACCCAGACGCCTCCTGTCGTGGCTCCCAAAGTCCGACTGGCCGACCGCGTCGCGGACCTTCCTCCGTATCTCTTTGCGCGGATCAATGCCCTTCGCGATCAAAAGCGACAGGCTGGTTGTGACGTGATCGATATGAGCATGGGGAATCCCTCCGACCCCCCGGCCGACTTCATCATTGAAAAGTTGACCGAGTCGGCAAAAGATCCTCGCAACCACGGCTACGCCCCTTCCACCGGCATCCGCAACCTCAAGCGAGAAGTGGCGGCGAAGTATCTCAAGAAGTGGGGCGTCAGGCTTGATCCTGAGACCGAAGTGGTCTGCACGCTCGGCAGCAAGGAGGGCTTCGGCCATCTCTGCTTGGCACTGATCGGCCCAGGCGACTCCGTGATCGTGCCGGCACCTTCCTACCCGGCCCACGTGTATGGCGTGGCCTTGGCTTCAGGTCGACCGATCCTGATCGACACGACCGATCCTGATCGATACCTCGCCGAAATCGATGCCACCTGCGAGGCAGCGCGGCGCACCGGCGAACCCGTGCCCAAAATGGTGATCGTCAACTTCCCTCACAATCCCACAGCAACGGTGGTCAACGCCGACTTCTATGAAGAGGTCGTCAAGTTGGCTCGCCGGTATGGCTTCCTGCTCGTCTCGGATCTGGCGTACGCCGATGTCACCTTCGACGGCTACGTGTCCCCGAGCCTCCTCGCCGTGGAGGGTGCGCGACAACTTGCTGTCGAGTTCACCACGATGAGCAAGGGCTACAACATGGCCGGCTGGCGTGTTGGCTACTGCGCTGGCAATGCCGACATCATCCGTGCACTCGGCACAATCAAGACGTACTACGACTACGGTATGTTCCGCCCCACGCAGGTCGCCGCGATCATGGCGCTCCGACATGGCGACGCGGAAGTCGAGGCCCAGTGCCGTGTGTATCAGCGACGTCGTGATGTGCTGTGTGAAGGACTCGCCCGGATTGGCTGGCCGGTCGACGTCCCAAAGGCCTCGATGTTTGTGTGGGCGAAGATTCCCGAACCCTTTGCCAGCACCATGACGAGCATGGATTTCTCCGCGATGCTTCTCGAGGAGGCCGATGTGGCCGTGAGCCCTGGAGGTGGTTTCGGAGAGGCCGGCGAAGGCTACGTGCGACTGGCGCTGATCGAGAACGAAAACCGGTTGCGTCAGGCGGTCCGGCAAATTGGCAAGGCCGTGGGCGATCGGCTGCGGACCACCGCCGCGGCGAAGAGCTAACGCCCTTCCCGCCCGCGCAGTCTCGCTCGAGAACACCGTGAACCAAACCTGCCTCCGTAGCCGAAACCTGCGTCCGCAGTCCAAACCTGCCTCCGCAGGATGCACCAGGTTTTTCGTCACCTGCCGCTGCGTCGGAAGGTATTCTGGGGCGTGTCTTTTTGGCATTTTCCCCAAGGAATCAACCATGCGACTGTTGCTGCACTTCGCCCTTGCTCTCGCCCTCGTTTTATCCGCAACGCGTGTTGTGCGTCCCCTCGCTGCTGCGGAAGCGGTCGAGGTTGAGAACGTCGCGGCGCCCGCTGAGCCGGCAGGCATGCAGTCGATTTTTAATGGCACGAGCCTGGAAGGCTGGGACGGCGACCCACGGCTGTGGAGCGTGCGTGATGGAGTGATTCATGGCGAGACGACCGAAGACAAGGTCGCCACAGGCAACACCTTTTTGATCTGGCAGGGGGGTGAGCTTGGCGACTTCGAGTTGCGGCTCTCCTTCCGATGCACCGCCGACAACAACTCGGGAATCCAGTACCGTTCGCGGCACATCACCGAAGGCTCCCCCCGTAACAATTGGGTCGTCCGCGGCTACCAGCACGAAATTCGCAACGAAGAAAACTTCCCGAACGTCCCCTGCTTCATCTACGACGAGGGGGGCAAGCGGGGACGAATCTGCATGGTCGGAGAGCGGGCCGTGTGGAAGGCCGACGGCAAGGAAGTCACCGGCCAGTTGATCGACCAGGAAGGCTTCCGCGAACTGATGCGCGTTGACGACTGGAACGACGTCATCATCCGCGCCGAAGGCAACCAGATTCGTCACTACCTCAACGGCCGTCTCGTTCTCGACTTCACCGACGAAGAGCCCGAACTGACGCTCACGAAGGGCATCCTCGCCCTGCAGCTGCACGCTGGGCGACCGATGTGGGCAGAGTTCCGTGACATCCGCCTCGCCAAGCTTGGCGAGTAAAGTGTTGGTCATGCGTGGCGACGTGCGATTCGGATGCACCATCCGATCGCTGCGACGTTGGCCACTGCAAAGATGAGGAAAACCGGGAGCCCTCCGATTTCCGCGGCGGCGGCATGCCGGTCCGTGAGGGTCGTGAGATCGATGGCCGTTGCCCGCAAAGCCTCACGAAGGACGACCCCAGAGACCATGCTGACGCCACACCCGGTTGTCGCTGCCAGAAGCACTGGCAGCGGCAGCCGGTCGCGGAAGGCCACCCAGGCCCAGGCAAGCATCTGGAGCCCCAGCCCCATCAACACGGCCACGACCCACGGACCCGCAAGTGGGCCGCCGATGACACTGCGTGTTTCGAGAGGGAGCGTTGCCGCGTAGGCGAGCCCACACCCCACGACACCGACGCACCCGGACATGGCTGTCAGCGACAGTCGTCGCACGGCCGAGAGCCCCATCACGTGCGACGAACCGGGCGGCGGCTGGACCAGTTCCATCCCCAGCATGCGTCCTTGCCAGGCCAACTCCACGGCCAGCGTGGCAAACGCGGCAAAAAACCAGACGCCCAAGCGTGGCAAGAAGCCTGGCGTGGAGGAATCCAACGCCCGTTCGGCATAAAGACGTGGCCACACGCCCTGATCCAGCGAGAGGAGGTGGTTCTGCGTCCAACTCGCGGCGATGAACATGACCCCGGCAAAAGCCGCCGCAGCCACCGGGATCCTCCAGAACCAGGCCCGCCTCGTGATCCAGGCCGACTTCTGCACAAAGAGCAAAGAGAAGCAGACGATCAGTACCGGCAGGATCGCCATCCAGCGATGCGAGAGTAGAAGGTTCGAGGTGTAAAAGGCCTGCTGGTAGAGGATCTGCACAAACAACAACGGTGCGACGCCCGCGGTGATTGCCAACCCCGTGGCAAACGGCAACCAGTCAATCAGAATCGCTTGCCACCCACAGACTGCGCACCGCTTAGGCCCCATCAACCGCCCAAACGCGAGATACGCCGTGCCCGCAAGCACGTAGTGCATCAACACCATGTGCAGCACGAGTGTGGCCACGAGCAAGACGAGATAGAAAGCCGTGGCCGCGGGAAATCCAAATGGGAAGAGCGTCGTCATCGTGAGGGCGTTCTCCTACACGCTCCAGTCGTTCTGATGGCGACCGCGACCAGTGGTCACGAGGCGGGGCAAGCCGCTTGCGAAGAACCTGACGGCCATCGACAATCCGGCATCGTAATTGATCAGTGAGACTTGCACACCGCGTGGCTTGACGCGGTTCCGCAGCACAACTCGTTCTCATTCCTGGAGCGTTTTCATGATCGACTCATCCATCAGCCGCCTCGTCCTCATGCTCGCGCCCCTGGTCGTTGGGAGTTTGATCGCCTCTCGGGCGACAGCCGCAGAAGAACTCGTCTGGTTCGGCACCTACACCCGTGGGACGGAGAGCCAAGGAATCTATGTGGCACGTTTCGACACGCAGACTGGAAAGCTGAGCGAGCCCACCCTCGCTGGCGAAGTGGCGAACCCATCGTTCCTCGCACGCCACCCCTCAAGGCCGCTGCTCTACTGCGTGTCTGAGATCGCCGATCTCGAAGGGAAGCCCAGCGGCGGCATCACGGCGCTTGCGATCGACCTGCCCTCAGGCACGCTAGCGAAGATCAACGAACAACCTTCCCTGGGAGGCGGCCCCTGCCAGGTTTCCGTCGATCCCTCCGGACGCTGCGTGGTCGCAGCCAACTATGGCGGCGGCAGCACCGTCTGCCTCGGCATCCGAGGCGACGGCGGCTTGGAGCCGTCTGTGGAAGGCGTGCCCGGCGGCTTCATCCAGCACGAGGGCTCAAGCATCAACGCACAGCGGCAGGAAGGGCCTCATGCCCACTGCGCGCGAACCACTCCTGACGGGAAGTTCGTGCTGGTGCCAGACCTCGGCATCGACCTGGTGCTCGTCCATGCCCTCGACGCGGAAAACGCCACGCTGGAACCGAAGGCCGCAGGCATCGTGCCTCCAGGTTCCGGCCCTCGGCACATCGCCTTTCGCGCCGACGGCAGCCGCGCCTACGTAATCAACGAACTGGCCCTGACAGTCACTGGCTTCAACTTTGATCCGGAGGAGGGCACGCTCGAACCCTTCCAGACCGTCTCCACGATTCCCGACGACGTCACCGATCGGGAAGGCTTTTCAACAGCGGAAGTGGTGATGCACCCCTCAGGTCGTTTCCTGTACGGGTCCAACCGGGGGCACCATTCGATCTCGATGTTTTCAGTCAACGACGGCAATGGTGAACTCACGCTGCTGGGCGTCGAGCCCATCCGCGGGAAGACCCCTCGCAACTTCAACGTCACCCCAGACGGACGATGGTTGCTCGCGGCAGGACAAGATTCCAATACGGTGACCGTCTTCGCGATCGACACCGAAACCGGACGGCTCACCTTCACTGGGCAGACCGTCAACGTGCCGAAGCCAGTCTGCATTTGCTTCAACAAATAGCAGACTGGCTTCTGCGGCCGGCTTCTCCAGCTGGATTCTCAGGTTTCCAGCTCGGGCAGCATGTGGTCGTGCTCAGCAACTTCGCGGAGCTTTTCCAACGCCTTGGCCTCAATCTGTCGGACCCGCTCTTTCGTCACACCGAGCGCGGATCCAACTTCCTTGAGGGTCTGGGGCTCATGCTCATGATCGAGACCGTATCGCCGGATGATGATCGACTGCTCGCGTGAGTCGAGACGATCGAGGAACTGCTCCACCTGATGCAGCCGATCGCGTTCGGCGATGCGCTGCCGATGCTCATCGGCTCGCGTATCGGTCGCGGCCTGCAGCAGCTCTGTATCCGCAGCCCGGAATCGCTCACGCTGCTTGTGCTCATTGGGAATCGTCCGAGCGTAGTTCTTCATGATCGCCCATGAAGCGTACGTGCTGAACTTGTTTCCTCGAGCGTAATCGAACTTCTCCACAGCCCTGATCAGCGACATATTGCCGTCGCTCACGAGATCAAAGAAGCCATCGGCGGGAGAGACTCGCTTCTTGGCGATCGACACCACGAGCCGCAAGTTTGCCCGGACCAGACGATTCTTGATTTCCACGATCTGGTCGTAGATTTTTTCAATTTGATCCATCAGCCGGGTGCTTGGCCGCTCCATATCGAGCTGCTCACGAAGCTTCGTCGCGCGGCATTTCAGAAAGTTGTACTTTCGAAAGAGCCACCCTTCCTGCTCACGCGTGAGCAGGGGCACTTCGTAGAGGCTTGCGAGGTAGGCCGGCAGACCTGCTGGTCGACGGACCTTACGTGCCACGGTCTCGCTTTCGGGATAGGGTTGGTTCACCACCTGCTCCGCCGTCGGCCGAGCAAACAGCGGATTTGGGATGAAGTCGAGCGGGAGCTCCATCACATGCTCCGCTCGCTGGCTCAGGATCACCCGATAGATACTTGCCCGCGATCGCCGGTACCGCCGAGCAATCGCTTCCACGGGCTCACCGCCCAGGTAGAGCTGGTAGATCCGGGCACAGTTCTCGGGACGGAGACGGCCATCCCCAAACGGAAAGACGGACGCCTCCGGATGGGCCTGATCATGCTCCTTGATCGTGTAGCGGATCGTCTCCACGCTGCGACCAAGCTTGCTCGCGATGCGTCGATGCACGTCCGCAGGCACTGCCCCAACCGCTGCCAGCCGGCGTGCCCAGTTGACGATCTTTTCCTTCTCCTCAGACGACAGCTGGCTGAAGCGGCTCCCACGCTCAACGCGCGAAGCATTCCTGGCAGCAAACCGCTCCACTTCGCTTTCAAGAAAGCCGACACGACGGCGACCGGCGACCTCGTAGCGTCGCGCCACGAGACCGTGATGCCTCCACCGCGAGATCGTCTTGGTGGAAACATTGAACCGGCGTGCGACTTCTTCGATCGAAAGCACGCTGGCTTCAGCGAGCGCTCCACAGTCGAGGGCATGATCCGCACCTGCGATCTCTTCGGCACTCGCCCGAGCAGCCCCACGCTGCGGGGCAAGAAGCCTGAGATCACCCCGATTGGACAGAGACAGAGTGGACGACGAATGGAACCTCATGGCGCTTCCTCCGCATGGTGCTCACTGCCACCACCCCCACAGCCCTGACACACTGAGGGTGGCTCCGACAACTCAAGCCGGTCGATCGCTGGCTGGCGTTTGACGCCTGCGAAGTCAGCCCCTGCCGCTGAACTTCGCCGAGTGAATACCTCACACAACGCCGCCGAGCGGGTCTTCCGTCACCCCTCGGCAGGCCTCGCGACCGGGTAGTTATACGCGTCAGAAAGCCAAAAGGTTCCGCAGAAAAACTGAAGAACTTGACAGATTTTCGGCCATCCGCTTGCGACTTTTCTGGTTGCGTGACCGCTCATGCCGAAAAAGCCGCTTGTGACGGTGTTTTCGGTGAAGTCACCACCAGGACACCAGGGCAAGCGTGTCTCAAAGATACTCTTGAGGGCAACGAAAAACCTTGCCAAACCTGCCTATGCGCCCAGTGGACACTTAGTACCCCGCACCTTTTCGAGCCTGCCTGTCCCCCCAAAAGCACTTTGCGGATTCTGCCGCTTGACGCGGGGTGGTCGGGACTGGAATAGTAGTGGGTTGTAGGTGCTCGATTCCTACGGCAGATTTCTCTGCTTGGGGAGGCCGGTTGTCCGCGGGTATTTGTGCATTTCCCGACCGGCTGTGAGCATGTCCTCAGCCGGAGACGCCTGCCATCGAGAAGCAGCATCGCATCAACGAGCAGATCCGCATTTCCCCCGTCCGCGTGATCACCGCCACGGGTGAGCAACTCGGGGTTCTCCCCACCGCCGAGGCACTTGACCGCGCTCGGGAAGCAGGCCTTGACCTCGTGGAGGTCGCGCCAGGGGCCGCTCCGCCCGTATGCCGAATCATGGACTTCGGCAAGTTCAAGTACCAGCAGAAGAAAAAACAGCACAAAACCCACGTCCATCACACCAAAGTCAAAGAGATTCGCCTGCGTCCCAAGACCGGCGATCACGACATCGAGTTTAAGGTCAACCAGGCCCGCACATTCCTGTCGCACAAAGACAAGGTCGTGGTTTCGGTGGTTTTCCGGGGCCGAGAGATGGCCCACATCGATGAAGGCCAACGGGTAATGAAGAGTTTGATCACGCAACTCGCCGAAGAAGCGAAGGTGGAGTCCGGTCCACAGCAGATGGGGCGAAGGCTGACCTGTACTCTCGCGCCCCGCTGAGCTCCGGGCTCCACGGTTTGCACGGCCGACACGTGCCGAGATGCCAGCGTCGCGACGGTCCTGGGACGCGGCTGAGCAGTTTTTCGGCCCTAGGGACGATGGCCCTTGTGTCAGCCGAAAACTGGGAAACAATCACACATTCGACAAGGAGTCAGTGACATGCCAAAGCAGAAGACCCACAAGGGCACGAAGAAGCGGTTCCGCCTCACCGGAACCGGCAAGGTGAAGCATCGCCGCGCCGGCACGAGCCACCTCCAGGTTCGCGTCTCCGCCAAGCGGAAGCGAAACCTCAGGGGCACGGGTGTGCTTTCCGCGGTTGACACCCCGCGAATTGCCGAAGCACTCGGCAAGTACAGCTACTGAGCCTGCCGAACATCGCCGGAAAGGTGATGGTCGCGTCGAAGTTGCCGAGAGGCATGCCTCGGGACCCCCTCGGCGTGCTCCGAGAACTGCCCCCTTGCATTGGCCAAGATCCACGCCACATTAGAAGATCCCGGGCGGGTCACCTCCTGACCCCCGCCCTCAGCGAAAGCCCCCATCATGCGTACTAAGAGTGCTGTTCCCCGTCATCACGCGAAAAAGCGTCTGTTCAAGCGTGTCGAAGGATACGTGGGCGGACGTCGCAAGTTGCTGCGAACAGCGAAGGAATCGCTCATTCGGGCTGGCGTTTACGCGCATCGCGACCGTCGTCGTCGGAAGCGTGAGTTCCGCCGTCTGTGGATCATCCGAATCAGCGCGGCGGTTCGCGAGCGGGGCCTCCGCTACTCCCAGTTCATCGCGGGCCTCGAGAAGGCTGGCATCGAACTCGACCGTCGCACGCTCTCGGAAATGGCCATCGCCGATCCCACCGGGTTTGACCTGGTTGTTGAGCGAGTTCGCGAGGTCCTCGGCGTCGATAGCGTTGCCCCTGCTGCCTAGTTTCGGCTGGTTCCGGCTCGAAGCCGGCACCCCGCGAGGCTCGTAGGGTCATTTGTGGAAGTGTGTGCCTCGCAGGCAGTGCAAGAACGTGGATCTTGAATCGTTCGTCCTCGAGGTAAGTCGGCTTCGCGAAGAAGCCGAAAATGCGTTTCGCGACGTTCGTGATGCGGCCTCACTCGAAGAGGCTCGCGTGACGTTTGCGGGAGCCAAAAGCGGCAAGCTCAAGTCGATCCAAAAACTGCTCGGCGGCGTGAGCCCTTCCGACCGCCCCGAAGCAGGCCGAGCGTTTAACGAGGTCAAGCAGGCGATCACCGCGCTGCTGGAAGACGCCCACGATCGACTGGCGGAAGCGACCGCCTCCCCTGCGGCAGCCCCGCTCGACGTGACGCTCCCCGGTCGCCCCGTTCGACTTGGACGACTGCACCCCATCACCCGCACCATCCGCGAGGTGCAGGGGATCATGGCACGCCTCGGTTTTGAATGCGTCGACGGGCCGGAAGTGGAAGATCAGTGGCACAACTTCGAAGCCCTGGCGATTCCCCCTGAACACCCGGCGCGGGATCCGCTCGACAACTTCTATCTCAACGTTGCCCAAGGTCAGGATCCGCTCCTGCTGCGATCACAGACGAGCACCGTGCAGATCCGCGTGATGGAGGCTCGCAAGCCACCCCTGCGGATCGTGTCGCTCGGCCGTGTGTATCGGCCAGACACCGCCGACGCCACGCACTACCCAATGTTTCACCAGGTGGAGGGCCTGCTCGTCGAGAAGGGCACCACCATGGCCCACCTCAAGAGTGTGCTGCGGCTGTTTGCCTCGAGCTTCCTGGGTGGCGACGTGCACGTGCGATTCAGGCCTTCCTTCTTCCCCTTCACGGAACCGAGCGTGGAGGTCGACATGGAGTGGGGTGGCCGATGGGTTGAGATGGGTGGGGCCGGCATGGTCGATCCCGCCGTCCTTGCCGCCGTCGGCTACGACCCAGATCAGGTGTCTGGATTCGCCTTCGGGCTTGGTGTGGAGCGAATCGCAGCCCGGCGATATGGCGTGGCCGACATCCGTGACTTCTACCGCAACGACGTCCGCTTTCTGGAGCAGTTCGGATGATCGTTTCCACCGACTGGCTGTCTGAATATGTCCGCGTGAGCGCCCCGGTGGAAGAACTGGTGGAGCGACTCGCCCTGTCAGGCCTCAACCATGAGTCCACAACGGTGGTGGGGGACGACACGGCCATTGAGATTGAGGTCACCAGCAATCGCCCCGACTGCTTGGGCCACATTGGCGTGGCGCGCGAGCTCTCCGTGCTCTTCAACCGCCCGCTGCTCGTGCCCACCCCACGGCCGCTGGAATCTGGTGGGCGTGCTGCAGATTCAGTCGCGATCGAGATCACCGACCCGTCGATGTGCCCGTTCTATTCGGCTCGCGTGATTCGAGGCGTCCGCGTGGGCAAGAGCCCTTCTTGGCTCGTCAAGCGGTTAGCGACGGTCGGCGTGGCAAGTGTGAACAACATCGTCGACATCACCAACTACGTGATGCTGGAGTGCGGCCAGCCACTGCACGCCTTCGACCTGGCCTGTGTTCGCGGCGGCAAAATCATCGTCCGGCCGGCGCTCGCAGGCGAGGTTTTTGAGGCGATCAACCACCGTCGCTACGAACTCGACCCGCGGATGTGCGTGATCGCCGACGCCGAACACCCCATCGCCCTGGCCGGCGTGATGGGGGGAGCAGACAGCGAGATTTCCGAAACCACCGTCGACGTGCTCCTCGAAAGTGGGCAGTTTGCCCCGCTCGCCGTGCGCACCGCAGCCCGCAGCCTGGTGCTCGCGAGCGGCTCATCGTTCCGCTTCGAGCGCAGCCCAGATCCCCACGCCGTCGAGTGGGCCAGCCTCAAAGCAGCCTCGCTGATCATGGAGTTGGCCGGCGGCCGACTCGAACACGGTGCCGCCACAGCAGGCACGTTGGTCACCCACGCGACAACCGTCGCCTTGGCAGTCGACCGCGTGAGCGAGGTGCTCGGCGTCGAGATTCCCTGGGAGCGTCAGCAATCGACCCTCACCTCGCTTGGGTTTACCGAGCAAACAGAAGGGGCCGACGACGAGATCAGCCTGTGGCACGTGCCCTCGTGGCGGCGCGATGTCACCCGCGAAATCGACCTCGTTGAGGAGGTCGGCCGCATCGTCGGTTACGACCTGATTCCTGAGAATGCCACGATCTCTGCCCGCCCAGTCGCTGACTCGCCTCAGCAAGAGATTGCGAGACTCGTCACCGATGTGCTCATCGCCACGGGCTGCTGCGAAGCCATGACCCGCAGCGTGGTCGACGACACACTCGACGGGCTGGGCAGCCCATGGACGAACGCCGCGGCCCTGACCATCTCCCCGCCCCTGGTGCGAGGCGCAGACCGACTGCGACGCAGTTTGCTCCCAAGCCTGCTGGAAGCCCGCGGCCACAACCTTGCGGTGGCCGCACCCCATGGCGACCTTTTCGAGATCGCTCGCGGCTACCTTCCCGAGCGGGATCTCCCGAGCGAACCTCGTTTCGTCTCAGGCGTGGTCGCCGGCGAGTTCTCCGTTGCCAAGGGCATCCTCGAGACGCTCTTTCAACGCCTCGGCATCGACGCCACAGGCCTCACCGGGCCGCCGCCACGTGTCGCCTACCGCCCCGCATCGCACGCCCTGTTTGCGTCAGGTCGCTCGGCCGACGTGATGCTCTCACTGCCAGGCCGCCCCGCGCGACGGGTCGCGGTGCTCGGTGAAATCGCCCCTGCCGTGCTGGAGCATTTCAACCTGACCAACCCGGTGGCCGCCTTCGAACTTCGACTCGACGCCATCGAAAGCGTTTCGTCGGAAAGCCGCCCGGTCAATCGCCCAAGCGAGTTCCCACCCGTCGAACGCGACCTGAATCTGATCGTCGACGAAGACGTTCCGTGGGCATCGATCGCCTCTGCCATCGACGAAGCTTCCGGTGGACTCCTGGAGCGACTTTCACTCACCCAGGTGTGGCGTGACGACGGCCGCATCGGTCCAGGCCGCAAGAGCATGGTCGTCTCGCTCTCGCTGAGGAGCCGCGAAGCCACGCTCTCCGGTGACGACGTGAAGACCGTGATCGACGCGATCCTGGAAGCCTGCTCCGGCCGCTGCGGCGCATCCCTGCGTTCGTAGGGCAACGCTCCTCAAGCGTTCGCCGACCGCCAGCCCTCCGCTCCACGGCTGCGCACACTTCCCGGAGTGAGGGGCGAGCCCGGTGCTGACTCGCCGGCGTAGAGACGCGAGCGAAGCCTGGAGGGCGAAAGCGATGCGGATCTTCGAGTGAGCGAGGGCCAGGATGGCCCGCAGCGAACGTCCGGCGGGGCAGCACCGGGCTCGCCCCGAACGGCCCACGTCTGCGATCTGCGATCTGCTGCCCGCTGCCCGCGGTCAGCGGTCAGCGTAGACGCGGGTGACTTCTTCTTTGGTCACAGGCGTCTGGTGATCGGCGCTGGTCACCTGCACCTGCATCCGCTGATCACCGGCCCGTCGCCCACGAGCCTGCACGCGGAAGACGGCCTCTTCGGTGGGCGCCAAGCGGGCGAGTGGTTCAAACACGACCGTCAGGTTTTCAACACGATGCCCCACCGGCCCTGAGGCATCCACGGGTTGCAGATCGCCAAGCATGCTGGCGGTCACCTGCACGCTGTCAGCAGCTTTGGTGCCCTGATTGCCGATACGGATCACGTATTCGGTGAGGCCATCCACCTCGATCGGATCTTCGCTGTCGATCACTGAGAAGGTCAGGGCGGCAACGCCCTCCACTTCCAGCACATGCGTCACCTGGTCGGAAAGCCCATCCGGGCTGCGGGCTGCAGCCACCACCTGCTGGCTTCCCAGGGCGATCGGCATCAGCACCACCTCAACGCTCCCGACTTCCGCCGGCGGCAGTTCCTCCAGTTGCCAGAGCACCCGATGGTTCTTCTCGTCGTAGTAACCCGCGTTGTTCGCTTGGACAAACTTCAGGCCAGGCGGAAGCTGGGCGGCGAGTTCCACCGAGCGGGCCGCTGCAGTTCCAGAGTTGGCCATCGACAAGACGCACGTCACAGGCCGCTGGAGATACCTACGGCTGGGAAGTTCCGCGGTCAGTTCGAGCGTTGGCGCCGTGACTTCGATCGACACGCTCTGCCGCTCTTCCAGCTGGCCGTCTCCGCGGACGCCAACGTCCATCCGATGCAGCCCAGGGCCGGTGGTGGCGAGGACAAGATCGATGCTGCGAGATTCGCCTGGCTTGAGGCTGCCGATGTCAAACTCCAACTCACGACCGGCGCGATGCGTAAGCCCCTCGGGGAGAACCCCTTCGAGCACCACCCCGGTCGCACGGCCCGTGCCTGGATTCGAGACTGTGATCACCAGCGGCACTTCACCGCCAATCCGCATCGCCGGCGGTTGCTCGATCTCCATCGCCAGTGCCGGACGGGTCGCGAGCGAACGCACCGAGGCCTTGGCCGCAAAACGTACGCTCGCCACGCTCCCAACTTCACCTTCTTCCGTGGGCAGCACCTCAACGAGCACCCGTGCCTGCTCCCCTGGCCCGAGGCTGCCAAGCTGCCATGTCAGCTCCCCTTGGGCTCCCGGTGCCGCGGGAGGCGTCGTGCTCACCAAGGAGGTTCCTTGCGGCACGGTGTCAAACAGCTCCACCTCATGTGCGGTCACACTGCCGAGGTTCCGCACGAGAATCTCATAGCGGGCGAACTTACCGACCTGAACCTCGCGCGGCCCCCGTTTTTCGACGGCCACCTGCGGCGACTGGACGCCCTCGAGTAACGCAGGGCCTGGTCGTCCAACCCCCGTGACTCCGTAGCCCGGTCCTGCTCCGGGGAAGGCTGGCGACCCCATCGGCTCCTCTTGGAGCGAGCTGGCGACGGGCAGTCCGGTGGGAGCCGACACGGCGGGTTCTGGGATCAACGACGCTTCTGGTGCGGCAGCAGAGGGCAGCATCGGCCGCTCAGGAAGCGTGCCACCGAAAGCCCGCAGGGCGTCCGACGCGGCATAGCGACTGTCTGCGGGAGGGGTGTCGACCTCCGCCTCTGCCGCAGCAGACTGCCCGAAGGCCGGTGGTGTGGACGGGGGCGTGACGGCAATCGGGGCGTCAGGATCATCAAATGCCAGCGGCCCACGGGTTGCCCCAACAGCAGGCCCGGACTGCACCACCGGTGTTGCAAACCCCGGCTGCACATCCGCCATGGCGCGGAAGTTTCGGTTCTCGGCCGCAGCCGCAGGGGGCGTTTCCTCCGCAAATCCAAGTGCTTCCAGGTCGACTGCTTCCGGCGCTTCCAACTCGTCTGCGGCCACGTCTGTCGTCTTTTCCCATGGAGCGACGGCATTCGCGGCAGCCTCTTCTTCTGGTAGGGGTGCCAAGAGGTCTTGGTCGTCACCATCGCTCGACACGAGATCCGCATCGACGACGTCCTCGCTGACGGGTTCCGCTGCATTCCCCAACGCATCGCCTGGCGGCACCTCCTCTTCGGCGTAGGTCAGCGGCGGAAGGTCGGCAGACGCGGGAGGCTCGAACGGCACCGGAGGCTTTCGCACCGTGACCACGCCGGGCCCACTTTCTGCAGCAGGCGCGAATGCAGGCGTCCCCCCCTGCTGGGAAAAGCGGTCCGTGTCAGGGATGGCCGATTCCGCCGCGACCGCCTCGCTTGGCGTCTCCACGGCAGCGGTCAACTGGCCGCCACCGAAGCGGGAAAATGCCGCTCCTCGGTCGTCCTCAAACGCGGCGTAGCGATCCTCGGTCGCGGGCATCTCACTGGGGTACCCTGCCGCCGTGGCGGTCTCGGCCCCCGAGGCAAGCGTCGTCGCGGCAATGGGCTCGGCCACTGCTTCTGTCGGCAGCACCTCGGGCGCGTCCGCGACCGCCGCGTGTTGGGCATGCCCTCCGCGGCTTCTCCCGATCTCGAGAAAAAACGCCGTCGCAAACCCCAGCAGGCCACAGCTCACCACGCCAACAGCCATCCACGGACTTGGCCCACGTGGCTTCATGACAAGATCCTGCCTCGAAGGCTGGCTCGGCGCGGCAACCGACCCAGCGGTCGGCTGCGGGCTCGCCTCGTCGCCGTCATGCGAACCGGGCTCAGGCTGAGGTGAGGCGACAGACATGGATGAACTCTCCGACAGCAGGACCGAGGCTCGCCGGGCCCCCCACGGCTTCACAGAAGCGACGCGGCAGCATCCGACTCGAACGCAACCGGGGTGGGTAGCAAAAGCGCCAACGTCGGAGAAGAGCAGTCCGGCGTGCGCACCAGCGACGCACGCGGGGCGACGCGCCGCATGAAAAACAACGCGCGTTTAGGAAGGCGAGAGAAGCTGGCGGAGATGAAAATGAAACTTCCCCAGCTTTCCTCCGTAGTTGCCAGCCCCGATCGCTAGGATCCCCTTCCCGGCCGCAGCCCTGATCGCCGCTCGCATCCCATCCGCCACGGAGTCCTCATCGAGCCCGTCGATCACGATTTCGAGGGCCGCCACCGCCCCCTCCACGAGTTCGGTCGCCGTCCGTCCCACGAGGGACGGACAGAAGGCGTCGTTCGTGCTTGCCCGCAGGGCCGCATACCGCGACCCGACCTTACTACCCGATCGAACAACGCCTCCCGGGAAAGGCGTGATTGTGCCAGGTACGGCAGCCACGGCGTCCACCGCTCGCCGCGCAGCATCGAGGGCACGGTCGAGGCTCGTTCCCTGCAGAATGATGTTGCCCCCCCCCACGGCCTTCACGATCCCGACCGTCTCGGCCACCAGAAACTCACCGTCCATCACCGGCACCCGCCAGATCCGCTGCTGGTCCAAACGCTTGGTCTTTTCAAAGCCATCGCCAAAGAAGCGGACGTGTTTCCCCAGCGGAGCCCGATCCTCTGCAGCGGGGAGGCCGTCGAACACGTTGGCCGTCGGGCAGGTGAGCAAACACTGCGCCGTCCGGTTGGCAACCGCCTTGGCGAGCGATTCCGCAGCGAATCCAAACGCCAGCAGGCTGACGGCGGCACGCCCGTCGGGGGATTCAGACGGATCGAGAAAACGCTCCACACCGACCTCAGCATCACAGCCAATCACGCTGGTGCCATACCCACTCGCCGCTTCGCAGGCCGCCCGGAGCCAATGCGCGTCGTGGGCTGTCACAATAAGCCTCGCGCACCGCAGACGAAACGCCTCGGCAAAAGTGTCGACAATTGTCGTGCCTTCCAGTTGCACGGGCGAGATCCCCCAACAGGGCGAAAGAAAAAGCGGCGACGGCGGCCGAGAAAAAACGCTCCCTCGGGAATGTCGCCGTGTGCCATTCATTATGCACTCGCGTATGATGGCGAAACGGCTCGTACTGTGCCACGGTCCACCCCACCCCTCCACTGGATTCCTGGAAGGAACAAACAAGAAATGGCTCGTTCTTTCTCTCCGGCACCATGCCGGCAGCCGTCAAAGATCATTGGGGTCTTCACGGCCCTCGCGATCCTGCTTTGCTCGTCGTTTGCTGTCTCCGCAGAACCTGCCTTGAGTGGCGTTGAGATGGTTCCCGCGGACGCAGCCTTTTTCTCCAGCTCGCTGAGATTGAAGCAGCAGTACGAGATGGTTCGTGACAGCAACGCCATGAAGGCGATCCTCGATCTGCCTGCCGTGAAGATGGGGCTCGACCAACTCGAAGACATGCAGTCGATGCCAGGCAGCCCGCTCTCGATGGCTTCCACGTTCTTGGAGTTGCCAGACAACAAACAGGCCGTTGAGCTCCTGACAGACATGATGTCCCACGACACCTTCGTCTACGGCGAGCCTTCGTGCATCAAGTTCACGAAAGTGCTGATGGCGATTCAGCGTGCGAACCAGATGAGCAGTCTTTCACAGGCGGTCGCAGAGAGTGACGGAGACGACGTTTCCCTCGGCGAGGACGCAGCGGCCCGCCTCCTGTTTCAAGCGCTTGCCGACCACATCGACGACCTCGTGCTGCCCGACATCGTCTGGGGATTCCAGACAAGCATGGAAGATGCGGCGACCGCACAACTTGCTCGGGTGGAAATGCTGCTGAACTTTGTCGTTCAGACACAGCCCATGCTGGCGGATGCCCTTTCCCGTGAGTCTGTCGAAGGCGGGGAACTGCTCGTCCTCACGCTTTCCGGCGAACTCGTGCCGTGGGAGAATCTGGGGCTTGATGCGTACAGCGACGACCCCGACACCGTCGACAAGGTCAACGACAAACTGCGTTCGCTGAACCTCGTGATCGGCCTCGGCACGATTGGCGACCGTTTCGTGATCTCTATCGGCAACTCCGTCGACCACCTGGCGAAGCTCTCCCTGTCGTCCGACGGTACGAGCCTGATCACGACCGACGCCTTTGGTCCCTATCGCGACGCGAAAGGTGCCGAGATCACCTCGGTGGGCTATCTCAGCGAAGACTTCGTCGCGGCGATCAGCCCGACCGGAGACGATCTCCGCATGCTTGCCCAGTTTGCAGAGCCTATGGCCGCCAAAGCCGAACTGCCGGAAGAAGCGGGGGGCGAAGCGAAGCGTGGTTTGGAGCAAATGGCCGCCGACTATGAGGCCATGCTTCCAAAGCCCGGCGCCTGGATGTGTTTCGCCTACGCCACCGAGACCGGCTTCGCAGGCGAAACCTGGAACTGGTCGAGCAATGTGGCCCTCGATGCCTCGCAACCGCTGAGCATCCTCTCACACGTGGGCGGATCACCGCTCGCCGTGATCGCCTCGCGGACCTCCGTTGACGCCCTGCATCTCGAAACGTTTGCGGGCTGGTACACGAAGGCTGCCGGGTTCTTCGAGAAGTACCTCGTCGACAAGATGGATGAGGACGACCGCGAGATGTATGGCGATACGATGACCACGTACGGACCGCTGCTCGACGACCTCGTCAACACGGTCCACACGAAGTTCATGCCCGCCCTTGCCGACCGTCAGGTGGCATTGGTGCTCGACGACGAAACGAAGGTGCAACGCCTTCAGGCAGACCTGCCCTCCTCGGCCGACGCCCTTCCGATTGTGGAGCCCGCGATTGTGCTGGGGTTGGCCGATGCGGCTCTCTTCAAGGAGGGGCTGAACGACCTCTTTGAACTGGCAGACAAGCTCGTGAACGTGATTCGTGAAGAAGATCCGTCTGCCGTGCCCGCAGGGTATCGCATCCCGGATCCGGTCGAAGCAACCGTCGACGGTGGCACCGTGTGGAGCTTCCCGATTCCTCCGGCGAAGCTGGCGAAGGAGATCGCTCCCGCCATCGGCCTCGGCAAGGACGTGGTGGTGTTCTCGCTGACGACAGGCCAAGCGGGGCGGTTGCTGACCGCGACTGACCTGGAAACAGGCGCAGCCCTTGGGAACTTCGAGAAACCGCTTGGCACGGTAGCAGCCGCTGACCTGCCAGCGTTGATCGACGTCATCGAAGCCTGGCTTGTCTTCGGTGCTCGCTACGCGTCGGTACAGATGCGAGAGGGCATGGTGGATGCGGATGTGGAACTCTCATCGAGCGACACGAGCCCGATGATCGCTCCCTTCTTTGAGCAGCTGCAGGTGGGCTTGGAAGCGTGCCGATGTCTGAAGGCCTGTGTGGCTGAGCAGACGGTCGAGCAGGGCGTCACCGTGACGCGTTGGAAGAACCTGATCGAAGACATGCCGGCTCGCTGAGCCGGTTGTCGCACTCACTGCCGGGCGACCAGCCCGCGAATGAAGCAATCGTCGCCGAGGCTCTCTATCGATTCGATGGAGAGCCTCGGTGCATTTTCCATCCGTGCGATCCCCTGCCCCGCCACTGCAGCCGGTGCCTGCAGGCCGCCGATGATTTTGGGGGCCACAAAGGCGTGCACTTCGTCAACCAAGTGCGCGTCAAACAGCGTGCCCAGCACTGTCGGGCCACCCTCGACGAGGAGGTTGGTGAGCTGCCTTCGCCCCAACTCCTGGAGGAGTTCTGCCGCGCGTTCGGCCACCGTGGTGGCTGTCGCCTGCCACACCTCGCAGCCGGCGTCGCGGAGAACCGTCAGACGATGGGCATCCGCTGACGGCCCAACGGCGACGAGCGTTGCGTGGGTTCGAGCAGTGCGTACCAGCTGACTTTCCAGCGGCAGCCGCCCCGTCGAGTCGAGAACGATCCGCAGCAACGGCCGCGGGCCGGGAGGTCGAGCCGTGAGCAGTGGATCGTCGGCAAGAACCGTCCCAATCCCCACGAGGATCGCATCGACGCGTCCCCGCAGACGGTGGACCATGCCCCGTGAGGCTTCGGACGAAATCCAACGGCTCTCGCCCCTCGCCGTGGCGATATGCCCATCGAGGCTCATCGCCCATTTGGCAATCACCCAAGGCCTGCCCTCGGTGGCCAGCATGGCAAACGGGGCGATCAGCTTGCGAGCCTGTGCCTCCGTGACCCCGTCCACCACCTCAAGCCCCGCCGCCTTCAACTGCGCAAGGCCCCGGCCAGCCGCATGGCTCGCGGGATCCACGGTGCCCACGACCACCCGTCGTATGCCCGCAGCCAAGACCGCCTCAGTGCAGGGCGGCGTCTTCCCGTGATGGCAACAGGGCTCGAGCGTGACCACGATCGTGCCCCCATCGGCACGGGCACCAGCCGCCTTGAGCGCCATCACCTCCGCGTGCGGACCACCGAAGTGGGCATGCCATCCCTCACCCACCGGGACGCCGGCGGCATCCAATACCACCGCGCCGACCATGGGATTCGGCTCGACATGCCCTTCGCCGCGACGAGCGAGTTCAAGGGCTCGCTCCATCGCAGCAACCTCTGCCGTGCGAGCGGTCATGAACCAGGCGTCCAGATCACTTTCTTCTCTCCCCCCTCCGACGCCGCGGGCGTTCCGCCGCCTGGCGTCCACAGCCCCGACGCTGCAGGAGCGGCAGCCGGTGCCGAAGTTGGTGACGCCGCGCCAGGCATCCCCCGCATGCCCCCGGCTTGGGCAGCCGCCAGGGCCGAGAGATCGATACCCGCTTCGGCAAACACCGACGCGACGGCTTGGAGCACTCGCTGATCCTGAGGGCCCCGGCGGATGCGGTCGAGCATCCGCTGAAAGTTCACCTGATCACCACGCTGCAACGAGAGCCGCAGTTCGGCCACGTCGAGCATCGCCTGGCTGGCGCCGACTTTGGTAGCGATCGCCCGCAGTCGGCCAAGAATCTCGAGCTTCTCGGTCGTGGTTTCTACCCGCTCTTCGAGAAAACTCAGCGCCCGCCATTCGTCTGCCGGTTCGATTCCGGAGTCATCTTTGGAGGCACGTGCGAGCAGTTCCTGAGCCGTCCGGAACGCCGCCAACTCAAACCCCGACGCCACCGACATCTCCATCAGGAGTCGCAGTTGGTCGAGCGAGAGGGCCGAGAGAACCACACGGTGCCAACGCATCGGAGGCAGTTCGTCGACCGGTGCCACCGACTCCAGCTGGGTCTCCGCCTCGAGACCCAGCGTATTGCGAACGTCGGCCCAGGCCTTGCCTGCCACCTGGTCGCTCGCTGCGACGGCTCCTTCGCGAACCATCGCTTCGACGCGGCGACGACCGTCGGTATCACCAACCGCCTCACTGGGTGTTTTGCCAAGCAATTCAGGCAGCGGCGTCTTTGGCCACTCTGCCGCAAATCGCTCCCAGACGGCCGACCGCTGTCGCTGCAGGGCCTTATCGAACGCACCAGAGTCCGCTGCCTGTTCTGCCGACATCGACGACGCGGCAAGAGGCCGGTACTGCGCCGAAAGCAGCCAGTTGGTTGGCGTCGTGACGGACGTCGCGACCTCCTCGCCAAACGTGCCATGCAGCACCGGCTCGACGATTTCCCGAGCGGGCGCTAAGTCTGGCCCGAATCCCTGCAGAACGGCCTGAGCGGGACGATCGGTTTGCTTACCGAAGATCAGAAGTGAGGCCAGCAGCAGCGCCGGACGTTCTTCCGTGACCACGGCGTCGTAGACACGCCACACCGATCGAGGGGGCACCGCGTTGCGGTTGACCCAATTGGAGCGGTCGAACGGCACCGACTCAAACCGCTCGTCGTGCCGCAGCCCATCTTCCACGAGATCGAGGTCCAGCGGCTTTCCTTCGCTGTCGGTCGCCGCGACCTCCATCGTGGCCTGCGACAGCGGCACGGTTGGCGAACGCTCAGGGTTGGCATCCTGTTCGAGTGCGATCGCCCGAGCAGTTGCCTCAATGGCGTCGTCCTCACTGACACCTGGGAGACTCGCTACCTTGGCCCACGCCTCAGCGGCCTCAAACGGGAGCCCCACCTTCTCACAGAGAATGGCGATGTTGGTAAACAGTTCGCGACACTCACCGGCCACGCCCTTAAGGGTACGAAAGGTTTTGAGGGCCTTGGTCAGCCGCCACTGCTCGGCGTGGGTCAGCGCCGTCTGAAACTCAAACCGCCACGGCGAATCGCTCGCAGTGGCTTCCAGCGTTGGGCGGGCTCGCAGCGCCATCGGCACTCCCGCATTTCCGATCATCCCCGCCAGCGACACACGCTCGTCGTCCGTTCCGAAGCCTTTTTCGTCTGCCCACTCGAGCAGGCCTTGGGCCATCCCGATCTGGCCAGCCTGCGTGGCAACCTGCATGAGGGTAAACGCAATCCGCGTCACCTCGTCTTTGGCTGCACTCTCAGCGGTGATCCCCTCCCGGGCAGCGTCAAAGGCGACTGCAGCCTCGTGGAGGTTGCCGGCCAGCGCCGCGCAGATAGCCGACTGGGCCAAGGCCAGTGGGTTTTCCGGAAACGCGGCCAAGAATGCTTGATTGGTCGCCTCCGCCTCCTCGAATCGGCGTGACGACAGCTGGAGCTTCGTCTTCGCCG
>JAPOIM010000033.1:0-27268 GCA_029978905.1 Planctomycetota bacterium
GCTCGTGAAACTTGTGGAGCGATACACGAAACTTCGGGCCGATGTGGGCAAGGAGCTGCGAGTTGTGCTCTTCAGCCCAATCGCTTACGAGAACACAGGCAGCCCGCACCTACCGGATGGCGTGGACCTCAATGCGAACCTGGCCGCCTATACCGAAGCCACACGGCAGGCCGCCGAGCAGGCAGGCGCCACGTTTGTCGACCTCTACACGCCGACGCAGAAGCTGTTTGCCGACCCCAACACGCAGTACACGCTCAACGGCATTCATCTCAACGCGGCCGGCTATGAAAAGCTCGCCAGCATCATCAGCGAAGCCCTGCTCGGGACGACCGCGGAGGTGACGAAAGAATCCCAGCTCTACCGCGCAATCGAAGACAAAAACTGGCACTGGCACAACCGGTACCGGGCCACCGACGGCAATGACATCTGGGGCGGCCGCTCCACGCTGACGTTTGTCGACGGCCAGAGCAATGCCGACGTGCTCAAGCACGAGCTGGTGATGCTCGACGTGATGACGGCCAACCGCGACCCAGCGATCTGGGCGGCGGCAGAAGGTCGCAGCTACACCGTGGACGACAGCAACGTCCCGCCTCCGGTGAAGGTTGTCTCGAACGTTGGCGGTGGCAGCGCGAGCTCGAGCGCTGAGAAGGAGGGCAGCGTCGACTACCTCAGCCCCGAGGAGTCGCTGGCCAAGATCACCGTGCCGGAAGGCTATGAGCTCAAGGTCTTTGCTTCGGAGGTTGCGTTTCCTGATCTGGCCAACCCCGTGCAGCTGCAGGTGGATGCGAAGGGACGGCTGTGGGCTGCCAGCTGGAACACCTACCCCAAGTGGGAACCCGGCAAAGCGATGAACGACAGCCTGATGATCTTTGAAGACACCGACCACGACGGGAAGGCGGACGTCCGCAAGATCTTCGCCCACGTGCACAATCCGCTCGGTTTTGAGTTTTGGAACGGCGGCGTGCTCGTGACATCGGGTCCGGATCTCTGGTTTCTCAAAGACACCGACGGCGACGATGTGGCCGACCTCCGCTACCCGGTCCTGCAGGGCCTGGGCACCGCCGACACGCATCACGCTGCCAACAACCTGATCTACGGCCCGGATGGCGGCATCTACTGGCAAAGTGGCATCTTCCTCGTGCACAACCACGAAACGCCCTGGAAGCAGAACCTCAACGTGGGGGCGTCGGGGATGTATCGCTTTGACCCCCGCACGTTTGCGATCACCCCTCACGCCGGCAACTCGCCCAATCCCCACGGTACGAGTTTCGATCGCTGGGGCTACTGCTACGCCAACGACGGCACTGGTGGAAATTCGTATCAGGTGCGTCCGGAGGGGAAGGGCTTCAAGATGTTTGAGCTGCTGACGAAGGAGTTTCGTCCGGTGGCCGCCGACGAGATCCTTTCGTCTGAGCATTTTCCTGAGGAGCTGCAGCAGGACTTCCTGATCTGCAACACGATCGGCTTCCTGGGCGTGAAGTCCTACGACCTAAATCGAGAGGGAGGCGAGAACGGCCGGAAGTTTGGTGACGTGTGGGGCACGCCCGGCATCGAACTGCTCAATAGCGAAGACCGCAACTTCCGGCCGACCGATGCGGTGGTTGGTGCCGACGGGGCCCTCTACGTCGCCGACTGGCACAACGCAATCATCGGCCACATGCAGCACAACATCCGCGATCCTAATCGCGATCATGTGCACGGCCGCATTTTCCGGCTGACGGTGAAGGACCGCCCGCTGCAGGAGCCGGTGAAGATCGCTGGCGAGCCGATCGCCGCATTGCTCAAGAACCTCGAGCATCCGATCGATGGTGTGCGGCACCGCACGCGGGTGGAGCTCAGCGGCCGAAACTCCGAGGAGGTGCTGGCGGCTGCCCGGGAATGGATGAAAAACTTTGACGCTCATGACGAAACCGAGGCGCATCATCTTTTAGAGGCCCTCTGGCTGCACCAGCAGCACGGCGTACGGAACGAGGAACTGCTCGATCGGCTGCTGAGCTCTGATGTGAAACACGCAGTCGTGGCGGCGAACACGGTCAAGCACTTCTGGTTCAACGTCGACGCAGACGCGGATTCGTTCATGGCTCCGCCTGAGCTGGAGTTCGTGACCTTCAAGCCGCCCAAGCATCTCAGCAGTGCCGAGAAGAAGGTCTACAAACTCGGTGCTGAGATCTATCAACGGGAGGCGCACTGCGCCACCTGCCATCTCACCACTGGCAAGGGGAACAAGAACGTCTACCCGCCTCTCGTGGAGAGCGGTTGGGTGCTCGGCGATGAGGAGCGGCTGATCAAGGCGACCCTCCACGGGCTGTGGGGCAAAATGACGGTCAACGGCGAGACGTACGACCCTTCGCGGGGCGTGCCGCCGATGACGGCGTTTAAGTCGTTGCTGAAAGACGACGAGTTGGCTGCGGTGCTCACCTTTGTCCGCAACACCTGGGGCAACGAGGCGGAGCCAGTGTCGCCTGAGACAGTGGCGCGCGTGCGGGAAGCCACGAGCGACCGCACCATCTTTTGGCAGCCGGATGAGCTGCTCGCCGAGCATCCTCTCGAAGAGAGGTTTTTGGCGAAGAACGCGGGAGAAACAAAAGAGTTTTCCAACGTCGCCCTTGAGCAGGAACTGCTGGCGACGGATGTGGCGGAACTCGCCCGTGTGGCGCTCGACCGCGGCAACGTGCAGCGTGGCAAAAAACTCTTCTACGAGTCGGCAGCCGCCTGCTTCGCCTGTCATGATCCACCCAAGGGAACCGCTCGGCTGGGGCCTGACCTGACCAGCCTCAAGACGACGCTCTCCCCAGAGCAGTTAGTCAACTCGCTGCTGCGGCCTTCGGAGTTGATCGACAAGGCCTACGCCCAAGTGAGCGTCTTGGACGTCGATGGGCAGGTGCAGATGGGCATCCGTGTCGCTGAGAACGACACGGAAATCGTGCTGCGGAACCTGGCGGCCCCCGATCCGATCACGATCAAGAAAAGCGAGATCGACGAACTGCAGGAATCGGCTGTGTCGCTGATGCCGGAAAACCTCGTGCGGCAGCTGAAGACCCGCAAGGAGTTTGACGACCTCGTGCGGTACGTGCTGGAAGTGCGGGGGCAGTGAGCAAGCGACAGCCCCGACGCGGAAGCCCGATGATCTGCTCGGACGAGTGCGCAGCCACGCTGGCACCATCGGTGCAGTCGCGAATCGGGTGGGAGGTGACGCGATGTTGAGTTTTGAGCATGCAGGGCCGCGGCTGTGTGACGGCTTGACGCGTCGTGCGTGGCTACGGATTGGCGGCCTCGGTGCGGTCGGTGCTGCAGCGTCGCTGCACACCCAACCGTCGCACGGTGCCATGACTACGGGCAGTGCTGGCTTTGGGAAAGCCAAACGCGTGATCATGCTCTTCATGCTCGGCGGCCCGCCGCAGCATGAAACGTGGGATCCCAAGCCCGACGCTCCCGAAGAGATTCGCGGGCCCTTCAAGCCGATCGCGACGGCGACCCCGGGGCTCCAGGTCTGCGAGCTGATGCCCAAGACCGCTGCCCTCACCGACAGAATCGCGGTGCTGCGGGCGATGGCGACTGACGACAACGCCCACTCCTCAAGCGGCTACTGGGTGCTCACCGGCACACCGCACGCCCCTATGAATCAGGAGAACGCGCTTCCGGGGGCGCCGAACGATCGGCCGTCGGTGGCGGCGGTCGTGCGGCATCTCAAGCGGGATGCGAACGGCCTGCCGGGGGCGGTGCAGCTGCCCGACGAAATCTGGAATACCGGCCGCATCCCTTGGCCAGGGCAAGACGCGGGCTGGCTCGGCGCCCATGCCGATCCCTGGCTTGTGAACTGCGAACCTCAAAAGCCGGACTTCCGCGTGCCCGACATCGCCTTACCGGTGAGCATGTCGCCCGAGAGGCTCGGCCAGAGACTCGCCCTGCAGCAGGTGCTTGGGCAGCGGCTCAAGCACCTGGAGGCATCGCCCGTCTCTCGCTGGGACGCCTGGCAAACCAAGGCGGTGGATCTCCTCCAGGATGCCGCTACCCGGAAGGCCTTTGCGATCGAGGACGAGCCGGAAACGGTGCGGGAGCGGTACGGCACAAACCGCTTTGGCCAGAGCGTGCTGCTCGCGCGGCGGTTGGTCGAGGCGGGCGTGTCGCTTGTGCAGATCAACTGGACGCGGTGGGAACACGACGAAGATGTCGCTCCGGCCTGGGACACCCACGCGAAGAACGCGGAGCGGTGCAAGAACGACCTCGTGCCTCCCATGGATCTCGCCTACTCAGCTCTGCTTGAAGACCTTGAGCAGCGGGGCATGCTCGACGACACACTCGTGGTGTGGGTGGGAGAGTTTGGGCGGTCGCCCAAGATCAACCCGTCTGGGGGGCGAGACCACTGGGGGCATGTGTTTTCAGCAGCGCTTGCCGGAGGGGGCGTGCAGGGCGGGGCTGTCTACGGGGCCTCCGATCGCCAGGGCGGCTATCCGCTCGACGGCCGCGTGGAACCGCAGGACCTCGCGGCCACGGTCTACCACTGCTTAGGGTACGCTCCGGAGACCGAGATCCATGACCAGACCGGGCGACCCTTCGCGATCTCAAAGGGGCAGCCGATCTGGGGAATTCTGTAGCTGCCTAAGGGGTCGCGTTGGCGAAAGCGCCCGCCACCTGCAGGTTGAAGGGGATGCCGGGGCGGGTCTTGTGGCAGCGCATGGCCTGGGCGTGAATCAAGCCGTCACCGGGCCACTCCACGGTGGCCGTGAGTCTGGTGCGTACCCACACCTCCCGACCGCCAGCCACGAACTCGCTGATGTCGGTCTGCCCGCGAAACATGCCGCCATTCCCTGCTTCACGACTGTCGATCATGGTCCAGGTCTCGCCGTCCGGTGAGACTTCCACCGAGGACCGGGCCCCTGGGTCGTAGGGGTGTGGATCACCGGTTGTCCACACGAGGGTGTAGGCGGCGAGATGCGCGGCGGTAATCTCAAACGGGGCCTCAAACCGCATGAGGAGCTCCCCCTCGACGCCGGCCTGCGTGGGCCGGAGAAACGAGTAGTCGCCCGCATCCGTTTCGGTGTAGGGCTCGAGTCCCGTCATCGAGACAACGTGGCGCTTCCAATCGTCGTTGTTCAACGTGAGTTTCCAGACCTGGTACGGTGGCAGCGTCCATTCGGTGGAGACGGGCGCTGCGAGGGTGGCGCCGGTGACGTCGACAGGTGCGCGCTCTCCGGGACCGATGGTCAGCACGTAGTGTCCTTCTTGCTCGTTGCAGGAAGTCAGGTTTGCGATCCGCCAGGTGTTCGGCTCGGCGGAGGTGAGTTCGCATCCACTGAGGTCCACCGGCTCGCCGTCACGCGTCAACGAGTAGGCCGTGAGGTCGAGGTGGTCGACCGGTTTTCCAAAGACCACACGCATCCACTCGACGGGCGTGGTTCGATCTTTCCGGACGGTGTCGAACGTACCCGTCAGGGTTGGAGGCGTTGGCGGTGTTTCGGGCCCTCGCCAGGCGGTGGCGGTGGCCGCCGCCGCGAGCAGCACGAGCGCCACGCCGGCAACGGCCCACGGCACCACACGCGGCCGCTTCTGCGGCACCGCGATGCCATCGAGCAGGCCGCGAACATCTTGGGCGAGTTCCGCCGCCGATGAATAGCGATCCTCTGGCGACTTTTGCAAACAGCGCTCCGCGATTCGTTTCAGGCCCTGCTTGAGCAGCGGCGTGACGGTGTTATCGGCAAGCTGAAGCGGCCGCGGGCGAACCTCCCTGACGATGCGAGCCGTTTCGGTGAGCGAACGCCCGGAAACGTCGTAGGGAAGGTCACCGGTGAGCAGCTCATGGAGAATCACGCCTAGGGCGTAGACATCCGTGTGGGCGTCGATCTTCGTGCGCTCGCCTGCGAGCTGCTCAGGGCTCATGTAGCGACGCGTGCCGAGCAACTCGCCCGTGGAGGTCATGGTTTCGTCGCGCTCGGCGTCGATGAGCTTCGCGATTCCGTAGTCGATCACGCAGGCTCGGCCTTGGCCGCTGCTGCCCTCTGGCGTGACGAGGATATTTCCAGGCTTGAGGTCGCGGTGAACGACGCCCTGCCCGTGGCCATAGGCCACCGCATCGCAGACCTGGAGGAACAACCGCACTCGTGCCCGTACCGGCAGGTCTCGCGTGCGACAATAGCCCACGAGAGGTTCGGCGTCTGGGATGTACTCCATCACGGAGTAGGGAACGTCATCGAGGCCGATCTGCAGGCTGCCGGCAGAGAACACCCGCGCGATGCCTGGGTGGGTGAGCCTCCCAAGCACCTCGGCTTCCTGGTGAAACCGCTCCAGCGAGGCCACGCTGCGACCATGCCGCATAAACTTCACAGCCACGGGCCGCGCCGGGCGATCCTGGCGAGCGAGATAGACCCGCCCCATGCCCCCCTCGGCAATCAGCCGTTCGATGCGCACACCGCCAAGATCAACCCCGAGGAGCGGATCCGTTTTCTCGTGAAAGGAGACGAAACCGAAGGTGAGCGACTGCTCAGAAAGCCCACCCAATGTGTCCGCCGTTGGCTCGGTCGAGACGCCTTCGTGGGCCTGTACAGGGCGGCCCTCGGGGCGAGGTGTGACCATGCGATCGGGAACGTCTTCATCTGGCGGCATTCAGAAAGCCCTCGATCAGGCTAGGGCCTCTTTGACCACCTCGCCGTGCACATTGGTCAGCCGGCGGGCGATGCCGTTGTGGTAGTAAGTCAATTGCTCGTGGTCGATGCCAAAGAGGTGCAGGACTGTGGCGTGGAAATCATGCCAGGGGATAGGCCGTTCCACAACTTTCCAGCCAAGTTCATCGGTGCTCCCAACGGCAATGCCAGGCTTGCAGCCGGCGCCCGCCATCCAGCAGCTGAAGCCGTAGCGGTTGTGGTCGCGGCCGGGGCCCACGGTGTCGGAAGCGGATTGGGCGAAGGGTGTACGACCGAACTCGGTGGTGAAGAGCACGAGGGTGTCGTCGAGCATCCCACGCTGTTTGAGGTCTGCCAGCAGCGCCGCCACAGGCCGGTCGATGCGGACCGCTTCGGCCGAATGGTTTTCTTGGACGTTCTCGTGAGCATCCCAACTCGCTCGGGGGCTCCCGGCGATCGGCCCGCCAGAGAACAGCTGCACGAACCGCACGCCCTCCTCGAGCAAACGTCGGCCGAGAAGGCATCGCCGGCCCATGTCGGCAGTCACCGGGTCGTGTACGCCGTAGGCCTCGAGGGTGGCGTGCGTTTCCTCGGTGAGGCTCGCCACCTCCGGAATGGAGGCCTGCATGCGGGCCGCCAACTCGTAGCTTTCCAGGCGGGCCGCGATCGCGGCGTCGGTCTCTCCGGGAGGTGTCTGGAGCGTGTTGATCGCCCGAATGAAGGCCTGTGTGTCGCGGTCTGCCGCGGGATCGAGCGGGAGGGCTGGAAAGAGGTCCCGCACTGGGGTGTCGCCGCCGTGCAGGACGACCCCTTGATGACTTGAAGGAAGAAACGCGCTGCTCCAGGTGGAGGAGCCCGTGTTGGGGGCGCCTCGCTCGTCGTTCAGCACCACGTAGGCCGGGAGCGAGTCGTTAAGGAGCCCCAATCCATACGACACCCAACTGCCCATCGAGGGGAAACCGTTGAACTCAAATCCACTGTTGGCGAGGAACAGGGCAGGGGTGTGGTTGGCAGATTTCGACTCCATCGAACGCAGAATGGTGAGGTCATCCGCGTGCCGGGCGATTTCTGGAAATAGCTCGCTGATCATCAGGCCGCTTTCGCCGCGTGGATGAAACGCCCAGTCTTCCTTGCGAAGGAGGCCCATCTGCCCAAAGAAAAGGTCAACGGCTTCGTCGGTTTTTAGCGGCGTGCCATGCAGGCGGGTGAGCGCAGGCTTGTGGTCGAAGGAGTCGACGTGGCTCAAGCCCCCCACCAGGCAGATTTGTATCGCCCGCTTGGCTTTCGCGGGCAGATTGGTCCCGCGAGCTGCGGTGGGGGCCACCGCGAGAGCTTCTTCGTGCAGGAGCGTGGCGAGGGCTGTGGCCGCCAGGCCATTGGTGCCCCAATGAAAAAAGTCGCGGCGGCTGTGGCGTGAGGAGTGCAACGGTGGACCCTCGCAGGGAACATGGAAAGGCAATCAGTCGATGACCACAAACTCGGTGGTGTTGAAGAGACCACGGCAGAGGGCAGCAAGCCCATGATCATTTACGAGAGCCTCGGAGAGCCGTCGCTCCTCGTCACTCGGTGGGCGGCCGACGGCCAGCATCCAGACCCGATTGATCTGGGCGGGCACGTCGGGCCCTGCCTCGTCGCGTGCGCGACCGGCGAACCGCTCGGCAAGACGGAGCACGAACGCGTTGTTGAGCAGCGAGAGCGACTGGAGCGGCGTCGTGGTCACGCTCCGTTTCGGGGCCGTGGCCGAGGGGTCTGGGCAGTCAAAGGCCTCGAGCAACGCTGGGCGATCGCCCCGAGGACTAAAGCGGTAGACCGTGCGGTAGAACAACGCGTCGCTGTCGACGTCGAGCGGTTCGTAGTAGGTGGTGCCATTGTTGAGCGTTATCGACACATCCTTGAAGCCAGGTCCACCGGAGTGCTGCTTGAGCACCCCCGCGACGGCCAGCATGCTGTCGCGAAGCAACTCCGCTTCCAGCCGTCGCACGGGCCCTTTCCAAAGCAGTCGATTGCCCGCGTCGGCGGCCGGGCCACGCGGATCACACGCCGCGGGATGGCTTGCCTGACGGTAGGTCGCCGACGTGACGATCTCGCGATGCAGCCACTTCAGGCTATGGCCATGCTCCCGAAACTGCACCGCGAGAAAGTCGAGCAGTTCGGGATGACTTGGCCGGCCGCCGTTAAACCCAAGGTCGCTCGGCGTGTCGACGATGCCAGTGCCGAAGTGGTGGTGCCAGATGCGGTTGACGATCACGCGAAAGAAAAGTGGGTTGTCGTCACTGGTGATCCAGTCGGCAAGTTTGGCTCGCCGCTCGGCCTCGGCCGCGTCGGGGGCGAGGTCAAAATCATGGTCCAGCGCGGAAAGCGCTGCCGTCACCCCCGGAGCCACCGTCTCGCCCGGCAGCTCGGGATCGCCGCGGGAAAGAAGTTGCACCGTTTCGCCTCCACCTGGGGAGAGCGTGTAGACCTGCACGGTCGCTCTCGCAGCCTGCGCGGTGCGGGCCGCTTCGAGTTCACCAATGGCGGCAGTGAGCGTCTCGCGGCTTTCCCGTTCGGTATCGGTGAGCACCGCGAGCAACTCCTGCTGCGAGACATGATCGCTGCCGCTGGCGACCGCCCGGTCGATCTCATCGGCATCCAAGGCGCGGTCGTAGAGAGCAGCCTGGAGGATGCGGCCGGCGAGAAATCGGTTGCCTCCACCTGGGCGATGCCGCAACCCAAAGAGCACTTCCGCCTTTCCCGCCTCAAAGGCTTGTGCGGGGCCGGGCTGGACGGGCTGCCCGTAAGGAATGCCGTCACGGTAGCACTCGATCACCCCGTCGGCGTGGAACACAATGGCGACGTGCACCGGACGATCAACGGCAACGTCTTCGTCAGGGCCGGCAAACGACTCGCTGCGGAGAAAGCTGTTGCTGCCGATCATCCAGCGGCGGGGTTCCCGCTCGCCGAACACGATCGCATCAAAGGTAATTCCATCGAGTGTTTCCACCGAGATCGCTGCACCACCCGCCTGGTCGAGTGAACTCACCTGCACCCACGCTTCGAGGGTTTTCTCCTGCAGGTCGCGGCCAAGCGGCGGCGTGGCCACGAAACTCTCCCCGTCGAGCACCAGGGCGCCGTCTTCGAGTCGCGCGTTTCCCACTGCAGCGCCATGGAGGGAGCCGACGGAGTCTTGGAGCGACTCCTCAAACTCCCAACGCGCGAGAGCCTGCGGCGGCATGGGCCGAGGTGTTTCTGCGTTCCCACGTGCCGTCAGCGCACGCTCCCGCGCTGCGGCATCGAACGCACTGAGCTGCTCACGGAGCGTGCGGAGTTTCTTCTCCAGCGTCGCGAGCGTCTCTTGTTCGTCTGGGAGCACGATCGTCCGCTCCCCGTGGCCGAGGCCTGATATCGACGAGGCGAGTTGGTAGTACTCGCGCTGCGAAATCGGGTCGAACTTGTGGTCGTGGCAGCGAGCACAATTGAAGGTGAGGCCTACGAACGTTTGCCCGAGGGTACCGAGCACCTCTTCGATCTCGTCCTGGCGAGCGAGTTTTTTCATCCGCTCGCTTCCCCCGACCACCGTGTTGTGCACGCCGGCAACCCAAAAGCCTGCCGCCGCCGCGCCCTCCAGCCCAGGCGTGAGCTGATCGCCGATGAGCTGCTGGCGGACAAACTCGCGGTAGGGCATGTCTCGATTGAGCGCGTCGATCACCCAGTCACGGTAGGGCCAGGCGTGCTCACGCTGGAAGTTACGTTCGAAGCCATCGCTTTCGCCGTAGCGGACCACGTCGAGCCAGTGGCGTCCCCAGCGTTCGCCGTAGGCGGGCGAGGCGAGGAGTGCGTCGACCTGAGCGAGGTAGGCGTCTTCGGACGGGTCGGCGGCAAAAGCGGCCAGCTGCTCAGGCGTGGGGGGCAAGCCCACGAGATCAAAGGAGAGGCGTCGCAGGAGCGTCCGCGGATCGGCTTCTGGTGCGGGCCGGAGCCCCGCCGCTGAGAGTTTCGCACGCACGAACGCATCGATCGCATGTGTGGGCGATGCCGAATTGGCGTCCGCGTCGTGCTCGACTGGGGCCACAGGTTCACGCAAGGGCTGCAGCGACCACCAGTCGCGGCCAGCGCGGGAATCGGTCGTGGTCGCCAGCGGATCGAGCGCACCGCCCGTCCAGGTGCCACCTGAGGCAATCCACCGCGCGAGCACCTGCTTTTCGTTATCGGTGAGCGGCGTCTTGGGGGGCATTTCGTCGGCCGCCACCCGCTGCCACAACAGGCTTTCCTCGGGCTCGCCAGCCACCACCACCGCACCGCTGTCGCCCCCGGCGGCCAGGCCTTCCGCATGTTCCAGTCGCAAGCCCCCCTCAGGAGACTCCCCGTGATGACATTCAAGACAGCGGCTGACCAAGAGGGGGGCCACATCCCGTCCAAAATCGGTACCATCATCCGCACCCCCGCGGGAGGTGAGGGCGGTGATCGAGAGCACCACCGCGGCCACCACGCTGATCGCGTTCACAACGCAGGTGAGACGGTTGGCGGCGCGGGCTGTCATCGCGTGGTCTTCCCGGTGGCGTGTCATGAGTGCTGCTCCCCACTTCAGCATACCCCCGTGAGCCCCGGATCGTGCAGGTCGTATGAACCCAGTACGTGTGTCAAAGCAACTCGCCCGTGACGTGGCGGACCTCTCATTTGGGGCCCCGACCGCCTGTATCTACAACCCGCTCGTGTACGCCTGGCGGCCGCATGAACACTACGTTCGCCGCTATGCGACGCAGGGGGTGAAGGCGATCCTCGTTGGCATGAATCCCGGCCCTTGGGGGATGGCCCAGACCGGCGTTCCGTTTGGGGAAGTGGCCCTCGTCCGCGACTTTCTTGGGATTGATGCCGCCGTTGACCAGCCGGCCACCGTGCATCCAAAGCGACCGATCCAGGGGTTTGCGTGTCCGCGGAGCGAGGTCAGTGGACGCCGGCTGTGGGGCTGGGCTCGCGAACGGTTTGGCTCGGCCGAGCGATTTCGCGACACCTTCTTTGTGACCAACTACTGCCCGCTGGTGTTTATGGAGGAGTCGGCCCGAAATCGCACGCCCGACAAACTGCCTGCCGAGGAGCGAGATCCGCTCTTTCACGCCTGCGATGAGGCCCTAAGGCGGCTTGTTGCCTGGTGCCAGCCCACCTGGGTGATTGGCGTGGGGGCGTTTGCCATGAAGCGGGCCGAAGCCGCCCTCAGCAACACGGGGGTGCAGATAGGCACCATCCTTCATCCCAGCCCCGCCAGTCCCGCCGCCAACCGCGGCTGGGCACCGCAGGTCGATCGGCAACTCGCCAAACTCGGCATCCCGCTGCCGAGATGACAGTCTGCCTTACATCTCGATGTTCATCGCCGTATCGGTCACGGACGGTGGCCAGAAACGCTTCGCACCAATGGTCGAACGCACGCGCGCAGCGGGTGGCGTTTTCAGCAGCCGCCGCGACACGGACAGGGTCGAGATCCAAGTCGTAGGCGTGGCGAAAGAGGTGCCGAAAGCCTTTCAGTTCCCGTACATCTCGTACGGCATCCGTGGGCAGGAACGCCGGACGAATACCCTTGAGATCGAGGGTGACCCGTTCAATCAGGGTGTCGTGATAGCGGCCCGTCTTCTCAAGATGATTCTCGAAGGCTTCGCAGAGTCTCTCAAAGGCTTTTTCAAGAATGTTGTAGATGCGGTTGATCTCAAAAGCCGCTGCTGGCCAGCGGCTGTCGGTCGAATCCTTGAGTCGCTCGGCGAGCGTGCCAGCCGCGCGTTGCAGCACGCTGGCGTCACGCTTCCAATTTTCTTCGAGGATCTGCAGGGCTATGCGATCCATCGTTCTCCCTCAGATTCGATCATCGGTTGCAGCCGCGTGCGGCCTAACATGCAAACGTCAACTTCGCGGCCTACGTCGGCGGTGAGCAAGCTTTGAAGGTACTCAAGGGTCATTCCCGTTGGCAGCGACTCAAACGCAAGATCAACATCGGACCACTCACGAAAACGCCCCGGCTTCACGAGCGACCCATACAACCAGACGGCGGTTCCCGGAACATGCTCGGCGAGCGCTGCCCGCAGCTGTGTCTTACAGCGATCGGCACTCGCCGCGTCCTGCTTTCTTCGACGTTCGTCTTCTTGTCTCAATAGCCACATATGGTGAGCATACCGCCGGGGGGCTTTTTACGCTGAAACCTGGCGAAACAGTTCCTTCGATGGTGTCGTCGTTCTCTCCAGTCCCCGTTGGCTCCTGTAGTCGGTTGCGAGCGGGAACGGTTTCGTTCGCTGACGGCTCGTTCTCTGGGAAGCGGATGCGGCAGGGTGGTACGCTTGCGGCTTGGGAGAACGTGAGCTTCAAGGAAACTCGCTATGGGCAAGAGCGTCGTGCCGTCACAGAACAGGATGGGTGTTTGCGAACAGGCTTTGGCCTCGTGGCTGGTGGCATGCCTCATCTGCGTGGCAAGCGGCTGCGGAAGTGATGCGAAGCAAGCAGGCGAGCCTGAGACGCCCCAGGCAGGATCGGGAAAGCCTCGCCTGGCGCTCGTGATGAAGTCGCTCGCCAATGAGTTCTTCGCCACGATGGCCGACGGGGCGACCGCCCATCAGGCCGCGCATGCCGACGCCTACGACCTCATCGTCAATGGCATCAAAGACGAGCGTGATCTCGCCCGGCAGGTGGCGATCGTGGAGGAGATGGTGGCGGCCGGAGTGGGAGCGATCGTGATTGCACCGGCAGACTCCAAGGCCCTTGTGCCCGTCCTCCGCCGGGCTCGCGACGCGGGTGTGGTGGTGGTCAATATCGACAACCGCCTCGATGCCGACGTGCTCGCCGAAGAGAAGATTAAGATCCCCTTTGTGGGTCCCGACAACCGCGCGGGAGCCAAGGCTGTGGCGGAAGTCCTCACTTCGACGCTGGCTGCTGGTGATCAGGTGGTGATTCTCGAAGGCATTCGAAGTTCGTTGAATGCCGCCCAGCGGAAACTCGGCTTCGAGGATGCCCTCATGGCCGCCGGTGTGTCAGTGGTAGACAGCCAGTCGGCTCAGTGGGAGATGAGCCAGGCCAACACGATCGCCGCCTCGATGCTCAGCGAGCACCCAGAGATCAAAGCGATCCTCGCAGCCAATGACAGCATGGCGCTCGGCGCCCTGGCTGCCGCCAGAGCCGCTGGTCGGGCGGGGGACCTCAAGATCGTTGGCTTTGACAACATTGAGGCGATCCGGGCTGCCATCACCAAAGGGGAGGTGCTGGCGACCGCCGATCAGCACGGAGACCAACTTGCCGTGTATGGGATCGAGGCGGCCCTCGAACTGCTCGCCAATGCACAGGCCGAGGTTGCCGACCGTGAAACACCGGTCGACCTCGTGACCATCGACTCGCTGGCTGCCCCGTGACCAAGCCGCTCCTCACGACGCATCGCCTCGGCAAACGCTACAGCGGCGTGTCTGTGCTGCGAGACGTGGCGTTTGACGTGCGGCGGGGGGAGATCCACGCCCTACTCGGGGCCAACGGGGCCGGCAAGAGCACGCTCTCGAAGATCGTTGCTGGGCTCGTCAGCCCCAGTGAGGGCACGATGTCGCTCGGCGGCTCGCCCTACGCCCCGCGCGACAAGCGGGCGGCCGAGCGAGCTGGAGTGGCAATTGTTCATCAGGAGCTCAACCTGATTCCTGCACTTTCGGTCGCAGAAAATCTCTTTCTTCCGCGGCTGCCAGCATGGGGCGGGGTGCTGCGGAGGCAGGTGCTGCGACGCCAAGCCGAAACGCTGCTCGACCGCTTGGGGCTTGCCGCCCTCGATGTGGATGCATCGGTCAACGCACTCGGCGTGGGGCAGCAGCAGCTGGTCGAGATTGCGGCGGCGCTGGGACGCGACTGTCGCCTGCTGATCCTCGACGAGCCCACCGCAGCTCTGGGCAGCCACGAAACAGAGCAGCTCTTCACCTGGCTGCAGCACCTGCGAGGGCAGGGAGTCGGCATCGTGTTTATCAGCCACCGTCTCGATGAGGTGGCGGCAATCAGTGACCGCGCTACCGTGCTCCGCGACGGTTCCCATGTCGGCACATGGCCTGCCGACAAGTTCTCCCCAGATGCCGCCGTGGCAGCGATGACGGGCGATAGCCTTTCCGCCCACCGCCAGCACTTTCACTCCCACGCCACAGACGAGTTAGGGCTTTCGATCAACGGGCTCTGCAGCAGTTTCCTCCGAAACGTTTCGCTGACCGTGAAGCGCGGTGAGCGGCTGGGGATCACAGGGCTTGTCGGTTCCGGACGCACGGAGTTGCTGAGAGCCATCTATGGTGCCGATCCCGCGACAGCGGGCTCGCTCCAGATCCCCGGCCGCAGCGCACGGGGCCTGTTTCGCTCCCCGGCCCAGGCGGTCGAAGCAGGCTTTGCGATGGTGAGCGAGGATCGCAAGGTGGATGGCCTTCTGCTCTCGCAGCCGGTGCTGACGAATGCGTCGCTTGCGTCGCTCCGGTTGCGGTTTTCCAGGTGGGGCATCGTTCGGCGAGGCCGCGAGAGGCAGGCCACGAGTGAGCAACTCTCCGCCCTCGACACCCGGCTTCAATCGCTTGAGCAAGCCGTTCGGACGCTCAGCGGCGGCAATCAGCAGAAAGTGCTCCTCGCCCGCTGGTTGCTGCGGGATGTCGACGTGCTGCTCTTTGACGAGCCCACCCGCGGGATCGATGTGGCGGCCCGCCGGCGAATCTACGGGCTCCTCGATGCGCTCGCGGCCGAGGGAAAAACGATTCTCATTGCCTCGAGCGACTGGGACGAAATCGAAGAAACGTGCGATCGCGTGCTGGTGCTCGCGCAGGGTTGTGTGCGTGGGACCTGGGACCGCGGTACGTGGAGCAAGCGGCTGGTGACGCAGGCGAGTTTCGCCACGGAAGAGCAGCCTGCCAACGCTGACAACACAAGGAAGCGGAGCGTGTGCGAATGAAGGGTTCGTTTGGAAAGCATCTGCTCGTGCAGTACGGCGGGTTGCTTGGCGTGCTCGCCCTGCTCGTTAGTGTGTTCTCGCTCGCCAGTCGCAACTTCCTCCAACCGGCCACCTTCGCAACGATGGCCAATCAACTGCCCGACCTCACGTTTTTGGCGGTCGGGATGACGTTTGTGCTGATTTCGGGAGGCATTGATCTGTCGGTGGGTTCGCTGCTCGCGCTCTCCTCGGGCGTGCTGGGCGTTTTGATGGCTCAGCACGGCTGGTCGCTGCCCGTCGCGCTTGCCGTGGCGGTGGCCGTGTCGACGCTGTGCGGCTTGTTCAGCGGGCTGGTCGCTGTCCTCGGCCGGATCCCCGCCTTCATCGTCACGCTTGGCATGCTGGAAATCGCCCGCGGAGCCACCAAACTGCTGACCGACTCACAATCAATCTACATCGGTCGCTCGATCACCTGGTTTGGAGAGCCGATGGCCGGCCTTGGCCTTTCGCCTGCGTTTCTCGCCGCGTGCGGCGTGGTGGTGGTGGGGCAGTTTCTTCTGTGGGGCACCGTCTTCGGTCGGCACCTCGTGGCGATCGGCACGAACGCCGAAGCGGTGCGAATGGCGGGGATTCGGACCGCCCCCGTCTCGGTGGCGGTGTTCGCGATCAGTGGGCTACTCAGCGGTCTCGCCGGGTGGTCGATGACAGCCAGGCTCTCCACGGCGGACCCAAACGGCGGCGTGGGGATCGAACTGGCGGCGATCGCCGCGTGTGTGATTGGCGGCACGAGCCTGATGGGGGGCAAAGGGAGCGTGGTCAGCACGTTTCTCGGCGTGCTGATCATCCAGGTCCTGCAGACCGGCCTTGCACAGCTCGGTGTGTCGGACGCCAACAAGCAGATTGTCACCGGTGGCGTGATCATCGCCGCAGTCCTGCTCGACGCGTTCCGCCGCGAGAAGCGCAGCTGACGCTCGGCCAGAAGGGCGACGCGGATCGCCGGCTTGGAGTCGGCAAAAGTCTCGTCGCCGGGCCAGGAAAGGCCTCAACGCTCCTCGGGGGTTCGCCGACCCCCGATCCTTCGTGACTCGACTTCCCCCGAGCAGCCAGGTCAGCCAGCTTCCAGCATCCGGAGTTCGGCGAAAAAGCCACGCATCTTGGAAACGATCTCAGGCGACTTGAGGTCGTCGCTCTGCGTGAGCAGATGTGCGAAGTTGTCGGCCAGGATCTCCTCGGGATGAATGATGTAGCCAGTGTTGCGGCCCACCTGCTCGAAGAACCCCGCGAGTTTCGTGATTGGCACCAACAGAAGCTGGTTGTTGACGACCAGCGGCTTCGTCGCACCCGTGTCCGGATTCACCTCCACGGCGAGAAACCGCAGCCGCAGGTACTCAAAAAACTCTCCCCCACGCTCGACGTCGTAGCGCTCAGACTCTGAAAGAAGGATGGGCACGACGGTGCGACGGTTGCCGTCGATCAGCACGTCGATGCAGTGGTCATTGAGCGGCGCGTCGGGGTTGGTGAGCTTGATCGCGGCGAGGTCTGGCGGCAGCGTGAGCTCGGCACATCGCCGAAAGCCGATTGTCGCGTAGAGGCCGTCGCGAGCGGCCGGGGCAGTCCGCGACATCACGTGAAAGAGCTCGTGGCAGATCAGTCGTGTGAGTTCGGGCGTTTCGCGACGAAGATGTTTCTCCGTGAGCACGATGGCGTTGGCACGCGTGTAGGCCGCGCCACCTTCCTCAAACCCGCTGGTCTTGATCAGCAACACCTGCTCCGGCAGCGGAATCCGCAAGGACTTGAGCGTGTCGCCCAACGCCGCGAGCACTTCGAGCACCTTGCCGCGTTCGGTTGGATTCCAAGGGAGCACCTGGTGCTGCACAAACTCGAGGTAGTCCTCTTCCGACACCACGCGGTCTGTCTTCAGCCGTGCCTGCCGGTCGAAAGGACTCAGCCGCACCACGTAGTCGTCACGTCGACAGAGGATCGCACGGCCTTGCTGGGGCGTGGCAAACACGATCGTCGTGCCTTCGGTGAGCGTGTCTGCGGCAGTCGCCGTCGACCAGGGAAGGCAGAGGCAGAGGATCGCTTTGGTGAGCTGGCTCCGCGACACGGCGAAGCGCTTGCTGAGAAAAACCGCGACCGCAATGACGCACGCAATAGTCAACGAACAGCCCATGGGGTGAGAGTGACCGGCAAATCTATGCCGTCACCCTAACGGTTGGTGCCGTGACTCGTCGAGATCACGCCACGCGTGGCCACCCCTTGGCAGGATCACGCGAAAATGGGCACAATAGGTGCTCGAAACGGCGGGTTTTCAACAAAAAGCCCATTCTTTCCCGCGAGACGAACAGGCAACGACGGAATGAGCGACGCAAACGTCAGTGGTGTGGTGCACCTGATCGAAGAGACAAAAACCTACGGCCAAAATGGCTTTCGCAAGCGGCTGGTGGTTTTGGAGCAGAAAAAGGGTGCCAGTTTCACCAACTACATTCCGTTTGAGTTCATCAAAGACGCCTGCGACGCCGTCGACGACCTCAATGTGGGGGATGAGGTGGAGATCTCCTACCGGCTCAGCGGCCGCCGCTGGCAGCGAGATTCGTCGAGCGAGGTCAAGTATTTCCTGAGCGCTGAGGCGATGTCGTTCCGCCTCCTTTCCGGCGGTGGCGGTGGATCGTCGCACGACGACTTCGACCCCAACGACGCATTTGCAGAAGCTGCTGACGACGACGTGCCGTTCTAAGTTTCCTCTGCGTTGGCCGGGCGGATGCAGGCCGGCCCTTCAGACATGCGTAGCGATCGTGTGTGGCTGTGCGTTTTTAAGCTGCGAAAGGTCACGCACCTCATGCGGCGGCCCGATCGACCGCGGGTGCAGGTGCGTTGCGTGGCGGTGCAGCCCGGGTTGCCACTCGACCGCTGGGTCAAGCGGTCTCGACGGGCCAAGCGGCGCGAAATCGTGGATGTGCTCTACGAGTTGATGCCCAGGCGAGGCGAGCCGGGGGGGCGCGATTCCCCTTTCCGGCTTCCCCAGCACCGCGACGCGAAGGCGGCCGCGACCAAGAAGCTGCGGCAGCAGTTGCGATGCGATGGCTACACGGTCAACGACGACATGACCGTCTGGCATCTCTATGCGATCGAACTCAAGGCTGCAGACACAAAGGTAACCGCAAAGAAGTCAACGCAGGTGGCCCTGTACGTCGGTCAGACGAGTCGTGGAGTTGAAGAGCGAATCCGCCAGCACCGCGAGGGGCACATGAGCGGCAAGGGGCAGCGGCTCCACAGTTCTCTCTGCCATCGCTACTTCCACCGCCCGAGACTCGATCTCGTGCCTGAGGAACTGCAGCAGACGCTCTACTGCCAGGAAGATGCCCTGATGGCCGAAGCGGATCTGCGAATCCATCTGGAGCGTAGCGGCTACCGCGTGTTTGGCGGGACGGAGCGACTCGACGAACGCAGGCAGGCGCTCGGGCTCACGTAGCTCAGTGGCTCTGCCGCGTCATCGTGAACACGCCGCGGTCTTTCTTCGACGTGTAGTCAGCGCGGAAATGGCAGTCGTCGGCGGTGGCCTTGTAGCAGAACGTGCCGAAGAGCTTTCCGAGGTATGAACTCCCGGCCAACGTCACGCCGTCTTCGGTCTCTTCGACGACGTGTAAGGTAACCGAGTAGCGAAAGGGAAGAATCTTGAAGAAGCGGCCCGAGAAGTCGACGCGGTAGTGGGTGTCGTCGCAGCGGGTGAACTCGGCCCGCAACACGCCTGCGTGTCCGCTGCTGCAGCTTTTCCAGGAGCCACTCCAGCAGCCAGAGAGATCGGTTGCGTTTGCGGTGGCGGCAAGCGAGCATGCCAACACGAGGGCGGCCAATACGTGACGGTGGCAGCGGGGCAGCATGAGAAATCTCCACATCTCGGGGAACGAATTGCCTACTCGATAATGATTCGGGCTGCTGCGGGTGCAAGCGGGGTCCGCGTGTGACGTGGGGATACGAAAGAGAGGCTGGGAATGGTGCAGCGGTCGACCAGATGGCTCAGCCTCCTTATGTGGGGTCTTTCCGCGGTGATGGCGGTAGCATCCTTGGAGGCGAGCGAGCCTGCTTCGCGACCCAACATCGTGCTCATCATGGCCGACGATCTCGGCTGGAAAGACCTCCACTGCTACGGCAACGCCGCGCTCGACACACCCGCACTCGACCGGCTGGCTGCCGAAGGCGTGCGGTTCACCGATGGCTACGCCGCCGCGCCGGTCTGCACGCCCACCCGCGCAGCCGTCATGACCGGCCTCTCCCCGGCCCGGCTGCGGATCACCAACCACGCCCCAGGGAACGGGGAGGGCTTTCACCTGCCGGGGAGCACGCTGCAGGAGGCCGCCTGGCACTCGTTCCTGCCGCTGGAGCAGGTCACGCTCGCGGAACGCCTGCGGGAAGCGGGCTACGCGACTGCGTTTCTTGGCAAATGGCATCTTTCGCACCGCAAGGGGCACGACGCCTTAGGTCGCTTTGAACCACAACTGCGGCCGGAGCATCAAGGGTTTGACCTCAATCTGGGGGGCTGCGACTTCGGTGGTCCGCCGTCCTATTTTGCGCCGTACCGACTGCCCAATCTGGATGCCAAGGAAGAGGGGGAATACCTGCCCGATCGCTTGGCCGACGAAGCGATTGCGTTTGTTCGCGAGCAGCCTGCTGGGAAGCCCTTCTTTCTCTGCTGGTGGAACTACTCCGTGCACTACCCGTTCCAGGCGCCGGATGAGTTGATTGCGAAGTACCGCGACCGCGAGAAAGCCGGCAACGACAACCCGACATACTCCGCGATGATTGAGGGGATGGACCGGGCGATCGGTCGGCTGCTCGCGGAGCTCGACGCCCGCGGCCTCACCCACAACACGCTCGTCGTGTTCACCAGTGATAACGGGCCTTTTGCGGCGGATGTGCAGCCGTTGCGTGGCGAAAAGGGATACCTCTACGAAGGTGGCATTCGTGTGCCCTGGATCGTGCGGTGGCCACGCGGCGTGGCCGGCAACCGAGTCTCCGAGGTGCCGGTGATCAGCACCGACCTCTTTCCCACGCTGTTGGACGCGGCTGGGGTAGAGCGTGATGCGGACGAAACCTGCGACGGTGTCGACCTGATCCCGATGCTGCGGGGCGAGGCCACACTCCCGCCCCGTGACCTCACCTTTCACTACCCCAACTACGCCTTCCACAAGCAAAACCGGCTCGGCAGTGCCATCCGACGTGGCGACTACAAACTGATCCACTTTTACGACGACGACTCCGTCGAACTCTACGATCTCCGCCGCGACCTCTCGGAAACAACCAATCTCGCCGACTCGTTGCCTGCCGTGGCGGCAGATCTCCGCACGGCACTCACGCAGCAACTCACCGCCGAGGGAGCGAACCTCCCCACGTGGCTCCCGACGGCAGAACGTCAACCGTAGGGCACGCCACGCACGCGAAACACGCCTGCACGCTCACTCTTTCGCGTCCTCGGCGGGTGTTTCCTTTGGCACGAGGCTCTCCAACTGCTTTTGGATCGCGTCGAGCTTTTCGGAGAGCTTCTTGTTGTCGGCCTTGAGGTCGGTCACCTCCTGCCGCAAGGCGACGACCTCTTCAGGTGCCTTGGGCGTGTGGATCTCCGAGAGTTTCTTGCTTGCGTCTTTGGCGGCTGAGGCGACGCGCGAATCCGCATCTGCGTGAAAGGCTTCCACCGCAGCCCGCGACTGTGGATCACCAAGGGCACCAAGACCCTGCAAGGCCGCCACCTGCACACCACTCCGCGGGTCGTTCAGCCATTCCATCAGATACGTGCGGACCTCCGCTGACTCGTCAGACGCCGCAGCCAACTCGCCGAGACTCCGCAGGCCTTGGGCCAAGCCTTGCGTGGTGAACGCACTGCCGCGGAGCCGCAGCACACGCATCAACTCCGCCACAAGCGACGGGTCGCGACGGCTTTCGATCGCCTTGATCGCAGCCACGGCCTGGCCATAACGAAAACCGCTCACGTTGAGCTGCTCAAGCAACATCGCGGCTGCCTGCTGATCGCTAAACCGCGCGAGGGCCCCGGTCGCCACCGCGACGATGTCGGGGTTTCGCTCCTTTGCGAGGACGTCGTCTACCACCCGCCGGGCAGTGGGGTGGTATCTCTTGCTGACAGCTTCCACGACCGCTTTGCGGACACGTGCATCGGCCTGCTCCTGCCATGAGGCCGCCAGCATTTCGAGGCTCTCGTCGGAGTCGTGTTTGGCCAGCGACTCCGCCGCTGCGATCCGCACGCCGAAGAAGGTGTCGGTCGTGAGAGTCGTGTGCAGCAGCTCTGCCGATTCATTCGTCTTCCGATCGGCGAGCGCTTCGACCGCCAGCAGCCGGCCGAGCATGTCTTCTCTTTGGCCGAGTTGAGCCTTGAGCATCGCGTCGGACTTCTTGAAGGCGACCTTCGCCAGCAACGTGAAGTGGGGGTCAAAACGAACCACGTCGGGCTCGCCGGGAAGGCTGACGTAGAAGTCCTCTTGCTGCTCGTGAATCGTGATCGCGTGGTCGATCGTGACGTCGCCCACCACAAACCGCAGCACTGCTGGCAACTCGAAGATGCGGGTGCCGTTGTCTGTCTTCTGGGTCTGGGCGATCGAGACCTTTGCCAAGCGGTGCTTGGCATCCCAGGCGTAGTCGATCTTGAGCTCAGGCGCACCGGGGCTGTAGACCCACTGGTCGAAGAAGCGGTCGAACGATCTACCGCTGTGCTCTTCGAGCACTTGCCGCAAGTCGTCGGACACAACGCTCGTGTAGGCGTACTTTTCGAGGTACGCCTTGATGCAGGCGCGGTAGAGCGGCTCGCCAAGCTGCGAGCGAAGCATGTGCAGCACCCAGCCTCCCTTGGGGTAGGAGCGGAAGTCGAACTGCTGCATGGGATTCGTGTATTCGTTGAACACGATCGGCCGCTTGTCGTCGTTGCGTGTGAGCACACTGCCGTGAGCGTCCTTGTAGAGGCCGTAGAGCAACGCGTCGTGGCCTTGGGAGTGCCCTTCGTAGAGATGGGTGTAGTACGTGGCGAAGCCTTCGTTGAGCCAGAGGTGGCTCCAGTCTTTGCAGGTCACCAAATCGCCAAACCACTGGTGGGCCATCTCATGGGCGTCGAGTCGCCGCGAGGTGTGCAGGTTTTCCGTTTCAGCGGCAAAGACGGTGTTGTTGGTGAGCGTGGTGAGCGTGGTGTTTTCCATGCCTCCCGCAGTGAAATCGAGGATGGTGACTTGGTCATACTTGGGCCAAGGAAACGGCACCCCGATCTCCTCTTCGAGAAACGCCATGATCGCGGGCGTGTCGGCGAAGGAGTTGGCCGCGTGCTCGGCGACGGACGGCTGTGCATAAAAGCCCAGCGGTATGCCGCGGTGCTGCTTTTCGAGCTTTGCAAAGTGCCCCGCCACCAGGCAGATCAGGTAGCTCACGTGCGGTTGCTTCTGCAGCCAGTGCACAGCTTTCATCCCGTCCGCTTCTCCGGTTTCACCGAGTTTCTGTCCGTTGCTCAGCACCGTCATCGCCTCGGGCACGTGGCAGATGATCTCGGTTGAAGACCGCTCGTTGGGGTAATCGAAGCAAGGAAACCAGTGTCGCGCCTCGTGGGCTTCCCCCTGCGTCCAGAGATGGGTGTCTCCCTCGGGGTAGCCCATGTCGGCCGTTCGGAAGTAGAGGCCTTGGGTCGGCTCAGCCTCGTAATCGATGTCGAGCGTCAACGCGTCCCCTGGAGCAACGGGCGCGGCAAACACGATCTGAAGGTCTGTGTCGGAGCACGAGAAATCGCGCACCGGATGGGAACTGCAGCGCACTTCCGACACCGCTAGGTGGGCTGCGTCGAGCCGCAGCACTTCCACCGGCGTTGCCAGCACGGTGGCCGTGATGGAAGCGGTGCCTTTCACCGTCTTCGCTTGAAAGTTGGGCGTGACATCGAGCTTGATGTGCGTCACGTCCACTTGACGGTCGGGGGCGTAGTGGTGCGTGCCCTCAAGCTCGAGGCCCGGCGGCAAAAGGGCGCCTGTCTCATGGTCATGCCCGCAGTAGCGGCAGATGATCTCATTCGCGTGCCCACTCCCCATCTGGCAGGCAAAGATCACCACGGCGACCACGAGCGGCCACGGTGCGGCAGATTGTCCAAGCATGCGAAACCCCCGAGGAAGCTGACTGTGTAATAAGGAGCGTGAGATGGTGTACGAGCTGCAGTGCCCGCCATGCGAATCGTACTTCAAGCCACCGGGGGCATCACCCGCTGGCACGGCACCCGCCGCTATGCCTTAAAAACTTGACCTTGCCACAGCCACGCCGGCTGCATTGACTGGGCGGCGTGTGATTCGGTTCGCGAGTGGGAGTGGAGCATGACGTTTTCAAAGGCGGTGCGGGCGGTTGGCAAGACGATGGCCGAGCGGTGGCGGGTGCTGTTTCTCACCGACGTGCTCTTTAAGGCCCTCGCGTTTCTCGTCCTCGCGCCGCTGGCGACGGGCCTCCTCCGGCTGTGCCTCTGGGCGTCGGGCAGTGGCACGCTTGCCGATGCCGACATTGTTTTCTTTTTTGCCAAACCGCTCGGCTGGGCGGTGCTGGTGGCGTTTGGCGCTGTGTCGATTGGGATCGTGGCGCTGGAACAGGCCACGCTGCTCGTGCTGCTGATGTCGCCACACGGTGGTCGCCTCAGCATGGGAGCGGCGATCGGCTGGGCGACCACGCGGATCCAGAAGATCGTGACGTTGACGGGCTTGTTTGTGGCATTCACCGCCGTCGTGATCGCACCCTTTCTCATCGCGGCGGGCGTCATCGCCTGGGCCACGCTCGGTGAGTACGACATCAACTACTACCTCGCCGAGAGGCCACCAATCTTTCAGATGGCGGTGTGGTGCGGCGTGGGGCTCATCGCGCTGCTGGGAGGGGTGCTCGCCTGGCTCGCCTCAGGCTGGTCGCTTGCCCTACCGCTCGTGATCTTTGAAGCCCATGGGGCCCGCGAGGCGCTTGCAGAAAGTCGACGGCGTGTGGCAGGAAGCCGCCGGCTCGTCGTGGCACTGATCGTCGCCTGGGCGCTCGCCAGCGTGCTCGCGAGTTCGTGCACCACCTCCGCCGTGGTGTTTGTCGCCCGCCAGCTCGTACCGCTCACGGTAGGAGGTCTGCCGAGGCTTGTCGCGGCGATCGGTGCCACCCTAGTGGTCTGGTTCGCCGCAGGACTTGCTGTGAACCTGTTTGCGACCACCAGCTTCGCGGCCATGCTCGCCGAAACGTACCGTCGCCTCTCACCCGTGGAATCCCTGCAGGCAACGGCGGCCTTGCCAGCGTCCGGCCCGGAGGGAGTGTCTCTCGGCGCGAGCCTCACCCGGCGGCGTGTCGTAGCACTCCTCAGCGTCGGATGTCTTCTGGTAGCAGGTGTGGGGGCCGTCGCGGCTCGGCAGGTGCGGTTTGAAGATGACGTTGCGGTCATGGGGCATCGCGGGGCAGGGGGGCTCGCACCGGAAAACACCCTGGCCGCGATTGACCGGGCAATCGAGAGCAACGCCGACTGGGTGGAAGTGGACGTGCAAGAAACCTCCGACGGCGAAGTGGTCGTCGTGCACGACAGCGACTTCATGAAACTCGCTGGGGTCAACCTCAAGGTGTGGGATGCCACGCTCGCTGATATGGAAGCCGTGGACGTTGGGAAGCGGTTTGATTCCTCCTTCACCGGCGAACGGGTGCCGACCCTCACGCAGGTGCTTGAGAGATGCCGCGGCAAGGTGGGGGTGAACATCGAACTGAAGGACTATGGCCACGGCCAGCGGCTTGAGGAGCGGGTGGCAAAGATTGTTGAGGACTGCAGCATGCAGCAGGAGGTGATCCTGATGTCGCTCAAGCCTGCGGTGGTCAAACGCATGAAGTCGCTGCGACCCGGCTGGAAGGTAGGTCTGTTGATGTCGGTTGCCGTGGGCGATCCGAGCAAGTTGGAAGCGGACTTTCTGGCGGTCAACGCCCGGTTTGCCGGCCGCGGGTTTGTCGATCGCGTGCACCGCGCGGGGAAACAGGTGTACGTGTGGACGACGAACGACGCGGTCTCGATTTCCCAGATGATCGGCCGCGGCGTGGATGGCGTGATCACCGACTATCCGGACCTCGCGAGAACGGTGCTCGCGCAGCGGGCCACCCTCAGCCCGGTTGAACGGATCCTGCTGGAACTCGCAGCCGTGCTCGGCGTGAAGAGTTCCGTCGCTCCCCAGTAGCGGGGTGCTCGTCGTGGTTTCGCAGCTTGGAGCTGTGGGCGGCCCTGGAATATGATGCCATTGTGGTTCGGGGATGAAACACGCAGCCGCCGGCGGCGGAGGTTGACCGATGCAGAGCACGCACTGGCACAAACTGTTGATGCAGAGTCGTCGTGAACTGCTCGTGGCGTCGGCTGCAGGCTTTGCCGGCCTGACCTTTGGGCGGCCGGTCGCCGGGGCTCCGTCGCCTCTGGTGGCAGGCGGGGGCAAAGCCAAATCGGTGATCCTCTTCTTTCTCTGCGGTGGCGCGTCGCACCTCGACACATGGGACATGAAGCCCGACGCACCCTCGGAGTATCGAGGGCCGTTTGCACCGATTGGCACAAGTGCGCCCGGAGTGCGGCTTTGCGAGCATCTGCCACTGCTTTCCAAGCAAGCGCACCACCTGGCCGTGGTCAACTCCGTCGGCGGCACGGTTAACACCAATGATCACCACGCTGGCTACTACTACAACCTCACCGGGCATGTGCCTGATGTGACCTTTCGCACACTCGGCAATGACCGCACCCCACAGCCCGACGACTGGCCCTTCATGGGCTCGGTGGTCGGCGCCCAACGGCCCCAGACAGGACCGCTCCCAAACGCGATCACCCTGCCGCACATGCCCAGCAAGAAGCCGTACACCCGGCCCGGGCAGTTTGCCGCCCGGTTGGGGGTGGAGTTTGATCCGCTCTACCTGCATGGCTCCGTGGAAGAGCCGCTACGGTTTCAGGCTCCTTCGCTCTCCCTCTCCGATGCGTTCACCAAAGACGAGTTGCTCGCGCGGCAGCGGTTGCTCGACGAGCTCGACGGCGCCCGGCGGACGTTCGACGCGTCGGCTGATGTGGAAATCTGGAAGCGGCAGCAGCAGCGGACCCTCGACTTGCTGCTGGCCTCGGGCTCGACCGAAGCCTTTGACCTCAGCCGGGAACCGGAGGGCGTGCGGGAGCGGTACGGGCAAACGGTCAACGGCATGAGCCTGCTGCTCGCCCGCCGGCTGGTGGAGGCAGGCATCCCGTTTGTGACGGTCTTTTGGAAAGAGAACGAAAAGATCAAAGACGCCTGCAAGAGCGCCGGCGGCTGGGATACTCACGGCAACAACTTCAACTGTCTCAAGGACTACCTGCTGCCGGAGTTTGACCGCTGCTTCTCTGCACTCGTGGAAGACCTTCACACGCGTGGGCTTCTCGACGAAACGTTGCTCGTGGTCAACAGCGAGATGGGGCGCAAGCCAAAGATTGGCGATCCCCGCAGCGGCGGCGAAACCGGCGCGGGCCGCGACCACTGGACGCACTGCCTGAGCGTGCTGCTCGCGGGGGGTGGTATTCAAGGGGGGCAGACCTACGGGGCGAGCGATCGCTTCGGTGAATACCCGGCAGACCAGCCGCTAACGCCTCTCCGTCAAAATCAAGCACCTCGCGCGCGAACGACTTATCCTCCGCGCCGCGCGTCTCGAACGTGATGCGCGCGTTCCGCTCTAAACGCAGCCAGTTCCCGGCGGCGTCCCCAAAGTACCCGTCGTCGTTTATCCCCGCCAAAGGAATCAGCGT
>JAPOIM010000033.1:27278-45293 GCA_029978905.1 Planctomycetota bacterium
CCCGCCGACATCACCAAGACGGTGTATCACGCGACCGGCACCATGCATCTCGAAGCACGTGACGCCCAAGGCCGACCGTATCAGCTGCTCTCTGAAGGAGAGCCGATCACGGCGCTCTTTTAAAACAAGTCGTCACGGGCGGGCAGGCCAGCTGGCCTTAAGGCTGCCGTCGGCAGTGTTCCAGAGGCGGATTTCCCCGTCGTGGCTGCCGCTCGCCGCCACCGCGCCATCTCGACTGACGGCGACCGCGAGCACCCAGTCGTTGTGGCCGACGAGATCGGCGGCAACCGCGCTGTCGCTCACGTTGACCCGGCGAAGGTGGCCGTCCGCTGAAGGCACCCACACGCCGTCGCCCGCGAGCGCAAGGCGGAAGGCTTCACCACCGAGGGGCACCTCAGCGAGTTTTTTGGCGTCAGCCACGTTCCAGCGATGCACCCGCTTGTCGTCGCCCGCGGAGAACGCCTGCTCGCCATCGGCGAGAAGTGCGACGCCGCGGACCGGGCTTCCGTGCCCCTGGTAGCTCACAAGCAGCTGCCCACTGTCGGCTTCAAAGACTTTCGCGGAGCCATCGCGGCTGGAGGAGGCGAGCCTGGAGCCGTCACCGCTGTAACTCAGGCTGGTGACCTGCTCGGCGTGGCTCTGGAACGTCCGCACCACTTCTCCGCTGGCGGCATCGAGGATACGGATCGTTTTGTCGGCGGCGGCTGTGGCGAGCTGGGTCCCATCCGGTCGAAACACCAGGTCGAGCACGATGTCGTCGCTCCGCACGGGCACCAGCACCACGCGGCCGGCCGACTCGCCGCTCACTTCCACGATCCGCACCTCGCCCGACTGCCCCGGTTCTCCACACGCCACGGCCAGCCTCGTGCCATCAGGGCTCGCGGCGATCGCTGTGATCCGCTGGCCGAGGTTGCCGATTCGCGTCGCAAGCGTGCCATCGAGCGTCCATCCCAGCACTTCGTGATAGCCAGACGAATACAGAAGCGAGCCATCCGCCGAGAATGCCAGCGCGGTGACCGGCAGGAACGAGGGATAGGTTGCCGGAGCTGCCGGATACTCCGGCGGCGGAATCACCTGACTCAAACTCATCGCGGGATCGGCACCGTCAAACGCTGCCCCGGCGGCCACCCACCGGGTGAACACGTCCACCACGGACGGGTCGAGCGGCGATGTCTCGGCGGGCATCCGCTCAGAGGCATCCGCGGCGGTGATCCGTCGAACCAGTTCGACGACGTCATCCCCCTCCGCGGTCAGCGGCGGAAGGCCCGAATCACCGGCGGCAGCCAGCGTGGCAAAGGTGTCGACGCGGTAACCGCCTTCGGCCTTCCTCGGATTGTGGCAGGCAAGGCAATGCTCGCGAAGCAGCGGCGCGACCTCTCGCGAAAAACTCACCGCCGCAGGCTCGTCGGCCGCAACGGTGCTAAAAGCAAGAAGCACGAGCAGCACCAGGCCGCCGCGTTGCCACAACGAGGAACAGGAATAAGGGAGGGCAGGCATGAGGTGCGTCGCTGAGTGATCAGTGTTGGAAGAGAAACTCATCGGTGTTGAGCAGGGCCCAGCAGACGTCTTCAAGCCCGTCGGCCGGCGACTCCCGCGTAGCCACGTGGGTGGTTGCCGCGTGACGTTCGGTCTCGTCCGGAAGTCGACACAGGGCTGCCAGGTAGAGCTCGTCAATCAGCTCCACAACGCTTTTGCCCTCGGCGAGCCCTCGGCGAAAGCGGTTGGACTCATCCGCGAGTTTGGCGTGCATCGTCTCGCCGTTGAACATCGCGATTGCCATCCCCAGATTCGAGTCGCCCGAGCGTTCGCAGGCGCACACCGTGCTCCGCTGCGGCTGGCCGAAAATCTCCAGGAACGGAACGTCTGCCAAGTCGGGAGCGGGCAACTGGGTCGCTTTGGTCGATGCAGGCTGGCCTGCAAACGTGTCGGCAACGCCCGTGACCTGTCCGATCGCGTCGAGGAGTTGTTCGGCCGCGAGGAGCCGCGGCATCTGATGTGAGAAGCAGCGGGTGTCGCTCTGGTTGGTGTCCGTCGTGCGGACGCTCGCTTGGTACGTGCGGCTGGTGAGGATCAGCCGCAACAGTGCCTTGCGGTCGTAGCCACTCTCGATAAACGCCTGGGTGAGGGCATCGAGCAGCGGACCGTTGGCGGGCGGATTGGAATCGCGGAAGTCGTCGATGGGCTCGACGATTCCCCGGGCGAAGCAGCCACTCCAGATGCGGTTGGCTTCAATCCTGGCAAAGAAGGGGTTGGCGGGATTCACGAGCCAGTCAACGAGGCGGTCGCGGCCGTCCTCGTTGGCGGCCAGTTCGAGGTTCCCTTCGCCGGGAAGCCATGGCTTCATCCGTTCGCCAGTCCTCGGCTGGACCACACCACTGCCCGCGGCCGTGTAGATAAACATCTCACCCGGCCGCTGCGTGACGCGTCGCTGGACAGGATCGAAGAATGCCGCAAGACCGTAGTAGTTGTCTTGCGTCCATTTCTCAAAGGGATGGTTGTGGCACTTCGCGCACTGCAGTCTCGCGCCGAGAAACACCTGTGAGACGGTCTCGACGCAGTCGGTCGCGGTCGCGGCCGCGCGATAGAAGTTGGCCGGAGGATTCCCCAGCGTGCTCCCCTCGGCCGCGAGGATCTCGCGGGCGAAGGTGTCGTAAGGCATGTTGGTGCGGAACGCATCCTCGACCCAACGGTGATACTTGTAGACACCGTCATCGCCGACTGCCTTGGCGGTCATCCTCAAGATGTCTCCCCATTTCAGCGCCTGATACGACGCGTAGGCATCCCGCGCGAGCAGCGCGTCAATCATCTCCTCCCGCTTCTTGGGAGACGGATCGGCGAGAAACGCCTGCGTCTCGTCGACGGTGGGCAGCAACCCAATCACGTCCAAGAAGACGCGTCTGAGAAACTCATCATCGCTGCACACCTCCGACGGATTGTGCTGGAGGAGACGAAGTTTCTCGTCGACCAGATCATCGATCATGTTCTGCGAGGCTGGGGCCTCCCAGGCGAACGTGGGATCGGGGTCGAGGAAGGTCAGCGGCACCGACACGATGTGTTCGAGAAAACGGGCGAGCACGACCGTTTCTCCGCGCTCATGGGGCGTCACCCATCCACCAGCATCGATCGTGGCCACGGATGTGTTGGAGCTCTCGTACGCGGCAAGTTCGGTGACATCCCGCGAGGTGCCGTCGGCAAAGCGGGCAGTGACCGAAAGCTGCTGCCCGCCGCCGGTGAGGGCCATCACCCGCTTGCTATCTGGGAAAAGGTCAATCTCGACGCACCGCGGCGCCCCGTCAGGATCCGGCTGCCCACCTTCAGCGATCCATCGCCGCAGCACGCGGTAGGCCGCATCGTCATGGTGGAGTTGTTTGCCACCGCCATGGCTGACCTGCATCAACGGCTTCGCGAGGAGCAGGCTCGCTTCGGGCTCAAACGTATTCAGGCGTCGCCCGTAGTCTTCGCGAATCAGCGTCAACTCATCGATCTTGGCGTCGAAGCCCCGCAGCGACAGGCGAAAAAGCCCCTTGCCGCTCGGGGAGCCGTGGCAGGCACCCGAACTGCAGCCCTGCTTGGAGAGGGCGACGAGGACTTCGCTTTCAAACGACACCGGACGATCCGCCGCACTACCCGAAACCGAAACAGGTACCGTCTGGCGTATATCGCCGACCGTCACCACCACGTCGGCCTGGCCATCGCGAACACCTCGCACCTGGGCACCTGCAACCACCACGACTTCGGGGTTGCCAGACTGGATGGTCACGTCGTGCGTCCAATCACGGACCTGACCATCGTGGTCGTAGCCCGTGACCACGAGGTGCTGCACCTCGGAGCGACTGGCAAGCTCAATCGTCGGGGGGAAGACCTCGATCCGCTGGGGCGCGGGAATGATCCGTGGCGTCGGCACGCTGCCCTGCACCGTGACGGGGTGACCATGAAACTGACTCGTCGCCTCGTAGCCAAGCGCGAGCGAGTCGGTCGTGGCTGACGCCGGCAGCATCACGGTCATGCGTGCTTCCCGTTCGCCCGCCGGAACCGTCACAGGCTCGGGCACAGGCGAGCCCTCGGGGAGGCCGGAGAGAGTGAGCGTGACCGGCTGTGGGTCGTCGCCGCTGCGGGTGATCACGAAGGCGAGGGCGTTTTCCCGACCAGCAACCCACGCCCCGCTCGCGGCCGGCGTGACCGTCACAGGATCGATCCAACTCAGCGGCAGATCGAGCGATGCCAGCCGTCCACGACCGCCATGCTCGGCGTAGGCCACGAGCGTCAGCTGCTCCGGTTCGCCTTGGGCATCTGGACGGGTGAATGTGGTGGCGTAGCTTTCTTTCTCAACCTGGGTGGCGAGCGACCAACCCGAAGGGAGCGTGTGCCCCAGGAGAGTGACGTTGCCTTGGAAGCCCTCCACAAGCCGCTTGAGCGTAAGGCCCACGGGGTGCCCTTTGGCCGAACGCGCGAATGTGACGGCCGCGGGCACGTCGAATGCAAAGAAAGCCTCCGAAGGCGCCGCGCCACCTGTCGCCAGCGCGCCATCACGCCATGGCGCAGGGAAGGGGACACGCGGCTCACGGGCTCGCTCGAGGCTAAGGCTCCCCACAGCCACCGCAGGCCCAGCGCTCTCAGCCGCGTGAGCCGAGAGCCGCACGATTGCCAGAGAAGCTGAGTCCCACGCATCGCTCGCCTTCACCAGCACGCGATGCTCTTTCGCACCTGCAGGAATGGTCGCTTCGAGCAGTTCCAAACCAGCCACAGGAGGCGCGAGGGAAAGTTCAATCGGTCCGTCGTAGCCTTGACGGGCGATCGCAAGCGCGATGAACGCAGCCCCTGCTGCGGGCTCGACGACAAATGCCTTGCGGGTGGTGGCGTCTCCCGCAAGCGACACCACAAACCCTGGCCCTTGTGAAATCTCCAGGTGATACCCAAACCCATGCCCACCTCGGCCGAGGAGGTCTTTCACCTTCAGCTGGACCTGACCGTCGGCCGGAAGCGTGGCCTCAAGGTTCCACTCGTCGCTTTCTGTTGGGGTGGTCGCCGCGATCGTGCTGCCATCGGCGGCCACGAGTCGCATCTCTGCGAGCGTGGGAAGATTCAGGCTGCGGGTGTGTGAGCGGATGCGAAGGGGTTCGCCCGCTTTGGCAAGGATGGTGTAGGTGTCGACTTCACCGGCAACGCCCAAGCGGCCACTGATGCCAACAGGCCCAGCCAGTTCGCCAGCAGCCTCCTCTTCGCGAAGTTCACGCACGTCGCTCACCAGCAGCCGACTGCCGAGCAATGCCTGGCTCGGAAGGCCGACCCACACGTGCGCCTGGAGTTCCTCGGCGGGCACCGCATACTCCACGGTGTCGAGCGTCGCGGCCTCGGCGATCGCCGTGCCAGAGGGCGCAGAAGAAAACGCCACGCGAGCGACCGTGCCACGCTCCATGGCGAGCGGATGGCAGGTCACCTCGACTGGAAAGTCGCCAAGCCGAAGGTGGTAGCGGCCACCAGCGGCATGCCGGCTCTCGCGGACTTCGAGGAGGTAGTCACCTTCCTCTTGGAACACGTGCTCAAGCTGACACTCCGGGCCCACGGCCGAGTCGTCGGCAACCGCGAGCTGCCTGCCGCGGGCGTCGTGGAGCACGATCACGGGATCCATCGCCGATCCGAGTACCTGCGTCTGCACCTCCAGTGCCAGTCGCGCTCCGGCGGCCGCGTGAAAGCGATACCAGTCGGCCTCCGGGCCATCCGCAACACCATCCACGCAGCACGGAGTCGACAGGAGTTGAGCGGAGTCTGGGGTGTGATTCGCACCATTGTCGGCGGCGTGCGGGAGTGAATCGATCACAAGCGCCAGCGGGTCGACCGGGCCTGCGGCGGTACAAAGCCAAAGCCCCAGGCTTCCCCCGGCGTCTGCGGGCAGGGTGAGGGTGAGCACGGCCTTCTCCGCCGCCACCTCGTCGACTGTCACACTGCCCTGACTCACCGCCGCCCTCAGGCCACCAGCAAGGTCAGTGCCTGTCACCACCACCTGCGTGGTCGTGCCTGCCGCAGCCGTGCGGGGCGTCACGTCCGACACCACCTGGGCCGCAGCGGGAGTGGCCATCGTGGCGGCCGCCAAGACAGCAATCGCCATCACAGTGAAGGACTGATGCGGCCGCCATGGCGCGGGGCCTCTCTGGGGCAGACGATGCGAAGCGAATGAGGGCAGGCAAGACAGCATGGCAGTGACTCAGATGAGGCCGTCGATCGGTTGGCCGTGGTAAATCTGATGCGGTCGATTTTCCGCATCTCTCCAGACGGCAGTCGCAGGAATCCCGAGGGCGGAGTAGATAGTGGCCGCGAAGTTTTCAGGCGTGACGGGCTGGTCGAGCGGATAGGCCCCTTGGCTGTCGGACGAGCCGATCACATTTCCGCCCCGGACCCCGCCACCCGCAAACCAGACAGACTGCACAGCCCCCCAGTGGTCCCGCCCTGGCAACGGGTAGTGCTTCTCCAGCAACGTGATCTTTGGTGTGCGGCCAAACTCACTCGCCATCACCACGAGCGTTTCGTCCAACTCGCCCGTGGCGGCAAGGTCATCAAGGAGCGCCGACACGGCGCGATCGGTAGGGGGAAGGAGTTTGTCTTTTAAGTGAGGAAAGGCATTGCCGTGGGTGTCCCACGTTTCGTCATTGCCGAGATTGACCTGCACGAGGCGAACGCCCGCGGATACCAATCGCCGCGCCATCAGCAGCGACCATCCGAAAGCGTTGCGGCCGTAGCGATCGAGCGTGGCCGCATCTGCTTCGGTCACGTTGAGCGCTCGATGCACCGAAGCGTCAGCCAGAAGATCGACCGCCGTCTGCCGATGACGATCAAACTCCTGCGTCTGGGCGAAGTTGTCGAGTTGTCGGCGCTGATGCTCGAGGGTGCGGAGCAGTTCCAGCCGACCACCAAGCTCACGCATGCCGAGCCCATGTGGCACGCTCAGTTGCGGAGCCTGAAACACCCGCTCGTCGGGATCACCTCGCTGCTGGTGATCAAAACTGTAGGTGGGATACGCGCCGTAGGATTTCGCGGCAAAGGGGGACGCGGCCACCATCCAAGGATCGAAGGCGGGGCCCATCTCGCCGGCGTGCTGTCCGGGAATCACGCGGCCCGAGTTGTGGACCAGCAGTTCCGGAAGCACGGCCGCTGGTGGCAGATTGGTCGCGGCCCGGAGGCCCGCTTCCGCAAGCGCCCGGCCGGCGATCGCCGTAATCGAGGGGGCGTCGGTGCGTGATGGGGCGTTTGGTTGAAACCCTCGCGGGAGATCCGACCTGCCCGTGAGCATGATGTGGTGGCCGGCTGAGTGTTCATTGGAACTGTGCGTCAGCGAGCGGCAGAGGGCCCACTGCTCGCTGCGGCTCGCAAGCAAGGGAAGGTGCTCACAGATCTGCAGCCCCGGGGTGGCCGTGGAAATCGGCTGAAACTCACCACGCACGTCGTCGCTGGCCTGCGGCTTCATGTCAAAACTCTCGTGTTGGGCGAGGCCGCCCGAGAGGAAGATGAAGATGCAATTCTTGGCGGTTGGCATGGGCGCGCCTGTGCCAGGCTCAGCGGCACAGAGCTGCCGGAGGCCGGAGAGGTGATTGATCCCTAACCCCAACAGGCCGATCGCGCCCGCCTGGAGAGCCTCGCGTCGAGCCAACAACGGGTGAAGCAAGCCGCGTCTTGCCCCGGGACTATCGCCGATCGTGGGATGAGTTTTGCGCATGCGGCGGTGGCCCCCCTCGGCCGTGCAGCTGTTTTTCGAGTGTAGCCAGACGGCTTCGTCCCCGCCCAGCCGGCAACGACGGCCCACTCGAGAAGGGCATGCGTGCCGGCACAACCCGCGAAATCCCAACGGCTTGCGCATTTTTCCAGCAATGCAGCCTGCCACTGGCATTTGTCGATACGAGGCCTGAGGTGCTAAACTCTGTCGACAGTTTCGGATCTCACGGTCGTTCGATCAACACTTTTAGACGCGAATCCATCTCCGGAGAGTCGTTCACGATGTCAAACCTTCGAGCTGATTGGGGCAGGCGAGGATTCCTCACGGTTGGGGCTCTCGGCGGGCTCGGTCTTTCTCTCGGTGACTACTTCCGTCTGAAGCAGGCGCAGGCTGATGAGGGCACGAACAGAGAGGGCGTGGCCAAGTCGGTGATCTACATCTACCTGCCGGGTGGGATGGCCCATCAGGAGACTTTTGATCCGAAGCCTTTCGCTCCTGTTGAGTACCGGGGCCCGCTGGCAAGCATCGACACGAATGTTCCCGGGGTTCGCTTCGGCCAGTACCTGCCCCAGACCGCTCAGATCGCCGACAAGATCGCGGTGTGCCGCTCGATGACGCATGGTGAAGCGGCCCACGAACGTGGCACGCACAACATGTTCACCGGCTACAAGCCCAGTCCGGCGCTGCAGTACCCGAGTTTTGGTTCGGTGATTTCGCACGAGTTTGGCCCTCGCGAGAGCCTGCCCCCGTACGTCTGCATCCCGAATCAGCCAAATGAGTTTGCGGGCTCCGGCTATCTCTCCTCCGCTTACTCGGCCTTTAGCCTCGGTTCCGATCCAGCCCAAGGCGGCTTCAAGGTTCGCGACCTGAACCTCCCCAACGGGATCGACGCCGCCCGCTTCGATAAGCGGCGCACGATGCTCGACATCGTTAACGACCATTTCCGGGCAACTGAGTCGAGTGATTCACTCGACGCGCTCGACACCTTCTATGAGCGGGCCTACAGCCTGATCAGTTCCCAGAAGGCCCAGGAAGCGTTTGACATCAACAAAGAGTCAGACGAAATGAAGGATCGCTACGGAAAGAACCAGGCTGGCATGCGGATGCTGATGGCTCGCCGGCTCGTTGAGGCGGGCGTGCGGTTTGTGACCCTGACCTACGGTGGTTGGGATCATCACGACAACATTCAGGCCAACATGCAGCGACAACTGCCTGCCTTCGACCAGGGCTTCGCGGCCCTTATCCGCGATCTTGACGAGCGCGGCTTGCTTGACTCGACCCTCGTGTGCGTTGGCACCGAGTTTGGTCGCACACCCAAGATCAATGGCACCGCGGGCCGCGACCACTGGCCAAAGGTGTTTAGCGTGGTGATGGCGGGTGGTGGCATCAAGCGTGGCATTGTCCACGGTTCGAGCAACGCGACCGCCAGCGAGCCCGAAGACGATCCTCTGACCATCGAGGATTGGGCCACCACGATCTACGACCGGCTCGGCATCAATGCTCGCAAAGAGTTGATGGCCCCGGGCGACCGCCCCATCGAGATTGTCGACGGCGGCAAAGTGCTCAACCAACTCATCGTCTGAGCATGGAGTTCGAGGCCCACCAAACGTTTCATTCCCACAGCGACAGCTGACCGTGTGCCGTGGCTTGGCAGGGCTCACCTGCCGAGCCGCAACTCGCTTCGATCAACGAGGTGAGACGGCACTTCCAACCGTTTTCGCGTGCCTGCTCACCGCAGGCGGAGTTTCGCAGGAGGTTCCTCATGCCCCTTCTCGCTCGTGCTGCGCGGTCTTCGCGCTCGGCTGTCGTGGCTTTTCTGACCCTCTGGATGGCGACCAGCGTCATCCCAGTGGAAGCCGCGTTTCCAAAGCTTTCGATCATCCTGCCGCGAGGCGTGCAGCGTGGTGGTGACCGCGAGTTGACCTTCAGTGGGGAGCGGCTGGGGGATGCGGAGGAAATCTTCTTCCATAGCAGCGATGGGTTCGAGGTGAAATCGATCGAACCGGTCGATGCAAACTCCTTCAAAGCGGTGATTCATATCCCCGAGGCATGCACGCTTGGGGAGCACATGGTGCAGGTTCGCGCGAAGTCCGGGATCACGGAATACCGCTCGTTTTGGGTGGGGCTGCTCCCGATCGTGGACGAGGCCGAGCCCAACGGGCTGATGGAAGAAGCCCAGGCCCTCGAGCCGAATGTGACGGTTCATGGTGTGGTGGAAAGTGAAGACCTCGACATCTACGCGGTCAACGCCAAGAAGGGGGACCGGATCAGCGTGGAGATTGAAGCGCTGCGGCTCGGCAGTTATCGCTTCGACCCACACATCTCGATCGTCGACGCCAACAAGTTTCAGTTGGCTGCTGCCGACGATTCGCCTGCGGTGCTCCAGGATGGCGTGATGAGCGTGCTCGCCCCTGAAGACGGGACGTACTACGTCCAGGTGCGTGAGTCGTCGTATGCGGGCGACGGCAACTCGCGGTACCGGCTTCACGTGGGCAGCTTTCCGCGGCCCGTGGCGGTCTACCCAGCCGGTGGCAAGGCGGGGGAGAAGATGACGGTCACCTTTATCGGCGACGCCAAGGGGCCGTTTGAGCGTGAGATCGACGTCGCGTCGGTGGGTGTCGGCTCCGATGGAGACGAGATGCTGCTGGTGGCCAGCGACGACGGCGGCACCTGCCCGGCCACACTGCCCTTTCGCATTTCACCCCTCGGCAACGCGTTGGAAGCCGAACCGAACAACGACATCGCTCAGGCAACTTCTGGCGATGTGGCCATGGCATTCAACGGTGTGATTGGAGAGCCCGGGGATGTGGACCACTTCCGCTTCGGTGCGACCAAGGGGCAGCGGCTCGACGTCACCTGCCACGCCCGCCGACTGCGGTCTGGCCTCGACTCCGTGGTCACTGTGCACAAACTCGACGGCGCCCAGCTCGCTGGCAACGACGACGCCCGAGGCCCCGACTCCTCCTTCCGTTTTGATGTGCCAGAGGACGGCGAATACATCCTGCGTGTAAAGGACCACCTGGATCGAGGAAGTCCAGACTTTGTCTACCGCGTGGAGATGCTGCCACCGGAGGCGTCGCTGCGTCTGTCGATTCCACGGATCGACCGCTACTCGCAAACGCGGCAGACGATTTTCGTGCCTCGGGGCAACCGCTACGCCGTGCTCATCAACGCGTCGCGTCGCAACTTTGGAGGCGACCTCAAGCTTGACGATAGCCAGCTGCCCGCGGGGATCACGATGAACGCCCCGATCATGAAGGATGGGCAAGGGCAGATCCCCGTGGTGTTCGAGGCCGCAGCCGATGCGCCGCTTGGCGGCAAACTCGTGCAATTTGAAGCCCGGCAGGTCACGGCCGAAGACCCCGAAGGGACCAATGGCATCCGTGGTATTTTCGAGAACCGCGCCGATTTCGTGCTGGGTCAGCCCAACAACGCCGTGCACTACTCAGGCCGCGTCGACAAGCTTGCCTTCGCGGTGGTTGAAGAAGTCCCAGTGCAGGTGGAGATCGTCCAGCCAAAGGCCCCGCTGCTTCAGAAGGGCACGCTGGACTTGAAGGTGAAAGTGACCCGCGGCGAAGGCTTTACCGGCCCGGTGACCATCGAGTTTCCCTTCCGGCCTGCCGGGGTTGGGGCGAATCCCTCGATGCGGATTGAGCCGGACCAAACCGAGGTCGTGTATCAGCTCAGCGCGAACGACAAGGCGGCAACTGGTGAGTGGCCGGTGTATGCCATTGCAGCGATCGATGTAGGTGGCACTGCCTGGGTGGCCTCACCGATGGCTACGCTCGAAGTCGCCTCCGCGTTCACCAATGCGTCTCTCGCGCGGGCCTCCTGCGAACAAGGGGAGAAGACACAGATTGTCTGCACCCTCGAGCAGGCCAGGCCTTTTGAGGGTGAGGCGACCGCACGGCTGCTTGGACTGCCGCCGGAAACCACTGCTCCAGAACTGACATTCACCAAAGAAACCACCGAGCTGATTTTTGAGGTGGCGACCACCGACAAGAGCCCTGCCGGAAACCACAAGTCCGTCTTCGTGGAGCTTGTCACGCCGGTTCAGGGAGAGCCCTCCAAGATGTCAGGCGGAAGCACGGAGTTGCAGATCGCGGAGCCCGCGCCCGACGCTCCAGCAGCGCCCGTGGCGGCTGCCGAACCCGCCGCAGAAAAGCCTGCCGAGAAGCCACTGACTCGGCTTGAGAAGCTTCGCCTCCAGGCGCAAACGTCCGCCTCAAACTGATTCCACCACGCACCGCCCGCACGACGCGACGCGTTGTGCGGGTTATACCGACTTCGCCACGCCTACTATCGCCGCACGCGGCACACATTACGCAGGACGCATCCTGGGGAGAAGCGATTCATGTCGCATACTTCAACATCATTCACGGGAGCCGAGATGATGGATCGCCACACACAGGCACGGCCTGCTCACGCTTTCTGGGGACGCCTCTGCAGCGCGGTTGCGGCCCTCCTGCCGCTTGCCGTTCTGTCGGCCACTGCCGAGGGTGCCAGCCCCGGGGTGCACGCCTATCCCCCCACGGTGCATCTCTCAACGCTCCAGGACCGTCAGTCGATCGTCGTGCAGTTGGTGGAGGCGAGTGGCATCACGCGCGACCTCACTTCGCAGGCCGCGCTGACAGTTGCGGATCCCTCCCTGGTGCGGATTGAAGGGGCCACGCTCTTTCCGGTCGCCGACGGCGACACGACGCTCCAGATCTCGGCCGGAGGTGAAACACTCTCGCTGCCGGTGCACGTGGAGCGAGCGAGCGAAGATCCCCATTTGAGTTTTCGGCTCGACGTGATGCCGATTTTCATGCGGAACGGGTGCAACTCCGGAGCCTGTCACGGTGCGGCGCGAGGCAAGGACGGCTTCCGTCTTTCACTGTTTGGCTTCGATCCAGCGAGCGACTACCAACGCCTGACGCGTGAAATCAGCGGCCGGCGGATCAATCTCGCTCTGCCCGATGACAGCCTCCTGCTCACCAAAGGCACCAACGCGGTTCCCCACGGAGGCGGTGCCAAGATCCAGCGGGACGACGCCTACTACAACACGATCCGCCGCTGGCTCGTGGAAGGAGCCGTCGACGACCCCAACCCCGCCGAAGTGCCCACGGTGGAGAAGGTGGAGGTCTATCCGCCGGAAATCGTGCTCGACGGCATGGGGGCCACCCAGCAGATGACGGTGCGGGCGATCTACTCGGACGGTACCGACCGCGACATCACGTCGCAGGCGCTCTTTCTCAGCAACAACGACAACTCCGCGTCGATTGACGTGAATGGCTTTGTGACGGCCCAAAACCGCGGCGAGGCCTTCCTCATGGCCCGCTTCGACACGCATACCGTGGGCATCCACTCGATCACGCTCCCGGCTGGTCTGGAGTTCACCTGGGCGGATCCGCCGGCAGCCAACGTCGTCGACGAACTGATCCACAACAAACTTCGCAAGTTGCGGATCAATCCTTCCGAGCTGTGCACCGACGAAGAGTTTATTCGTCGGGTGAGCATCGATATCTGCGGCGTCTTGCCGACGAGCGATGAACTGCGTTCCTTCGTGGCCAGCGAAGACCCCAACAAACGGTCCAACCTGATCGATCAACTCCTCGAACGGAAGGAGTTTGTCGACATGTGGGTCATGAAGTGGTCGGAGCTGCTGATGATTCGCACCGTCGCCAACCGCGTCGACTACAAGGCGATGCTCCTCTACTACAGCTGGCTGCAGGAGCGGATCGAGCAGAACACACCAATCGACAAGCTCGCGCAGGAGTTGCTTGCGGCCCGTGGCGGCACCTTCGCCAGCCCCGCCACGAACTACTTCCAGCACGAGCAAGACACGCTGAAGACTGCTGAGAACATCGCGCAGGTGTTTATGGGCATGCGAATCCAGTGTGCCCAGTGTCACAACCACCCGTTCGATCGCTGGACCATGAACGACTACTACGGGTTCGCCAACTTCTTCTCCCAGATCGGGCGAAAAACGGGAGAGGATCCGCGCGAAACCATTGTCTTTAACTCTGGTTCCGGCGGCGTGCGCCATCCTGTTGGCGGTGGCGATGTGACGCCAAAGTTCCTCGGTGGCGATGTGCCCGATGTGGCAGGCAAGGACCGCCGCGAGGTGGTGGCTGCTTGGCTCGCGTCGCCAGCGAATGAGCATTTCGGTCGAAACCTCGTCAACATCGTGTGGGCCCACTTCTTTGGAAAGGGCATTGTCGAGCCCGTCGACGACGTGCGTGTGAGCAATCCACCGGTCAACAAGGAGTTGCTCGACACGCTATCGGCAGGGTTTGTGGAATCGAAGTACGACTTCAAGAAGCTCGTCCGAGACATCTGCAACTCCAATGCCTACCAGCGTTCGACGACCACCAACACCACCAACGAAACCGACGAGCGAAACTTCTCGCGGGCTGTGCTGCGACGGGTGCGGGCAGAGGTGCTGCTGGACATGGTGACGGAAGTCACCGACACCAAGAACAAGTTCCGTGGCCTGCCGCTGGGGGCACGCGCCGTGCAGATTGCGGACGGCAATACGAGCACCTACTTCCTCACCACCTTCGGGCGTGCCAGCCGCGAAACGGCCTGCTCGTGCGAAGTGAAGATGGAACCAAACCTTTCGCAGGCGTTGCATCTCCTCAACGGGGACACACTGCACGAAAAGATCAGCAGTGGTGGCGTCGTGAAGTCGATGCTCGAGTCTGGCCAGTCGCCCGAGCTTGTGATCGACGAACTCTACATGCGAACCCTCACTCGGCATCCCACCGAGAAGGAGCAGTCGCAACTCACTGCCGTCGTCGCAGAGAGTGACAACACCCAGCAAACACTCGAGGACGCGTTCTGGGCGATCCTCAACTCACGCGAGTTCGTGTTTAACCACTAAATCATTCAGCCCTCCGATTTCCACTTCAACGGGACCGATCGTGTGCGATCGGGCTGTTGCCATGACTTTCAAAGCTGTCGTTTCTCACGTGTCCATCGCCGCCGTTACTGCCGCTGCATTCGCCGCAGCAGTCTCCCAGCCGGCGCTCGCTCAGGAAGAAGGCGCGAAAACGACGTTCCAAGACCACGCCCTGCCGATCCTCCGGCAGCGATGTGGTTCGTGCCATGACGCCGACAAGAAGACCGCCGGGCTCGATGTGACGAGCTTTGTGGGAATCATGCAGGGCGGTGGCTCCGGCGATGTGGTCGCCCCAGGAGACGCATCGGGTAGCTATCTCTTTCAGGTCGTCACGCATGAGTCCGAGCCGACCATGCCGCCCGATAGCCCGCCGATCCCCCAGGCTGAGCAGGACGTGCTGCGAAAGTGGATCGATGGCGGTCTCCTCGAAAACGCGGGCAGCACCGCCATGGTGCCCAAGAAGAAGGCAAATGTGGCCATGGCCGGGTCGACCATGGAACGACCGGCAGTGGTGCCCGAGCCTGCCCGCCTGCCGCTGGAGCCCACCGTCCACACCTCCTCCCTCGATGCCTGTGCGTCGATCGCCACGAGCCCCTGGGCTCCGCTCGCCGCCGTGGCTGGCCAGCGGCAGGTTTTGCTCTACGACACCAACACGCTCGCCCTGCGGGGTGTGTTGCCGTTCCCTGAAGGACGCCCGCACATCGTGCGGTTCAGCCGAGGCGGCGGTCTGGTGTTGGCGGGCGGCGGCATCGGGGCCGCGAGCGGCAAGGTGGTCCTCTGGGATGTGCGCAGCGGTCGCCGTCTGCAGACGGTGGGTGACGAACTCGACGTGGTGCTCAGCGCCGACATGACGCCCGACCAACGGCTTGTGGCCCTGGGTGGACCCAAACGGGTTGTGCGGGTGTTTTCCACAGAAACCGGGGACCTGAGGTTTGAGCACACCAAGCACACCGACTGGGTGACGGCGATGGCCTACTCCCCGGACGGTGTGTTGCTGGCGACGGCCGACCGCAGCGGCGGGGTGTTTGTGTGGGAGGCGCTCAGCGGTCGTGACTACATGACAATCGAGGCCCATCCCGCGGCAGTCACCGGCGTCGCCTGGCGTGCAGATGCCAACATGCTGGCGACCGCCTGCGAGGACGGGCAGATCCGGCTCTACGAGTTGGAGAACGGCCGATTGCTCAAGAACTGGGGAGCGCACGGCGGTGGTGTTTCGGCGATTGAGTTCACCCGGGACGGCCGAATCGTCTCAATCGGCCGTGACAAGGTGGCCAAGCTCTGGAACACCGAAGGCGCCCAGGAGCGGGCCTTTGACGCCTTCGCGGATGTCGGACTTGCGGTGTCGTTCTGCGACGAAACCAATCGGCTGATCGCGGGCGATTGGACGGGCGAGATTCGCGTTTGGAACACGGCCGACGGGACGTTGGCCGGACCGCTTCAGCAAAACCCGCTGCCGCTGGCAAACCGTGTGGCCGCCGCCGAGCAGGCGATGGCTGGCAATCGGACCACACTCGCCGCCGCCGAGCAGGCGGTCGTGAACAATGCGGCGGCAATCGAGCAACTCGTTGCGGCCATCGACGCATCGGCGAACGAGCGACAGCGACTCGAGATGATGCTCGCCGACCTCGCCGTGTCCCAGCAGCAGATGGCCGCCGGGTTGGAGAACGCACGGAAATCGCATGCAGAGGTGCTGACGCAGTTTGCGCAAGCGGAGTCGGCTGTCGTGACCACAATGTCCGAAGTGGAGAAGGCGGAGGCTGCCCTGGCAGCAGCTGGCGAAGACGAGGCTGCCAAGGCCGCCGCCGAGCAGGCGAGCGTTGCCGCGAAGGCAGCCCACGCTGACGCTGCCGCCAAGCGAGATCAACTCCGGGCCATGGCCGAAATGAAGGCCGCGGAAGTCGCTGCCGCCGAGAAGACGGTGGGAGATCTCGCGACCCAGGCTGAGGCTTCCAAGACGGCGCTCTCCGCGACAGAGATGCAGCGGCAGCAGTCGGAGACCAAACTCAACGAGACTCGTGCCCAGTCTCCTCAGCTGGGACTCGCCCTCACATCGGCGAAGAACGACGCGGCGAAGGCGGCCGAGGAGTTGGCACGGTGGTATGAGCAGTTTGCGTTTCAAGCGAACTACGACGTGAAGCTTTCCGCCCTCGAAGCGTCGGCGTCGTCGCTGGAGCAGGCCCAAATAGCACTCGCAGAAGCTGAGGCAGCTCGCCAGGAAGCCGATCAGGCGCGTCAGGCTCACGAGACGCGCCTCGGTGAACTCCGCGGGCAGGTGGCGGCCCTGCAAGCAGCCAACGCCTCGGCCCAGCAAGAAATCTCCGACCTCGCCTCCCGCATGGAGACGCGGAGTGGCGAAATCACGGCGTCGGAGGGGAGCATCGAAAAGACCCTCCAAGCCTCCGCGGCACTTGAGCAGTCTGGACAGAGCATCGACCAGGCGCTGGCGGTGTTGCCAGACGACGCCGAGCTCAAGTCGGCCCGGGACGCAATCAATGGCGTAATCGCTGCGAAGCAAGCCCAGCTGAAGACCCAGCAGGATGCCTTAGCGGCAATGGTTGCCGAGCGATCAACCTGGGAAGCGGGCATTGCGGAACGGCGGCAGTCAATGGCCAGCCGTGAATCCGAGATTGCTACCGCGACGACCATGATTGCCGAGGTCGACACGCAACTTCAGGCCGCCGCGGCCGAGGTTGAGAAGGCGGTGGCGGTGGTTGACCAGCGAACTGCCTCGGTAGGCGAGCGAGAAGCTGCCCTCCAGGCCGCCGAAGTCGAACTCAGCACCCTACAAGGCATTGCGTCGTAACCGTCTAGAGCAGGCCGTCCAGATACGCTCGTGACGCGTTGACTGCAGCCGTGATCTCACTGAGCGTGGGCAGGATGGGCACACCGCGTGGGACCGGGTGCATGAAGATTTCAATGGGACCGGCGTAGTTCATCTCGGCAAGCTGCCGCATCAGTGGGCCAAAGTCGAGGACTCCCCGACCTGGGAGTTGCAGCAATTCCTCGTCTTTGGGGAGCTTCTGCGAAGATCCGTGGCCGAGCTGCTGGGCGTAGACAAACTTGAGCACGCCACCAACCTCAGCAGCCAAATCTGCGAGCAACTGCCCCTCTTGCGGAAGATGGTGCGGCGCCAGGGCGAGCCCCACCTTCTCGCTCTGAACGAGTTTCGCAAAGCGGTGGATCGACTCCGGAGACTTCAGCAGGGAACCGGAGTGGTTCTCGATCGCGATCACGCCACCACCCGCTTCGGCTTCCTCAATGGCGGGTTGGAGTTTTTCGAGAAACTCCCGAATCGCCGCATCGAGCGCCGTGCCGGTGGCATTGCCATCCCCTTTTGCCATGGTCACCAAGACTGTTTGGGCGTCACCAAGGCTGCGAACCACCGCGAACTCGGACGCAAGATTGAAGGCGCCCGGTCGGTAGCAGG
>JAPOIM010000034.1:0-241 GCA_029978905.1 Planctomycetota bacterium
GACGAGCAACACGCCGTGCGCGTCGGCAGCCTGGCAACGCTCCGCGGAAGGAAGGCCTGCCCACAGGGCTGCAGCAGACGCACGGGCTTCGCTGAGGGCGGCGCTGACAGCCGAGGCCTCCTCATGCGTCTCACACGGCCAGGCCACAGCCCGCGGAACGTACCGTCGTGCCTCGAGCCGAAAGGCGCCGTCACGGTGCCCCAGCCGCCGAACGCCCACAGCCCGTGTCTGCGCCTGGGGC
>JAPOIM010000034.1:250-45115 GCA_029978905.1 Planctomycetota bacterium
CGGTGATCTGCAGGTCCAGCTGATACAGATTGGGCAACTCCGGCGACCAGTACCCGGGCTCCACAAGCACCGCTTCGCCGGTGGGGAGCGTGTCGCCCGCCACCCCAGACGGCGGCAGTTCACGCAGACGCGCCGTGGTGGCCAGGGTGGTCGCCAGCGAACACCGGGGCCCCCGCAGCGAGCCGGTCAGCGCCGCGATCGCACGAGGAGGCTGAGAATCGGCCGACGCAGGCAGCCCGTCGAGCACCCTCACATACACAACCGCCCGCATGTCATCGGCTCGACCGAGGAGCACCGCGAGCCGCGTAGAACCTTCAGCGACATCGCTCACGCAGTTCCCTCCGCCCCAAACCGCTCCGCCGCGATCGTCGTGATGCGTTTGAGATCGAGCTTCCCAGAACCAAGCGCGGGGATCTCTTCGATTTCCACAAAACTGTCTGGAGACGGAATCCACAGATTTGGCAAACCAGCCTCCGCGAGTCGCCCGCAGATGTCGCGTGGTGCGTGGTCCATGGGGAGATGCAGCACGACCAGCCGCTCGCCCTTCTTCACGTCGCGGACAGCGGCCACCACCGCGAGCAACTGGCCGTCGGTCGCTCCGAGCACGTCGTTGAGTTTTTCCTCGACGGTTACGTGCGGCACCATCTCGCCACCAATCTTGGAAAAGCGGCTCTCGCGGCCGGTGATCGTGATGAAGCCATCGGTGTCGAGCTTCGCCACATCCCCCGTGCAGTACCATCCGTCGCGCAAGACTTTCTCCGTGAGATCAGGGCGGTCGAGATAGCCCTGCATCACGTTGGGGCCTCGAATCCACAGCAGGCCCTCCTGCCCAACGGGCAACTCTTCGACAGGCTCGCTCGCCTCACGCGGCGAGATCCTGGCCCGGCAGCCCGCAATGGGGCGGCCCACTGTCCCTTCACGTGCATCGACCGGTCGCCCTGGGACGTGCCGCGAGGGTGGCACATTGGCTGCCACGAGGGGCGAAAGTTCGGTTGCCCCGTACGCCTCCCACGGCCGCACGCCAAACTTCTTTTCAAACGCATCCCGCACCTCATCCGGGAGCCGCTCCGCCGAGGCAAACACCACTTCAAGCGACGAGAAATCTTCCGGGGGAGTACGACGGAGGTAGGTTCGCAGAAAGGTCGGCGTGGTCATCAAGATCGTGGCGTGGTGCTCGCGCGCGAGATTGCCGATCGCCTGCGCGTCGAGCGGCGTGACGTGATAGACACATGCCGGCTCGAGCGCCAGAGGTATCCAGAGCGTGGCCATGTAGCCATAGGAATGGAAGAACGGGAGCGAGCCCACCGCCACATCCCCTGCCGAGAGGTGCACCAAGCGATCCACCGCGTGGACGTTGCTGCCCACGTTGTTGACCGACAGCACCACACCCTTGGGATCCCCGGTCGATCCTGACGTAAAGATGACCGTCAGCACGTCGTCCGGCTGAATGGCATCCACCCCAAGCGTCGACTCGAGCATCCCCATCGGCAGCACCTTTGCCTGCACAAACGCAGCCACCTTGTCGGCGAGGGTCAGCTTCTGCCGGAGCATTGCGGCATCGAGCAGCGTGTCACCGACCGAGAGTTCGACCCTCTTGAGAAACGTTGGGCTCGAGATCACATGCTTGAGCCCAGCGAGTCGGATACAGGTGTCGAGAATCGGCTGGCTGACGGTGTAGTTCAGGTTGACCGCCACCCGGCCGGAGAGGGCGAGCGCCGCGTTGACGATCACCGCCGCAGCGGTTGGAGGCAGAAAAACGCCCACCCGCTTTTCCGATGGATCGAGTTCGCGTTCCAAGACACGCCTCGCCGCCAGGATCCGCAGCAGCAGGTCGCTCCCGGAAAGTCGCGTGCCGAGTGAATCTGCAACCTTCAACCGCTTCCCCGCCGACCGCAAGGCCCGCAGCATCCTCCGCTGCAGCACCATGGGAACAACAAACTCATCCGAGGCGGGCCGTGCGTCGCTGGTCGTGTGCATTCAACCGATCCTTCAGTGCTAGTGGAGAGCACGCGCGACACCCACGCCCTGCCCGTCAAAGAAGTGTGCCACTTCCCCCGGCAGAAGACCGCACGATTGCGGAGAGACGGCACGATTCCCCCGCGGTTCGCGAAACATGCTGATCAGATCATTCGCATTTTACGTGTCCCGCTGACTGCGTGGGGACAAAACGGGGACGAAGTCCGCCCCTGGCTGCTCGCAGGCTTTGCCCCACCGATCCGATTGGAAGGCCATTCGGCCCCTCCTCCCGCGGCCACCGTCGAGGCGGGTTCCGTGCCCCCCCCTGCGTCAGTAGAATCGCAGCGGTTTTCCGTTGTTTCCCGTTGTTCGCACTTCCGCTCACGGCTCCTCAGGCCCTCCATTCATATGCCTCGTTACACCCCCTCACGGATCGAACCAAAATGGCAAGACTGGTGGGAGGCCAACCACACCTTCGCAGCCCCCAGGCTGCCAGGGGAACGGAAGCGATACATCCTCGACATGTTCCCGTACCCAAGCGGTGATGGGCTCCACGTGGGGCATCCTGAGGGATACACCGCGACCGACATCATGTCGCGGTTTGAGCGGATGCGGGGCACGAGTGTGATGCACCCGATGGGCTTCGACGCCTTCGGCTTGCCTGCCGAGGAGCATGCGATCCGGACGGGCACTCCGCCGGCCGAGAGCACCCGCCGCAACATCGACACGTTTCGCCGCCAGCTGAAGATGCTCGGCTTTAGTTACGACTGGTCGCGTGAGATCGCCACCACGGACCCTGGCTACGTGCGGTGGACGCAGTGGATCTTCCTCGTGCTCTTCGACACGTGGTTCGACAGCGAAACGAACCGCGGCCGGCCGATTGCCGAACTTCCTATCCCGGAAGACGTGCAGGCTGCAGGCGAGCGGGCGGTTGCGGCCTTCCGCGACGAGCATCGGCTCGCCTACCAGTCGGAGGCACCGGTGAACTGGTGCCCCGCACTCGGCACCGTCTTGGCCAATGAAGAAGTGGTAGGAGGCGTGAGCGAACGGGGTGGCCACCCAGTGGTGCGTATCCCTCTTCGGCAGTGGATGCTGCGGATCACCGCCTACGCAGACCGACTCGATCGCGAACTCGACGACCTGGCCTGGCCCGAGAGCATCAAGAAACTGCAGCGTGACTGGATCGGTCGCAGCACCGGAGCCGAAGTCGATTTCTTCATTGGCGCGGCAGCGGCAGGCGAACCGAGCGAAGACGCCTTCAGCGATTGGAAGCAGTCGCGCCAGGCCACTGGATTTCCCACGAAGCCCAGCGACGACGTCTTGCGGGTCTACACCACCCGCCCCGACACGCTCTACGGCGTGACGGCAATGGTGATCGCCCCCGAGCATCCCGTGGTCGACCGCCTCACCGCCGCCGCCCAACGGCAGGAAGTCGAAGCCTACCGTGAAGCGGCCTCTCGCAAGAGCGACCTCGACCGCACCGACCTGGCACGCGAAAAGTCTGGCGTGTTCACCGGCTCCTACTGCCGTCATCCGCTTGATGGCCGACTCGTACCGATCTGGGTGGCGGACTACGTGCTCGCGAGCTACGGCACCGGCGCGATCATGTCGGTGCCCGCGCACGACACGCGCGACCACGAGTTTGCCGTCGCCTTCGGCCTCGACATCGTGCGCGTGATCGCCGCGGCCGACGACTCAGAAGACCCGCTGCCATTCACCGCCCACGGCAAGGCCGTGAACTCCGGGGCATACGACGGCCTGGCCACGTCTGAGTTCCTGACGCGCATCGCTGCCGATCTCGCGTCGCACGGGCTGGGGCGTTCCGCGGTGAACTACAAACTCCGCGACTGGCTCTTCAGCCGTCAACGCTTCTGGGGAGAGCCCTTCCCGATCTTGCACGAACTCGACGGCGAGGGACGCGAGACCGGAGTTGTGCGGGCGGTGCCGGAATCCGAACTTCCCGTTCCCCTGCCGGCGCTCGCCGACTACAAGCCGGGCAACACGCCTGACCCACCGCTCTCCCGAGCAGGTGACGACTGGCTGTTTGTGGAGATCGACGGCGTCCGCTACCGGCGCGAAACCAACACCATGCCACAGTGGGCGGGCTCCTGCTGGTACGAACTCCGCTTTCTCGATCCCCACAACAGCGAACGCTTTGTGGACGAGGAAATCGAACGTGCCTGGATGCCCGTCGATCTGTACGTGGGAGGTGCCGAGCACGCCGTCTTGCATCTCCTCTATGCGAGGTTCTGGCACAAGGTGCTGCACGACCGTGGGTTTGTGTCGTGGCCCGAGCCCTTCGGTCGCCTGGTCAACCAGGGCATGATCCTTGGGGAAATGGAGTTCACGGGCTACCGGCATCCGCAAGGAGGCTGGCTCTCCGCCGAACACACCCGGGTGCACCCCACCCAGCCTGGAGTCACCGTCGATCGCACCACCGGCGACGAGGCCGCCCCGGTGCGGATCCCGGCCGAACAGGTGGAGAAGCAAGGGGAGCACTTTGTGCTGCGGGATGCTCCCACGATTCGTGTCGACAGCCGGGCCTACAAAATGTCCAAGAGCCGCGGCAACGTGGTGAACCCGGACCAGATCGTGCAGGAGTTCGGGGCTGATTCGCTGCGGCTCTACGAAATGTTCATGGGCCCCCTGGAAGCCACCAAACCATGGAGCACGGCGGGCGTGGGAGGCGTGCGCACATTCCTCGAGCGGTGCTGGCGACTGATCGTCGACGAGCGGGCTGATGAGATCACGCTCGCCTCAGCCGTCTGTGATGATGCGGCCGACGACGCGCAACTGCGTGAACTGCATCGCATGCTCGAGAAAGTTACCGCCGACATCGAATCGCTGTCGTTCAACACCGCGATCGCGCGAATGATGGAGTTTGTGAATTTCTGCACACCGTTGCAGCGACGGCCACGCGCCATCCTGGAGCCGTTTGTGAAGGCCCTCGCCCCGTTTGCCCCACATCTCGCCGAGGAGCTGTGGGAGGTGCTCGGTCTGGCCGCCCCGGTGTCACTCGCGGCCTGGCCCACGGTCGACGAGGCGTACCTGCGTGACGACACCGTGGAGGTGCCAGTGCAGGTGCAAGGCAAACTCCGCGGACGCATCACCGTGGCGGCCGACGCCGACGCCGACGCGATGGTGGCGATCGCCACAGCCGATCCGCGAATCGCCGAGCTCCTCGAAGGCAAGACCATCGTGAAAACGATCGCCGTGCCCGGACGCATGGTGAACTTCGTCGTCCGCTAACTTCCCTTGGCAAAAGCCTTCCATGGCCTTTTGCCACTTGGGCAACACCCAATAACGCCGAGGGTTTTCGTGGTTGCCACTCACCGCATCCTGCGGCGGCAGACTTTGCGCACAGTCCGCGAACGGCCCTCCGCAATGTTGGCCCGCCGCCGCCGAGTCGCGTAGCATGAGCAAGAATAGATCGCGGGAAAGCCGCGGCGTCTTGTTTTCGAGGGAGTGGACTGATGGGCGTGAAAAAGGTGCTGGCGCTGGTACTCGGTGGAGGCCGAGGCACCCGTCTCTTTCCACTCACACGTGACCGTTCGAAGCCCGCTGTGCCGCTTGCCGGCAAATACCGGATCATCGACGTGCCGCTGTCCAACTGCATCAACAGCGGTGTGCAGCGGATTTACGTGCTCACCCAGTTCAACTCCGTGAGCCTTCACCGACACATCCGGCGAACCTACACGTTTGATCATTTCAGCGGTGGCTTCGTTGAAATCCTCGCCGCCCAGCAAACACTCGACACGTCCACCTGGTATCAGGGGACGGCTGACGCGGTCCGCCAGCATCTGCGGCTGCTGCAGCAGCCCGACGTGGAACACGTGCTGATCCTCTCCGGCGACCAGCTCTACCGGATGAACTACGCCGACATGCTGGCCACCCATCTCGCATCGGGGGCCGATGTCTCAATTGCCGGGATCCCGGTTGGCCGTGAGGCCGCCTCTGCCCTCGGCATCATGCGGCTCGACGACAACGGCCGCGTGCAAGGCTTCCTGGAAAAACCTCAAACCCTCCAGGAAACCGAACTCGTCAAAACCGATCCGGCTTGGATCGATCGCCGCGGGATCCCGTCCAACGGCCGCGATCTCATCGCAAGCATGGGGATTTACCTCTTCAACCGAGATTGCCTCGTCGACCTGCTGATGAAGACCGACTACCAGGACTTCGGCAAAGAGGTGTTTCCAGCAGCGATCCGAGCGAGAAACGTGCAGTTGCACCTGTTTGATGACTACTGGGAAGACATCGGAACCATCCGCTCGTACTACCAGTGCAACATCGACCTGGCGAGCCCCAAGCCTCCGTTCGTGCTGGCCAACGCACACGCGCCGATCTACTCACGAGCCCGCTTCCTGCCCCCCTCCCGAATCGATGGCGCGCACATTCAGAAAAGCCTGATCTCTGATGGGTGCCTGATCGACAAGGGCGCGATCATTGAGAACAGCGTGATCGGCCTGCGGTGTCGGATCGGCAAGAACGCGGTCATCCGTAACTCGGTCATCCTCGGAAACGACTACTACGACGATTCCGTTGGCATCGGCGACGACGCGGTCATCGAACACGCGATCGTTGACAAGAACGCCCGCATCGGATCGCAGGCGAAGATCGTCAATGACCACGGTTGGGAAACAACCGCCGAAAGCGACACTTTTATGGTGCGGGACGGCGTGGCGATCGTGCCCAAGAATGCCGTGGTGCAGGATGGCTGGCAGCCTGATCCAAGCCTCGGCGCGACTTAAATCTCTGCCACGATCTGGGACTCTGCAGAGCGCACGAGACGATCGGCTCGGCATGCCGCTAGCGAATGAGCCGCCGCCAGATGGGATTCCGAGGTGCCTCGGTGTCTGACTCCGCACTGGTCACGATCACACCGGCATCGAGACCGTCGTCTTCTGCGACCGCAGCCAAAACACTCTGCTCAGACGCGGCGGCGTCGGTGGCATCCGTGGCGAGCACCTCGCGGCTCTCTTCGCCAAGCGTCTCGGGGGCGTCTGCCTGAACGACCTGTGGCCAGACCAGCGGCCCACTGCGGAGAGGCCGTGTTCCGCCTGATCTGGCACAGAAATCGTTTTGCGTGACGGAGCCGTTCGGCACAGGCCCGGAGTAGTCGTAGGGACTCGGACAGAGCGTGCATCCGCTGGCTGCGGCAACGCTCACCAGCACAACGAGGCTCCATCCCTGTCTCATAACTGCAACCAGGCCATCGTCCGGCCGGTCTCCCTGTCCCGCAAAGCGGCTGTTCCCCACCCAAAGAAACACCAGGGGAATGATCGGGCCGTCAGAATCGTTCCCTTGAGAAAAACCGGCACAGACGCCGCCTCCTCGCACGACGCATCACAACTGCACGTCGAAGTGCCGCATCATGAGTTTCATGTCGTCCCACACGTCCCGCTTCGCGGCGGGATTCCGCAGGAGATACGACGGGTGGTAGGTGCAGATGACGGCGGCCTCTCGATAGCGGAACCACTGGCCGCGTAGCTTGCCAATTGGCTCCGTGGCCCCGAGCAATGCCTGAGCCGCCGTGGCCCCAAGACAGCAAATCACGTCAGGAGACAGGAGCGAAAGCTGCCGTTCAAAGAAGCCTCGGCAGTTGGTCACCTCGTCCGGCAAAGGGCGACGGTTTCCGGGAGGACGGCACTTGAGCACATTGAGGATATAAACCTCATCTCGCGTCAGCCGGCAGGCCTCAATGATCTTCGTGAGCAACTGCCCCGCCTTCCCGACAAATGGCTCGCCCTGGGCATCTTCGTCCGCTCCCGGGGCTTCTCCCAAGAAGCAGATTTTCGCGGTCGGACTACCAGCACCAAAGACGGTCTGCTTGCGAGACGACGCCAGTTCCGCACACTGCTGGCAGGCCGCCACCTCGCTGCGGAGCACGTCGAGGCCTGCCAGAAGGTCGGCCGTCTGGACACGCGGAGGCGTCTGGACACGCGGAGGCGCAGGTTGTGGCGACTGAGACACCGCCGCCACACTCGGTCCACGTGGCAGATCGAGCACACCGGCAGCGGCCAGGCTCTCGAGATGCTGACGCAACTGAACGGGATTCATCGGCTCTCTCGTGTCGCCGCGGGACCGCGGGCCATTCCCTCAAAGAGGCTCCTGCCTCACAGTGCCCGTCGGTGGCGTTTCGCACCGCGGCCCTTGCCGAGTAGATTTGCCGCGGGCTTGGGCTTTGGCTCTTCCGCGGCGGGAGCAGCCGGTTCGCCACCGGCCTCACTGGGGGAATCCTTCCGCTGCACGTCTTTGCGATCAAAGGCCACAAAACCGGGGATCTCATCCCGCTGCAAGAGTTTGTCGATGCGGACTTCGATGCGGGTCAGCTGGGCCCCTTCCTCGGGCGTCACAAACGTGTAAGCCACTCCGTCCCGGCCCATGCGGCCGGTGCGCCCCACGCGATGCACGTAGTCGTCGCAAAACTCGGGCACGTCGTAGTTCACGATGTGCGAGATCCCGGAAACGTCGATGCCGCGGCCGACAACGTCGGTGGCCACAAGCACCCGCACCTTCCCTTCACGGAACTGCCGCATCACGCGATCCCGCACCCCTTGGGCAAGATCCCCGTGAATGCAGGCGACATCGACTTCATCCCCTTCCTGGGATCGCTTCCGTCGACGGGCGAGTTTTTCAAATACCTTGTCGGTTCCACGCTTCGTGCGGCAGAACACGATCGCTTGCGTGGGGTTTTCCCGCTCCAGCAGCTGCTGCAGCAGGTCGAACTTCCGCGTGCCATCGACAGTGAAGTAGAACTGTTCGATCGTTTCAACCGCGATCTCACGACTGGAGAAGTCCAGAATCTCAGGATCACGCATGTAGCGCGTGGCGAGTTTCGCCACCGGCGGCGGCACGGTTGCCGAAAGCAATAAGGTCTGCCGGCTCTCCGGACAACGCCTCAGGATCTTCTCGATGTCGGGCCGAAACCCGATGTCGAGCATGCGGTCGGCTTCGTCGAGAGTCACGATCTCAAGCGTACGCAGGTCGAGCGTGCCGCGACTCATGTGGTCGAGCACACGTCCGGGCGTGCCCACCACGACCTCCGGGTGACGCGTCAACTTGTCGATCTGGCTCTTGATCGGCTTGCCACCATAGACGGCAACGCACCGCACCTTGGAACCGTAGGCGAGTTTTTCAAACTCATCCCGCACCTGCACGGCAAGTTCGCGGGTCGGCACGAGCACGATCGCACGCACGCCAGGTTGACGGGGAGCCTCGTTCGTCATCCGCTCGAGGATCGGCAGGACAAACGCCGCCGTCTTCCCCGTGCCTGTCCTCGCCTGCCCCAGCACATCGACGCCCGTGATCGCGCGAGGGATCAGTCCGGCCTGCACAGGCGTTGGCTGCGAATAGCCAGCACGCCGCACCGCCTCGAGGGTGTTCTCGGCAAGCCCAAGGTCGTCAAACAGCGGTCCGTCGGGATCAAGCACTCGTGCGGGCATCGGCTGGATCGCCGGCGACCGAGGAGCCGCCTGTGGCGACGCTTCTGCCGGCGTCTCAGCGGAGGGGTTCGTGACAGGCTCCCGCCGTTCTCCAGTCGCCGGTCGCTCGGATTCACGACCTCGACCACGGCGTCTCGACCGACCACCACGTCGTGATCGACCGCCAGATCGCCGCTCATCCTTGGCGGCATCGGCCCCGTTTTGCTCCACAACTGTTTCCTTGAACTGGTTCAGTGACTCCGCGCCCTCACGCCGCCGTTCCACGGCAGGCAGACCAGCCACGCAGCCGCGAGCCAGTCCGGGGGCGCACTCGGTCACCCCGCTTTTTCCGTCTTTCAGCCGAAGGCTACCACGCCAGCGCCGAGGCAGCAAACTCGCGGCCCTGCGCCCGCTCACCAGAGACTCCGGCGGGAACTACTCACCCCCCGGCAGTGCCGACGATGGAACACGCCTGCAACCAGAGGATGTCGCCGTGGAGAGTTGTGTCGCAGCGATCAACGATCGAAGAAGCGACGAATCGCCCAGAGTGTTGCCGCCCGCCCCGCACGGGCGATCGAGCGGGTGAGGGGAATACTCTTCGGGCACACGGCCACGCAGTTTTGGGCATTCCCGCACATCTGAATGCCCCCGCGGTCTGTGAGGGCCTCAAGACGCTCGTCGGCGATCATCTTTCCAGTGGGATGCGAGTTGAAGAGCATCGCCTGGCTAATCGCGTGCGCCCCCAGGAAGTTCTTATCGAATGCGGCGGTACGGCGAGCCTCGAAGGCTTCGACCGACTCCCCTTCCATCCGCTGCACTTCCACCTTCGTGAACTGCGGGCATGCCTCCATGCAGCAGCCACAGCTGATGCAGGTCGACAGCGGGTAGGCGTCTTCCTGCTCCTCTGGAGAAATACGCGGTCCGGGCCCTTGATCGTAGGAGCCGTCGATCGGCACCCAAGCCTTGACTCTCCCGAGCGAATGAAACACCCGGCGACGATCGACCATGAGGTCTCGCACCACAGGAAACTTGCTCATCGGCTCAAGCACGATCTCTTCCGGCTGCTCTTCCACCAGCCGGTCCACGAGCGCGGTGCACGCCATCCGGGTGCGACCATTCACGAGCATCGTGCACGACCCGCACACCTCTTCGAGGCAGTTGCAATCCCAGGCAACCGGAGCGACCTTGCGTCCATCTTCCGTCGTGCTGCGAGCCGCGATCTTCTGCAGAATGCTGATCACGTTCATGTTGGGCTCGTAGGGAATGACATGGCATTCCCAGTAGCTCTCCCGGCCAGGCGAATCCTGGCGGAGCACACGCACACGCAGCGACTCGGGCGTTGCCTTCGCAGAGGTTCCTACCGCCGCTGCTCCGCTTCCATCGCTGTGCCCGTCAACCGCCCGAATCATGGCCTGATCTCCTACTTCGGTTCGCCCCGAAACCCGTCATTCACACGTTTACACAAACCCAACCCGCGAGCGCCCGCTAGGCGCCGGCAGCCGCCAGCTTGGCGTTTTGGCGTTCCCGCCACACTTCTTCAATCACCTCGCCCCCAACGAGTCCGTACAGACGCGGTCGGGGTGTGATCAACGAGGTATCCACATCTTCGTACGTCAGCACGGGATGCCCATCATCGCCATGGCGGGCGACCGTGGTTTTCAGCCACTTCTTGGTGTTTTCCTCAAAGCGATCACACCACTCCTCGGCAAGACGACGTCGCTCGACAGGGTCGTCTGCCTCCACGCCTGGCATGGAAAACTCTGGCTTGTAGTGGGCCCCGCGGCACTCATCCCGCTGGAGCGCCCCCTTCAGAATCAGCTTGGCCAGAGGGAACATGTCGCCAAGCGCTTTGGCGAATACCACGTTTTGATTGGTCCAGCTGCCGGTGTCCGAGAGCGAGCACGTCTGCCAACGACGCTCAAGATCGCAGACCGACTCGTAGGCTTCGGCCAGCTGGTCGTTGCGACGCACGACCGTACAGGCTCGCGTCATCACCTTCCCAAGTTCGTCGTGCAGGTCGTATGGGTTCTCGCCGCCGGCGGGACGACTGAGCAACTCCGCATGCCGCCGTTCCTGCACTTTCACCGCCTCGGCAAAGAGCGGCGACGTGGCATCGGTGCGGGCTGCCTTGTCGAACGACGCCACCACGCTCGGGGCGACAAAAAGTCCGCTAAAAATGCAGGACAGCAGCGAGTTGGCCCCGAGGCGATTGGCCCCGTGGTACTGGTAGTCGCATTCCCCGATCGCGTAGAGCGCGGGAACGTTGGTCTGCTGGTTTCGCGTCGAGCCTTCCACGAGCCCGCCCGTCGCGCTCCGCTCGTAATCCACCCAGAGACCGCCCATGGAGTAGTGCACGGCAGGGAAGATTTTCATAGGCACAAACCGCGGATCGACCCCCTGGAACTTCTCATAGATCTCCAGGATGCCACCGAGCTTGCGGTCAAGGGTTTCCTTGGGGATGTGCGTCAGATCGAGATAGACACACAACCGATCCTTCTCAACGGAGAGTCCCTCGTTGGTGCAGATGTTGAAGATTTCACGGGTGGCGATGTCGCGAGGCACGAGGTTGCCGTACTTCGGGTACCGCTCTTCGAGGAAGTAGATCCGCTCTCCCTCTGGGATGTCTCGAGGATCACGCGAGTCTTGGGGCGTCTTCGGAACCCACACTCGCCCCCCCTCACCGCGGGCGCTCTCGCTCATCAACCGCAGTTTGTCGGCACCCGGAATCGCGGTGGGATGCACCTGAATAAACTCGCCATTCCCGTAGAACGCGCCGGCGGCGTAGCAACGGCTCACGGCACTTCCCGTGCACACCATGGACATCGTCGAGCGGCCAAAAACGAGACCACATCCGCCAGAGGCGACGATCACCGCATCGGCGGGAAAAGCGCGAAACTCCATCGTGACGAGGTCTTGGCAAATCGCCCCCCGGCAGCGCCCGTCGGCATCGAGCACCGGCTGCAGGAAGTCCCAAAACTCCCACTTCTTCACCTTGCCCGCCACTTCCCACCGTCGCACCTGCTCATCCAAGGCATAGAGCAGTTGCTGACCGGTGGTCGCACCGGAAAAGGCCGTCCGCTTGTAGAGCGTGCCGCCGAATCGACGCTGATCGCGGAAGCCTTCAGGGGTGCGATTGAAGGGCACGCCCAGCCGGTCCATCAGGTCGACGATCCGCGGCCCCCAGTCGGCCATTTCCTTGACGGGAGGCTGGTGTTGCAGAAAGTCGCCGCCATACACGGTGTCATCGAGGTGCTTCGACTCGTTATCGCCTTCCTGGCGGGTCTGCGTGTTGACGCTGTTGATGCCCCCCTGGGCACACACCGAATGAGACCTCTTCACAGGAACGAGGCTGACCAGATCGACATCGACCCCAAGTTCTGCGAGCCGCATGGTGGCGGCGAGACCTGCCAAACCGCCGCCGATCACCAACACTCTCGGACCTGCCATCCTCACACGCTCCTTTGAAACAAAGCCTCGTCCGTCGCTGTCATCGCCCGGTCTGCAAAAAGATGTCTTGAACCACTAGTGGGCAGGATCGCTGACTCCTGACGCGTCGGCTGCCTGCGGAGCCACCTTGCCTTCGAGCAGTTCGCGAGCTTCGGCCATCCGCCCTTCAACCGCCCGCGCCTCATCGACATCGACCATCCGCATGCCCGCCAGTCCGCCAAGGCCCGCAGCCCCAAGGGCCACGCCCACCGCCACGCTGAGCCAGCTTGCTCGCCGCATCGCGGCGGGGCTTGTCCAGATGCCCCAGGTGACACCAAGCGACCAGAGCCCGTTGGAGAGATGGTAGACCGCAGAGAGGACCCCGATGGCGTACAGGACCGCCACCGCCATCGGCCGCAGAGCGGCGGAGGCCGTACTCGCGGCATGGTGCGGGTCGAAGGCCCCGCCGCCCAGCGGCTTCCCCATCGCGTGGAGCTGCCAGATATGCCAAAGGATGAACGCAAACGCGATCATGCCCGTGACGCGTTGCAGCGTGTAGCGAATGTTGCCGGAATAGGGGTACGAGCCCACATTAGGAAGTCCGCCGGCAATGATCGCCATCCCCACCGCGGCATGGAAAATCATGGGGAGGAAAATGAAGGCCCACTCGACCACGGGAAGCAACGGTCCCAGAGAATGGATCATGTCGACTCGCGACTGAAACACTTCAGGCCCGCCAAGCACCGACGCGTTTGTCAGCAAGTGGACGACGAGAAACGCCCCCACCGGCACGAGCCCCGCGAGCGAAAAGAGGCGGTAAATCAGAAACTGATTCCGCTCGAGAAACGAGGGCTGGTCCGCGTTGGCCGATTGGCTCGAAGCACTCACCTGATGAATCCTAAAGGGGGCAACTCGGATGAGCGGTGCACAAAACGCTCTGCGGAGCACAGTATAGGAGCCGTCGAAACGCGGGCAACGCACCCGACTGCAGCGACCCACAAACAGGTCCCTGAGGCGGATTGCTGCACGTTCACGGCAAAAAACGCAGACGCCAAATGGCCTTTTTCACCAACTCTGTGGATACTTAAGCGAAGAGGGTGCGTGGTTCGTCGTCGAACCCACCACTCCGTCACCACCGAGCAACCCTACCACGCGTCATGGACGGCCTTCCTCAAAACCTCACCCCGCACTCGGGAGACCGCCCCGCGGTCTTGATCACCGACGACGACGTGGCGTTTCGAGAAACGCTGCGGGCGACCTTGGAACCCTGCGGCGTCGACACCCTTCTCGCGGGCGACGGCATTGAAGCCGTCGAGATCGTCCGCAGCCGGGCGGTGCACGTGGCGGTGCTCGACATGCACATGCCCCGCCTGACAGGCCTGGATGCCATGCGTCGCCTGCGAGCCATGGGCTTAGACCTTCCCTGTATCCTGATTTCGGCTCGATTGGATGCGAGTCTGCGGGAGGCCGCAGGCCGAGCAAACGCCTACTCGTTGCTTCCCAAACCCTTTACACGAGCCGATTTGACCACGTCGGTATGCGGAGCCCTCGCAGCCCGCTACCACTGGACAGGGCCAAACAACTGAAGTCGCTGGCCCCAGCCGGTCGATTGGCCCACAAGGCGACGCTTTTTATACTCGCGACCGTGCGTGGTTCGGTTCCGCGCGATCACCGCGCGGAGGAATGCCGTGTCGGAAACACTCAACTTGGTGACGCTCGCTTCCGCTGCTCCGCCAGCGGTCGTGAAGAATCTGCTCGCCTCGTTGTCCGCACACGTCACCGCCTCCTCAAGTCTGGCGGAAGCCGCGAGCCAACTCGCCGAGGAGCACGCGGACGGTCTGCTTCTCGCCGGCCCAGAGGCGGCCGAACACCTCACCTCGCTGCTTCGTGATCACGAACTGCTCACCCAGCTTCCCGATGGCGTGGCCTTGCTCGATGCCGAAAACACCATCCGTTGGGCAAATCCCGCGATGGTGGCCTGGTGTACGTGCGAGAGCGTGGTCGGCCACAACTTCTACGCCGTGCTTGGCGATCCGACGATTCTTGGCCCCGACTACTGCCCACTGCACACCGCGGTGGCCACCGGATCGGCAACGTCATCCACCCTGCGAATCGGGGAAAATCGCTATCTGCACGTGCATGCGACGTCGCTGGCGGGCGCACCCCTGACGGCCGCCACGCCCCCCGTCGCACCGCTCGTGCTGGTGTCGGTGCGTGATGTTTCCAGGCAGATCCTTGAGCAGGAGAAGCGGGCAGCGATCCATCAGGCGGGGCGACAACTGGCCGATCTCACGCCGGATGAACTCGCCGACATGACCATCGAGGAGCGGATCGATCTCCTCAAAAGCAACATCCTCCACTACTCCAAAGATCTGCTGAAGTTTGACGTGGTGGAAATCCGCCTGCTCGACCCGCAGACCGGCAGGCTCGAGCCGTTGCTCGCCGAGGGCATGGAGCCGGTGGCTCAGGATCGCGTGCTTTACGCCCGCCCTGAAGACAATGGGGTGACAGGGTATGTCGCCGCGACCGGCAAGAGCTACCTCTGCAACGACACCCTCGCCGACCCCCGCTACATCGAAGGCTGCCGCGACGCGAAGAGCTCTTTGACCGTTGCCCTCGAACTGCATGACCGGGTGATTGGGACCTTCAACGTGGAGAGCCCCAAGCCTGGGGCTTTTGACACCACCGACCTGCAGTTCCTCGAGATTTTTTCCCGCGACGTGGCAGCCTCCCTGAACACGCTCGAACTGCTGGTGGCCGAGAAAGCGTCGACCGCCGCCGAAAGCGTGGAGGCGATCCACGGCGCAGTCGCACTTCCGGTCGACGCGATCCTGCACGAAGCCGTTGCCGTGATGGAGAAATACATTGGACACGACGCGGATGTGGTCGCCCGCCTGCAACGGATTCTGCGAAACGCACGCGATATCAAGCAGGTGATTCAAAAGGTGGGCGAAACGATGACTCCCACGCTGGCCCACGCCCAACTCCGCCAACACGATCGCCGCCCAGGCCTTGCCAGCAGGCGGTTGCTAGTGGTGGATGCCGACGACCAGGTGCGGTCCGCCGCCCATTCCCTGCTCGAACGGTTTGGGTGCACGGTGGAGGCGGCCCGCGACGGTGCGGAGGCAATCTCCCTCGTCCGCGCGAGCTGCGGAGAGCCCTACGACGTGATCATCTCGGACATCCGCCTGCCCGACATGAGCGGCTACGAACTTCTGCTCAAACTGCGGGATCTCATCGATCCCGTGCCATTGGTGCTGATGACGGGATTTGGCTACGACCCAGGGCATTCGATTGTGAAGGCTCGTCAAGCCGGGATCGAATTGGTGCTCTACAAGCCATTCCGGATTGACCAACTGCTCGACACGATTGACCGGGCCGTTGCCGCTTTTTCCGCTGAAAAGACGGCAGAAACGACGCTTCCCACACCGAGCGGCAGCCCCAGCGAAGGCTGAAAAGCCTCTCTGGCGTTCGCGGTGGCACGCAAGCTCCTGAAATCGAGGAGACGGCCGAGCCCCTTCGCCCTCACCGTCTGCCGGGCGATGCCGCAAAAAACGCCCCAATAAAGGCGTTTTCGCAACATCTGCCAGTTTCTCGGTTTCTCGCGCCCACATGGCCTTGACCCCCACGGCGCCGATTCGGTACTTCCCCGCCCGAGTCCGGAGCATTGGGAGCAATCCCGATGGCGTGGCGAGCGACGCGATCGTCCTCCCACCTCCGGCAGATGCGGCCCGCAGACGGGCCGAAGCGACATCCATCCCTCAGGGAATTAAAGCCATGTCGGGAAGCGAGAAACTCACCCATGCCCACGTTGCACGTCACTCGTGGTGGCGAACGTGGCGGCAGCCCCTTCCCGGCGGCGTGACGCTCCACGGTTTTGCCGTGCTGGCAGCAGCTTCGTGCGTGACCCTCGCGGCCGCGCGTGGCGACGACACGCCTGCCAACGAAAAGCCCGCCACGGGTCGTCCCGGCGTGACCGCTCCAGAGCCCCTTCCCGCGCCGACTGGCGAATCGGCTGCCGCTGCCGACGCGCGGCGTGTGATCGAAGAAGCCCTCGCCCGGTCGGCCGAGGCTGCTCGCGAAGTTGAAGCCGAAGCGAAGGAAGAAGCCGCCGAAACGGTGCAGCTCACGCCTCGCCCCGAGCCACTGGCTGCTCAGCCCGCCTCCGACCTCCTGGTTGCCAAGCTCTCCGCTCAGGTGGCAGCAGGACAGCTGGAAGCAAAGCGATTGGCTCGCACCTCGCCTGCCGACGCGTTTGACCGCCTCGACCAGCTGACCGCCATGGTCGAAGCCGAGCCACTCTCCGATGAGGTACGGCAGCAGATCCTGCGTCGCCTCGACCGCACCCATCGTGAGTTGGAAGAGATGACCGGCAAGCGTCGCGGCGAGTTGGCCTTGGAGAGGCGGAATGCCGCAATCGAGGCTGAAATCGAACGCGAGCAGGCCATGAAGACCGAAAACGAGGTCCGCCTCGCGGCACTCGTCGACCAGTACAACGACCTTGTGGACGAGCGTCGTTTCGAGGAAGCAGAAGCCATCGCCAAGAAGGCGAGCGAACTGTCGCCTGACAATCCCGTCGCCCGCCAGCTGCTTGCCCAGAGCCGGATCATCCGACGGCTCGCGGCTCAAGAGTCGATCCGCGATGCACAGGCCGATGGCTTCCTTGATGTGGCGGAAGACGTCGAGATGTCGGCAGCAGGCTTTGTCGGCCCGATCACCTTCCCCGACACGAAAGACTGGGAAGAGCTCACCAAGAACCGTACCCGGCTCGCCGCAGAAGGCCGTGGTCGCCTGACCGCCGACGAGCAAGAGATCCAGAAGAAGCTCTCCACGAAGGTGGAAGCCAGTCACACGGGCCAGCCGCTCACGGAGGTGCTGGAATCTCTCGGCAAGCAGGCAGGAGTGCCCTTGCACATTGACCTGGCTGGCCTTGAGCAGGAAGCGGTGAGCACCGACTCGCCTGTCACGCTCTCCATCGATCAGCCGATCTCGCTGAAGAGTGCCCTACGGCTGATCCTCGACCCGCTGAATCTCGACTTCGTGATCCGCGACGAAGTGCTCAAGATCACGAGCCCTCGCATGGTTCAGGGCGAGTTCTACAGCGTGACCTATCCGGTTGCCGACCTCGTGATCCCCGTGCCCAACTTCTCCTCCGATGGGCTCGGCATCACCGGCGCGCTCCGCGAAGGCTATTCCCGCGTGAACCTGCGAAACTCCCTCTCGGTGCAGACGGGCCCGCCGCCATCCGGCATCACCGCTGCAGGCGACGGGGAAGGCTCCGTGAATGGAAGCAGCCTCGCCCAGTTCCAGCCCCTCGGCGGCAACGCTTCGGCGGCAGGCTCATCCCCCGTCATCCCGTTCGGTCCGCAAGGCGGCGGTGGTGCTCAAGCGGATTTCTCGTCGCTGATCAACCTGATTCAGCAGACCGTGGCTCCCACGACCTGGAACACCGTTGGTGGCCAGGGCGCGATCCAGCCGTTCGACACGAACCTGAGCCTGGTGGTCAGCCAGACGCAGGAAGTGCATGAAGAGATTGTCGACCTCCTCGATCAGCTTCGTCGCCTGCAGGACCTGCAGGTCACGATCGAGGTGCGATTCATTTCGCTCAACGACACCTTCTTCGAACGCATCGGCGTCGACTTTGACTTCAACATTCAAAGCGGCGTGAGCCAGCCCCTCAACATGACCGCGGTTCCGACGACGGTCGGCTCGGTCAACCCTGCGTCTCGTGGACTCACGGCTCAGCCAGGCGGTCCATCGCAACTCATCGGCCTCGATCCGGGTGGATTTCCGGGTGTGGCCACGGCCGGAGGAGGGGGCAACAACCAGAACAACAACAATCAGAACAACGGGACGAGTTACTTCTCGCTGCCGTTCCGTCAGAACAGTTTCGGTGCGGGCAACGTGCCCTCGCTGCCTGGTCTTCCCGACCCCGCGACGAGTGCCGCCAACTTTGGCTTTGCGATCCTCTCCGACATTGAGGCGTACTTCCTGATCCAAGCGGCTCAGGGCAACACCCGCAGCAACGTGATGCAGGCTCCGAAGGTCACCCTCTTCAACGGCCAGCAGGCGTACGTGTCTGACACGCGTCAGCGACCGTTTGTGACGAGCGTGGTGCCGGTGGTCGGTGACTTCGCTGCGGCCCAGCAGCCAGTGATCACCGTGCTCTCCGAAGGAACGGCCGTCAACGTGCAGGCGGTGGTGTCGAACGACCGTCGCTTCGTCCGCCTGACGCTCGTGCCATTCTTCTCGCAGATCGGCAACGTGCAGGAGTTCACCTTCGAAGGTGAGCGATCGACGAAGGCCAAGAGCAGCGACGAGAAGACTGGCCCGGATGCGAACAGCGGCTACGTCGGCCCGCTTCCGCTTGCCGCCGGCCTGACCTTTGGATCGAACCAGTCGAGCGAACTGGAAGTCTCCTCCAATGGCACAACGATCCAGCAGCCGGAGTTCCTCTTCACCACGGTCACCACCACGGTCAGCGTCCCCGACGGTGGTACGGTGCTCCTCGGTGGTATCAAGCGGCTGCGGGAAGGACGCAACGAGTTTGGTGTACCAATCCTCTCGAAGGTGCCCTACATCAACCGGCTCTTCAAGAACGTCGGTATGGGCCGCACCACCGACAGCCTGATGCTGATGGTCACGCCGCGGATCATCATCCAGGAAGAAGAAGAGGACAAACTCCTCGGTGTCCGCGCTCCGTGATCCGGAGTGACCAGACACATGTGAACCACACGTTGGGGCTCGAGGCCAAAACCTCGAGCCCCAACTCGTTGGTACCAGCGTGTAAGATGTCCACACGCACGAGTCGTGAGCGTGCGACGTTTGGTCTCAGGCTTCCCTTTGGCTTCCTCTGCCACACTTCACACGATGAAACTCTGGATCTTCAGCGGCGCTCTTCTCGGCGGACTCGCCGTGGCGATGGGATCGTTCGGTGCCCATGGCCTCAAAGAAACGCTTGAGGCCAACGGCCAGGCGGCCAACTGGGAAACCGCCGTGCGGTACGCCGTGTTCCACGCCCTCGCCTTGCTCGCCGTAGGCATCGTCAGCGGCATGCCCCAGGCCGCAGACGCCCGCGGGTGGCTCGGAGTGGCAGGCTGGAGCTTCCTCTCAGGCACAGCGATCTTCAGCGGGTGCCTTGCGGTCCTCGCCCTCAGCGGCATGCGCTGGCTGGGGGCGATCGTGCCCATCGGGGGCGTGCTGTTTCTGGTTGGTTGGGCCTGTCTCGCCCTCGCAGGCCTGGCCTGCGGCAGCGTTCAGGAATCCCCGTAGAACACGCGACGCGGGTTGTGCACCAGAAGATCGAGCCCAAGGTGGAGGGCAGCCTCTTCGCTCCAACCGCGCTCGACCACGAAGCGTTTGGCGAGGACGCGGGCGAGGATCTCGCGGTACATCGCAAACTTCGGGTAGCCAAACTCCAGTTTGTACATGTCACTGTAGTAGCCGAGCAGTTTTGTGCGAGGCACAGCCTCAAGCCGCTGCTCAAGGTCGCGCTCGATCACCGCCGGGGTGTTGGCGTACCACCAGTGCCCAAACGGCAGCACGTTGGGGAAGATCCACGCAAAGCTCACCAACTCGTGGTTCAGCGGGTGCGAGAGCACCGACACCGGAAAGGTCACCTGCGGGAAAGCATTGAAGAGAGGGGCGTAGTCGGCCAGCGAAAGCCGGCCATCGAGGAGATCCTGCCCCTGGAACACCCCTCCTGGGTACACGCCACGGCGGACGCCGATCATCAGATCAAAGGGCATCTGCTGCTCGCGGCAACACTCCGCCACATGCCAGAAAATCCCCTTGGAAACGATCTCTCGGTCCGCGAGATCCGCCGCCAGACCATGCGTCTGCACAGCCTCAAAACTGCGTGAAAAGGCGGCAGCCTCCACGAGCTCCGGCCGGAAGCTCGGGGGCAGGGAAATGGCAGCAGCTCTGGCACCACCGCGGCGGAATCGGGCCGCCGTCCTCCCGATCGCCTCGAGGCAGGTCTCGGCAGAAGTGACCTCCAACCCAGCACTTTCGCTGAGCCGGTCGAGTACTCCCGGCTTGCCCGTGTGAAACACCAGTTCGTCTACCCGCAAGCAGGGCACATACCGGTTTGTGTCAAACCCTTCGAGGGGATCGTCGAAGTCGTTGGTGAGAAACACCGCTTCGATGCGACTCTCGGCAAGGACACGATCTTCCCAACCTGGCTGCGAGGAGCGTTCACGGACCAACGCATCGAGTTCACGCCAGTTGTCTGGGGTGACGGTGGCCGCCTCGAGGCCAAAAAGGTCTCGGGCGATCTTCAGCAACCATCCGTGCTGGACCGTGTTTGAAAACCGCTCCAGCCCCCCCACGACAGCATCAAGGCGGCTGTCAGCTGAGAGGGAGTCGCCCTCAATCTGCTCCCGCGGCACACCCGCAGAATGGGCGAGCTCGGTGAAATAGTGATACCCGAGAATGTCGGCAAGACAGGTCGCCGCCGCACGTTGGGGCTCGATGTGCGAGTGCGGGTCGATGTGGGGATGGCGAGAGAGTTCGCCGTGCAGGCGTTCAACCAGGGTCTCGGACATGGCGTTTCACGGGGCTCGGGGCTCGAAGGGCGTGGCTGCAGCCCACCAGAAGGCCGCAGACGCGACGCGAGAAGCCTACCCCATGAGATCGCCAAGACTATCCCCGAATATGCTGCTAGCGACCGATCGTGACCCGCGAGGCGGGGGTCAAAATGTCGATCAAGTCAGCCAGGTGGGCCCTGGAAACGACAAGATGCGTCGGCGGCGGCTCGTGGGCCATTGCCGCCGGATCGTCAGCCGCGACGAGCATGAGGTCGCCTTCGAGGCGAATCCTCGGGGAGGTCTGCGAGGCGTCCGGCAGCTGAAACGAAGCCTGCTGCACGCCGCCGGAAACGGACGGATCGAAGCGTTCCAGGGCAATCACCGCCAGCGATTCTCCCGCCCGGGCAGCGACAGCCTCACCGATCGCCATCGGAAAGCTGCCTGCGTAGTTGCCGGTGAGCCGCAGCGTCAGCCGGCGACGCGAAAGGCTGGCGTCGGCGTCGAAAGGCCCCCGGAACACCTTCAGCGACTCACCCGGCACGAGGCCGTCGGGCTGCGGAATCCCGTTGATTTTTGCCAAAAGCTGCCAATTCACGCCCAGCGGAGCCGCGATCGCGGGGAGGGTTTCCCCTGCGCCCACGACATGCGGAGGCATCAGCAGATCCTGCTGGGAGTAGATCACGGTGCCAGCCAACTGACCGAGTAGATCCTCGAGCCGCTGCCCTTCTTCCACCGCCAGGTCAGGATCGTCGTACCAGGTGGAGAGCAACGCCAGCGATTCGGCATACCGCCCCGCCTTCAGTTGCTCGTGGGCTTCCTCCCAATCCGCAGTAAAAGCGGCCAATTTCGAGTTATTGACGGACGTCAGCGGACTCATCGCCCCGACGGCCACCTCGGCAACGTCGGCGTCGAGCCCGGGGAACGAGGCGGGCGGCTCAACCTCGGCAAATGCTTCCGGGGGAAGGTTCACATCCTCCTGGAGGGCAGGATCGCCAGCAGTTCCAAACCCGATTTCGCCCGTAGAAGGTGGGGGGCCTTCGCGGCCAGCCACATACGTTGGGCCCGTCGAAGCCGCACTCTCGGCGGCGACTGGCGGAAAAGACACCGCAGGAGCAGCCAGGGCGGGCGTTGCCGCCACCGGAGCGGCCGCCGCCGGAGCCATCAGCGGGTCGGTCATCGGCGACGGTGAAGGCGGGGAAACGTCCAGCTCTGGCTCGAATCGTGGGGCTTCACCACCATCGACCACCCCCTCCTCAACGGCCTTGTCGCGGCCCTTTTGGATGACGGAATAGCCGCCGTAGAGGATGGTGCCCAGCAGAATGAGCACGATCAGAGGCTTCACCGCTTCCCCTGAATCTGATCCAGACGATTTCTGCTTTTTTCGGCCAGCCATGGGAGTTCCTCATCTGCCGTACATGCCACGCCGGGCCCTTCCGTGGGCCTCGCGGGCGAGGAACACTAGAAAACCACGAGGGCGTTTGCCAGACCGCTTGTCAGCGAAGCGGGGCCGAGGTCTTCGCGAGCAGGTGCTGCCGCACCTCCGCGGCCAGAAAAAAGCTCCCCGCGACACACACGACACCCCGCGCACCCGCGAGGCGCAGGGCGATTTGCAGCGCGTGCAGAGGGTCGGCTTCCTCCACGCACGCCGCAGCCAGGGCCGGTACGGCAGTGGCAGCCGCCGCGCGAAGCATCTCCAGGGCTGCCGCTCGGGGGTTGCAGTGGAATCGGGTGAGCACGAGCTGATCCGCCCAGCCTTCCGCCGCGGAGAGCATCTCGACAAGCTGCTTTTCCGCACTCGCGGCAAAGACCAGCACCCGTCGCCCGCCTGGGGCGTCTTCGCAGGCCAGGGTTTGAAACAGCGCGGCCATCGATGCCGCGTTGTGGGCCGCATCCACAATCACGCGTGGACGTTCGCCAAACTCCTCAATCCGCGCCGGCAACGCCACCGTGGCCAGCGCTCGGCGAACGCCATTCCAGCGGATCCGGGAACCGCGGGCATGCAGCAGCGAGGCCGCCGCGATGGCCACCCCAGCGTTGTGGGCTTGATGGCTTCCCACCATCCGCACCTCGCATGGTTCCCGGCCGCGAGCCTCCTCGGGCAGGGAAAACCTCCGCGGCACGAGGGGCGTCACTTCCACCGTCTGGCGAGCGGCACGCCCATCAGCGGAGGTGGGCGTAGCGACGCGAACCGTGAAGTCACGATCGATCGCCACCAAGGGGGCACGACGGCGGGCTGCGACCTCCGTGATCACGCGACGCGCGTCCTCATCCCGCGCCCCACACAGCACCGGGCAGCCGCGTTTGATGATGCCTGCTTTTTCTCGCGCAATCAGGGGCACCGAATCCCCGAGTTCGGCCATGTGATCGAGGCTGATGCTGGTGATCACCGACAGGATTGGCTCGCAGACGTTGGTGGCGTCGAGCCGCCCACCCAATCCCGTCTCCATCACGGCGAGATCAACACCCCTTTCGCGAAAGGAAAGAAACGCGATCGCCGTGAGGATCTCAAACCAGGTCGGGCCTCGCGCGCCACGCCGCGTGGCCCGCGCGTCCATCTCCTCGACCGCGGTTTTGACCTGCTTCCACGCAGCCGTCAGGTCTGCCCCACTGATCGGGTGGCCGTTGATGGCAATCCGTTCCTCAATGTCGTGCACATGCGGCGACATGTACCGACCAACGCGATAGCCCGACGCCTGAAAGATCCCGGCGAGCATCGCGACGGTGGAGCCCTTCCCCTTGGTGCCCGCGACGTGTACCACGGCCACCCCCTTGTGCGGCTGGCCAAGCAGGGCAAGCAATTGTCGCATGCGACGCAGCCCCCACCGGCCGGGCGACGCCGTCCGCTCGTGATTGATCCGGCCGTCGAGCCAGGCAACCACGTCCTCCCGGCCCACAGCGGCGTGAGGACGTGCGCGCGACTCTGAAGAAGATGACGAGGTGGGGCGAGGGGGCATAAACGGGTTCCACGAACATCGTGAGTCTAGCGGTCGGTAGAAAAAGCCTCCGGACGGTTTTCCTTCGGCCTTTCCTCAAGCATGCCGGGGGGCTTTGGGCTTGACCTTTCTCCACCGAAGGGCGACCTTCCCGCCCGCTGCTGGCAAGACCGCTCGATGGCGATCGCCGTGGCCTGCGACACTCGTTCCTTCCTTGGGTCTCACCCGCGTGATGTCACCTGCCCTTCCTCCAGAGCCCCGCCATTGCGTCGCGCTGCACGTGGCCTTTCGCCACGCGTCTGCCCTGGCCATCGGTCTCGGTGTGCTCCTCAGCTCGCTGGCTCCCGCCAGAAGTATTGCGGAAGACGCGCTGTCGGCCACCGACATGCTGGCGACCGACCCGAACGTCACCTGCCCGCCTCTGTATGTCACCGACCCTGGCGGCGACCTCCCCCTGATGGGGCCTGCCTATCCCGCCCCCATGCTCGGTTGGCAGGGGGGCTGCACCGACTGCGGCACTCCACATGGCTGCGGAACCTGCTGGCCACGCTGGTTTGCCTCGGCGAGTGGGCTGGTGATGACCCGCACGCTCCCCAGTGGCGTGCCTGTCTCCACGGGCCCCGGTGGGAGTGCGCTGGTGTCGGCTGACGCGTCCGCCAACTGGCCTGGGGGCGTCGACCTTCGAATCGGCCGCTGGTTTGGCCCACAGCAGCGGCACGGTGTCGAACTGATCTACTGGGGCCTCTACAACATCGGCTCTGCAGCGGACGCCGACGGCGGTGGGCTCAACGCAATCCCAAGCCTCGCTCCTTCCCTCATGGTGGGTGCGACCCCTGCAGACACGTTCTTCACCAATGCGTCTTCGCAGCAGATCGCAAGGAACGACCTCGTCAACGACGTCGAGGTGAACTGGCTCTACACCGCCGGCCCACATCCCGATCGACTCGATGAAAACCACCGCTGGTCATGGGTGTGGGTGGCCGGCTTTCGCTACTTCCAGCTGCTCGACTCGCTCACCCTCACGAGTCCGTTCAACACATCCGACCCACTGATGTTCAATGTGACCACCAACAACAACCTCCTCGGTGCTCAGGTTGGAACGCGAGTCGACTGGCGATTCGCGCAACGCTTTCGCCTGGCAGCGATTCCGAAGTTCATGATCGGTGGGAGTTCGGTCTCCAACCTCTCCTCCCTGGAGACGGCGGATGGCACACTCGCCACCTACGGCAACAGCATGACCGTCAGCGGAAGGTCGACCGGGAGCACGTTCGCCTATCTCGGCTCCGTCGACGGGCTCGTCGCCTGGGATGTCACCGACCAGTGGAGCCTCTGGCTGGGCTACCGCGTGGTGGGAGTAGGCAACATTCTGCAGTCGGATGCCGTGTGGCCCACGAGCATCACGGGCCCGGATTCGCTCAGCGCGATCAACACGTCGGGGAGCACCATCGTGCATGGTGGCTTTGCCGGATTTGAGAGCCGCTTCTAGAGCGCTTTCGGATTACGTGTATCGCCGGCTCGGAGTCGGCAAAAGTCTCGTCGCAGTGCGAGGATACGCCCAAACGCTCCTCGAGCGTTCGCCAACCCCTCGCCTCGTCATCCGCTTTTGCCACATCATCGCCACTGCGATCCCGAATGCGCTTCTAGCTTGCGGGTGTGTCTTTCGTCCAGCCGCTGCAGCAGTAGTCGATCGCTCGGGCAATCTCACTCTTGAGATCTTTGCGGGCGACGATGCGGTCGATGAAGCCATGCTCCAGCAAGAACTCGCTGGTCTGAAACTCCTTCGGCAACTCGATCCGGATCGTTGCTTTGATCGTTCGAGGGCCGGCAAAGCCGATGAGTGCCTTGGGCTCGGCAAAGACGAGATCTCCAAGGCTGGCGAAACTCGCCGCCACGCCACCCATGGTGGGGTTGGTGAGCACGGAGATAAACAACCCACCCGCTTCGGAGTAGCGGGCAAGAGCCGCCGAAACCTTTGCCATCTGCATCAAGGACAGGATGCCTTCGTGCATTCTGGCACCGCCGCCCGACGCACTGACGATGATCAGCGGGAGTTTTTCGCGAGTGGCACGTTCGACCAAGCGCGTCAGCCGTTCGCCCACGACGCTTCCCATGCTTCCCATGATGAAGGCGGAATCCGTCACACCGCAGGCCACACGCCGAGCGCGGATCATCCCGCTCCCGGTCAACACAGCATCGGTAAGGCCGGTTCGCCGCTGCTCTGCCACCAGTCGCTCGGCATACGGCTTGCGATCACGAAACCCCAGAGGGTCGGTGGGGGCCAGATCGGCATCCCACTCTTCGAAGGTTCCTTCGTCGAGCAGCTGCGAGACGCGCTGCTGTGCCGAGACATACCAGTGATGCCCACACCTCGGGCAGACGTTGAGCATCGCCTCGGCTTCCTTGCGGAAGATCGTGTCGAGGCAGCCACCGCACTTCAGCCAGAGGCCCTCGGGCACACCTCGCTTGGGGCGAGCAGTGGTTGGGGGGCTCTCCATGGGCTCGAACTCCTCCGGGGGGCGGCGATGCTCACACCGCCGGTCACACGAATCTCTTCTCTAAGTCTCAGTCAACGTCAACAAAATGCGGAACGGCCGATTCTAGCCCCACTCACCTCCGGCCGCTGCGCTGAAACGGCTGGCGGCCTGAGGCCCACGCTCGCGGGGTCATCCGACAGGCACTGGCTCGCGGGCGGCCCCGGCGGCGCCCCATTGGCCCGCCAGGGGGACGAGTTCCATGCCGGAGTCATGAACGGCTCGCCGCCAGAGGTCTCCGACAGGCTGCCCCATCGCCATCCAGCGGACGACCCGGTCGAGGGGATCGGGAAGCACCAACGCCACCCGCGGCGCGTGGCACTTTCTTAAAAACCGCTCGAGCACCGACTCCACACGCCGACAGGCCTCGTCGAGCGTTTCCCCTTCTGGCGGTGCGACGGTCCAAGGATTCGACTGCCACTGCCGATGCAGTTTGGGCTGTCTGCTGCGGATCTCGTCGGCACGCAACCCCTGCCAAAGACCAAGATCGAGGTTGCCCAACCCCGCCAGCACCCGCGGCTCGATCCCAAGGGATCTGCCGATGATGCGAGCAGACTGCAGGGCTGCGGTATCGCCGGACGTGACAAGGAGACCAGGCGACATCTCGCGCAGACGCTGAGCAGCCACGCTGGCTTCCTCTATGCCCTCGCCGCACAGTGGCACCTCCAGGGTCCCACGAATGCGTCCTTGCATCTCATAGTCGGTCGCTCCAGAACGGATCACGACCAGTGTGTCAGCCATCTTTCAAGATGACTCCCGGGGAAACCGTTGCAGCGGGTCGAAGTTGCATCGCTATGCAGCCTCCCGCGCAGTCTGCTCAAGCTCACGGAGCGCCCGAGCATAGTTGTCAGATCGCAGCACAGCACTGCCGGCCACGATCAGTTCCGCACCTGCCGCAACGGCCGGCGCAATGGTGGACGATGAAATCCCGCCGTCGACCGAAAGCCGGAGCGGCCGCACGCGGTTGTGCCGGAGCGCGGCGAGCGCCGCAAGCTTCTCAAGAGCCGATGGCAGGAAAGCCTGACCGCCGAAGCCCGGTTCCACGCTCATCACCAACACACCATCGCAGAGTTCGCGGTCTGGCCCCGTGAGCAAAGGCTGAAGCCTCTCGACCGGCGTGTCCGGACTGATGGCCAACTGCCCAAGGACCCCCGCCTCCCGAAGCCGGACTAAGGCATCGCACGGATCCGCGAAGGATTCCACGTGCAGCGTGACGATATCCACCCCTGCCTTGATGTAGGCGTCGAGGGTTGCCAGCGGCTCCTCGATCATGAGGTGTGCCTCGACGGGCACGCGTGCGGCGCGGCAGACGGCTTCCACCACAACCGGGCCGTAGGTCAACTGAGGCACGAAGCGGCCATCCATCACATCGAGGTGGAGGGCTCGAGCGCCGGCGGCCTGCAACCGCTCGACTTCATCGTGAAGATGGCCGAAGTCGCACAACAGCAACGAGGGCAGCACTGCCGGCCCGGTCGCGAGCAGAGCGGTGACCATTTCTGGGGCAACCGCGGGCGCACGGACCTGCGGAGCAGACATCACCGGCGGTTTGCCGGAGGGGGCTGACCCACAAGCAGGCGAACCCTGCTGAACGCGTTGTGAAGAATCTGATGACACGCTTCTTTGGCCGAGGCAGCGAGCTGCCATCCTCGGTGAGAACATCCTACCACGCCCCCCTCCCCTCGCCGTCAAGCCCCACCCCCCACGGCCGCAAGCGAGGCGATTCCATCGCCTCACACAACGCTAACAATCCGAAGCCATACTCCCCGCGGTTTTCCACGCACGCCCACAATCCCTACCAACGGGTGGCAAGAATCACCGCTCCCCTCCACACAGAAAGTTGTCGCATGCCGCGCCTCCTTCCTTCCCCAACGCTCCTCGCCACCGCCCTGTCGGCTGTGTGCCTTCTTGTGGGTACGGCGAGCTGGGTTCCCGCAGCCCCCCCAGAACTCGACGCTCGCCTGCCAGCGTACGAACGCACCGGAGGCGAGGTGTCGGGAGCCCTGAAGTGCGTCGGTTCCGACACGATGAACAACCTCGTGGCCTTGTGGGCAGAGGGTTTCAAGCGGTCCTACCCAAGTGTGCGGGAAGCGATTGAAGGGAAAGGCTCTTCGTCTGGCCCGCCCGCCCTGATCGAGGGCACGAGCACCTTCGGGCCGATGAGCCGCGACTGGAAGCCGACCGAAATCGACGAGTTCAAGAAGAAGTTTGGCTACCCGCCCGTCGTGCTCCCGACGGCAATCGACATGCTCGCGGTGTTTGTCCACAAGGACAACCCGATCGAGTCGCTCACCTTGCAGCAGGTTGATGCGCTCTTCTCGAAGAATCGCAACGGCGGCCTCGCCAACGACATCCGCACCTGGGGTGACCTGGGGCTTGAAGGCGAGTGGAAGAATCGCCCTGTCAGCCTCTACGGTCGCAACTCCGCCAGCGGCACCTACAGCTATTTTAAGGAGAACGCGTTATTCAAGGGCGACTTCAAGTCGACTGTCAAAGAGCAGCCGGGGAGTTCGGCAGTGGTGCAGGCGATCGCCAACGACAAGTTCGCGATTGGCTACAGCGGTATCGGCTACCGGACGGCCGACGTGCGACCAGTCCCGCTCGCCATTCGTGCGGGTGAGGCGGCCGTGGCGGCCGAAGCGGAGAATGCCTATGCTGGCACCTACCCGTTGTCGCGATTTTTGTACCTGAGCGTGAACTACAAACCGGGCAGTAGCCTCGACCCCCTGCGACGCGAGTTTCTCCGCTACGTGCTCAGCGCGGACGGCCAGGCAAGCGTTCTCAAGGATGGCTACCTCCCCGTCACTGCCCCGATCGCCTCGCGGGCGCTTGAGAGCGTGGGCATCTCCGGAAAATAACTCGTCTCGTGCAGTCCCCGAAGACCTTCACCGGCAGGACGCGGCGTCGCACAACGCACCCTTTGGTGCGGGCCGGCGATATGGTCGCACGTGCTGTGATCACCGCGGGGGGCATTGGAACGATCGTTGCCGTCCTCGGAGTGCTCGTCTTTCTCATCGCGGTCACCACGCCGTTGTTTCGGTCGGCAAGCCTTACCGCCCCGACCGCGGTCGACCTCCCAACGGAGGCGGACGCCTCGGTGATCGCGGTTGGGTGCGACGAGTCTGGACTCGTCGCGTGGACGCTCGGTGCCGACGGCACCTTACGGGTCGTGTCGACCACGGACGGCGTGGTGCTGACGGAGCGTGCTGGCAGCGACACAGGCCTGCTGGGGGTTCATCGGGCTCGTCCGTTTGGGTCGAACCTGCGGACGGTGTTTGCCTTCGCAGATGGCTTCGCTCTCGGACGCGTTGGACTGGAGTCGTCGTTCGTCTCGGACAGCGACCTCGCCCCCCCGTTCCGTGCCCTCAAGGCCGGAGAAGCGGCCTTCGATGGTGAGGCCGTCATCGTGCATCACGAAGATGGCCATTTCGATCGACTCTTGGTCGTCACTGAAGCAGAGGAGCGACGCCCTGTCGGTAACGGGGGCGTGCGAGATGTCGATGCCACGATGCTTGCCAACGGCCCGTTGGTGGCTGCCCTTGGCGAAGACGGCACGGTGCGCATCGAATCGCTCTCACAACGCAGGAACCTCCTCACCGACGAAGTCATCACCGAAGCCGTTGGGGCGACGCTCCCCCCCACCGACGACGAGCCAGGCGCTCCGCCGCTGCGGTTCGTGCGGGTTTCCGAACTTGGGGATCAGGTGTTTCTGATTCGCGAAGATGGCCATGGCCTCCGGCACGAAATCCGCTCGATTGAATCTCCTCGCGAAATGGAGCGGTTCACGTTGTGTCCACCAGATACCACGATCACCGCGGTGACTCGGCTCTTTGGCGGCAACTCACTGGCCGTGGGGAATCAATCCGGTGAGGTGACGACCTGGTTCCTCAGCCGCCCTGAGGACGACCGTGCTGCGACCGACTCCGCGTCAGAAAGTGGCGATGGACTTCGGTTGCGAAAGGCCGTGACGTTCCCTGCGGACGACGCCACGGGAAGCGGCACTGCAATCACCGGCTTGGCGGGCTCCCCCCGCTCGCGTCTCTTCGCAACCACTGACGCCACAGGGCGGCTGCGTCTGTTGCACAGCACCTCAGGCCGCGTCTTGGCTTCCAACAGCGATGCACCCGCCAGCAGCAACGGGACGCAGCCGGTGGCGATTGGGCCGCGTGAAAACGAACTGGTGGCAGTGTCGGGAGACACGCTGCTCGCCTGGGCCTTCACGCCTGGGTATCCGGAAGTCTCGGTTTCCTCGCTCTTTGGCAAGGTCTGGTACGAGAACTACCCCGACGCAGCGCACGTCTGGGAAACAACCGGACACGAATCGTTTGAGCCCAAATACGGGCTCGTGCCGCTCGTGTTCGGGACGGTCAAAGCCACCCTCTACTCGATGTTTTTCGCTGTGCCGATTGCGATCCTGGCCGCGATCTATTCGAGCCAGTTTATGCAGCCCGCATGGAAGGCTCGCATCAAGCCCACGATCGAGATGATGGCAAGCCTGCCAAGCGTCGTGCTTGGATTCATGGCCGGCCTGGTATTTGCCCCCGTGCTGGAACAGCGGCTGGCGATCTTCTTGACCTGCTGCCTGACGGTGCCGCTGGCCCTCCTCGGCGGAGCTCATCTCTGGCAGCTGATGCCGTCCTCCGTGCGGACGGTGTATCAGCGGATGCGTTTTCCGGTGGTCCTGCTGCTTGCGATTCCGTGTGGGTTGCTGGCAGGAACCGTGCTCGGACCGCTTGCCGAAAACATGCTCTTTGGCGGCGACCTTCACGGCTGGTTGGATGGCCGCGACGGGAATGGCAGCTCGGGGTGGGCGATCGCCATGCTTCCGCTGTCTGGGTTGGCCGTGGCCCTCGGCTTTGACCGCCTCGTCTCCCCGGTTCTTCGCGAACGTTCCGCGCGATGGTCATCACTCCAGGCGGGCCTCGTGTCGATGTCGACGTTTGTGGTGGCGGTGGCCGCGGCCCTCGCACTCGCCATGGCAGCTGGCGTGCTGCTCGATGCGCTGCGGCTTGACACACGGGGTGGCATCTTCGGCACCTACGTCCAGCGGAATGCGATGGTGGTTGGTATTGGGATGAGCTTCGCCATCATCCCCCTGATCTTCACCATCGCGGATGACGCCCTTTCAAGCGTGCCAGAGCATCTGCGAAGTGCGTCGCTCGGCGCTGGAGCAACTCCTTGGCAAACCGCGGTGCGGGTGATTGTGCCTGCCGCGAGCGGTGGCATTTTTTCAGCGGTCATGATCGGACTCGGCCGTGCCGTCGGTGAAACGATGATCGTGCTGATGGCAGCTGGGAATACGCCACTGCTGAAGTGGAACATTTTCAACGGCTTTCAAACGCTCTCCGCAGCGCTGGCCACCGAACTTCCTGAGGCGGCTCGGGGCACGGCCCACTACCGCGTGCTTTTCCTGGCTGCCCTCACGCTCTTCGCCATGACCTTCGTCGTGAACACGATCGCCGAAATCGTGCGGCAGCGCGTCCGTCGGAGGTCCAATGCACTCTGACTTCCTGACGAGCACTCCGCGCCCTCGCCGTCGCGTTCGCAGCGGCTACACCAACCTCGTGTCGCATGGCGAGCCCTGGGTGTGGCTCACGGCGGGGTCGCTTGCCACGGCCGTGTTGATGATCACAGGCCTGCTGCTGTTCATCACGATGCGAGGGCTCGCCACCTTCTGGCCACTGCCGCTGGAAGAGGTGCGACTGGCCAGCGACGAAGTCCTGCTGGGCGAAGTGGCCGGCCTGGAAACCGTGCCGGAATCAGACGACGCCCCCGCCACCTCGCGGCGGCTGATTCGGGTGGCCAACTACGAACTCACCGGGCAGCACTATGCCTGGGTCGACGATGCGGATGTGGTCGCCGTTGAGTTCCCGCGGTGGGCGACCGCCGTGGAGCGGCTGGAAGGAGGGCGGTTCCACGGCATCCCGCTGGCATTTTTTGTCGATGGGGATTTGGTGGCCGAGGGCCCTGACGCGACCTGGAAACGTTTTTCCGAGACCCATCCAGAGGTTCGCTCGCGCTACGCGCAGGCCCGCTCGATCGACAAGCATGACCGGGGCCGAGTGCAACGCGACCTGAGAGCAGCCCGCCTGCATGTCGTGCAGGTCGAACTCGATCATGGCAGCGACAGTTCAGAGCATGTGGCGGCCATCGAGGCAGAAGCTGCGATCCAGAGCACTGCTGACGAGGAAGTGCGCCGCTTCGACGAACAGACGGCCGCCCTGCGAGACGAAAATGCCCGCTATGAAATCGCCTTCCAGACCGCGGATGGCATCGAAGTGCGAATGCCGCTCTCCGAAATCGTGCGTGGCTGGCAACCCAACAGCCTCACCTGGGCGGGCAAACTCTCGATCTACTTCGCTCGCTGGCAGGAGTTTCTCACCGACGATCCACGCGAAGCCAATAGCGCAGGCGGCGTGTTTCCTGCCATCTGGGGCACGGTGGCCATGACGATCATCATGGCGGTCTTTGTCGCCCCGTTTGGTGTGCTCGCCGCGCTTTATCTCCGCGAATACGCCTCCAGCGGGCCGGTGACGTCTGCCGTGAGGATCGCCATCAACAACCTCGCCGGTGTGCCGAGCATTGTGTACGGAGCCTTCGGTCTTGGCTTTTTCTGCTATGTGCTCGGAGCGGGAATTGACGAACTATTCTTTGAGGCGAGCCTGGTGGCCGACAACCAACCGGTGTTTGGCACAGGCGGCTTGCTGTGGGCCTCGCTGACGCTCGCCCTGCTCACGCTGCCGGTGGTCATTGTGGCCACCGAGGAAGCCCTCGCCTCCGTACCCAACTCGATGCGTGAAGGGTCGTACGCCTGCGGCGCTGGGAAGTGGCAGACGATTCGTCGCATTGTGCTGCCGCGTGCCTTGCCCGGCATCATGACAGGCCTGATCCTGGCGATGGCTCGCGGAGCAGGCGAAGTGGCGCCGCTGATGCTCGTGGGCGTGAAGAAACTCGCCTCAGACCTGCCGATCGACAGCGTGTTCCCGTACGTCCACCCCGAGCGCGAGTTTATGCATCTCGCGTATCTGATTTACGACGTCGGCTTCCAAAGCCCAAACAGCCAGGCTGCTCAACCGATGGTCTTTACGATCACGTTTCTGCTGGTTGCGATCATCGCCGCGCTCAACCTCGCCGCGATCTGGATCCGGGGACGGCTCCGACGTCGCTTCGAGACACAGCAGTTCTAAAGTATGCTTCGCACACACGGTTCCTCTCGGCCAACACCCGCATGAGCACACGTCCCACGCCCCAGCCTGCCCCTTCGCGAGCCACGTTTACCGACGACCGTCTGGTTGCGGTGGCTGCGGGTATGAATGTGCCTTCGGAGGTGCACCCGCAGGTGTTAGGCGAGACGCCTGTTCTTGAGATCGACACCTTCAACCTCTGGTACGGGCAGAAGCAGGCGCTGCACGGCATCACCATGCCGATCCCCGACCGCAAGGTGACCGCCTTGGTGGGGCCGAGCGGATGCGGAAAGTCGACCCTGCTGCGAAGCGTCAACCGACTCAACGATCTCGTGCAAAGTGTGCGGATCACCGGCGACATGCGGCTCAATGGCGACTCGATCTACGACCGCCGGACGGATGTGATCGAACTGCGAAAACGCATGGGGATGGTGTTTCAAAAACCGAACCCGTTCCCGATGAGCATCTACGAGAACGTTGTCTACGCACTTCGGATCGACGGCGAGCGCAACCGTGGCGTTTTGGATGAGGTCTGCGAACGGAGCCTCCGCGGCGCCGCCCTGTGGGATGAAGTGAAAGACCGCTTGGCCGACAGCGCCCTTGGGCTGTCCGGCGGTCAGCAGCAGCGGCTGTGCATCGCGAGGGCCATTGCCGCTGAGCCTGAGGTGCTGCTGCTCGACGAGCCGTGCAGCGCGCTCGATCCGATCGCGACAGGGAAGGTCGAGGACCTGATCCAAGAACTCCGCGGCACCTACTCCGTGTTGATGGTGACCCACAACATGCAGCAGGCAAGCCGAACCAGCGACTACACCGCTTTCATGTATCTCGGCCGGCTGATCGAATACGGCCCGACCACGGAGATTTTCACGAAGCCGATTCTCCGTGAGACGGAAGCCTACGTCACAGGTCGGTTCGGTTGATCGCGACTCGACGCAAGTCATCGCAAGTCATCGCAAGTCATCGCCGCAAGGCATCTCTAGGCATCTCCTCCAATGACGCGACATATCGAACGCCAGATCGATCATCTCAAACAGAAGATCCAGTTTGTGGGCACGCTGGTGGAAGAGGCCATCTCGAAGGCCATCACCGCGCTCATCAACCGCGACACCGCGCTTGCCCAACGAGTGATCGAGTCGGACGCGGAAATCGATCGCATGGAAGTCGAGGTCGAAGAGGAGTGCCTCAAGATCCTCGCCCTCTACCAGCCCGTGGCCGCCGACCTGCGGTTCGTGGTCTCCGCCCTCAAGATGAACAACGATCTTGAGCGGATGGGCGATCTCGCCAAGAACATCGCCAAACGGGTGGGCCAACTTGCCCGAGGGCAGCAGATCGAACTGCCCACCGAGATCCGCCCCATGGCGATCAAGGCCCAAGAGATGGTGATGCAGTCGCTCGAAGCGGTCGTCAACGCCGACACCACCCTGGCCCGCCATGTCCGCGAGCAAGACGACGAGGTCGACCTGGCCCGGCAAACGATTCATGAGAAGGTGCTCCGCGGCATCAAGGAGTCGCCGGAAAACGTTGAGGAACTGCTGCGGATCAACTCGGTTTCCAAGCACCTCGAACGACTCGCCGACATGGCCACCAACATCGCCGAAGATGTGATTTACATGGTGGAAGGCGACATCGTCCGCCATCGCAGCGCCGACTGACCTCCTGGCGGGCGGGCAGTGCTCTCGGCATGCCCGCCCCACATGCGGCATCTGGGCGTGCTACCATCTTGGGATTGCCCCAGGACGCACACAGCCCAGACATGTCAGGAGCGTGGAATGCACGCCAACCGATTCTTCTGTTTGCCATTCACCTGTGTTCGTCCGACGTGGAGCGTCACGCCCACACGAGCGAGTGTTCTCCGTATCCTCACGCCACTCCTGGCGGTCCTGGGCGGTCTGATCTCGCACGTGTCGACTGCGGAAGACAGCGTCGGCGTGCTGATCACGGGCCCCCTGCTCGCAGCGGTCGGGGAGAAACTCAGTTTTGAAGTCGAACTGGTGAACCGGGCAGGCAAGCCGCTGAGCGGGCTGCGGATCGTCGACTACTTCGACAAAGGGTTTCGACACGAGGCCTCGCTGAGCCCAATCGAACAGAAGGGCACGATTGACCTCGCCGCAGGCACCTCGCGACGAATCACGCTGGAGTTCATCGCCGCGAGCCCCGGCCGGCAATGCCATCGGGTGGAGATCCTCGACCCCTCGCACGAGTTTGTTGGCGGTGCCACGGCCTGCGTCGAGGTGTCGGCCCCACCGGAGGCCACCACGACGAGCGCCGCAACACCTCTCCCGCCCGCCAGCACATCGCTGCCCGCTGCCGCGGGCCCCGCGACCACGGCACCGCCGGCAACAGGCCTCACCCCTCCATCGGTCATGGTGCCCCCAGCGCCGGCGGCAGCAGGTGAGTCGGCTCCCCCCGCTGCCAGCTTGCTGCCCGATCTCCTGCCACCGTCGACATCGCTTCCGGGAGCACCCGCCACCGCCGCTGCGCTCGAGATGGAGATCACCGGCCCCACGGAACGGAAGCCTGGCGAACTCGCCGACTTCGTTGCCACGGTGCACAACACCGGACAGGTCGCCTCTTCTGGAGGCATCCTCGAACTCTCGTGGGACTCGGGCTTCACCCCAGCCGAGGCATCCGACGGGTACGAAATGGGAAGCGAGAAAGTCTCTTGGACGCTTCCGTCGGTCGAGCCTGGTGGAAAACTCCGCCGGCAGATCAACCTTCGCCTGCCCGCGTCAGCCCCCGCGGCCCCAGGCTTCCGGCAGCCTCGGATGTGTCTCCGCGGTGTGCTCTCTGGTGTGGTGGGCGGAGTGCTCGTCGCGGACGAATGCTGCGTCGGGCTGGCGGCCGACACCACCTCCCGCCGCACGCTGGCCGACGCCGGGCTGAAAATCACCCTCGCCGACTGCGACGACCCCGTGCAGATCGGAAGTAGTACCACGCTCATCTGCACGATCCGCAACGAAGGGAGCAGCCCAAGCGGCCTGCTGAACGCCACGATCTTGTTGCCAGAACAGGCAAAGTTGGTGGGCGACCCAAGCCCGTCGCGCGTGCGAATCGACGGCCGCACGGTGAGTTTCGACGGCATCCCGTCGCTTGCCCCCGGGGCCCTGACCACGCTGGAGTTGGCAATTCGGCTCCCGGCAGCGGGCCTTTGGAAAAGCGAAGTCATCCTCACCGGTGACGAACTCGAAGGTTCTGCGACAGGCCACGCCGAGACGACCGCGCTCACGCCGTAAAACGGGGCAACTGCGTGGCCCTCGCAAACTGGGCTGCCAAACGGCCCCCGAAATCCTTCACGGATGACGCGCGCGAGAAAGTGCCGAACCGAAAAGTGAGGGTAGTTCTGCCACGACCATGCGTTCCGCGCTTGGCGCGGCACCGACGGCCTTGCTGCAGACGCTACTGCGGCGTCTGCCCGCCTGGTCGCATGAGATCGTCCGCCGAGGCACCGGCATGCTCGTCTGCTCCGCCAACTGGCTCCTGTCTGATGGCAGCCTCACGCGGCCACTGGCGGATCACGACCTTGCGGTTTTCCTGCAGAGCCTCACCTCGCTTGCAGCCCGCGCGGGCTTTCGCCGCGATGGCAGGTACCGGCCTGTTGAGCGTGTCGATCTCGTCTTGGCTGGCGACATCTTCGACCTTCTCTCAAGCGCGAGGTGGGGAGGTGCCGCGGGCCCCTGGGACGGCACCCACACTTCCCAAGAGATCAAAGCCCGCATCCTCACAGACTGCCTACGTTATGGTCGGCGGGCCCTCGCCGCGCTCCGTCACCTACGTCGACGTGGCATGTCCGTTCCCGCAGCGACTCCCCAGGGTCGTCCCTCCCACCAGCACGGCTGCAGGGTGCCGGTCCGCGTCGTCCTGCTCGCGGGCGATCGCGACGAGGCACTCTTCCTGACCGCGGGATCGGAGAGCCCCGCCCCAGCACTCCCATGGCCACCCGCAGTGCTCACTCAGTGGGGAGACGACGTCACCGTTGGCGTTTCCCATGGCCATCAGCTGGATCCGTCGGCCGCCAGTGATGGCTCGTCAGCGCGGCCGCCAACCGTTAGCGAGAGCGTTGCGATTGGGCTCGTGAGCACCTTGGTTCGTCGACTGCAGACGCGGCTCGGGCACAACACGGCGGGGGCCCTCGCTCGCGACCTTGCCGGCAGCCATCCCCTTGCGATCCCACGCGTGCTCGCGGCTTGGATGCATCGGCACGACGGCCTCCCGCGGCACACCTCCGCCCTTACGACCGATTGGCGCCAGTCGGTCAGCGACTGGCATCGAGCCGCGCGCCGGATGCCGCCGCTCGTGCACGATCTGCGGAGCGTGTGCACCGATCGGCTCGCGGGCTGGCTTGCAGACTGGCAACCAGGGCATGAGCCTTCCCCCCCGCCCGCCGACCTCTCCGCCGCGCTCGCGGTCGACACCGCAACCCTCCACGCTCACGCCTCACAACAGGGCGGGCGGCACACCGTGCTCGCGCACGTTCCCATGCCTTCCCCCGCAGCTCATGGCTCCGCGTTTCACGCCCCCACCATTCTGAGTTTGGTCAGCCCCGCCGGTGCGCCGCCTGCGCGCACGCTTTCCTGGACAGCACTCTTTGAGCACGGGGAACATGGTGGCTTGTCGCACACCTCCTCGTGGAACCTCTCCGCGACGGAGGAGCGTGGCTACGCTCCGGTGGTGGTGGGCAGCCACGGATCGAGCACCGTCGTGGATGTGCTGCGGGCCGCCTGACCCCGCTTTTGCCTGGCGAGCCCGTCTGCTGCCAGCGGTCAGCCGGGCGCGTGGCAGGCCACGGGAGTTTGGTAGGCTCCTCGGCATGAAACGCGCAGAAATAGTGCAGATCACCACCACCTGCGGCGATGCCGGCCAGGCCGACCGGCTGGTGAAACAGATGGTTGAGGAACGTCTGGCGGCCTGCGGCCAGATCGATGCAGGCGTGCAAAGTCGCTATCACTGGCAAGGAAGGATCGCGGAAGACACCGAGTGGCGGTGCACCTTCAAAACGTCGATCGCCTGGGCCGACGCTTGCGCGGCCGCGATCCTCAAGGCCCACCCCTACGACACGCCGGAACTGATCCTGGCCACCGTGACCGCGTCCGAGGCCTACGCCGCCTGGGTCGTTGCCAACGTCCAGCCCGCGGCCACCGCCGCGTCCGTCTCCGAAACCCCACCGCCTCCCGCAGTCGACCTCTTCAATGACACCTGACTACCGTTTCGACATCCGGCTCTATCGCCGGCCCACCGACGCCCTTCCGGGCCCGGAGTTCACCGGCTCGGGCGACGGCATCCCCACGCTGAGCGTGCCGGTGGATCGCCAGGCCGAACCGATGGCGATCACTTTCGAGGAGTCCCTCGACCGCCTGGCCTCCCTGCCAGGGTGCTACGCGGAGCCGGACGGCTCGATTGTGTGGACGGCCTCGGGCCCTGAAGGCCGCTGGCAGGTGGATGGAAACCTCTACGACCGCGGAGGGAAGATCGTCAACGCCCGCTTCGCCGGCCAGTGTCCCGCTGAGGCGTTCGACCGGCTTCTGGCCTGTTTTGGCTGGCCTGAGGAGCCCTTGATGATGGAACTCGTCCGGGCCGGGGTGTTTGTCGGGGACGATGCATTTCGCCGGGTCGCCACGCATCGGTGACCACCTTCGCGGGGGCTGCCGGCAGGAAAAGTGGTGAGCCGGGCCACAAGTGGACGATGAGCCACCTTGGGACGCGTTATAGTGATTGGGGTATCTGTCTGGTTTTTTCCGACTGGAGATGGGGACATGTCTCGGGCTTCGCACGGATTCCTTTCAGGTCTGTTCCTTCGAGGTCGCCTGCGACGTGCGGCGACGCCTGCGGCCTGCTGCTTGGCATTCGCCCTCGGTGCGGTGACCACGACCGCGGAGACACCCCTTTCCCGTGATTTCCTTGGTTCGGGCATGCACGCCTTCCATGCCGGCAGCTACCAGGAGAGCATCCAGGACCTGACGGCAGCGATCAACGCTGGCTCGCAGGATCCTCGGGCTTACTACTTCCGAGCACTTGCCTTGCTTCAGCAGGGCCAAGAGGAGGAAGCCATCGCCAACATGCAGGAAGGGGCGCTGCTGGAATCTGGTGGCCCTGGCGGCATCGTGGTGGGGCGGTCGCTGGAACGCGTGCAAGGCAAGCATCGACTTTTGCTGGAGCAGTATCGCCGCCGCGCCCTCATCGAGCAGCAAGCCCGTGATCAGCGTCGGATTGAGCAGCGCTACACCGAGATGATCGAAAGCGAACCCGAGCGGCTTCGCGAGCGTCGTCCGGAGGCCTTCCTCCCGCCTGCATCGACCGGATCTCCCGTCGCTCCAGCCGCGGCCGCCACAACGCCCGCATCCACGACGCCACCGGCCGCCAACGACGATCCGTTTGGAGCCCCGAGTACTCCGGCAGGCCGCGGTCCGAGCAACGCCGGCGGAGACGACCCGTTTGGCACCCCCTCTGACGATCCTTTCGGAGGCAACTCGCCATCTCCCAGCCCCGCTGGCGATGATCCATTTGGATCAGATCCCTTTGGCAGTGACGCAGGGAGTGGTGGCAACGCCGATGCCGGTGACGATCCCTTTGCCACGCCCCCGCAGGCGCCAGCCGCGAGGCCATCCACTCCAGCTCCAGCCGAAGGGGATGGGCTCTTCGATGATCCGTTTGGCGAGAATGCGGCGGGGGTGAACCGTCCTCGTGGATCGGGAACGGCCGGATCGCAGGTGGACGAACAGGTGGAGTCCGTCGCGGCAGAAACCGACGACACCTTTGATCAACGTGACGAGCAGGAAGAGATGCAGTCGGCGGAGCTTGACGACACCCTCGACCAGCGCGATCAGCAGCAAGAGCGTGACGCTGCCGCCGGCGAAGGGGGCACACTCGTCGAACCCGTGTTCGAATAGTTTGCCGAGCCCCTTTGCTCGTCGGCGAACGTGAACGCCACGTCACCCGGCTGGTGATGTCATCGCTGCCCGTGCACGCTCGATGGCGGCTTCGGCACCAGAGGCCGTTTCGGCCTCGGCCACGATCCGCACGATGGGTTCGGTGTTGCTGGCCCGCACGAGCACCCACATCCCGTCTTCCGCGAGCCTGAGACCGTCGAGCCGCGAGGCCTCTGCCTGCGGGAAGGCCGCCGCGATGCGATCAAACGCCGCGGTCAATCCCGCGCCTCGGTCTGCGGGCCCAAGTTGCACTTTTGTTTTCAGCATCACCCGCTGCGGCAAACGCTGAGCGAGCGTCTCCAGCGATGTGAGCGAGCCACCCGCACACATCCGCTCGAGCACGAGTGCCATGCCTGCGATGCTGTCGCGGACAAGCACCACGCGAGGATCGATGACGCCCCCATTGCCCTCCCCGCCGATCACCGCCCCAGTGGCCAACATCTGATCGACGACATTTGCCTCGCCCACAGCCGAAACGTGGCAGGCAACGCCCCGCTGGGCCGCCACCATCGCCGTCATGCCGCTGGTGGAGCAGTTGACCACCACGGGTCCTGGGGTCTTTTCCAAGACCGCCTCCACCGCCAGCGGCAGGGTTGCCTCCTCACCGATAAACCGCCCCGCGGACGTCGCGATCGCCAGTCGGTCGGCGTCGGGATCCTGAAAAAAGCCCACGTCAGCACCTGAGGCGGCAATCTGGGGCAGCATCGCTGCCAGGTTTTCCTCCGTGGGTTCCGGCGTGTGCTCAAACAAACCATCCGGCGTGCCGCCCACGATGGTCAGATCGCAGCCGAGCGCTTCGCAGAGCAGTCGCGCCGCGCAGCTTCCGGCTCCGTGGCCCGCATCGAGCCAGACATGCGGCCGCACCTGTCGAATCTTCTCTGCATCGACACAGGCGACCACCCGCGCCACGTGGAGCGGAGCCCCGTCGACCTGCCGCCGCACTCCCGGCGTGGCGGCTGCTTCCACCGCTCCCGCTTCCTCGAACAGGGCGAGCACCTGGCGGCCCACCTCGGCCGACAGCACGCGTCCTGCGGCGGAAAAGAGTTTCATCCCGTTGTACTGCGGTGGGTTGTGGCTCGCAGAAATCTGTATGCCGCCCGCCGCCTGTTCATGCTGCACCAGGATACCCACGGTTGGCGTGGCAGCCACACCGGCATCGAGCACGTCGCGTCCGGCCGCCTGCACTGCGGTGGCAATCGCATCAGCAAACAGCCCACCACTCGCGCGGCCGTCACGTCCAATGACGATCGGCCCAGGAGGCAACGTGGCAAGAAACGCCTCGGCGTACCGCACGGCGATCTCAGGGGTGAGTGACGTTCCCACAATGCCCCGCAGCCCCGAGACACTCACAATCAGCTCGTCCATCGTGCATCCATCCGGTGAAAGTCATCTCCATCCCGCAGCGGCCGCGGTTCCCGCGTCTGGGCGGGCGGCAGTATAAACAGGACCGCTCAGAGTGAGACACACCGCCGCTTCCCAACGCCGCCACGAAGGAGACCCCATGTCCGCCACGCCCGAGCGCCTTGCCGCTGTGAAACAGGCTCACGCCGCCGGACAGCTGACAGACCACTCGGCACACACGATTCGCGACTGGCTCACGCTGCCCCAGTTCGCTGCCTTTGCTGAGGACCTCGGCGGGCGAATCGATCAGGGGCTGTGGAAGGAACTCGACGACGCCTACTGGACCGTGATTCCGTTCGGCACCGGTGGCCGCCGTGGCACGATGTATCCGGTGGGTTCCAATGCGATCAATGACCGCACGATCGGGGAGAGCGCCCAAGGCCTTGCAGACTACGTCAACCGGGTGCTGACTGCGGGCGAAACACCAACCTGCACGATCGCCTACGACACCCGGCATCGCTCGGAGCATTTCGCCAAGCTCTGCAGCGAGGTCCTGCTCGCGGCCGGCTTTCGCATCTCGTTTCTCCGCGGCTTCCGCAGCACTCCCGAGCTGTCCTACGCCGTGCGACACACCAACAGCCACTGCGGCATCATGGTCACTGCGAGCCACAACCCACCCAGCGACAACGCTGTGAAGGTCTACTGGGCCGGAGGCGTGCAAGTGCTCCCTCCACACGATCGCGGCATCATCGACTGCGTGATGAACGTCGTCGACGTTCGTCGCAGCGAGTTTGATGCTGGTGTCGCCGATGGCCGCGTCCGTTTTGTCGAACAAGAAATCGATCCGGCGTTTGTGGCCGCGGTGCTCCAGCAGAGCTCCCCGGGCACCCGCGATGTGTCGATCCTCTACACGCCGCTGCATGGGGTGGGAGCGTCTGCCGTGGTGCCCGTGCTCGCCGGTGCTGGCTTCAAACAGCTGCGGCTCTACGGCCCGCAGGAAACACCCGACGGCGATTTCCCCAATGTGCCGGGCCACGTGGCCAATCCCGAGAACCCGGCCGTCCTGCAGGGCGCGATCAACGAAGCGATTCAGGCGGGCGATGACCTTGTGCTCGCCAGCGACCCCGACTGCGACCGGCTCGGAGCCGCCGCACCTCTGACACTGGAGCCAGGGAGCGCGTGGTCCACGTTCACCGGCAATCAGATCGGCGCCCTGCTGGCAGACTGGACGCTGTCGACGCGCGCCCGCGCTGGCCGCGCGGCTCCGAGCGATCGACTGATCACCACGATCGTGACCAGCGGGCTCGTGCGTCGGGTGGCCGAGCATCATGGCATCCGGGCCATCGACGACCTGCTCGTTGGCTTCAAGTGGATTGGTGAGCGGATCGACCGGATTGGCCCCGAGCACTTTGCCTTCGGCTGCGAAGAATCACACGGCTACCTGGCTGGCACGCATGTTCGCGACAAAGACGCAGCCGTGGCCGCCCTGCTCCTCTCGGAGATGGCCGCCTCGCTCAAGGCCGAGGGGCGCACCCTGCACGAACATCTCGACGCGCTCTTTGCCACGCATGGCTGCCACCTCGAGCGGCAGGTTTCGGTGTCGCTCCCCGGTGCGGCCGGCATGGATCGCATGAAAGAAATCATGGCCTCGCTGCGGAACAGCCCTCCCACGGCCATCGCCGGCCTCGCCGTCTCACAGACCCGCGACTACGCCTCACTCACGGCCACACCAACCGGAGGCCAGAGCGCGGCGATCGACGGCACGCAGGGAGATGTGATGCTGTTTGACCTCGGCGAACCCGAGAGCGCGTGGCAGCCCTCCTCTCCCAACCAGTTCCCCCCCCTGGCCAATGCCGTGGCGGCGAGGCCGTCGGGCACCGAGCCGAAGATCAAGTTTTACCTGTTTACTGCCGCTCCCCCGTGCGAGCCACGCGATCTCCCGTCGGTCAAACAACAACTCACCGAGCGGCTCGACACCATGGAGCGTGAGCTTCGGGCGCTGGTCGGCGTGTGAGGGAACCCACGCGCCCTACAATGCTCCACCATGGCAGATGAGACGCAGGAACCTGACGCACACGTTCCCGGTGAGGTTCCGACCGAACCGGCGGTGACGGCACGGCCGGAGTCGTCCGAGACCACGCCTGCCGATACCGATGAGGCGGCAGCGGCTCGCGACCGCTCGCTCGCTGCCGCCAAGGTCCGCCGTTTCCCGCAGTCTCCCGGCGTGTACCTGATGAAGGACGCTGCGGGGCGAGTGATTTACGTCGGTAAGGCCAAGAACCTCCGCAGTCGGGCCGGCAGCTACTTTCTCAAGGCTGCCGCCGAAGAGCGGCGAACCGCCGAGCTCGTCCGCGAGATTCGCGACATCGACTACCTCGAAGCCGATAGCGAGGTGGATGCTCTCCTGATGGAGAGCAGGCTGATCAAGGATGTGCAGCCGCGGTTTAACACCGATCTCAAAGACGACAAAACGTTTCCGTATTTGCAGATCACCACTCGCGAGGACTATCCGCGAGTGGAGGTCACCCGCGAACCGCGGCGGAAGAACGCGAAGCTCTACGGCCCCTTCACCAGTGCGGGCAGCCTTCGCGGCGCGATGGTGGTGCTGCAGCGGATCTTCAAGTT
>JAPOIM010000035.1 GCA_029978905.1 Planctomycetota bacterium
CACAACCAAACCGACCGGCAAGGCGATCTCGTGCTCGAAACAGCCGAGGGAATTCTTAAGGGAGGTGACTCTGGACCGGCGGTTATTCCAGGCAAGGCCGACGGCAGCCTGCTCATCTCACTGGCATCCCATCGCGACGATCCCGTTATGCCACCCGATGGAAATGATGTGGCGGCAGCAAACCTCACACCCTCTGAGCTCGGTTTGCTGGCCCTGTGGATTGATCAAGGTGCGGCAAGCGGAACCACGGCCTCCACGCTTTCCCCAAAAAGTTGGGCTGCACTACCTCCGGGATTTCACCCAACGCACGCCGTCACCCTCAGTCCAGATGGGGCATTTGTTGCCTGCTGCCGCGCAAACCAGATTCATCTCTATCACATCCCCACAGGTCAACAAGTTGCGCAACTCAGCGACCCCCTGCTTGCCCAACTCGGGCTCGGTGACGGTGTTGCACATGCAGATGCCATCCAAAGCCTCGTCTTCAATGATCGTGGTGACATGCTTGCCTCGGGTTCGTTTCGAGAGGTGAAAATCTGGAAAAAACCGCGCGATGTTCACCGCGTGGCACTGCAGCACACCTCTCCACTGACTGCCTGTTGCATTGATGCAACAGGCAGCACCATCGCAATCGGCGACGATCAAGGGGTGATCCGTCTGATTGATGTCACAACAGGACTCGAGGCTGCACGCCTCAATGGTCACTCTGCAGCCGTTTCTGAGTTGGCGTTTCACGGATCTAGCGGAATTCTGCTTTCATCGTCAACGGACGGTACCCTCCGTTTCTGGTCGACATCAACGGCACGCGAACTGGCCAAAATAGAGACCACGCAGCCCGTCTCGAGTGTGTCATGGGTTCCCAAGGATCCCGCCACAGTGGATTCATCAGAATCCGCGGTGGCGACCGACACGAGCGGTGCGGTGAAACTGGAGAGCCTTCGCGAAAATTGGTGGATCGCCTCCGGCGGTGGTGACAATGACCTGCGTGTGTGGAGCGTTCCCTCCACTGCGACCGAACCTGATGTTCTTGAAATCAGGCCTGCGGCAGTTTCCAGGGCGGTTCGCTCTGGACGGTGGCTTGCCTTCCTCACAGATACAGGTGAGGTACAAGTTGTTGATTGGGAAGCACGTAAAGTCATTGGGACATGGACCACCTCTTCTTCGCTGCCAACCGCCCTCGCGCTCAGGGCGTCTCAAGACGCCTCGACACCCCCGCTTGTCTGGATCTGCTCAGAGCAAGGTATTGTGTCTGGACATGATCCAACGAGTGGCGCCATCGTCACCCAATGGCAAGCGTCGCAGGTTCCACTTCGATCGCTTGACGTTTCTGCCGACTCCGCCTGGCTTGTCACTGGAGATGCAGAGGGCCGGACCGTTCTCTGGGACCTGTCGCTGCGAGAGGAACTGGGCGTACCAGCAACCCCCACAACACCGATCCACGCCGTTTCCAGCACGTCCCGCGACAGGCGGTTCGTGGCTGCTGTGGCTGGTTCCGACCGCCAATCTGTGTTGTTGATCGCGCTTGATGCTTCCGCACCGATGCGTGCCTTACCTCGATCCGATACCGCAATCTCAGCTGTTTGCATTTCCCACGACGCAGCCCGCGTCGCGATTGCAGCCGACGATGGTCGTCTCTGGATTGCCCCGACCGATGGCTCGGCTCCATGGGAAGAGATTGGTGCGCAGCCGGGGCCTCTTCAATCAGTCTCTTTTGATCACACAGGCACTCGGATCTTTGCTGCCGGCAAAGACGTGCAGGCTTGGAACCTTGAGACAAAGGAGTCGACTCCACTCCCTCCCCCTGACTCGTCCGTCGTCAAACTCGACGTCGCCCTAGATGGAAACCCATTTGCTATTACCGCACAGGGAAGAATCCGTGTGTGGAATGCTGCTGATGGCAGTCCGCTTCGGGACATTGGCGGGGGTGGCGAGACTGTTGGCTGGGGGCTGATTGGCGACGGCTCCGTATTGGCTTTGGCGATCAAAGATCAGCCGCTTCGGTTTTGGAGGCTTGCCGATGGTGGACTCGACCGTGAGTTCCCCAACGCGTTACCGGCACGCAGCATCGCATCGTCGACAGATCGTTCGCAGTTGGTGATCGTGGGATTCGATGGGCGAGTGAGTTGGCTTGATCCCACGACAGGGCGTGCCGTCGAGACGGAGACGCTTGGTGAGTGCCGTTCGATTGCATTCGGAAGCGATGGAAGCCTCCGCGGCATCACGGCGGACGGGACCCAGCATCATCTGACACTTCGCTACGTCCGCGATCTCTTCGACGACAATGGGGAAGTGGTCGACGTCCGTTGTTCACAGGTAGCAGCGACGGCCTACACGGCCGCGTCAGACGGGTCGTTGCGCGGCTTTGCCTTGCCTCAAGGGAATGCCCTTTTTGGCACGAATCACGGCGCGGGCATCGTATCCCTCGCTGTCTCCCCAGACGGCCAACGGCTTGCCACTGCCGGGGCAAACAGCACCGTTCGATTTTGGACCTCGAATGGTGGCGGACAGGGAGTACAGCAGATCACAGGGCTTGCAGAGCCGGTCTCTGAAGTTTGCTTCCAGGGGAGTACTTCCGAAGCGGTCGCCTGCCTCTTCCCTGGCCAAAACCGCATTGACCTATTTGACGTCCAGGATGGCAAACTGCTCGAGAGGTGGACGCCGGCTGCCGAAGAATGGCGATCGGGGCTCCTTTGCGAAAATAGTGTTCTGGCTCTATCAGCACACGGGATCAGGCAGTGGACACCAAACTTCGTTCGTCGACTCACGGGGCATTCGCAGCCCATCGCTGCGATCGCAGTCCTACCAGACCAGCAGAGACAGATCATTTCTGCATCGCACGATGGGTCTGCTCGAAGATGGAATCTCGACAATGGGCAGCAGATGGCGGCTTACAACCACGGCGGACGTGTGACGGGGCTCGCTGTGAGAAGCGATGGGCAACGAATCGCAACATCTTCAGATAATGGCACAGCCCGAATCTGGAACATCAATGGACAGCAGCTGGCCCAGATTTCCGGCAGCCTTACCCGCACCGCGGAAGTCCAACGAGCCACGCAGCGGCGGACATCCGCCGAGAACCGCGTCTCGCGAGCAAAACAACTGCTCGAGGCAGCGGAAAAAGATCTCCCTGAAAAAACAACTGCCGACATGGCGGCATCCGAAACGCTGACAGCCGCCAATGCGAAGGTGAGGGAGCAAGAGGACGCGGTGAATGCCGCCCGAAAGATGAAGGATGAGATGGAGGCAGAAGCCCTTCGTATGGCAACTGTCGCCCAAGAAGCGTTCGCCCAGCAAACAGTCGCTGAATCCGTTCTTGCAGCCGCCAACAGGCAGGTTCAAGCAGCTCAACAGCGAGTCAATCAGATCGCTGCTGTCGCGAACGTGACGCCCGGAAACACACAGCTCCAGCAGCGACTTGAGCAAACCCAAGCACGGCTGACGCAGCTTCAGTCTGAGGTTCAGTCGCTGACACAGGCTCTTGAAGCCCCTCGGGCGCGAGCCACCGAGACGACGACACAAGCGAATGCCGCCGCAGGCAAGGCCACCGAAGCCCAGAAGCCATACAACGACGCGCTCGACGCATTGAAGGCTGCCCAGACCGAACAAAACCTGGCCAGTCAACAACAAGCCGTGGCCGCGATCGAACGAAAACGTGCAGCCGAGCTACCAGCTCTTCGGCAACAAGCAGTCACGGAAAGTGAGGCTCGTGTTGTGGCCGCCCAGTCCGCTTTTGACGCAGCCCGTCAGGCTGCCGATGCGGCAGTGACACCGATCGAATGTGTGCGATTCGCTCCAGATGGATCTACTTTGCTCACCGGTGGCACCTTCACAGACCTACAAACCTGGGATTCTGACACCGGTTCACCCATCGCGGCATTCAGTGGCCACTCCTTGCCAATTTCTGACGCCGTTTTCATCAATGACGGAGAACTCCTTTCCATCTCCGCTGACGGCACTGCGAGAATCTGGAACGCTCGGCCCTCGTGGCAACTTGAACATACGATCGGGGCATCGACCGACCCCTCCGTGCTCGTCGATCGAGTAACTGCTTTAGACTTCGACGCAGATTCTGGTCGCTTGGCCGCCGGGACTGGAGTGCCTTCCCGCAGCGGAGACGTTGTGATCATCGACGTGACCAGCGGCAACGTAGCGTCGAGAATCAATGCTGCCCATGAAGACGTGGTCTACTCCGTGATGTTCTCACCGGATGGACAAACGTTGGCCTCGGCCGGCGCCGATCGGTATCTCCGCACTCATTCTCTTGCAGATGGCAATCTGTTACGTCGCTTTGAGGGACACACCAACCATGTGCTCGGAGTCGCGTGGCAAAACGATGGGAGCGTCCTCGCCTCTGCAGGCGCTGATGCAACAGTCAAGGTTTGGGATGCCGAAACAGGCGACCAAGCCCGCACAATCACGAACTTCGCAAAACATGTCACGGGGATCGCTTTCATCGGCGACACAACCAACGTGGCTACCAGCTGCGGCGATCGGCGAGTCCAAATCCATAACACCTCCAATGGGGGAACGATTCGTACCTTTCCGACGGGCACCTCGTGGCTTCATGCAATCGCCGTCACGCCTGATGGAGCGGTCGTTGCAAGTGGGGGTGCAGACGGCTCGATCAGCGTGTGGAATGGCACGAACGGCCAACAGATCGCCGTCTTTGCGCTCCCCTCAGCATCGGAACAACCCTCCCGCCCGGACGGGTAGTACGTGACGGCCGAGTGTTCTGTGTTGTCAAATAATTTTCCAGGCTCTTTTTGGCGATTTCAGCCGAAAAGTGATAAAGTTTGGTGACTTTTCATTTGCGATTGTGCGGCCGGATCTACGTGTTGTCTCGAACACTGGAGGAGAGGTCAGATGCTGAGTTTTCACAGCCACAGGCGAAATGGGGACTGCGACGGCAACTCTCGCCGTGACTTTCTCAAAGTCGGTGCTCTCGGGCTTGGCGGGCTCACGCTCGCCGACATGCTTCGCGCCAAGGCAAGCGCAGCACAGCAAGGGCTTCTCACCAATAACAAATCGGTGATCTGGTTGTGGCTGAGCGGTGGCCCAACGCACGTTGAAACCTTCGACCCGAAGATGACGGCCCCAGCTGAGTACCGCAGCGTCACAGGCGAAGTCGCCACCTCGATTCCGGGGGTCACCCTCGGAGGCAACTTTGAGCGCATGGCGAAAGTTGCCGACAAGATGGCATTCGTCCGTTCCTTCGCCCACACCAACAGTGGCCACAGTGGGGGCACCCACTATGTAATGACTGGCTATGACAACCGACTAGCTGACAACGGCGCAGTGCCTGACAGGCCCGGCATCGGATCGATCGTGTCGCGGGTGCGCGGAACGAATCATCCCCAAACCGGCATGCCAACCTACGTCAGGCTCGGTGGCATCTATGGGGACGGCCCATCGTTTTTAGGAACCGCTTTTGGTCCCTTCGACCCATCGGGTGAAGCGCGCCGCAACATGTCCCTCACGGTAGAACAAGCCCGTCTTCAGCGGCGCCGAGAGATGCTCGCTGGCATCGACTCTGTTCGACGTGATGTTGATCGCAGCGGTGTCATGGAAGGTCTAGATTCCTTTGAGCAGCAGGCCTTTGACCTTATCCTCAGCCGGTCGCAGCAATCCTTCGACTTGAAGTACGAGGATCCAAGAGTCGTTGACCGATACGGGAAAGGATTGGGCGAGCAGATGCTCCAAGCGCGACGGCTCTGCGAAGCCGGCTGCGGGTTTGTCACCGTCAACTTTGGCGGCTGGGACATGCACGGGGATATCAAGAACGCAATGAATAACCTCGGCCCGAAAGTCGACCAAGCCGTCGCTGCACTTGTAGAAGATCTTGATCAACGCGGCATGTCGAACGACGTTCTCCTCGTGATCTCTGGCGAGTTTGGTCGCACTCCGAAGATCAATGGGAGCGGGGGCCGTGATCATTGGGCCCCGCTCAGCACACTCGCCCTTGCCGGCGGGGGGCTGCGGATGGGACAAGTGGTGGGAGAGTCCGCGGAGAAGGTTGACGTGCCGAAGACGACCCCTATCACACCTCAGGATCTTCTCGCTACCGTTCTCCAGGTGCTCGACATCGATCCTCGGCTGCAGTATTCCAACCAAGCTGGCAGGCCAACGTACATGGTCGAGAACGGCCGGGCTATCGAAGACTTGGTCTGACGAGCGTCATCATGACCACCACTTCTCGCGCGACGGGTGTGATTGCTCGCGAGAATCCTTACTCGACAAGATTTCTTATGCGCTCTCAGGTTTCCTCGTGATGCATTTCTAAGCGGGTACACTCGGCGTTCGCCGCCACCGAGCCGTTTGGAATCGACCATGACGATCTACGGAACCGCCCTGCTCGCCGCCTGCCTGCTGGCAGGCAACTTCCTGGGCCTCCTGCTCGGCCAGGCGATGGGCATCGATGCCAACGTCGGCGGCGTCGGCATCGCGATGCTCCTGCTGATCGTCGTCACCGATCGGCTCCGTGACCGAGGACTGCTTGCCGCTCCCACCCAGACCGGCGTGGTGTACTGGAGCTCGGTCTACATTCCGATCGTGGTTGCCATGGCCGCCACGCAAAACGTGCTGGCTGCGGTCAGTGCTGGGACCGTGGCCCTGTTGGCGGGTGGACTTGCCGTGGCAGCAGGTTTCGTGCTCGTGCCTCTGCTCGCCCGTCTGGGAAATGACGCATGACCACCCTCTGGCCCACGCTCGAACTGGTGCTCACCAAGCATCCGCTGGTAACGGCTTTCGCCGTGGTGGGGTTCATCATGTGGAGTGCCTCCATCCTCTCCAAACGACTGACGCGCGGTCGCATGCACGCCTCGGCGATCGCCATCGCGATCGGCCTCCTGCTCGCCTATCTCAGCGGCCTCTCAACCGGCGGCACCAAAGGGGTTGCCGACATCGAATGGCTCTCGGGCATGGGCCTGCTTGGGGGAGCGATGCTCCGCGACTTTGCGATCGTCGCCACAGCGTTTGGCGTGCGTCTCGACGAGTTCCGCAAAACAGGCCTTGCCGGGATGCTGTCGCTGGTGATCGGTGTGCTGCTTTCGTTCTTCGTCGGAGCGACCGTCGCGTATGCGTTTGGCTACCGGGATGCAGTGAGCATGACCACCATCGGAGGCGGCGCGGCAACCTACATCGTAGGCCCCGTCACAGGCTCGGCACTTGGCGCCTCCAGTGAGGTGATGGCGCTGAGTGTGGCAGCCGGCCTCGTGAAATCGATCCTCGTGATGGTGGTCACGCCAGCAGTTGCGCGTTGGATCGGCCTGACCACCCCGCGTGCAGCGCTGATCTTTGGCGGCCTGATGGGCACCACCAGTGGCGTCGCCGCCGGGCTCGCGGCCACCGACGAAAAACTCGTGCCATACGGCGCGATGACCGCCACCTTCTATACAGGGCTCGGCTGCCTCCTCGGCCCGTCGCTGGTGTTTTTTACAATCCGCGTGCTGCTGAGCCTCTGACCTCTTCTATCCCCTGCCGTCCACCACGCCATGCCAGTCCTCCCTCTCCTCGCTCGGGCTGAGGCCCACGGAACCGCCACCGCCCTTCGCTGCAGCGCAGGCACGTTGTGCTACGACGACCTGCTTGCCGGCGCGCGTTTGGTTGCCGCCGCCCTGCTCGATGGCGGAACCGACCTGGCGGAAGCTCGCGTGGCGTTTCTCGTGCCACCACGCGAGCAGTACGTGCACACGCAATGGGGTATCTGGCTTGCGGGGGGCGTGGCGGTGCCGCTGAGTGGTGCTGCCACCGCCAAGGAACTGGCCTATGCCGTTTCCGATTCGCAGGCGGCCATCCTCGTCACCACTCGCGACCGGGCGGAATCGGTGCAGCCGATCGTCGCCGCCACGCACGCCCGTCTGCTCGTGCTTGAGGACCTCCCTCACCACGGCGTCACAGCACTTCCCGAGATCAGCCCGGATCGCCGCGGAATGATGCTCTACACCAGCGGCACCACAAGCACGCCCAAGGGCGTGGTGACCACGCACGGCTGCATCCAGTCGCAGATTGAGTCCTTGGTCCATGCCTGGCAGTGGCAGGCTGACGACCGCATCCCGCTCTTTCTCCCGCTCCATCACATCCACGGCATCATCAACGTGCTCGGCTGCGGCCTCTGGACGGGGGCTGCAATCGAGATGTTTCCCCGCTTCGATGTTCCGACGATCTTCGAACGCGTTGCCGCGGATGCCTACACCCTCTTCATGGCCGTCCCCACGATCTACGTGAAGATGATCGAGGCGTTGCATGCCATGCCGCCGGAGCAGGCTACGCCTGTTGTGTCAGGCTTTGCCAAGATGCGGCTGATGGTGTCAGGTTCCGCCGCGCTGCCGGCACGCGTGCACGAAGAGTGGACGGCCCTCACGAGCCAAAAACTCCTTGAGCGGTACGGCATGACGGAGATCGGCATGGCGATCTCCAATCCCTACGACGGCGAGCGACGTCCGGGCGCTGTGGGCCAGCCACTGCCAGGCGTGGAGGTGTGCCTCCGCAACGAAGCTCACCAGCCGATCGACGCCGAAAATGTGGCTGGTGAAATCCATGTGCGGGGGCCCACGGTGTTTCGTGAGTACTGGAATCGCCCCGAGGCCACGCGAGACGCCTTCGTCGATGGCTGGTTTCGCACCGGCGACATTGCCGTGGTAGAAGACGGCTCGTACCGCATCATGGGGCGGAGCAGCGTCGACATCATTAAGAGCGGTGGATACAAACTTTCCGCCCTGGAGATCGAAGCCTCCCTCCTCGACCATCCCGCGATCACGCAGTGCGCCGTCGTCGGTTTGCCCGACGACACCTGGGGAGAAACCGTAGCGGCCGCAGTCGTGTTGGCAGAAGGTGAATCGCTCGACCTCGAGAGCCTCCATGCGTGGTGCCGCGATCGCCTCTCTCCCTACAAGATGCCGCGGACTCTCTTGGCGGTCGAGGACCTTCCTCGCAACGCAATGGGAAAGGTCACCAAGCCGGCAGTTTCAAGGCTCTTCGCGGGCGATTCCTCAAACGTCGAGTAGGGCAATTGATTACGTGTATCGCCGGCTCGGAGTCGGCAAACGTCTCGTCGCAGGGCGAGGATACGCCCAAACGCTCCTCGAGCGTTCGCCAACCCCTCGCCTCGTCATCCGCTTTTGCCACATCATCGCCACTGCTATCTCGAATGCGCTTTACGGCGTCTGATCGGCCGCCTGAGCCGCCTCACGAACCTGTTCGTGAAACGCCTTGAGTTGCTTGTGGTAATCGCTGTAGCTGGGGAACAGCGCAGGGAGATTGCTGGCGTTCCAGGCATCAAAGAGGGCTGTGAGTTCGCTGACGGCTGCCTGCTGCGAGGCGGCGAGGTCGTGCGTCTCGCCCAGGTCCGCATCGAGATCAAACAGCATCGTCTCGCCGTCGACCACGTCGAGTTTGTCCTTGCCTCGGCGAACCGCCACGCGACGGTCATTCGCCATTCGCCAAAACAAGGCTTCGTGCGGGGCGCCGGCTCGCTCGCCAAGCACAAACGGCACCAGGTTCACGGCATCACCGCCCCCCACCGCCTCACCTCCCGCCAGCTCGATCGCCGTCTGCGAGAGATCGAACGACATCACCGGTTCGCGGTAGACCATCGCCGGCAGTGTGCCTGGCATGCTCATCACAAAGGGCACATGAATCCCTCCCTCAAACACGTCCCCCTTCTGTCCTCTCAGGGGCCCGTTGTCCGACGCATTGGCTTTTTCAGGTCCGCCGTTGTCGCTTAGGAAACAGACCAGCGTGTTCTCGCGTTCCCCCCGCGCGTCGACCGTGGCGAGCAGCCGGCCAATCTGCTGGTCCATGATGTGCACCATCGCCGCGTAGGTTCGGCGACGCTCATCGGGAATCGAGGAGAACGACGCCACCACGTCTGCGGGAGCCTGGAGCGGGCCATGCGGTGCGTTGTAGGCGACGTAGAGGAAGTATGGGGCGTCGTCCTGGTGCGAGATGAACTTGATCGCTTGGTCGGTGAGCACTTCGGTGAGATAGCCCTCAAAATCGGCCGGCGAGCCGTTGTCATCGAGGGCTGCCTTGTAGTTCTCGTTGAGCTGCACCGTGGTATCGACTTCGAAGTAGTCGTGCCCTCCCCCGAGAAAGCCGTAGAAAAAGTCGAAGCCGCGTTTGAGCGGATGGAAGGGCGCGGCCGCACCGAGGTGCCACTTGCCCACCATCCCCGTGCGGTAGCCTGCCGTGCGCAGGCGGCTCGCAACGGTGACCTCCGCGGGCGGCAACCCCATCACCTGGTTATGTGGGTCGAAGGCCACGTTGGTGACGTAGCCAAAGCGGTGTTGGTAGCGTCCAGCCATCAACGCGGCCCGCATCGGGCTGCAAAATGGATGCGACGAATACCCATTGGCAAACCGCACACCGCTCGCAGCGAGCGCATCGAGGTGAGGCGTGGGAATGTCTTGGCAACCATGGAATCCCACGTCACCGTAGCCCAGATCGTCAGCCAGGATCAGGATCACGTTCGGCCGATCCGCGGCCATTGCCACCGTCACGGACGCCGCGATCCACGTCGCCACCACGCACACCACCGCCCTGCACTGCCATCGCGTGTTCATGTCATGCTCCTCCCCAGGAATGCTCACCATCGTACCGCAGCTCGCATGGCCTCGTCACCAGAACGACCAAGTGTCTCCACAGTCCATCGCCCGCTTCACCGTGGCGAACGCTGATCCCAGCCGTGCAGAACGCAGCACGCATACGATTTTTGTTGCAGTCGAAAACGACGCGACCAGGGACTTGATCCGTCTGGCCGCACAGGAAACTGGCGGAAGAAGAGGAGAACAGCCATGGCAACGATCGGCGAACTTTTCTGCGACAAGCACTCTCAAGACGCCCTGATCGGCGTGATTGCAGTGCCTCCCACGGCAACGGTGCTCGATGCCACCGGGGTAATGAATGCCCACGGCATCGGTGCGGTGCTCGTGATGGACGGGCTTCATCCAGTGGGAATCTTCACAGAACGCGATGTGCTCAGACGCATCGTGGCGGCGGGCAACTCCCCCGAAGACACGCTCCTTCGCGACGTGATGACGCGTGACCTCGTCTTCTGCTCACTTGATGACGAAGTCGATGCGGTCGCCGACATCATGCGTTCCAAGAGGATTCGGCACGTGCCCGTCCTGGATGCCGAAGGCTTCGTGGTTGGCATGGTGTCGATCGGCGACATCAACGCCTTCCGCCTCGCTTCTTTTGAAGTTGCGCTGCATCAGATCGAGAGTTACGTCTACAGCCGCAACTAGGTGGGCTACTTCCACAGGTCGCGGAAGGGCTCGTAGATGCGGACAGCGAGGATTGCCTCGCTGCCTGCATCACGAGCCAGTCCGCCCGTCGCCTCGAGTGCCCGATACCGGTACCCCAGGTCGAGAGTCACACGCTCACTGACGGCGTAGGTCAGACCACCTCCAGCCTGCCAGGCGAGCCCGCTCGCTTGACGCGCGGCCAGCGAATCAACCGCTGGCGTGCCGCTGGCCGTCTCTGTAAGGCCACCTCCGCCGACCCCACCGCCGGCATAGCCACCGAACCGCTTGGAGAACGCCACATCGCGCCAGACGTTGGCCATGGTCGCCCAGGTTTGCCGACTGCTCCCGTCCGTCATGCTGGTCCCGGGGGATGCGTCTGCCTGCCGGCCCCGGGCCTCGACTTCCATCCGCAGCGAGCCGGCAGGCCTCGCCACAGCCATTCCAATCGCTCCCTCTGCCCCCGCACCTTCACCGCCGCCAAATCCAAACCCGCTGACCGGTCCAGGCAGGCCACCGCTTGCCCCCGCGGAGAACACCGACGAGGCCAAGCCACCTGAGGCGTACAAACGCGTTGACGAAGGGTCCACGACGAATTCGTCATCAGCCTCAGTTGCCCAGGTCGCGGTGCCCGCGAATCCGTGGCACGCCAGCACGGCAACAACGGCAACGCGCCAGCAACGTGGCTCATTGCCAAGCGGCTCCCTGTCCATGGCATCCATTCCCGTCGATGGTCGGTGTCATCGCGACGTCGGCGTCCTGCCGACGGCTCAACCAAACCATACGAACGGCGCACGCTGTGGGCATTCGGCTCTCCGAGCAGGCCCCGCGGCAGCGACAATCACGCTCGCTTTTGAGCAAGGCGGCATCGGACACCTAGCCCGCGCGCTCGTTTTTCTTCTGCTCACGAGCCACCGCCGCCAATCCCACGCGCAGCGGACACGCCTCTGTTGAGGCTTCGCCACGACGGTACGAGGAGAGCAGTTCCTTCGACCGCTCGGCGAGCATTCGCCGCACCTCCCGGCGCTTCCCGCGGACACGGGGGATCTTCATCGAGTCGTAGGCGGTTGTCTGGTGCCGCATCCAGGCGATCACCGCGGCCTCCGCCCGCCGCTCGATGGGAATCCGCTCGGTGCGTGCCACGGTCCCGCTTCCCACCGGGGTGGCATGCGCTGCCACGGCAGTCGCCAGCTGCGTGGCAATCTGGGCATGCTGCGGATCAAAATTGAGAAAGGAAACGACGGCCGCGTGAAAGTCCTCCACATACGCTGCCTGCTTGACCACCCTCCGCTTGGCATCCGATTGCCGACGACGGGCATACTCCGGAGTGGCACGCTCAGCGTCGAGCTCACGCCGGATGACGTCGATCGTCTCCTGCGGGGCCCACACCCCGCGAGAAAAGAGTTTGCGGCCTACTTTCTCCTGTACCAGCCAATGCGGGCCCGCCCCTTTGACCCGCCGCGTGAGGCCAGGATCCCCGGGAGGCAGCAACGCCCAGCCGGCAGGCACCTCACGGACCTCACCACTCGCGGTGGTCACCGTGTTGGGCCGTGGCCCGGGCAGAAACGTCGTCGGTGAAGCAGCCATGCAAAGTGCTATCGGCTCGCTGGCCGACCTCGCTGCAGTGAGGACACGCCAGCGGCACCCACCTTGGGCGAACGTCTACTGCCCCACGTGCCCCTTGTTGGTCAGCACGTTGCGTTTTCCGTCTTCCAGTTCTTTGAGCCTCCGTGCGAGGAAGGCGTGCGAAACCTCAATAGCCCGCGTACGATCCGCCTCGTCGTAGTCCCAGAACTCCTGCACCACTTTTTCGCACTCGGGAAAGTGGGAGCCGTCATCCCCCACCCGGATGCGTGTCTCCGCGAGCTGCTGTTTGAGCCCAATCACGAGCTCCGCGGACGCGGGGTCGTCGTAGAGATTACGTGTTTCGTGTGGATCCGCGACGAGGTCGTAGAGTTCCCAGCCTGCGGGGGTTTGGTAGCCGCCATCCTGGTTGCAGCCGTAGTAGTAGATGAGTTTGTGGGTCTTCGTGCGGATTCCCACATGCGCCGGGTTGTCGTGGTGCGCCATGTGCATCCAGTAGCGGTAGTAGGCCGCCTGCTTCCAGTCGGCTGGCTCGCGACCGCTCTCAAGCAACGACCGGAACGATTTTCCTTGCACCGACGCAGGCACCGCGCCCTCCGCAAAGTCGAGCATCGTCGCAGCGAAGTCGACGTTTTCCACAATCGTGTCGAGCGTTTGACCGGCAGGAATGGCTGGGGGATACCGCACGAGAAAGGGCATCCGCTGCGACTCCTCATACATCCAGCGTTTGTCTTGGTAGTCGTGCTCGCCAAGCATGAAGCCTTGATCGGCGGTGTAGATGATCAGCGTGTTGTTGAGTTCGCCCGCGTCTTCAAGCGCCGCAAGAAGCCGCCCCACGTTGTCATCGATGCCCTTTACGCAGCGAAGAAACTTCTTGAGGTAGGCGTTGTAGGCGAGACGCGTGTTCTCCTCGTCGCTGAAGTCCGCAGGATCGTAGTTGGGAGGAAACTCGCGGGGATAGAGCGCGGGGAGGTCCCGGAGATACGACCGCCTCGGATTGCGATCACCGATCGACGTGCCCACATGCGGAATGAGTTCGTCGTCCGCACCACGCGTGGCCAACGAGCCGAATCGAGGATCGCGCGTCCAGAGCGTCTCGGGCTCTGGAATCTCCACATCGGCGAGATAACTCTCATACCGCGCCGCATTTTCGAAGTAGTCGTGCGGCGCCTTGTAGTGGTGCATCAGAAAGAACGGTTTGTTCGCGTCGCGTCCTTCCTTGAGCCACCGCAGCGTGATGTCGGTGATCGCATCGGTCACATGCTCCCCTTCGAAGTGGACCGTGTTCTCTCCCCAGGGGCGGTCCCCGCGGACCCGGAACGAGGGGCTGAGGTAGTCCCCCTGCCCGGGCAGCACGCAGTAGTAGTCGAAGTCGGCAGGCTCATCCTTGAGGTGCCACTTGCCGATCATCGCGGTCTGATACCCGGCACGCTTCATCTCAATCGCCAGCATCTGCTCGCCCGGCGGCACACGACCGCTCAGGTCAAAGGCCCCGTTGACGTGGTTGTATTGGCCAGTCAGCACGCACGCCCGCGACGGGGAGCAGATGGAGTTGGTGCAGAAGACATTCGTCAGCAAGGCCCCCTCGCTCGCGAGTCGGTCGAGATGCGGAGTGGGCGCGATCGCAGCGAGCCTTCCGCCGTAGGCAGAGATCGCATGCGCCGCATGGTCGTCCGCCATGATGTAGAGAATATTGGGCCTGTCTGCTGCCTCGGCAACGATTGGCATGAACACAGCAAGCGCAAAGACGAGTCGCAGCATCAACGGTTTCCTCAACGGGCGTCAGGCCAGGAGTTCTTGAATCACTTCGCCCCCAAACTGGCTCAACTGCTTGTAGCGGCCACCGTGGAAGTAGGTGAGTTTGTTGTCGTCGAGGCCGAGGAGGTGCAGGAGCGTGACATGCAGATCCCGGATCGGGTGCACACACTCCGCCGCCGACGCGCCCAACTCATCTGTGTTCCCCACCACGCCCGGCTTCACGCCCCCGCCCGCGAGAAGCATCGTCATCGCCTTGTTGTTGTGGCCGCGGCCCAGCGAATACACCCCCCCGCGCTTGTTGTTGTCTGGTGTGCGACCAAACTCACCCGTCCAAATCACGAGCGTGTCTTCGAGCAAGCCTCGCTGCTTCAGGTCGCGAATCAGCGCGGCCACCGGCTTGTCCACGCTCTTGATCCGTGCGGTGTGGCCGCGTTCAAGGTAGTCGTGGCTGTCCCAACCGCCGCTAAAAATCTGCACAAACCGCACACCCTGCTCCACCAACCGGCGGGCCATCAAACACTGGCGACCAAACGCCTCGGTCTCAGGCGCATCCAGGCCATACATAGCCTGCGTCTGAGCCGTTTCCTGACCAAGGTCTATCACCTCGGGCACTTCCGCTTGCATGCGAAACGCCAGTTCGTAGCTCTCCATGCGGGCAGCGAGTTTTTCATCCCGTCCCAACCGTTCGAGATGCTCGCCGTTTAGCCAGGCGAGTTCGTCAAGCGCCCGCCGCTGATGGCTTCGTGTTTTGTTGGGCTGCGAGGCGAGATCGAGCAGCGGTGAACCAGTGGGCCGCAACCGCGTGCCCTGGTAGTACGGTGGAAGAAACCCATTGCTCCAGTTGGTCGAGCCACCCTGCGGGAGCGCGAGCTCTGTCATCACCACATAGCCAGGCAGATTCTGGTTTTCCGTCCCCAGGCCGTACGTCGCCCAGGCGCCGAGTGCGGGATCGCCACCGAGTCGACTCCCCGTGTTCATGTGAAAGAGTGCTTCGGGGTGGTTCAGCGACTCTGCCTGACAGCCTCGGTAGTTGCACAACTCGTCGGCTACGTACGGATCGGCGAGGTGCTGCCATTGGTCGCACATCACCACGCCCGAATCGCTGACCTGCCGAAACGTGAAGGGGCTCCCCACAAAAAACTTGAAGCCTGTCTCCAAGCCTCCCGTCAGTTTCGATTCCGTCTTGTGCAAGCGGGTGAGTTCGGGCTTTGGATCGAAAGTGTCCATGTGCCCCGGCCCCCCCTCCATGAAGAGCATGATCACGTTCTTCGCGCGCGGAGGGTGCATCGGTGGCTTGGGAGCGAGAGGTCCAGCCGTCGGCGGTGTTTCGGCGGCGAGCATCTGCGTGGCGGCCACGGCGCCAAGCGACGCCCCGAGGCCATACAGAAACGACCGACGCTGCAGATTCATCATTGGTGCGGAGCCTTCGTCAGTCGACATAGAGAAACTCGTTCGTGTTCAGCAGCAGGAGGCAGACATCCGCAAGGGCACGCGTGGCTGGTGAGACATCCGCTGCCCCCGTGTCAGGCTCATACCGTTCAAACACGGGCAGAATCTCCTGATACTCAAACGGCTCCCCCGTGAACTCTTCCACCAGCGATCGTGTGATCTCAGTGGGATACACGCGAGGCGTTGGCGGATGGTCGCGATGGTAGGCCCGCATCTCCTCGAGATACGCACGCAGCCGTGTCCGTTCGGCATCGCTCGGTTGCCTCGAGAATGCCAACTCAAACGCTCGATCAATCTGCGCTGCCCGCGTGTCACGCTCCTGCTCAAGCCTCAGGGCGAAGGCTATCGAACGGTCGGTCATCTGATCGCTGTTGAGCAGCGTGAACACCTGTGGCGTGACCGCAGCCGATTCGCGAACATCGCACGACTCATTGGGATTCGGCTGGTTAAAAAGTTCGCTGAAGGGATCCGCCTGCCCACGCACGCGGTAGGCATACACACTCCGCCCGTTCCGGCCAGCGGGGGTTGGTGATGGCTGATACGCAGGCGCGATCGAGAACTGAATCATTCGCGGCTCAAGGGCCACTTCCTGATTGATCTCCGGCATAATCGGCAACCCGCCCCGCTGCTCCTGCAACTCGCCGGTCACAAGCAGGATGCCGTCACGGATTTCCTCGGCCGACAGCCGCCGCCTGGGGAAGTGCGACAGCAGTCGGTTATCAGGGTCGACCGTCTGCCACGAGTTGTCTTCAGGGGCGGACGAAGCCCTCTGGTAGGCCTCGGTGCGCATGATCATGCGATGCAGGCGTTTGATCGTCCAGCCATTGTTTACGAAGTCAGAGGCGAGAAAATCGAGCAATCGTGGGTGCGTGGGTCGCGCTCCTTTCGCGCCAAAGTTATTGCCGTTGGCTGCGAGCCCGGTGCCAAAATGCCCTTGCCAGATCCGGTTCACAATCGAACGGGTGGTGAGCGGATTGGCGGGGTTCGCAATCCAATTCGCAAGCCCAAGCCTGCGGCCTGCGATTGCCTCAGTCAGCAGGTGCGGTTCGTTGATGTCGGTGCTGGCTGCCACCGGCACCGCGCTGAGCACCCCAGGCCCGACCTCCTCCCCGGGCGCCGTGACGGCCCCACCAAGCAGGATGAAACTCGCCTTCGCCTCAGAGGGCTGCTTCTTGTCTCGCTTGATCCGCAGCTTCCGGGCCCCGTTCCAGGCGAGCGTGAAATCGGCCGCGTTGTACACGCTTTGCGCCATCGGCTCGTAGCGTTCCAGCCGTCGCGTCCAGATCCACTCATCCTGCTCACGAACCTTCAGCTGCCCCTGCTCAACGTGATCGAGGCCCACGTGGCGTGGAGGCTTTTCCTCATCGGGAAGTTCCTTCCGCTCATTCTCGTTTTTGTAGGGAAGCCCGTGGTCGTCAAACCACGCGCGGGCCGCAGCCTCGCGCTTCTCCACGAGCCGCGTCTTCTCAGCTGCCGCAAAGGCGAGCATCCGCTGGGCATGGGCGCGGCCCTCCTCAAATCCCGCCTGGCTCTCTTCGGCAAGAAAGGGCACCGACCGCTCGGCCATGTGCGTCGTCGCGAAGGCGGCGTACATGCGGTAGTAGTCGCGGGTAGGAATCGGGTCAAACTTGTGGTCGTGGCACTTCACACACCGCATCGTGGTCGACAGGAAGGCTTGCCCGGTGATGTTCACGAGGTCATCGAGCCAGATCTGGCGTGCCTCGTCTTGCTCCACCATCGCGTTATCCCACGGCCCGAGCCGAAGAAATCCAGAGGCCACAATCCACTCTGCCTCGCGCTGGGAATACTCGCCACTTTGCTGCACCCGGTGGACCTCAGCCTCGGAGCCATCCGTGCGTTCCCGCACCGACTGGTCCGCCAGCTCATCCCCAGCGATCTGCTCCACAATGAAGTCGTCGTAGGGCTTGTCACTGTTGAACGCGCGGATCACATAGTCGCGATACCGCCACATGTTGGAGCGTTCGTAGTCGTTCGACATGCCGCCGGTGTCGGCGTAGCGGGTCACATCGAGCCAGTGCTGCCCCCACCGCTCGCCGTAGCGCGGGCTCGCGAGCAGCCGCTCAATCAGCGTTTCCCACGCGGCGTCGGCGTCGACCTCAGACGCCGCCACAAATGCCTCAACCTCCTCAGGCGTGGGCGGCAGACCGTGCAGATCGAAGGTGGCGCGGCGAATCCGAGTGCGGGCATCCGCCCGTCCCGTCGGCTCAAGCCCCGCTGCCACCAAAGGCTCGGCGATCAACGAGTCGATCACCGCCACCTCGAACGCCAGGTCGTGCGGCTCGTCGGCACGGTCGCTCGAACGTCCCGTTGCGTGGGCCCGCTGCTCGTCGAGGGACAGTTCTTGAACCGGCGCAAACGCCCACAGGTCGTCAGGGTGATACCGCCGAAACGTCCAGTCGTCTGACAAACCACCGCTCGTGGCCACAACCACCCCGTCTTCACTGGTCCCGGCAGCCATCACTTCGGCCCGATACCGGGCGAGCGTTGCCTCATCTGGCCAAGGCGCTCCCGCTTCGATCCAGCGTTCGATCACCGCGATCTGTGAACCGGAAAGTCGATCATTCTCTTTGGGAGGCATTTCCAGGCCGTCCCACCGCACGGCGGCGAGGAGCGTGCCCTGATCGGAGGCTCCCGGCACGATCGCCGGCTCTCCAGACTCTCCGCCGACGAGCAGACCGTCGCGATCGGCAACGCTCAGGCCGCCCTTGATGCCGTCCGTGGCACCTCCGTGGCACCCGAGGCACTTCTGCCTCAGCAGCGGTAGCACGTCGAGGGCGAAGGCACGTTCCGCCTCCTCACTGGCGTGGGCTCCTGCGAACGCGACCAACGACAGCGTCACCAGCAATGTGACGCCCAGCAGCGTCGTCGTGCTCCGTGGAAACCAGTTCGCCACTCGCTCCCCCCGCGGGTCCCTTGCCTGCTTTTTCCCGGCGTGTGCCGCCTGATTCCAGGTAGCCGCCCCTCTCGTGCCCCTTTTCCGTCAGCGTCAGTATAGCGCAGGCTCCTCCCGCCCCCCAATCGCTGGCTGCCGCACCCAGCGGCCTTGCCGTCGTTTTTTGCCCCGGCCCCAACCGAGGACTTGCAAACTTTGCAAATGTGCCATGATGTGGATCCAGAGCGTCGCACTCGGCGGCGAACCGGATCTCCGGGACCGCAGAACCATTGATCTCCGTCGACGCGGAGATGTCTGGGCGTTCTTTCATCATGTTGCTCGTCGACACGTTTGTCGGCCCGAGCGTCATCGAAGGGGTCGGCGTCTTTGCTGCCGAGCCTATTTCAGCTGGCCGAATCATCTACCGATTCGACCCCCTCTTCGATCGACTGATCTCTCCGGCCGAACTGGCTTCGTTTCCTGAGTCGATTCGTCACTTCATTCTTCGCTACACCTATCCCCACCCAGCAGACCGAAACCTGGTGGTCCTCGATGTCGACAACGGTCGACACATGAACCATTCGCTGGCTCCCAACACCGACTTCCGGGATGCCACCTTTGGCTATGCCATTCGTGACATTGCTGCGGGTGAAGAAATCACCTGCAACTATGCGGAGTTCGAACCTGATTTCGAGATGCTGCCCTCGATGGTCAGCGCCTTCCACCCCGCAGAGGCCTCGCCTCCTCCCCACCACCGATTGGCAGCGGCGTTTGCGGTGAGTGGCCAGGCTGCTGGGTCGTAGCCGGCTCGTGGCCCGTTGGCCCACGGGGCGGTGAGGTTTTCAGCCGGGAATACCGATCTGGCATGCGCCAGAGGCGGCCTGATATTGTTCGGCCGCAGCGGGCCCTCCGGGGCTCGCTGCGTTCCGCCGACACGCCCTCCACGCCCACCACAACGACATCCAGTGCACAACCATGCACGAGCAACTCCTGCCGCTGATTGTTTTCTTGGCAGAAATGACCGTGGTCACCATCTCCACGATGCGGATCATTTTCATCGGCCGCGGCCTGAAGAAGATGGCGGCCGGCCTCGGCTTCTTTGAGGTTTCGATCTGGCTCTTTGCGATTGGCCAGGTGATGAGCAATCTTGATCGCCCGCTCTGCTTCGCAGGCTTTGCGGGAGGCTTCGTGGCGGGCAACTACCTCGGCATGACGCTCGAACAACGGATCGCCTTTGGTTCCGTGCTCGTCCGCGTGATCACCAACCGTGAATCGGGCCGTCTCGTCGAACTGCTGCGGGCTGCGGGATGCGGCGTCACCCGCGTTGGGGCCCACGGCCTTCAGGGACCGGTGGAGATCGTGTTCACCGTGATCCAGCGGCGGCGACTGAGCGACGTGCTCACCGTCGTTCGCGAGTTTGATGCGGGCGCCTTCTATTCGATCGACGAACTCCGCGACAGCACCCACAAGGGAAGTTGGTCGCCACACGCCACCCCCACGCTTCCGCTGCCCGCGTCCGAGAACGTCCACGCCGCGGCGGCCACTCGGCTCGCCGCCTGACTGATGGTCCAGGTGCCCTCGCCGTGCTCACACGCGGCGGCTCTTCTCTCACCACGCGCGCCGCAAACGGTTTAAACTGCTCGGTGAGGGGTGGCGAGAGTGCGCTGCCCTCCCATGGGGGCAAGACGACGCATGCCACGGCTGAGCATCCACTTCTCGCGTGCCTGGATCTGCTGGGCTGCCCTCGGCTGCACCGTGGTTCTCTCAGGCGTGTCAGCGTCAGAGCCCGTGCCCTGCGATCAGGCGGCGGTCTACCGCGAGGCGTGGATCAAAGTCTTTGAGAGGAGTTGCCTGACGTGCCACCGCCGCGGCGGCGATGCGGAGGAGAGCGGGTTTTGCCTTGCCGACGTGTCGCATCTTCCTGCGGCATCCCGAGAGGCCGCCCTTGGAGCGAATGCCGAGCTGATCCGCACACTCGCCAACAACGACAGCTCCGACAGCCGCCCACTCTTCCTCGCCAAGGCGACCGGAGGCGACAATCACGGCGGCGGGGCGATTCTCGCCCCCGACTCGGCAGCCTATCGCGTGCTCGAGTCACTCGTGGGCATGCTCCGCACGCCCTCAGGCAACTCCCTGCACACCACAGCGCTTGCCAACGGCCTTCGTGAGGATCTCGACGACGCGTTCCTGCAAGGCGTGGTGATGATCTCCGATCAGGGGCTCCTGCGGCGGGCCACGCTCTCCCTCGCCGGCCGACTTCCCACCGAGCATGAACGCACACGCGTGGAAGCCAAAGGCCTTGAAGGCGTTCGCGAGGTGCTCGACGGCGTGATGCAGGAAGACGCCTTCTACGCGAGGCTCCGCGAAGCCTTCAACGACATCTTTCTCACACTCGGCATCGATGGAAACGCTGACGCCACCGTCCTCTCCTACGAGCACTTCGAAAAGACGCGGCTCTGGTACCAGCAGCACGACCTCAGCCAAATCGAGGATGAGAAAGAGAGGCAGCAGGCAGGCTACAAACTCGCCAACGACTACCGTGCAGCATTGCTCGACGAGCCAATGCGTCTGATCGAACACATCGTGCGGGAGGATCGTCCTTTTTCCGAAATCCTCACCGCCGACTACATCATGGTCTCGCCCTACACGGCCCGCGGCTACGGTGTGTTTGACGAACTGAAGGACCAGTTCGCAAGCGTCGACGATCCCTTCGCCTACGTGCCGGTGAAACTCAAGGCCCTCGTGGGACGCAACCGCTTGGAAGATCAGGATTCGGCCACCGGCTTCTATCCTCACGCCGGCCTGCTGAGCACGTTTCAGTATCTCAGCCGCTATCCCACGACCGAAACAAACCGAAACCGGCTCCGGGCGCGGATGTACTACCAGCACTTTCTTGGAGTCGACGTGCTTGAGATGGCCGACCGCGTGTCGGATGCCGCCGCAGTCACGGCGGCCTATGAGATACCCACAATGCAGGCGGCCGAGTGCGTGGTCTGCCACCGTACCCTCGACCCAGTCGCCGGCCTCTTCCAAGAATACTGGCGGTTCGACGCCAACTTCGCGATCTACGGCAAGCGCAAAGAGGGGTGGTTTCTCGACATGTTTCCGGCGGGCTTTGAGGGAGAAGCCCTGCCTGACTCCGAGCGGTGGCGAGCCCTGCAATGGCTCGGCGAGCAGACCGTGCACGATCCGCGTTTCGCAGTCGCGATGACCGAACACGCGTATGCGATGCTCACGGGCCGTCGCCCGCTGCTGCCGCCAGGCGACATTGACGACCCGCTCTACGCGGCTAGGTACCGCGCCTTCCGTTTCCAACGAGCGGAGATGGAAGCGATCGCCGCTCGCTTCGCCGCCAACGGCTTCCACTTCAAGGCCTTGCTCACTGACCTCGTCGCCTCGGAGCTCTATCGGGCCGACGCCCTCAGCCCCGCGCCTCTTCCGCCAGAGCGTCTCGCCGAACTCGACGATCTCGGGGTGGTCCGGCTGCTCTCGCCCGAACAGCTCGAGCGAAAGATCACCGCGATCTTTGGAAAGTCCTGGGGCAAGCTCTCTGAGCAAACGGCGATTCTCTACGGCGGCATCGACTCCAAAGAAGTCACCGAACGCGCGAGCGATCCAAGCGGAGCGATGGGCAGCCTGCAGCGGTCGATGGCCAACGACGTCGCCTGCCGCAATGTCGCCCTCGACTTCAGCCGTCCCCCGTCGCAGCGGCGTCTCTTTCCCACGATCGAGCCCGACGTTCTCCCGGGGGCCTCTTCGGAAGCCGACGAACAGGTTCGCGCGGCGATCGTTTTCCTCCACCAACAACTGCTCGGCCGTGACGACGCGATCCACTCCGAGGAGGTCGACCGCACGTTTCGGCTCTTCGCTAGCATCGTCGAGGCCGCCCACGAGCAGGGACAGATCGACCCGCGGGAAACGTGGGCCTGCCGTCAGGGGCTGGAACGCGAGGTCGACGATCCGCACTACACCGTCCGTGGGTGGCGTGGCGTGGTCACCTACCTCTTGCGGCGACAGGAGTTTCTCTATGAGTAGCGTGCCAGCGATGCGTCGGAACTTTCTCAAGCGCTGCGCCGCCGCCGGGCTTGGGCTTTCAGCGCCCATCGGCCTTCGCCCCTGGGCCACCTCCGCAGCAGCCGACACCGAAGACCTGCCTGGCTACGACGGCCCCTACTACGTGGTGCTCAACGCGTCCGGTGGTTGGGACACCACCGCACTGATGGACCCCAAAGGCATCGGTGGCATCAATCGGCTCTACGAGCAAGGCGACATCTGCACGCACGGCAACCACACCTTCGCTCCCACCGCCAAGCACATGACGGCGGGGCTGAGCAACGAAGACTTCTTCCACGAGTTTGGCAACGAGCTGCTGGTCTTCAATGGTCTCGACTATTCGGTCAACAACCACGCCCCCTGCTCACGCTACATGGCGACCGGGAAACTCGACAGCCTCGCCTACCCCACGTTTGCCGCCCTTGTGGCCGCATGCAAAGCGCCGACGTGCCCCCTCGCTTTCCTGACCTTTGGCAACTACTCCGCGACAGGCAACCTTGTGGCGATGTCGCGTGTGCCCTACCTGCCCTCCCTGAAGCGGGTGGCAAATGCCGACGCGATCGATGGCAACGACGCCGCGCCCTACCACGATCCGTTTGCCCTTCGCGCGATTGAAGAGACGCTCGCCGAGCACCAGCGTTTCCAGGCCGCCCAGCCGCTGCTGCCCCGACGAGCGCGTGCCGAGAGCATGCTCTACGCAGCCCAGGTCAACTCCAAAGCCCTCGCCCGCATCACCCCCCACATCCCCAAAGACTCCCCCAAGCAACGCCTCGCCCAGCAGGCTGAAATCGCCCTCGCCTCCTTTAAGGCGGGAGTTTGCGTATCGGCGAACCTCTCGATCGGGCAGTTCGACAGCCACGCCAACAACGATGCTGACCAGATGAAGCTCATCCCAGAGTTTCTCGAAGGCATCGCCACCCTCCTGCACCGCGCAGAGGAGCTGCAGATCCGGGAGAAGCTGGTGGTGATTGCCCAAAGCGAAATGGGCCGCACCCCCGACTACAACAGCGGCAACGGCAAGGACCACTGGTCGATCGGATCGATCATGTTTCTCGGGCCAGGGATCACCGGCAATCGCGTCATCGGAAAAACTGACGAACGGCAGTTCGCAAAGCCCTTCGATCCGCAAACACTGTCCACCACCGAAACCGAGGGCATTCGCGTGCGGCCCGAGCATGTGCACGATGCGCTCCGCCGCCTCGCAGGCATCGCCAACCATCCACACAGCGAGACGTTCGCGCTTGGCATCCCTCCAGCCGAACAGCTTCTCGGCCTCTGGGGCTGATCCCTCTTTTAGAAAGGTCGTTATGCGTGCCCTCCCTCACCGGCGTGCCTCTCGCGCCCTCCGCGTCTCCCTGCTGATAGCGCTCCTGGCCACGCTGGCCGCAGCATCCGCAACAGCAGGTCGGCCCGTGCTGGCCGACGACACCACGGTGCGGGTCTTCATCTTCGCGGGCCAGTCCAACATGGTTGGGTCCGATTCGAAGGTGGCCGACATCCAGCGTTTTCCCCCCTTCGCCGGGCTCGAGGCCCCGCAACCTTCCGTGAAGTTCGCCTACTGCCTCGGACGCGAAGAGAAGACCACCTCCGACGGCTGGGAGCCGCTGCACCCGGTCAACAACACCGTAGGGCCCGAACTGAGCTTTGCGGCCACGCTCACGAAAGCGATCAAGGCGCCCATCGCGATCATCAAGGTTGCGGCCGGTGGCACACACCTTGGCGGCGACTGGAACCCAGACGAGCCAACAGGCTTTGCGATGTATCCCCTGGCCCTGCAAACAGTGCGTGAGGCCCTCGCCGAGTTCGACGAGCAAGGCATCAGCTACAAGCTCGAGGGCTTTATGTGGCATCAAGGTGAGAACGACATGTTTGAGGCCGACTACATGCAGCACTACGGCCGCAACCTGAAGAACTTCCTCGCCTGCTGGCGCCGCGACCTCAACGCTCCCGACCTCCGCTTCTACATCGGCGAACTCTGCACGAAGACCATCTGGGGCATGGACCTTCGCCCGCGGATGTACGCGATCAGCCTCGGCCAAAAAGAGGTCACCGACAGCGATCCCCTCGCCGACTATGTGCCCACCTCGCACGTAGGCGTGGAAATCGGCGGCGGCGTGGGCCTGCACTACCACTACGGCACGCTGGGCCAACTGGAACATGGCGTGAACTATGCCCAGGCCTATCTGAAGAATCTTGGGCAGCAGCCCCCGGCGAGTGCTCCCCTTGAGCCATGGCCCTATCCCAAAGGCTCGTCCATCAAACTTTTCGTGCTCGCCGGGCACCGCAACATGGAGGGTGAACGGGCCTTTGTGCAGAACCTGGCCGAACAGGAAAGCGGAGCAGCCCTCCTCAAGCCCAACCCCTCGATTGCCTTCACCTACAACCTCGCAGGCGGCTACAGAACGTCACAGGGCTGGGAGGCACTCGCCCCGACGGGTCTCTACGACACGTTCGGCCCAGAGTTGAGCTTCGGCAGATCCCTGCAGCAGCACGACGTTCCGCACATCGCCATCGCGAAGTTCACCCACAGCGGCTCGCAGATCATCGACTGGACGCCCGCGGGGAGCGAAGCAGTCTCCCGCAACCTCTACCCGGCGTTCATCGCGTTTGTCCGCGAAACCGTCGCCGACTTGGAAGCGAAAGGCCATCCCGTCGAACTCGAAGGCATCTTCTACCACGTGGGTGAAAACGACATGTCGTGGGGACCCTTCCGCACCGGTGCCCCCGAGCGCGTGATGGCGCTCGTGAGCCAGAGTCGCCGTGACCTCGCGCGGCCGTCGCTCCGCTGGTTTGTCAGCCAGCAGCCTCCCACCGATGATCCGGCGGTCAACAGCATCGACGTCACCGCCCACCTCGAAGAGGCCTTTGCAGCCGACCCACTCGTCGTGCACATCAAAGCCTTCGACCTTCCGCCGCAGGAAAAGAAACTGGTGATCGACACTCGCGGCATTGTCTGGCTCGGCGAGCGGCTCGCTCAGGCGTATCTCGCATTTCCCTGACACGAGTGTCACCCCGCAGGAATCGAATCCATCATGCGCATCTTCGTTCTCACAGCCCTTGTCGTGGCAGCAGGCCTGCTCTTTGCCCCGGCGACGATGGCGGCGGAGCGTCCGAACGTCGTCTTCATCCTCGCCGATGACCTCGGCTACGGAGACATCGAGGCGTTTGGCGGTGACCTGTGCAACGTCGACACGCCCCACTTCGATGCCCTCTGCCACAGTGGGATGAAGTTCACCGACGCCTACGTGACCGATTCCCACTGCATCCCCAGCCGCACGTCGATCATGACCGGCCGCTACGCGTTCCGCTTTGGTGCCCCGGAGCCAGGCGGCCCTTGGGGCTTTGTCGGCCTGCGGTTCCCTCCGGACCGCTTCACCCTCGGCACGATGCTCAAACGCGCGGGCTACACCACCGGCTACGTCGGCAAGTGGCACCTCGGCACGCGGATGGCCACCCATGACGGCAAGGTACAGACAGCCACCAACACCGACTTCACCAAGCCGCTCCTCGTGGGTCCACGCGACTACGGGTTCGACGAGAGCTTCATCCTGCCCGGCTCGCTCGACATGTTCCCGTACGCATTCATCCGCAACCATCACTGGGTTGGTGAGGTGACCGCTGAGAAAGGCTGGAGCGCCTTCAACCGCCGCGGCCCGGCCGCCGAAGACTTCGAGGATGTGAAGGTGCTCGACACCTTCAGTGAGGAGGCCGAGCGATTTATCGCGGACCATGCCAACGACGCCCAGCCCTTTTTCCTTTACGTCGCCCTCACAGCCCCACACACGCCCACCTCCCCGTCGGCCGCGTTTGAAGGGGCCAGCCGGATCGGTCTCTACGGCGACTTCGTGATGAATACGGATGCCTGCATCGGCCGGGTGGTCGCCGCGCTCGACGCCGCTGGCCTCTCAGGCAACACCCTCGTGATGGCCTCGAGCGATCATGGCCCCGGCCACTACTCTGGCCGGCGCCGCGAGGCCACCGCCAACCAGATGCAGGAGATGGAGCAAGACGGCCATCGTGCGAACGGCCCTTGGCGAGGCTACAAGTTTTCGGTGTTTGAGGGGGGCACCCGCGTGCCGTTCGCAGCGAAATGGCCCGGAACGATTCCTGCCGGAGCGGTCTGTGCATCCCCAATCGGCCTGCAGGATCTCGTCGCCACCTGCGCCGACATCGCAGGCACCCCGCTCGCCGACCACGAAGCGGCCGACTCGATGAGCTTCCTGCCACTGCTCCGCGATCCACTGGCCGAGCCCGTCCGCACATCGCTCGTCGTACAAGGCACCCGCGGCAGCGCGTACCGCGAGGGGCCCTGGAAACTCCTGCTCTGCCCAGGGAGCGGCTCCAGCGGTCAGTTTGCCAGCGAGCCGGAATCCGACGCAGCCTGGCGGGAGGCGCTTGCCGACTTCGGTCGCACGCCCAGCGACCGAGACGACCTCGAACAACCACCGTTTCTCCAGCTCTACCACCTAGGCACGGATCCCGGCGAAGAGACAAACCTCGCAGCAGCCGAACCCGAGCGTGTTGCCGCCATGATCGCTGCCTACCGTGCCATTCTCGACAACGGTCGCAGCACACCGGGGCCACGGCTTGCGAACGATCGCCCCTTAAGCGTCTTCCACGCGGTACCCGCCTTTGTGTGGAACGACCGCTGATCGCGAGGCCTGTCGGCGCCCTTACGCCCAACCTCATTCCTCAAGGAGTTCTCACGTGACAACGATGCCCGCGCGGCCTGCCTGGCTGATCACTTTCTTCGCGGCAGCACTCCTTGGCACCACTGCGGTAGCCCAGGAGCCTCCCTATGATGCGCCCCCTGCGGTCGCCGCTCCCACCTTCCGCGTCCGCTACGACGCCTCATCACGCGAGGACGAACTCACCTTCCCGGTGCAGTACACCGTGTGGATTCCGGAGGGAGTGAAGACGCTTCGCTGCGTGATCGTGCATCAGCATGGATGCGGTGAAGGCTCGTGCCTATCGGGCCAGACAGGGGCGTTCGACCTGCATTGGCAGGCCCTCGCCACAAAGCACGACGCAGCCCTGCTCGCTCCCTCCTACGAACAGCCGCAGGAGGCCGAGTGCCAGCTGTGGTGTGATCCCCGCAACGGCTCCAGCCAAGCGTTCCAGCAGGCCCTCGCCGACCTTGGTAAGCAGGCCGGCCATCCCGAATTGGCCACCGTCCCCTGGGCGCTCTGGGGGCATAGCGGCGGCGGGCACTGGTGCGGCGGGATGGTGATGCTGCATCCCGAGCGAGTGGTGGCCGCCTGGTTGCGATCGGGAGTGCCGCTGCTGGAGGCGGATCCCGCGCGGCCGCAGATCAAGCCGCACAGCCTGCCTGAGGCCGCCCTCGCCGTACCGATGATGTGCAACCCTGGCACCCAGGAAGGCGTGACGGTCAAGGATGGTCGGTTTGCCGGCGTGTGGCCTGCCAATGAAAACTTCTTTCGCACCACCCGCGGTCGTGGTGCCCTCATCGGTGTGGCGGTCGACCCGTTGACGGCTCACGAGTGTGGCAACCAGCGGTATCTCGCGATCCCCTGGCTCGATGCCTGCCTCACCGCTCGCCTCCCCGAGCACCCAGGCGAGCCTCTCCGCCCGATGCCCGCCGACGCGGCGTGGCTGGCGCCCCTGCTCGGCACGCAAGCATCTCCGCATGCCCACTTCGCTGGCCTGCGAGAAGAGGCGATCTGGCTTCCAAGCGAAGCCACAGCGCGGATGTGGGAGGACTACGTCCGCGACACTGAGATTCCCGACGCGTCACCTCCGCCCGCCCCCACGCGTGTCACGCAGAAAGGCACCACCATCACCTGGTCAGCCCAGGCAGACCTCGAAAGCGGGCTCGCCCGGTTCTTGATCCTCCGCGATGGCGAGGAGATCGCCTCCGTGCCCGACGAGCCGCAGAATCGCTTCGGCCGACCGCTCTTCCAAGGGCTGCAGTACAGCGACACCCCCACCGTGCCCCTGCAGATGATGACGTTCACCGACGAAAGCCCGCAGCCCGGCGTAGACCACGTCTATCGCGTGATCGCCGTCAACACACTGGGGCTTCGCTCGGCCGAATCACCGCCGCCGGCTCCCCGTTAAGATCATGTTTTCCAAAGGGGGCGGACGATCTATCATCCTCTTCCAAGACGTATTTGGGACACGGACAACTCTCTAGGCTCATGAAGGTGCATGGCGAATGGCTACTTCGACATCGGTTCTGGCGGACAAACTGCACGAGTACCCGCAACAGGATGTGATCGACGCAACGGGCGGAGCCTCGGCGTCGACTCTCGATGACTGCCTCAACCAGCACGGTGGCGTGTTTCAACTGCTGCACCGTTACGCCGGCCGGACGTTTTGCACACCAGGCAAACGCCTCCGCCTCGACGCCGAGTCGTATTACCCGTCCTACATGAACGGAACGGGGCTCGATGAAATCTGGATGGGCTGCACCGTTCCGATCGTGACGGGGGTCATCGACTCCCGTACCGGGAAGGCCCCATTTCGCGAGGGTGAATCACACGTTCTCGCGCCCAATGGCCAGGTGGTCGCGCTGCAGGACTTGATCGCTGCCAACCCCGAAGTGGTCATGGGTGAGAAGGTCACGGCCTTCGCAAAGGCGATGTTCGGGCGACCCACCTGGCCGATCGTGTCCAAGAAGTTCGACAACCTCAACCCGATCCCCGACCATCTCCACTGGGCAAAGTGGGAAGTCTACGACATCAACTCATTCGACAATCCGGGCGTGAGCGCCTCGCACTACCACACCACGGCGATGGGGCTGTATTCGTTCGTGACAAAGGAGCAGTTCCTGGCGTGCATGAAGCGGTTTGGGCAGACCGAATACAACGGCATCCGGCACCTGGCTCCGCACGTGATGATGCAACTCGACAACGGTTTCGTGATGCCCAACGGCGTGCTGCACTCGCCAACGAACCTCTGCACGCATGAGCTGCACGTGACGATGGACGAGCACTTCCTCGCCGAGGACCTCACGCTCGACGGACGCATCGGCGCCGCCGACGCCTTCTACGCGTGTCGGGAAGAGGACTATCCCAAGGCCCATCACGAAGACTGGGACTATCTCGTGGAGAAGTTCGACTTCGCCGCGAACCAGGATCCGGACTTCGTCCTGAAGAACTCCCGTCCAGCGATCACCGCCGAAGAGTTCCAAGGTCAAGGCGTTGATGCCACCTGGATCGTGTACGGCGACATCCTCGGCGACCAGAAGTGTTCGATCCTGCGACTGAGCGTGGAACCTGGCGCGAAGACCACGTTCTGCCCGGCGAGCCCCACGCTCTTCCATACGAATCGCGGAAGCGGTCGCGTTGGCAAACTCAACGTGCGGTATCACCAGAACATGAAGCTCGGCGAGCTGTACCCCGAAATCGGTTTCATCACCCAAGCAGCGCTCGCCAATGGGGGCGTGGACATTGAAAACACCGGTTCCGAACCGCTCGTGTTGACCTTCGACTTCCCGCAGAACGCACACTCCAAGACGCCCGGCGTGGCGAGTTAAGAGGAGGCTTCATGCCGCTTTCCAGGCGACGGTTTCTTGCCGTGCACGGTGCGACACTCGCGCTGCCGTTCTTGCCGTCGCTGGCGCACGGCGACGCGGCAGCGGCCACAGCGCCAAGCAAAAAACTGGCCCTGGTCTACCTGCCCAATGGCATTGTGCGTCGCTGCTTCTTCCCTGGAGAAGAGACCGCGGCAATTCCTGACTTCATCGGTGGTTTTGATGCCGACAAGGTCAAGTCGCAGCGGCAGTTCTCCCGCGAGCCAGGCGTAGGTCCGCTGGAACTCACGTCCACGATGCAGCCGCTGGCGGAGGTCCAAGACGATCTCACCCTGATCACTGGCCTGGACCGCACCTACAAACACGGCCAAGACGTGCATGCGCAAGGCGCCTCGTGCTATCTCACGAGTCTTTCGCCAGAGCAGGCGGAACGGCAGGGCGTGGTGCACCCCAATGGCCGCACGCTTGACCATGTGATTGGCGATGTCGTCGGACAATCCACCGTCTTCAACACCCTCGAGATCAGCACCAACGGATTCACGGCCGGCAAGGAGCCGATTGAGTTCGACAACATCTCCTGGTACGGACCCGGCCGCATCGCTCCGTCGATCCGCGAGCCTCGCAAACTCTACGACCGGCTCTTCCTCCGCGAGAGCTACCGCGACCACGTGGCCGACGTGACCGACCTCGTGCTGGCCGACGCTCGTTCGCTCGCAGGCCGCCTCAACGCCACAGACCGCCGCACACTCGACGAGTACATGGAGATGGTCCGCGGCATCGAGCGTCGCGTTGAGAAACTCGAGCAGCTGATCTCAAGCACCGATGTGCAGGTCCCGACCAACGAAGTGCTGCCACGCGGTGAATACATCCGGCTGCAGATGGACCTCATGCTCGCCGCCTTCCAGATGGGGATCACGAATGTCTGCACATTCATGATCGGCCCAGAGCGGTGGGATGCCACGCTGATGTACGAGGGGGTCTTCGAGCAGCCCGTGCAGCACCACAACATGACGCACAACCAAAAGGGAGATGGCTACAAGGAGCTTCAGAAGATCGACCTGTTCCACATGGAGCAGTACGCCTACCTGATCCGTCGCCTCCGCGAGACGAAGGAGTTTGATGGCAGCAGCATGCTCGACAACACCATCGCCGCTTTCGGCGCAGGCCTCGGCGATGGGGCGACGCACCAGTACTACGACCTCCCGATGATGGTGGCAGGCCGAGCAGGTGGAAAGCTCAAACAGGGCCGCTGGGTGCGGATGCCCAGTGGCACCCTCAACTCCAACCTCTGGCTGACGGTGGCGCAGCTCATGGGGCTGGAGATGGAGTCGTATGCCGACAGCACGGGCGTGATCTCCGAACTCTGGACGTAGCGCCGCCGCGAAAGCCGAAACCGAATGCAACGTGTGCTGCTTTGTTGTGCTGCGGTGCTGCTGTCGACGACGACAGCGGCCTTTGCCGCAGACACCCGCGAGCGCGCCCCCGCTTCCCTACTGGCACTGCTCACAGGTACCTGCGCGGACTGCCACAACGAGGCCGACCCTGCCGGAGGCGTGTCGTTTGAGAACACCACCGCCCAGGCGCTGCTCACCCGACCAAACCTGATCGAAAAGGCACTTGATGCCATCGACTCCCAGGCCATGCCTCCCGATGAGGTGGAGCCACTTGCTGCGGAGGTGCGTGCCGAGGCCACCGCGGCGCTCGCTGCCCTGCTCCGCACTGCCACCGCGGCCTCTCCCACGCCGCCGATCCCCGTCAGCCGCCTCAATCGGTTTCAATACAACAACACCGTGCGCGATCTGTTTCAGCTCAGCCGCGACATCTTCCCGCTGCCTGAAAAGCTGATGACACGGCACGACGACGCCCTCCCGCAGTCACTCGCCCTCGACGGCCCGCACCGGCTTCCCGATGTCGTGCAGGTTTCCTGCGACGCCCTCGCACCCGCAGCGGGGCTCGCTGGGGTGCGTGCGTTTCCCAAAGACCTCCGGGCTAGCCACGGCTTCGACAACCAAGCCGACCAGTTGACCCTCTCGCCGCTGCTCCTCGACGGCTTCTTACACCTCAGCGTGTCGATCCTTGAAAGCCCCGACTTCACGGCAGAGAACGTCGGCATCTGGCAGGCGTTTTTCGCATCCCCCGCCGACGGCGTGCCACATGAGGAGGAAGTCGCTCGTCGCCTTGCCGAGTTTTTGCCACGAGCCTTTCGCCGCCCCGTCTCCCCCGACGCGCTCGACCGCTACACGCACTACACTCTGGGGAAGCTGGCCGAAGGAAACGACTTTCCCACTGCCATGAAAAAGGTGGCCGCGGCGATTCTTTCGTCGCCCCTCTTCCTCTGCCGCGCTCCGGCCGCTGAGCCCATCGAGGCCCCTTTCGCCCTTGCCGAGCGACTCTCCTACACGCTCTGGGCGAGCTGCCCCGATCCTGAACTGCTGGCCGTTGCCGAGGACGGCAGCCTCCTCGAGCCCGCAATCCTGCAGGCCCAGGTCGCACGGATGCTCCGTGATCCTCGCATCACCCGGTTTCTCGACAGTTTCCCTGCGCAGTGGATGCAGCTCGAGAACATCCTGGCGGCCACTCCCGATCCGGGCTTGAGCCGCGCGTACTCGCTCGATCCAGATCGCCCCGCCGGCGTGCAGATGGTGCTCGAGCCGCTGCTCCTGTTTGAAGCGGCCTTTGTCGAGAATCGGCCGCTCCATGAGCTGATCGCGCCCTCGTTTAGTTACCGCAGCGACTTTCTCGAGGCCTGGTACACCACCCCCCTCACGCCGCCTCCGGTTGATACCGAGGCGATCGCTCGCCAAAACGAACGGAATGACCACGCTCGCGCGGCACTCGCCGCCGAGCTCGCGCACCTCGGTGAAGCCCTCCGCGATCTTGAGGCACCCGTCAGGGATCGGCTCGTCGAGGCCCGCCGCGCCGGCACGGCCACAACGCTCGCGCTCCCCGCCGCGATCGCCTCCTGGGACTTTGACAACGGCCTCACCGACTCCATCGGCAGCCTGCACTTCCAAGGACACGGCGACTACGAGTTGGCCTCAGGCCAGGTGCGACTCAAGGGCGGCCACCTGCTTTCAAGCCCCATTCCCACCGACCTCGGGGCCAAGTCGCTGGAGGTGACCTGCCTGCTCGAAAACCTCGATCAACCCGGCGGTGGGCTGATGGGAATCCAGGGCCCACAGGGCCTCTTTGACACGATTGTCCTCGGCGAGAGGCAGCCGAAGCATTGGATCTCAGGGAGCAATCTCTTCGATCGCACCGAAGACTTCCCCGGCTCCCACGAAGAAACGGTCACCGGCGACTGGCTGCACTTCGTGATGGTCTACGAACAAGATGGCACCACACGGCTGTTTCGAAACGGGGTGCCCTACGGCGGAGCTTTCCAGAAGGGATCGGTGACGTTTCCTCGTGACGCGTCGCGGGTGCTCCTCGGCCTGCGGCACCTTCCTCCGGGCGGCAACCGCTCGCTGCAGGTGACGATCGACTCGGCGCGGCTCTACAACCGCAGCCTGTCTGCCGAAGAAGTCGCCGCGGCGGCCTCACAGGCTGGCTTCATCAGTGCCGCGGAGGTGCTTGCGGCGATGACACCAGAACACCGCGACCGCCACGAGCAGCTGACCGCGGCCACCGCTGCCAAAGAAGCCGAACTCGCCGCCGTGCCAGCCAACACGGACCCAGGCAAAGCGATCGCAAGCGCCCAGCGAGCCTTCGACGACCATCTTCGCGGGCTGCTTCGCTCCACCACCTTTCGCCGCGTGGCCAGCGAAGACCCTCGGTATGGCGGCATCGTCACCAACGCCGCCGTGCTCACGATGACCTCAGGCCCCACGCGGACGCATCCCGTCGCCCGCGGTGTGTGGGTGATCGAAGTGCTTTTTAACGCTCCACCTCCGCCTCCGCCCAACGACGTGCCACCGCTGGCCGACGAGGGAGATGATTCCCATCTCACGATCCGCGAACGCTTTGCCGCCCACCGCGCGAATCCGTCGTGCGCCGGCTGCCACACCCAGCTCGATCCACTTGGCTTTGCTCTGGAAAACTTCGACCTCACGGGGCGGTGGCGGTCGCACTACGCCAATGGCCGCGAGGTCGACGCGGCAGGCACCCTCTTCAGGCAGCACGCCTTCCAAGAGGCGGTCGGTTTTAAAGATGCCCTGCTTGAAGAGCGGCGTCGCTTTGCCCGCGGCTTCACGGAGCACTTCCTGCGGTTCGCGCTCGCCCGCCCGCTCACGCCTGCCGACCGCGTCGCCATCGAAGACATCCTCGACGCCACCGAAGCCGACGACTATCCCCTGCAGGGCATGCTGGAGGCAGTTCTTCTGAGCAACCGTTTCCGCAGTTAAGCGTCGGCATCTTGCTCTCATCGCAAGAGGTCAATCACGGCATGCCGCAGTTGATCGATCCCCACCAACTCCGTCGACGCATACGAACTTGTGCCGGCGTCGGCCTCATCGCGTTTGCGGACGCTTCCCGCGAGCGATGCCGATTGCTGCACAAGCCTCCGCATCTGGCTTCGTGAGCACTTCCAACGTTGCTCAAGAAGTGTGAGGTATTCGATCAGCTGCTCGGCCTCTCGATAGGCCTTCAAACGCAGCGAGTGCCGCACCGCAACCTGCCCGTCCGCCGCGGTGTCAAAAATGAACAGCCCAAGCTGATCGGCCTGCCTCAGCGCCTCACCCGTTTTGTCGACGGTCTGCCAGGGCACGAGACCAGTCGCACCGTGCTGCCACGCGTCAACAGCCCAGGCGACCACCTGACGGTTGCTCTCACCGACGGGATTCGTGGTGCCATACACCCACACCTTCACCCCGTCTTGCTGCATGCGATCGGTGACGAGGCGGCGGTAGTTCTGAAAAGCAGACGACGACACGACCCAAAGGTCAGATCGCCCATCGAGTTGCCCGCGGCAGTACTCGGGCCGCGAGATGTCAATCCGGTAGTCGATCGACACCTCGTTCGATGCTTCCCGCCCTCGATCGCTGAGTTCGCCGAAGTACTGCAGCGCCCGGTAGTCCCAAAACGAAGCCGGCTCATCGAGGATCCAGGGCGCCTTAGTCTCCTCAGGCAGCGAGCCCTTGTTATTGAAATACACCTGAAACCCCGCCTCATTCCAGCCGCGTCGCTTGGCTTCTCGAGCGAAGTCGGCCAGCACGTTTACAAACGTTTCGGCGTAGAGGGGATGTTCGGCAAAGGCTCGATACGCGTCGGGATTGCCGCTAAAGAAAGGGCGGCAGTTGAGCGGCCAACTTTCATGGAACGTCAAGTAGAAGCCGGGGGCGGGAATGGGCCCGCGGTGGCCATTCTGAAAACAGGAGCCGTCGAGATACGGGCCAAAGGCTTCCGCGAAATCGTCCCAGAAGCCTTCCTTGGCCCCCGGCTCGATCGCGTCGTAGCGACGGTTATCCATCCGTCGCCCAGACTTCAGCCGCATGTCGAGGTTGCTCTTGCGTGCCCCTGCCGCCGCGGTGTGATGCGAGTAATGAAGAATGTTGGCGTGCACGCGATGGTCGTAGGCCACCTGCTGCAGGGCGTAGAAGTCGTCCACGCGGTCAGGCAGCCCGTAGCTATTCATTTCGCAGAGAAACGACGCCTTCTTCGGAAGCCGCAGCGGCAGCACCTCAACCGTGAGCGGAATCACTCGGCCATCCGAGAGCTCAACCCGACCGGCATACGTTCCAGCAGCCGCGTCGAAGGGCACGTAGATATCGATCACCACCGCCTGGTCAGCGTCGCGCGTCAGCGGGATTGTTGCCGCCAGCGGCAAAAGCGGATCAGGGATCTGCCGACTCCCCACCGGCACATACACCGCCTGAAAGAGATCGGTTCGCCAACCAAGATCGTCGAGGCTGCAGCGAACGCCAACGTTCCCCTCCCCTCGCGCGAGCACCTGAAAGCCCACCACCTCGCCAGCAGCAGCGGTCAGGGAAACCTTTTGGCCGTCATAGATCGCGTTGTGCGTCCGGTAGTCAGCCGGAAGGTCCCCCACCGGCTGCCCAGCTCGGTCGTACGCATCCGTCACGGGGATCACTCCCAGCCCATCGAGGGCCCGCACGGCTGGCCGTACCCCAGGCTCGGCGAGTGCGTCGAGCCGCTCCTCGTAAAACGCGTCGCAGCGAAACACAGCAGACGACGACCGCTGCCCTGTTCGATTGAGTGTGACCACTTCCACCATATTTCCCGGCCGCATGACAGATTCGGGAAGATCGCGAAGGTGCACCACCTGCTCGTGACCGGGCTTCACCAGCGGCACGTTGAGGGCGCCGACGCGAGCACCGCCAACCAACACCTCGTATCCAAAGCCGTCGACAGGCGCTTGCAGGTGCAACTCTGCCGACCACTGGTCAACCGCCACCACACGTCCTGTGGCAACAGGAATGGGGTCGCGGTCGTGGCCAGCCTCACACTCAACAAGAAGGAAGGGGGCCTTCCCCGACTGCTCTCGAGAAAAAATCGTGGGATTGCGACCGTAGTCGGCATCGTGCTCATGAATGGCGAGGCCGTACGCGAGCCCCGTGGCCATCGCGTGGACCATGTCCGCCGGGATCGGCCACCGGTACACACCATCTCGACACTCCCCGACGACGTTCTGCGTCATCGTAAAGGCGTTCCCACCCGCCACGGCAGGAAACCGGACTCCGCCAACACCCCAGCCATCAACGCCATGCACGCCTGCCGTCAGACCGGTCGACGCCATCTCATCCCAGGGGACTGCGATCGTTGAAATCGTCACTCCAGCGAGCGACTCCGCATCGGCATAGCACACCAACTCGGCATGGGTGACCAGCCGCCCTTCGATCTGTGAAAGATCAAACCCCATCGCGACGATGTGCTGGTTGCCTTTGATCCGCAGGCGACTGGCCTGCCCGGCATTCACCGACCACTCGCCGTCGACCATCACGATCGAATTGTCTTGGATCGCCGGCACTCGCACGCCTTCGGCCCACACCGGCCATGCGGCGATCGCAAACATCAGGCCACAAGCCAGGGTTCGTGTCATTTTTCCCCTCTCAAAACAGCGTGCATTTGCCTACCAGCCCCGCCCTACGATCAGTTAGATTAAGAGCCCGTAGGGGAGGCCGTCGATAACCAGAAAAGGCCCTGGGGACGCGTTCCGCCCGTCCACCCCGACGCACGTCTTCTGAGGATGCTGACATGCTGACGATTCTTGGTCGCCACGACCGGCATATTCCACACTGCGACGGCCTGTCACGACGAAGTTTCTTGAAGATTGGTGGCATGGCCGCCGGTGGGCTTTCGCTCCCCCAACTGCTTGCCGCCGAGGCCCAGGCTGGCACTGGCATTTCGCACAAGGCAATCATCAACGTCTTCTTGCCGGGCGGCCCTTCGCATCTCGACCTGTTTGACCTCAAGCCCGACGCACCCGCGGAGATTCGCGGCGAGTTCTCGCCGATCCACACGAACGTGCCTGGGATCGACATCTGCGAACTCTTTCCGCGGATGGCCACGATGATGGACAAGTTTGCCATCATCCGCTCTGTAGTTGGCTCGGAGGGTGCTCACGACTGCTACCAGTGCATGACCGGTCGCACGCGTCGTGAAACCACACCTGCTGGCGGTTGGCCGATGATGGGCTCGTGGGTCTCCAAGGTGCTCGGGCCAGCCGACGAAGCCATCCCCGCCAACCTCTCGCTGATGTATCCCACGGGCAACCGCACCTGGGGCGACCCCTACACCGCTGGCTTCATCGATCCCGCGCATGCCCCCATGGCGATGGTCGCGAAGGACCCGCTGGCCAAGGCAAGCAGCATGACGTTGCAGGGGATCACGCTGGAGCGGCTCGGAGATCGTCGGCAACTCCTCAGCAGCCTCGATGCCTTCCGCAGTCAGTTCGATCACTCAGCCTCGGTTGAGAAGATGGACACGTTCTCCCAGCAAGCCTTTTCAATCCTCTCCTCTTCTCGCCTGGTCGACGCGCTCGATCTCTCCAAGGAAGACCCTGCCGTGGTCGCTCGCTATGGCACCAGCGACCCGACCTACCAGCGCGATGGGGCACCGAAGATGGTGCAGAACTTCTTGATCGCACGGCGGTTGGTGGAAGCGGGTGCCCGCGTGGTTTCGATGAACTACAGCCGCTGGGACTGGCACGGCGGCGATGGCATGAACTTCCCCCGCACACGCGAGGAAGCGCCGCTTCTTGACCAAGGGCTCTCGGCCCTCGTCACGGATCTCCACGAACGCGGTCTCGACAAAGACGTATCGGTCGTGGTGTGGGGCGAGTTTGGGCGGACCCCGAAGATCAACAAGATGAACAGTCGCGACCACTGGCCGGCGGTCTCGTTCGCTCTGGTCGCCGGTGGTGGCATGCGGACCGGGCAGGTGATCGGCTCGACCAATCGCCTCGGTGAACACGCTCAAGACCGTCCCGTGACCTTCCAAGAGGTCTTTGCCACGCTCTATCACAACGTGGGGATCGACCCGCGTCTGGTGACGGTGGAAGACCTCCAGGGACGTCCCCAATACCTCGTTGATTCTGGCGTCGAACCGATCCGCGAACTGGTGTGAGCCTCGTGCTCGTAGGGCTCCGGGCGGCCCTGTCGGCACAACCTTCGCGATCGTTGCAATCGGCAGTCGGCAGCTCCCGCCGTGCGGAAAACAACGATTCTTCCGTCGACCGACTGTCGCAGAGTGTCTCAGAACCCGCCGCGCGGGATGGACAGCCACCCTTTCGCGTTTCACAGTCCAAACGCCGCGATTTTTCGGCACCCACGGCTAGCGATTTGCAGATTTCGCCACCGTATGTTGCAACTGAGAGCGAAACAGCATCCTTAACGCTAGTGGAATTCCAAGACGCTGGGCTATCCTTCGATGGCTCATGTCTCGGTGGCCGCTGAGCCCCAGCCCTCCCCTGATAACTTTCACCATGGCCAAGAAGACTGCCCGCTCAACGCGTCGCACACCTCAGACGACCTCCCGGTCAGCGCCCAAAGGTGACTACGAACTCGTCATCGTCGAGAGCCCTGCCAAGGCCAAGACGATTGAGAAGTACCTTGGGCCAGGGTTTGTGGTGAAAGCGTCCGTGGGCCACATCCGCGACCTTCCGAGCCGCGCACCGAAGGGTGTGAAGCAACTCGTCCCTGGCGTCGATCTCGAGCACGACTTCGCCCCGGCCTACGAAATCGATGCGGCCAAGAAGAAAACCGTCACCGAACTCCGCAAGCTTGCCAAGGGAGCCCGCGACATCTGGTTCGCCACCGACCTTGACCGAGAAGGGGAGGCAATTGCCTGGCATCTCACCGAGGTGCTCGACGTCAATCCGGCCGAAGCCAAGCGCGTCACCTTCGACTCCATCACCAAAGCCGAGGTGAAACGGGCCTTCGAGCACCCCCGGGCCATCAACATGCCCCGCGTGGAAGCTCAGCAGGCTCGCCGCATCGTCGACCGCATCGTCGGTTACCAGGTCTCCCCTGTTTTGTGGAAAAAGGTCGCCTCAGGACTGAGCGCCGGCCGCGTACAGAGCGTCGCCTCTCGTCTCGTGGTCGAACGCGAGAAGGAGATCCGGGCGTTCACGCCGGATGAATCGTGGGAAATCACGGGTAGCCTCACGTTTGACCTCAGTTCGTCAGCCGCGTTCCATGAAGCATGGGTCGCATTCAACGCCCAGCGGGATGAGCGTGGTCGGGGCCCGATCGTCCGCGACAAGATGACCTGGCTCGCCGAACACCGCAGCCTCACTGCCGACCTCGTCGAGGTGGGAGGCAAGCCGCTCAAGATCTACGCCGAAAACACGTCCACGACCGACCTCGTCGATGCGGCGGCGACCGCCGCGGAGGCCGCTGGCTTGATCGACCTCACGATCGAGCGAGATCGGGTGAGCGACGCAAAAGGACGTGGCCAAAACGTCGCCCGCATCCTTGGCCGGCCTGATCCTGCGGCTCGCTATGCCGTCGAATCGATCGACGTCACTCGCACGAAGTCGAGGCCGTTTCCGCCTTTCATCACCAGCACGCTGCAACAAGCCGCGAGCAGCCGGCTGGGCATGTCGACCGACCGCACGATGCGGATTGCGCAGCAGCTCTATGAAGGCATCGACCTCCCGGGCGTCGGCCTCGTGGGCCTGATTACCTACATGCGAACTGATTCGACCAACCTCTCTGGCGAAGCGATCTCACTGGCGAGGCGGTACCTCGAAGAACGAGTCGGCAAGCAGTATCTACCTGAGAAGCCCCGCTTCTACTCCAGCACAAATCAGAGCGCGCAGGAAGCTCACGAAGCCATTCGCCCCACCGATCCGTTCCGTGATCCAGAATCCATCGCCTCCGCGCTCAGCGAAGAGCAGTACAAGCTCTACAAACTGATTTGGCAGTCGTTTGTGGGCTGCCAAGCGGTTGATGCCGAGTGGGATTCGACCGCAGTCAAAATGCGGCGCAGTGACCGCGACACGGGTGCGGTCTTCAAGGCAAATGGCCGCGTGCTCCGGTTTGATGGCTGCCTACGGATTACCGGTATCCCCAAGGGGGACGGCGACCAGGTGCTGCCTGATTTCGAAAAAGGCACGCAACTCGCCCCAATCGCCCTCGAACCTCGGCAAAAATTCCAGGCTCCACCTCCGCGCTACACCGAGGCCACGCTCGTCAAGAAGCTTGAGGAAGAAGGGATCGGCCGCCCGTCGACCTACGCGAGCATCATCAACGTGATTGAGAATCGCGGCTACGTGGAGCAGAAAAACCGCCGCTTCTACGCGACCGCGCTCGGTGAAGCCGTCACCGACTTTCTCGAAGAAGGCTTCCGCGACCAGTTCATCGAAGTGGGCTACACCCGCGAGATCGAACGCGAGCTCGACCAGGTCGCCCAGGGCACGAAGCCGTGGACCGACATGCTCCACAGCTTCTACAACGAACTGCTGCCAAAGCTTGAATCCGCGCAGACCCTGCCCCACAAGAAGGCTGAGTCGACACCTTCGGAATACGCCTGCCCTGTGTGCAGTCGCCAACTCGAGTATCGCCTCGGTAAGTCTGGCCGCTTCCTGTCCTGCAGCGGCTACAACGAAAAGGTGCTTGAGGAAGTGCCGGTGGCCGCCACCACCAAGGGCAAGAAGCCTCGCGCTCGTAAGCCCAAGGAAGTTCCTGCCTGCAAGTTTGCGATGCCGGTCGACCGCGACGGCCGGCCGTTGATGCCTGAGCAGATCGACCTGCTCTCGCCGACGGGCGTGCCAATGGTGAAGAAGACCGGCCGCTTTGGCGACTTCCTGGTCGAAGACCTCCCACCTCCGCCAAAGAAGACGGGCAAGAAGGCAGCCGACGCGGAAGTGCCCGCCCAGTTCATTCTCAACATCGATGCCAAGGGCAACATCAAGTTTCCCGCACCTCCGCCGATTGTCACCGACATTCCTTGCGAGAAGTGCGGGCAGGTGATGAATCTCCGCGACGGCAAGCGAGGCCCGTGGCTCGGCTGCCGGGCATTCCCGAAGTGCCGCGGTCGAGCGGCCTTCACCAAACTTTCAGAAGCCGAGCAGAAAGAACTCAAGAAGCAGCTGACGGATCACATGAAGAACCAGCAGCAACTCGTGCTCACGCGTCGCGATGGCACGACCCGCGTGGATGACGGCACGCCGGTCGCGTCGCTCGTCATCGAGGGTGCCGTGGCCGAACTGAAGAAGTTCGAGGGCTGAGCCGCGCGGGCTCCAGAGCTGCATGTACGACCTGATCGGCGACATCCACGGCCATGCAGACGAACTTGTCTCGCTGCTTGGCCAACTCGGCTACGAGCGAAAAGGTGGGGTGTTTCGCCACCCCGACCGACAGGCGGTGTTCCTCGGCGACCTGATCGACCGGGGCCCACAGATCCGTGAAACGCTCGAGATCGTGCGACCGATGGTGGAAGCAGGTTCAGCCCGTGCCGTGCTCGGCAACCACGAAGTCAACGCCCTCGCCTTCACCACCCCCGACGTCGACAGCCCTGGCGCGTTTCTCCGGCCCCACACGCCGAAAAACGTGCAGCAGCACAGCGAGACCTTACGGCAACTGAGCGAGGGCGACCTCGCCTCGCACCTCGATTGGTTTCGGACGCTGCCGATGTGGCTCGACCTGGGTGAGCTTCGGGCGGTGCACGCCTGCTGGGACGACGCCCGCATCCGCGAAGTTGACGCGGCGCGCGAAGGCCCCCTCGACGCTGCATTTCTGCATCGTGCCTGCAAGCCCACGGGCGATCTGTTTCCCGCTGTCGAAACACTGCTCAAGGGAAAGGAAGCCAAGCTCCCACCCCCGCTGTTCTTTCTCGACAAGGATGGTCACCAGCGGACCTTCATCCGGCTGCGGTGGTTTCTCGACCCGGCAGGCCACACGTTCGGCAGCTACGCCCTCGCGAGCCACCCCATCGACTGCGACGAACTTCTGCCGGACGACATCCACCAAGCGGCTGTCGCGTATGCCCCCGAGGCGCCCCCAGTGTTCGTCGGTCACTACTGGCTCCAGGGGGAAGCCCCTGCCCTGCTTGCGCACAACGTCGCCTGCCTCGATTGGAGCGTGGCCAAGGGTGGCTTTCTCTGCGGCTATTCGTGGGATGGTGAAGCCGAATTGCGAGAATCAGGCTTCCGCACCGCGCGTCGTTCCTGACGGCGTGCCTCGGGCCTTCGCCTCGGCACGTGCGTAGAATGCCGGAGTGACGTGGCCCCATCGGAGAGTCTCACAATGCGCACCTCCCTGCTGCTTGTCTTGATCGTGGCCGCCGCTTCCGGGTGCACGTTTTCCGTCCACCCGATCTTGAACACCGACGACCTTACCACCGACATCGACCTCACCGGCACGTGGAAGCATGCCGTCGCCGAAGGGGAAACGGAACCAGACGATCCAGAAAAGTGGACTCTGCAAGGCTTTGCCAACAACTCCGCCTACGACGCAACCGGCAATCACTCGCCACAAGAGTTTGTCGTCGAGATCGGCAGGCTTGGCGAACAGCGGTACCTGCAGTTCACCCGCAGCGACCGTTCGCTCTCCGACGACTCCCCGATCCTTAGCGGCGTGCCGGTCTACGGCTTTGCCCGATTTGAACTGGAGGGAGACGAGCTGCGTGTGTATCCCATTAACGACCAAACGGTCGGCGATCTGCTGACGAAACGCGCCGTCCCATTCCGCATCTTCGCCCCCTCCGACATGGGCCGGTGGTGCATCATCACCGCGGAGACGCGGGTGCTTCAGCAGCTGATCGGTGAGCAGAGCGACCTACTCTTCGCAACCGAGCCGACCGTTCTGCGACGGTAGCACACGCAACCTCGCCTATTTGGAATCCTCCAGAAGTTCGAGCATCGCTTCTCCCATTTCTTTGCCGATGCGGTTGAACCAGATCGCACTGCCGTAGTAGTGGTAGGGGCGGTCGCTGCCAGTGTGCACCCACTCTGCTTCGTTTTGCCAGTTCGGGAACATGGCTTCGGCAGCCTTGTCGACCAACACGTCGACGGGAAATGCTTTGACATCGTCTTTAAATTCCGGCACGTCGTTCATCGACAGTTGAGCCTCGCGGACTGTGAGCATCCCACCTGTGGCCGGCTTTGATCCGTTCTGCCCGAGTGCGGCAATCACAAAAGGCAGACCGGGAGTACCGAGATCCTTACGCACGTCCCTGATGAACTGCTGCATGTTGGATGCGTACTCATCCTCAGCACCGAAGATGTCATTGAAACCCTGGAACCAGACGAACCCTGCCAGTTCCAACGTCCTCCCCTCCAGTTCGGGAAACAGCTTGGCGTAGTTGTCCTGCACATCTTTTACTTCGGCCAGCAGATTACGGTACGACACGCCGTAATCTTTTTTGATGTCTTCCAGCGTCGGCAGCGGCGTGTTCTTCCTGTTCTTTT
>JAPOIM010000036.1 GCA_029978905.1 Planctomycetota bacterium
GCCGCTCGCTCAGCAGGTGGTGAATGACTTCGTCGTAGCGACGCTGAGCTTCTGGCGAGCCGTATCGCCCCAGCCAGATTTCTTTCCCGTGAACGCGAACTCGAGCCTGCCCCGACGAAGTGTGGAGGCGTGGTTGCGGCAGCATGCCGCGAGAGCGACGGCCCATAGCAGTACCCCGACGTTGGCCGCTAATCGGGGTAAACGGGGCTTACCCCGATTTCCTACCCCGATAAAAACGGCTGTTGCCTTGTGGCACTGCCGAACGTCGGCAGGTAACGAAGCGAATCCCAACCTCTATTTTAACTGTGCGCACAGTCAAAAACGGGCTTTCGCCTGCCAAAGAAGAGAAAGTCGGGGCGACAGGACTTGAACCTGCGACCTCTTGACCCCCAGTCAAGCGCGCTAGCCAGACTGCGCCACGCCCCGAGTTGCATGAAGAGGACGCTGCTTTCGCACCGGCACTCTCCCTGCGGCAGACACTATCGCAGACCCGCTGCGTTTCATCAACACGAGTGCGACTCGCCGGCAAAACGGCGGTTTTCGGCAGCCGCCATGGCCGGCACTCGCCAAGGCCGCCCCAAGCAGCGACACTAGTCGCCCCATTCCTCCCCCACGCGATGAAGCCATGACCAGCAAAGCCTCCTTCTCCGCCCGCCTCACCACCGCCATCCAGGCCAGGAAAACGCCCTCCTGCGTGGGCCTCGACCCCAAAGCTGGCATGCTGCCGCCGATCTTCCGCGAAGCCGCCGCCAAGTCGCCCGCCGAACTCGCCGGCATCTACGAAACCTTCTGCCGCGAAGTGATCGACGCCGTGGCCGGGCTCGTGCCGATCGTGAAGCCGCAGGCCGCCTGCTTCGAGGCCCTCGGACCCGACGGCATGCTCGCCCTCGCCGGCGTGATCAACCACGCCCACGCCAAAGGCCTGCTCGTGCTCGCCGACACCAAGCGTGGCGACATCGGCAGCACCGCCGAAGCCTACGCCGCCGGATGGCTCGCCGGAGCCTGGGGCTCAGACGCGATGACCGTGAACCCGTACCTCGGCCTCGACTCGCTCGAACCCTTCGTGAAGGCCTGCGAAGACCACCAGGCTGGCATGTTTGTGCTCGTGAAAACATCCAACCCCGGCAGCCGCGACTTCCAAGACCTCGAGGTCGACGGCACCACAATCTTCAGCCATGTCGCCAAGGGGGTGGAAGCGCTCGCCGAGCGGACCGCCGGCGGCGAACGGTATGGCGCCGTCGGAGCCGTGGTCGGCGCCACCTGGCCCAAGCAGCTCGATGAGATGCGGGCCGCCATGCCACACACCTGGATCCTCGTGCCCGGCTTCGGCCGGCAAGGCGGCCGTGCCTCCGACGTGCACGGCGCCTTTCATGAAGATGGCCTCGGCGCAATCGTCGTCAGCGCTCGCGACATCATCTACGCCCACACCCGCGAAGAGATCAACGGTGGGCTTGGCGAGAAGGAATGGCAGCAGGCCGTCGAACGCGCCACGCACGACATGATCGACCGCCTCGCCGCCGACACGCCCGCCGCGGCGCTGCGGTAACAACGCCGGGCGGGGGTCGAGTGCATCATTCGTCGGGAGCCTGCAGCCAGCAGGCGAGCGTGGGATCCCACTGTTGAATCTCTTCCGGCTTGAAGTAGAGGGCGATCTCGCGGGCGGCGCTCTCGGGCGAGTCGGACGCGTGCACGAGGTTCATCTGACGGCTGGCCGAATGGTCGCCGCGGATCGTGCCCGGGGCGGCCTTGAGGCCACTGGTGGCTCCGAGCATGTCGCGGACCACGCGGACGACTTCCGGGGCTTCCATCACCGTGCCCACCACGGGCGAGGCAGTAATAAAGGCCTCGAGGCCCGGATAGAACGGCTTCTCGACGTGCTCGGCATAGTGCTGACGGGCCAACTCTGGGGTGATCCGCAGCATCTTCATGGCGACCAACCGCAGCCCCTTCCGCTCAAAGCGAGAAAGGATGCTCCCGAGCAGCCCGCGCTCCATGCAGTCGGGCTTAAACATCACGAACGTCCGCTCCATCAGTGTGGGTACTCCGCTGATAAGACTGGCGACAGCCATGCGCAGACTCCACGTGAGCCAGAACGCCGGCATGCCTCTGCCGGGGAGTGTAGACACGCCTCACAGCCCACCACAACGCCGCAAAACGCTTCAAAGGCGGCGTCTTTTGGGCGCCACCGCGGGTTGACCCTCCTCGCCCATTTTCCTACCGTCCGCCCCTCGTCAGTCTGGTCCACGCTCGAGGGAGCCCCGCCATGCCACGCCCTGCGACTCCTCCACACGACGATTCCAACGCCCCCCGCTCTGACAGCGTGTCGGTGCTCATCGCAGCCATGCTCTTGGCCTGCCTGGCCCCAATGCTGATCGCGATCTCGTCGGCCAGCGGTGAAGAGCAGCCAGCAGCTGCCGTGTCGACGCCCGCGAGTGTGCCACGAGGCTGGATTGAGCCGCTGCCACAAGCACCGACCGCCCCCGCCGCACCGTCCGCCGCCTCCAACCGGCCCGCCACCCTCCGCCTTCCTGACGACGCGAGACCGATACGCGGCACCCGCGTGCCCGATCCCCCTGCCCCGGCCAACTTCGACGCGAGGTTGCTTAGCGCCTTCACCAGCGGCATCCAACCCCTGCTTCTCAACCGCTGCGCGACCGGCAAGTGTCATGGTGGGGCTGACGCGGCCGAACCGCAGTTTCAGCGGCAGCTGTTTCGCGGCAACATCGACCGCGAGATGACCCTCGCCAACATCACCTCGCTCACCTCGGCGCTCGGCCCCGGCTACGACGCACGCACTCTCCTCGTGGCCGCAAGCACGCCTCACGGAGGCGGCACGCAACCTCCCCTGGCTGGCGTGCAACTCCAACGCCTCGCGGGCTGGATTGAAGCCGCTCTCGCTCAGCAGGCGACCTGGCGACGCGTGGAGCTCGCCTCATTTGAAAGCCCCGCCTCCAAGCCGAGCCCCCAGCAGGCTCCCGCCGCCGCACCTCTGGAAAACAACCGTTTCCAACAGCTGCTCGACGAGGCCAGCAACCCACAGCCGCTGCCCCCACCGCAGGAACCCACCGGGATCATCCCGCTCGAAGAGCTTCCCGAAGCCCAGCCACAAGGGAAATGAGCACTGCTGCCGCGCTCCCGCGGCCCAAGACGCGGCCGGCCCGGCGGCGGCGAGGACTGCGTGAGGCCCCGGCCAGAGAAGTCTCGTTGGAGGGTTGCCCGGAAGCGGCCTACAATGCGACGACCGCGGGCTGACGGAGCCTGCTCCACGCCCCCGCTCCCGCTGCTGATGGACTCCACAACACCTCCTTCCGGTAAGCCCTCGTCCGGTCCTCGCCCCTCCGGTCCACGGCCCTCCCGCCCGCCGTACGCAAAGCCCTTCAGCCCGCCCGTCATCGTGATGATGATCCTGGCGGTCTTGGCCGTGGTCACGCTCGTGGCCCGCGAGCAGTCCCAGGTTCCCTCCACGATCAGCTACGACGAGTTCGTCAGGCAGGTGGAGGCCGACAACGTGGCCGCTGTGCAAATCACGGCCAACACGCTCGTCGGCGACTTCAAAGAGCCGACGGCGGTGACCCTCGTGGCCAACAGCGAGAAGCTCGAGGCCTTCCGGGTGGAGCTTTCCGACTACGTCGCCGAAGGCCTGCCCAGCCTGCTACTCGAGCACGGCGTCCGCACCGAAGTGCGCCAGCCCACCGACGGCACCGGCTTCCTACTGGGCATCTACCTGATCGTGCCTCTGCTGCTGATGGCCGGCTTCTGGATGACGCTCCGCCGGGCCCGCGATCCCATGGGTGGCACCGGTTTTCTCGGGAGTTTCAGCAAGTCGCCCGCCAAACGCTACGGCGAGAAAGACAAGAAAACGACCTTCGCCGACGTCGCCGGCCTTGATCAGGTGAAGAAAGACCTGCAGGAGATCGTCGACTTTCTCAAAGACCCCAAGAAGTTCCAGAAGCTCGGCGGTCGCGTGCCCAAGGGCGTGTTGCTGATGGGCCCTCCAGGCACGGGTAAAACCCTGCTCGCCCGAGCCGTCGCCGGTGAGGCGGGCGTGCCCTTCTTCTCGATCTCCGGCAGCGAGTTCATCCAGATGTTTGTGGGCGTGGGGGCGTCGCGCGTGCGCGACCTCTTCAAAACCGCCAAAGAAGCCTCGCCCGCGATCCTCTTCATCGACGAAATCGATGCGGTGGGCCGTATGCGTGGAGCAGGCCTCGGCGGCGGCCACGACGAACGCGAGCAGACCCTCAACCAGATCCTCTCCGAGATGGACGGCTTCAGCCCGTCCGAGAGCGTGATTGTGCTGGCGGCCACCAATCGGCCCGACGTCCTCGACTCCGCTCTGCTTCGCCCCGGCCGCTTCGACCGGCACGTGACCGTGGACCGTCCCAACCAGAAGGCCCGCGTGGCCCTCTTCAAGGTGCACACCAAGAACGTGCCGCTCGCCGAGGACGTCGACTTCGAAAAGCTTGCCAATGGCACGGTTGGCCTGACCGGCGCTGACATCCGCAACCTTGTCAACGAAGCCGCTTTGTGGGCCACTCGCCACGACAAGACCGCGGTTGACATGTCGGACTTCGACTACGCCCGTGACAAGGTGTTGATGGGACCGAAGCGTGAAGAGGTGCTCGCCGGTCTGGAAAAGAAGATGACGGCCTACCACGAAGCGGGGCATGCCCTCGGAGCGTGGCTGCTGCCGGGCGTCGACCGCCTGCACAAGGTCACGATCATCCCCCGCGGCCGGGCGCTCGGCGTGACGCAGCTCGTGCCCGAGGAAGACCGGCTGAACGTCGGCCAGCAGGCCCTCACCAACCGGCTCGTGTTCACCCTCGCGGGCCGGGCCGCCGAAAAGCTCGTGTTCGGCGAATACTCCGCGGGAGCCGAGAACGACCTCGTGCAGGCCACCCGGCTCGCCCGCAGGATGGTGGCCCACTGGGGCATGAGCGACCGCGTGGGCCCTGTGGCGTGCCACGGAGCCCAAGAACATCCCTTCCTCGGTCGTGACGTGTATGAGCAGCGCGAGTTCAGCGAACACACCGCGCAGATCATCGACGAAGAGGTGTCGCGGATTCTCAACGAAGCCGCCGACCGGGCCACCGAGCTGCTGACCGAGAATCGCGACAAGCTCGACACCCTCGCCAGCGAACTCGAGGCCCGCGAGATGCTCGATGAAGATGAGGTGGTGGAAGTGATCGGCCCAGCCGTTCCCCGCACCTTCACCGACCTCACGCCGCCCGCGGCAGGCGACGCCTGAACGACCACGCGACGGCGTTTGGCCTGGAGCAGCCGTCCTCGCATTCCCGTGTGAGCTACCCGCTCACGTCCCTCCAACACGTTTGAAAGGTCTCCATGCTCTCCCACGCCGTCTACTTCACGCTCCGCGACCCGTCACCCGAAGCCATCGCCAAGCTCGTGGAATCCTGCAAGACGCACCTCAGTGGCCACCCCGGCTGCCTCGCCTTCTCCGTGGGCACGCGGGCTCCGCAGTACGACCGCGAGGTCAACGACAAGGAGTATCACGTGGCCATCGACCTGATTTTCGACAGCCACGCGTCGCACGACGTGTATCAGAAGGCCGACCGCCACACCGCCTTCATCGCCGCCAACGCCGAGACCTGGGCCAAGGTCCGCGTGTGCGACACCGACCTCGCCACCTTCGAGAAGGCCTAAGTAGCCTCGCCTGCTCGCATCCCGAGCGAAGGGTGAGCCCAAGCCGGGTGAGCCGGCGTAGCGGAGGAGCGCAGCCCGGAGGGCGAAAGCGACGGAGGTCAGAGTGAGCGAGGCCACGATGGCCGAGCGAACGCCCGGCTCATCGGCCTGGGCTCACCCTGAGCGGCCCCCACCGAACCTCCCCGAAATTGCACAGGCCTCGGTGGTTTCCCACCGAGGCCTGGCGTGTTCACATGCGTTGCGGTTGCAACGGGTGATTAGTCGTTGAGACCGAGGGGCTCACCGTCCGCTGGGTCAGCCAGACGACGGCAGACCTGCACGTCGAGGCTTTCCTGGAAGGCACGCACGCTGCCGTCAGCAAGACCAGCGAGGCAGATGCCTGGGTGCTGGCTGAAGGGCTCGTCGTTCGGACCGCAGTTGTTCTGCGTCCAGAGGCACGTGGCAGCCGAACCACCGATGGGGTTCTTCGTCTGGTTGAGGATCTGACGACCACCAACCTGCTGCTCGGTGTTTGGCGGGCCGCTGAGACCGCTGGAGTTGTCGCTGTCGGCCCAACGGTTCGGAACGGTCATGCCCGATCCGTCAACCCAGCCAGCCACCCCGCTGCTCAACTGCGTCACGCCGCTTCCGGTCGTCTTGACCCACATCACGTTTGCACCAGCCGTACGAGAAGCTTTGCCGATGTGCATCTGCTCACGGCCAGCGTCTTCAAAGAAAATCACGGTCTTGCTCGTGCCGTCACGGGCGCTGCCCATCGTGCTCGTCTGGTCGTAGGTCAGCAGCCCCTTCTTGTAGGCAGCCACCTTCTGACGGGTGCCGTCGATCGGCGAAAGGTCGACGTAAGCAACCGGCATGTAGTTGGTCTGACCATAGGTGCCAACAGAAGAAGGACCGCCAGCGTCAGCAGGCGTCAGGCCGTTGGTTGGGCAAAGAAACGTCTTGATGCTCTGCGACGCGAGCACGTCGTTGTTGGGCGACCAGTAGGGCTCGTCCTTGTTCCACTTGTCGGCGATCGCCGTCTCTTCGATGTAGGGGAGAACCTGCGTGAAGAAGGAGGCGATATTCATGCAGTCGACCATGCTGCCGTTCGCATTTTTAAACTTGCCTTCACCGGAGGTCGGCCACTTTTGCATTGCACTTTCGTAGTTCAGTGCGCCAAGGCTCATCTGCCTGATGTTGTTCATGCATTGACTGCGGCGGGCCGCTTCGCGAGCGGACTGAACCGCGGGAAGCAGAAGACCCACGAGCACGCCGATGATCGCGATGACCACCAGAAGCTCAACCAGCGTAAAACCTTTACGGACACCAAATCCTTTGGTCACAGTGACTCTCCGTCGAATGACTTCCTTCTTTTGGACGTTCAACGTCCTCATGCGGGAAATCTAGGAGCGCTGTGTGAGCCGATGGTGAGCCGATCGTGCGGATCTCATGAGCCCTTCATGAGCCTTGTGTGAGCGAGCCTGCGAAAACCGTTCTCTTGGGTGGATGCAACGCCCCGACGACGGACCTAAGCATGGCCCACACACCCTCAGCGGCATGGGCTGCCGCCGCACAAACCTGGTGGGCTTGGGTGACACCCATCGCGTCGGGATTGGCAACGTTGGTGACCACGCTCGCGGCGGTCACCTGCATGCCCAGCCGCCGCGCATGAATGGCCTCCGGAACCGTGCTCATCCCCACCACGTCGCCGCCGATCCGGCGAAACATGCGGTATTCGGCACGGGTCTCGTAGGTCGGACCACGCACATAGAGATAGACACCGCTCCGGCACCGGTACCCTGCCCCTGCGGCGGCCGCCACAGCCTGCGCCACGAGCGGCGGCATGTAGGTCTCCCGCTGCACACGGCCCGGTCGCGGATGCTCGCGAGCACCCGAGCCACGGCCTATGTCGCTTGCGTGGCAGAGCCGCACGAAGTCGATGTGGTCGCGGAGCACGACGAGATCGCCCGGTTGCATCTGCGGGTCGAGGCCCCCGGCGGCATTGGTCAGCAACAGATGCTCCACCCCAAGCGCCCCCAGAAGGTCGACACCGCGGCAGAGCACATCGGCCGGAAACCCTTCGTAGCCGTGCACGCGCCCCTGCAGCACAACCACGGGCATGCCGCCGAGCCGTCCGCTGACGATCCTCCCAGCATGGCCGATCGCCGTGGACGCCGGCAGGTAACCCGTTTCTTGGGAAGGCATCGCAAAGACTTCGGAGAGTCGGTCGGCGAGTTCGCCGAGGCCCGTGCCGAGCACCACCCCCACCCGGCCCTGCGCACCACCCGCCGCGAGAAATCGGGCGGCCGCCTCCTGGGCACCACCACGAGGCACCGCCATCCGTGGGCGAGCCACGGCATCGTCTGCGAGAGCGTGAGGCATTCCTTCCCTTCCATGAGAATCGTGGCGACAGGCCGCAAGACACGCCGGGGCTTTGCTCCAGCCACGCCGAAATCGTATCCTCGCAGCCTTCTCAAGGAGAATTCCACCCATGGCAGCAGCCGCGTCGACCACCCCCGCAACCCGTGCCGAGCGATTCGCAGGCCTCTCGGTAGCCCTCGTCACGCCCTTCAAGGATGGGCGCGTGGACGAAGCGAAAATGCGGGAGCAGATCGACTTTCAGGTCGCCGCTGGCACCACCTGCATCTGCCCCGTCGGCACCACCGGCGAGTCGCCGACGCTCACGCACGAAGAACACGACCGCGTGATTGCCGACAGCATCCAGGCTGCGGGTGGCCGGATCCTGGTGATGCCCGGCACCGGCAGCAACTCCACGGCCGAAGCCCTGCGGCTCTCGAAGCATGCGGCCAAGGAAGGTGCCGACGCCGTGCTTGTGGTCGGCCCCTACTACAACCGCCCCACGCAGCAGGGCATCTACGAACACTTCAAGGCCATCGCCGAAGCGATCGACATCCCGGTATGTGTCTACAACATCCCCGCTCGCACCGGTCGCAACATCGAACCGGAAACGATTCAGCGTCTCGCCGAGATTCCCGGCATCGACCTGCTCAAGGAAGCGACCGGCTCGATGGACCAGGCCTCGCAGATCATCGGCACCACCGACCTGACGGTCCTCTCCGGTGACGACAGCATGACGCTGCCGCTGCTCTCGATCGGTGGCCGCGGGGTGGTGTCGGTGGTGGGCAACCTCGTGCCCGCCGACATGATCGCGCTTCTGGCTGCCTTTGACGCGGGTGACCTTGCCGCCGCGCGCGACTGGCACCACAAGCTCTTTAGCCTCTGCCGCGACCTGCTCGGGCTCGCGAGCAACCCGATTCCGATCAAGGCCGCCATGCAGATGGTGGGACGCGACACGGGTGACGTGCGGCTTCCGCTGGTGCCCCTCGACGACGCCGGTCGCCAGCGGCTCGAGGCCGTGCTCGCCGCCTATGGCAACGTGCCGCGGGCCTAAGCCGCGTCAGGCAACGACGCGAACGCTTGCCCCATCGTTGTCGAAACGGGCGATCCAGGTGTCGAACTGATCGCGGAGCTTTAAGCGGTCGAGTTGCTCAAGCACCTCGCCGGCCTGTTCAAGCGTTTTGCAGCAGCCCATGACCGCCGGGCCCCAACTGCTCTGAGCCGCCCCCCGCACGCCAAGTTCGCGGAGCAGTTCAAGCAGGTCGGCAATCGCTTCGGCGTGCGGAAGCGTGGACGACGCCGCCTCAAACGGCTTGCCGGCGAGAGTGCCGTAGGCGTTCAGAGCTTCGCAGAAGCCGTCGTAGGAGCCCTCGCTCGCCGCAGGCAACAGGTCGAGCAAGGCAATCCGTGCGAGCTCGGCCGAAACCTCCCGTGGCACCGGAGGCAGGGCCGAAAAGGCCTTCCGTTCGGCCTCTCCCCAGAAGCCCACCGCATCCTTCTGCACCAGCACCAGGCACCGCCAGGCGGATGGCAGCCGCACCCGCGACACCATGGGGGACAGCCGCGTGGGCGCCTTCTTTGCTTTCTCGCCCGTGTAGCGACCACTTTCCACGATCAGACCGCCACGCGTGAAGCCGTGGATCCCCACGCAAGACCGCTTGCCGCGAGCCACCGCGTCGGCCAGATGGAGCACTTCCGAGCGGTCAAAAAAGTATTCTTCCTGCGGCTCACTCGCCGCCCGGCGCCAGAGATGCCACATCCCCGCAGCGACTGCCAAGCCCAGCTGCGTGCCACTCCCAAGCCCGACGTGCTCGCGGGGAGCCGAGGCGATCTCAACGGCCACGCCCTCGTCGCTGCGAAAGTTCCAGTGCCGGGCCGCGTCTTTGGCAAACCACACCGCTCGATCAGCGAGCGGCCCTTGGGCGGAGATCTCCGTCGCCGGTTTCATCCGCAGATGAATCCCGGGCCGATCCACCATCACGCCCACGCCACCGTACGACCGCACCTGCTCATCCCCGAAGGAGAACATCCCGATGTGCAGCCGTGAGGGCGTGCGGATTTCGATTTCTCGGGCTGCCGCCTCACGCGGCGCCCCACCAGTCAGTCCAAATGCATCAGATCGTGAAACCATGCAGACAGTAGAAGCCGCATCCGTCGCGACAACAAGCCTGCAGGACGAAAGCAGACGAAGCGGCGGCTTAGCGGGCCCGTTCTCGCAGCATTTCAAAGGCCTCCCGCTCCGCTGCACCGCCGGTCTTCTCCACGAGCACAGCCAGTGGCTCAAGCTGCCGGGCGATCTCCTCACGCTCGATCAGCCCCAAGCGACTGATCAGAATCGCTCCCTCGATCACCGCATGCACGGCGCGGTTGAGCCCACGAAACGGCCTGCCGACGTGCGACGCAACGACCTCGGCCACAAACGACCCACGCTGCGACGCGGTGTCGGCTTCGATCACCCGAAACTCATGGGCCACGCACGCCTCTTCCAGCACAAACCCTCGCACCACGTGTGCAGGCCGCGTGGGCAGCGACAGGTTCTCGCCCAGTACGAGTTTGGCAAACAGCAACGCATCGTCGGTGACGTGAAACACGCCCTCACCGTGGGCCGCGAGGTTGGCAAACGTGCTGCTCGTGGCGAAGGGCTTGAGCGTGAGCCGGGCGAGCGACCCGCTCTCGGCATCGATGTCGGCCTCATCGATGTGCGGCCCCATCGGTGCCGCATGACACGCACCGCTTGGCCCAACCGTGGTCACGATCCCTTCAAGAATCATCGCCCTGCTCACACTCCCGCCAACAACGCTTAGAAGGTCACGACACCGGTCGGTTCGGGCGTGATCACCGGACGCACCCACTCCCCTTCCGCAAGCGGCTCTGGATCATGATGCGCGATGCCCGCGAGTGAGAGGAAGTTGGCCAGCAGGTGGTAGCCATATTCCGAGAGAATCGCCTCGGGATGAAACTGCACTCCGTAGAGCCCACCTGCCTCATCGGCGATCGCCATCACGGTGCCTTGGTCGTCACGAGCGGTGACGGCGAGCTCCGCTGGGAGCGAGGATTCATCGACCACCAGCGAGTGGTAGCGACATCCGGCGAACGGACTGGGCACACCCTGAAAGAGCCCCGTGCCCGCGTGATGCATCCTGCTCGTGCGGCCATGCATCGGCTCCACCGCCCGCACCACCTTCGCCCCACACGCCGCAGCGATCGCTTGATGCCCCAGGCACACGCCAAGCACGGGCACGGTGCCTCGCGCCCACCGAACCGCCTCGACCGAGATCCCCGCTTCGCTCGGCGTGCACGGCCCTGGTGAGATCACGATCGCCGACGGCCGCATCGCCGCCACCGCTTCAAGCGTTGTGTCGTGCGCCGGCACCACCTCCACCGCCACGTTCCGCACCAACCGTGCGAAATACCGCGCGAGGTTAAACACAAAGCTATCCCGGTTGTCGATCACCACCACCGGACCGGGTGCGTGCGCGACGGTCATGCCCCCGCTCCTTTCACCGCCTGCAACACCCGCAGCATGCCCTCAGCCTTATGCAACGTTTCGGCATACTCATCGGCAGGCTGGCTGGCCACGGTGATACCGCCCCCAGCCGAAAAGGTGAGAGAGCCTTCGGCCGCCACAAAGGTGCGGATGAGGATGTTGAAGTCGGCCGAACCATCGCAGGAGAGGTAGCCAATCGAACCGCAGTAGGGCCCACGGGCAAGGCCCTCCAGTTCCGAGATGATCTCGCACGCACGCTGCTTGGGGGCACCGGTCACGCTGCCCCCCGGGCTCACCGCCGCGAGGCAATCCACCGGCGACGCCGACGCCACCAACCGCCCCGCTACGACCGACACGAGGTGCTGCACGTAGGCATACCGCTCCAGCCGGCAAAGGGCCTCCACCCGCACACTCTCCGGCTCGCACACGCGGGAGAGATCGTTGCGAACCAGGTCGACGATCATCACGTTCTCGGCCCGATCTTTCTCACTCGCATCAAGCTCGGCTCCGGCGTAGAGATCGGCCTCAGGGCTCCGCAGCACCCGTCGCGTGCCCTTGATGGGATGCATCCGCGCTACTGGCCGCGGTGCGTGCGAAAGCTGCAGCAGCCGCTCCGGCGAACTCGAAACGATCCATTCACCGTGCCCAAGCCCACGGCCAGAAAGATCCAGCACCGCGGCAAACGGTGCGGCATTGATCCGCCTCGCCGCCAGGTGGAGCGCGGCCGCGGACGGTCGCGTCGCCACCGCAAACCGCTGGGCCAGGTTCACCTGAAAGATGTCACCGCGTCGGATCAACTCCACAGCGTCTGCCACCATCCGGCCGTAGCTCTCGGCGGTGTGGGTCGCGAGGATCTCCGGCGAGCCCGCCAGCGGCACCTCTTGCCCAGCGGGAATCACCGCAGGAGCGGCGCCATTCGGTACCTCGCAGGGCACATGTCGCGATCCCAACCGAGCAAGCATCCCCTCGGCCCGCTGGATCGCCCGTGCAAGCCTGGCAGCCGGGCCCCCTCCCGCGTCGTCGCCTCCCGCAAAACCCTGCGAGATCAGCCAGCCACGCGTCCGTGCGTGGTCGAAGGCAAACACCACGTCGTAGAGGGGCATCATGAGCGATGGCGTCGCGGGCGCTGCGAGCGGCACCGGTTGCCCCAGGAGCGCGAGGCCGTGGTCGTAGGAGAGCAGTCCCGCATAGCCGCCTTGAAAGGGTGGCAGCCCTGGGATCGTCGGTGTGGTGAGCTGCGTCAGCCTCCGCGCGAGATCGGCGAGCACAGCCTGGGCTTCGTGGGTGGAGTCTGGCTTCGGGCAGCCGAGCGTCTCCAGCGGATCAGCCGCCAAAAATGAGAACCGGGCCAAGCCATGGCGTTCATCAACACTCCCTGTGCCGGTCGGACTGCTATCGAGAAAGAGCAGCCCCGGCACACTCGCCAACCTGGCAAAGAGATCGCAGGCCTCCACGCCCTCGGCCAGTTCGGCAACCAACGTGCCACTGGCAGTGCTCCAGCACCGCGAGATCCACTCCGAGGCCAGCAGCAGCGGCGTCATCGCGGCTCCTCCAAGTCGCTCTGAAAGCCCCCGCGCTTCGCTGCCTCGGCCGCCTGATGGCTCGGGCCATGCCCCTCCTCCGCCTGGGTGAGATGCCCCCAGTCGAGCGGCTGATCCTGCCGGTAGTCCTTACCCAGGGTGAGGGCGGTCACGGCCTTGGCCATCTCATATCCCAGATAGAAGGCATGCGAGGGATCGACATCACGTCGCCCCGCGTCGGCGAGCTGAGAAAAGAGCGCAAACGGATCACGCGACTTCAGGTGCAGCCCCGCGCCCACCAGATGCAACTGCCCTCCCTCCGCAAACACGCGAAAGTTCGGGTCGCGGATGCTCGCAGCGAGGTGCGCAAGCGTCTCTTCCCCAAACGCTTGCGGGCGACCACCGCGGAGGGTCACAAGCCCCGGCTCCAGATGCTTGGGTAGCGTGCGGTGCGTGACCGCATGGTGCACAAGCCGGCGGCCCAGGTCGCACTCCCGCACGCTCGACCGCGCCCAGTGAATGACCTCGGTGGTCAAGATGGAGCGAATCCCCACCTCCTGACAAAACCCGAGGAGCATCACGTTGACGCCCGCGGAGTCGACATCGGTGAGCTCCGTGAGGTTACCGGTGCCCATCATCATCTCGGCGTCTGGATAGCGACGCCGGACATCGAGGTAGCGCCCCAGGCTCTCGGCAAACCCAAACCCGATCGGCTCAAGCACAGGATCCAGACGGTGCCGCACACCATCCCGCACGAGCCGTTGCACGGTGGCGTCAAAGCCTTCGAGCGTGGAGGGCACGTCTGGCACGACCACCACCTCCACCCCCCAGTCGACGGCACGGTGCGCATTGGACGAGTTGACCGAGAGCACAAGCTCCGCACCGGCTTGGGTCGCCGCCGCCACTTCCTCAGCATCAAAGGAATCAATTGAAACGCGCAGCCCCGCATCACGCAGCGCCCGCACAACGTCACCCACCTCGCCCCAACCCCCTTCGGGGTCGGCCCCGAGGTCGATCATGTCGGCCCCGTCGTGGGCGAGCCGCAACGCCTCCGCGAGAATCTGCTGCCGCGAGAGCCGCGGGGCGTGATTGATCTCAGCGAGAATCTGAATGTCGTAGCGGCCGTAGTCGCCGCGCCCAGCAGCCTTCTGCCCAAAAAACACATCGAGCTGCCGCAGGTCGGCCGGGCCGCGTTCCACCGGCACACCAGCAACCCGCTCCACCTCGTCGAGCGCTCCGCTGCAGAGCCCCGGCAGGATCACCCGCGACGTGCCCGGCGGCACCTGCATCCGGCGGGCCACCAACTTGGTGGTGAGCAGCGCCGCGACAGTCACGTTGAGCACATCGACGGTGTAGTCGAAGCCCACCTTCGGCGCGAGTGTGGCCAGGATCGCACGGAGCGAGGGCTCCGCCAGCCGGCCGGTCACGAAATGGATGCGTTCACGAGGGTGTTCCACGATCAGAGTGTTCCACCGCGGGGCCCTCAGGGAAAGGTGCCCGCCGAAAGCCGCCGTTGACGGGGAGCACCTGCCCGGTCACCCAACTCGCCTCCGGCGACACGAGCCAGCAGACCGCCGCCGCCACATCGGCAGGCTCCCCCCACCGGCCAAGCATCGCCTCACGGCGGGCCCGCGTTTGCCACACGTCGCTTGCCTGCTCCCCCCAGGCCGTACGGATCCAGCCAGGCGCCACGTTGTTGACCCGCACCGTCGGCCCCAGCGACCGCGCCAGGCTCCGGGTGAAGGCCATCACCGCGCCTTTTGTGGCAGCAAACAGCTGTCCGCTGTCTCCCTCCATCCCCACCTCAGCCTGATCCCAGCCGATCGTCACCATCGCCCCACGGCCGCGGGCGTGCATCGCACTGCCGATGCGGCGAGCCATGGTGATCGTGCCGAGCACATCGACGGTGAGAAGGCTTGCGAGTTTTTCGTCAAAGTTGGCCGCGGCGGCCGCGCCAGTAAGCACGTCTGCTCCGGCCACCGCCACAAAGATGTCGAGCGCTGGCAGGGCCGCGAGCACCTGATCCGCCAGCCGCCCTGCCCCGCCTTCCTGGGAAAGATCTCCGAGGAACGTGCCCGCATGCCGCCCCATCTGGGCGAGCTCGGCCGCCACCTCGCTGGCCCTGTCTTCTGAACGACCATGCACCGCCACCTGGCAGCCAGCCTCGGCGAGCATGAGGGCGACCACTCGGCCGATGCCGCGCGACGATCCACTGACAAACGCCGTTTGCCCCGCGAGGGTGGCTCCTGCGGCGGAGTCGGTCATGACGCCGGCTCCACAGCGTCACCAGCTGCTGCTGGGTCCTCGGCCACAGGTTCCTCAGTGGCCTCCACGGCCGTGGCTTCCTGCATGGCCTCGGCCGCCTCGGCCGGTGGCGTCGCCACCTCGGGCTGCCTCAGCGTGGGAAGCACATAGCAGGCCGCTTCCTCACCGTTTCGCACCAGCAGCCGGTTTCCCGACAGGCAGAGGTTGTTCCACGTCTGCCCTTCGAGCACCTGCATGCTCCCGTGTTCGCGATGCGCCTCGGGCGAGGCGTCCACCACCACGAGCGTGCCATCTTCGCCAAGCACCAGCAGCTGCTCACCCACGAGCATGATCTGCCCCTGCCCATAGCGGCCTCGCTTCCAGGCCCGACCACCATCAGTCAGCCGCACGCACTCGAGAATGCCGTCCGAGAGCCCATAGGCGTGCCCGTCATGGATCACGACGTTGGCAAACTTGGTTTTCAGGGCTCCCTGCGAGGCCCAGACCTGCTCGGTGGCCCAGGGTTCCGCATCGCCAGGCGTGATGGAAAACAGAGCACAGCCAATGCCGTACCCCTTGGAGATGAACATCTGATTGTCGGCGAGGAGCCGTGGCTGCGAACAGGAGGCATCGGAGTTGGAGTGGCCGGGCCACGGGTAGGCAAACACGGGCTCCTTGGCGAACACGCCATCCCCGTCGTCGGCCGGAAGCGGAAAGCCAACCACTTCGGCTTCATCGACCGTCACCACCAGCTGCCTGCCGCCGATCTCCATCACCTGCGGGCTGACATAGCTCACCTGCGCGGCCCCAATCGTCCCTGCAAGCGTGCCCGCAGCCCGATCGTAGACGGCAAGCGACACCGGCCCGTCGTCTCGCGGCCCCCCACCTGGCACGATCACCCACCGCTCCGTGACCAGCGGCGAGCCGGCTCGCCCCCAGGCCACAGCGACGGCATGCGCATCCCGATCGATTCCCAGGTCATCCAGCACATTGGTTCGCCAAACCACCGTGCCGCTCGCTCCATCGATCGCGTGCAGCCAGCCGGTGGCCCCGGCGGCGTAGACCACGCCGTCGCGAATCGTGGGCGTAGATCGTGGGCCGGTGCCACCGAGCACCGTGGTGTGGCGAGCCGCAGCCCCGACCACCCATTCGCAGCGTCCGCTTGGCACGTCGTAGCAGGCGATGATCTCCTCGGCGTCGCGCTGTTCCAGCGTGACGGCATGATCACCCACCACGGCGAAGCCACCCCAGCCGGCGCCGACCGGCTGCCGCCACAGCAGTTGCGGCGTTACGTCAGCCCCCCAGTCGGACACGAGGCCAATCGAGGCCACCGCCGCCGTGCCGTCGGGACCCAAAAACTGCGGGTAATCGTTGGGGGTCGCTTCCCAGGCTGCGGCGGTTGCCTCCGTGCGTATTTCGCCAGAACCGGGCAGGAGTTGGTCCCGCGATGGGCTCCATCGCCAGGCAAACTCGGGCACCAGATCACCACTGACCCGTTCGATTCGCAGCGTCGCCAGCGCCAGCCCCACAGCCACGAAGAGCCCACCCACCACGCCGCGCTTCACTTGGCGGGAATACCCACTCTCTCGCAGCAGCCAGACCACCAGCGACACGAGCGCCGAAAAGCCCAAAATCAGCGAGATGATGTTGATCACCGCATGATCCACCATCGGCCCGATGGCCCGCTCAAGCGCACCCACCCGAACCATCCAGATCGCCGCGAGCAGCGACGCCACGGTGATCGTCACGCGGCGGTTCGGCACCAGGCCGGCAGGCTTGGCAACGTCTCCTGGTGAGGCTCCGGACGTGGCTCCGGACGTAGATTGCGCACTGCGGTCAGAGGAACTGGCAGACGTCATGAAACCCCTCTCTGGAAGGCACGGTCGGCGCCGGCAGACGGTCGATCGCCACCACGAACCGGTGGAGCCACCTGGCAACCGCGGTGGAGTCTAGCGGTCATGCCGATAGGCAGCCACGCCGATGCCGCAGCGACGTCGCGAAGCGTGCAGCGTTTCTTGTCGCTGCATCGAGGCTCGACTACCTTGAAACGAGTACGCGCTCCCCACGGATCACCCCCGCCGGCCGATTCGGCCTCTTTCAAGGATCCCCATGCCGATCTCGCCCTCAGACCACGTTTCCAGCGACGACACGCCCGCGACCAGAAGCGCCCAGGCACACCTCGGGCCCTCCACCACGGCCGTCCACGCAGGCGAGGCGCGGCAAAAGCCCGGCGACGCGATCACCGACGCGGTGTTCCTGGCGAGCACTTACACCTTCGCCAACACCGACGCGATCATCCGCTTTCTCGAGGAGGGGATCGAACGGGAGGAGTATGGGCGATACGGCAATCCGGGTGAGCGGGTCGTCGAGCGAAAACTCGCGGCCATCGAGGGTGGCGAAGATGCCGTGCTCTTCGCGTCCGGGATGGGCGGGCTCGTGGGCCTGCTGATGGCACACCTCAGCGGTGGCGACGAGGTGATCTTCTTCGACGAGTGCTACCACCGCAGCCGAGAGTTTTGCTCCAAGCATCTCACCCGCTACGGCGTCGGCTTCAAGCAAGTGAAGACGTGCGACTACGACGCGATGGAAGCGGCGATCACGCCCAACACCAAACTCCTCGTCAGTGAGTCACCGACCAACCCACACCTGAGCATCATCGACGTCGACCGCTTCGCCGACATTGGCCGCCGACACGGTGTGCTGACGATGATCGACGCCACTCTCTGCACGCCCTTCAACATTCGGCCGCTCGACGCCGGCATCGACTTCGTCCTCCACTCCGCCACCAAGTATCTCGGTGGCCACAACGACCTGCTCGCCGGCGTGGTGGTAGGCAACCGCACGCTGATGGAGCCGATCCGTAAACTGCGGGGGATCATGGGGGGCGTCAACTCACCTCACAACGCCTACCTGCTCGAGCGCGGCCTGAAGACCCTGCCGCTGCGGATGGAGCGTCACAATGCCAACGGCTTGGCCGTCGCCCGCTTCCTCGAATCGCACCCGCGGGTTGAGAAGGTGTTTTATCCAGGCCTGGAGAGCCACCCCCATCACGATGTGGCCTGCCGCACGATGAAGGGCTTTGGCGGCCTGGTGACCTTCCTTCTGGCCGATGCCGACTGGCGAGAGACGGCCGCGGTGATCGATCGCGTGCGGATCCCGCGGATCGGCCCGAGCCTCGGAGGCGTTGAGTCGCTCATCGAGCAGCCGATGGTGATGAGCTACTGGAACTACTCCCCTGCCGAGCGGGCCACCTTCAGGATCCCGGACTCGATGATCCGCATCGCCTGCGGCATCGAAGACACCGACGACCTGATCGCCGACCTCGAGCAGGCCCTCGCCGGCTGACGCACAGGCTTCCGCACGCGAGCCTACTCAACCCAGCGCGGACTCTCCGCCCCGCCGCGGCTCCCCACTCCACCAGCCACGAAAACCGGCAATCCGGGGGGCTTGCGCAGAAATCAAAGGCCGTGCGGGTTTTGACGGAAGTTTTGGTTGTGCCGATTCCGATAACTCTTTCGGACCAGATCCGCAGCGCGCCAATTGCCGCGCAGCGATTGTGAAGGAGACAGGCTGTCATGAACGCGGCGACACCACAACAAAATCACTCCCGGGCTTCTTTTGTGGCCTTCGCGTGCTGCCTTGTCGCGGCCGGGGTGATCGCCGGTCCCCGCCAGAGCCACGCTGCCGACGCTGCCGGGATGAATGACCTGAAGTGGACGCCCCATCGCCAAAGCCGGAATGAGCCGCCAACTCCCATGACGGTCGCATCGCGACCGAGCGAGATGGCTCCCGTTCCCGAGGCTCCCGCCGTGCAACGCACAAATCCTGCGGCTCCCAGCCGACCGCCCGTGGCCAGCGTCGTTGCCGAACCTGGCAATCCGTTTGCCGCGCCGCAACGAGCAGTCCCCACAGCGTCTGGCCAAGTCCGGCGGGCGATGCCACGCCAGCAGCCGGCTCCGCAGCCCGCGCCGACGGTGAACGTGTCGGAACTGATGTCGCAGATGATCTCCAACGCCCCCTTCACCCGCACGCCGCAGGGTGAGATGCAGACCACGATCTACGGCGCCGAGGCGGCAGCCTCTCGCCAAGGCATGCCGAGCCCGCCTACCGCGAGCCGCGCAACGCGACCGGAACGCTACGCCATGAACTCCGACGACCTGCAGTCGGTGATGAGCCCCACGCTCGCGACCGAAGGCGACGCTGTCGACGCGGCCCCTTCCTACGAGGAAGTGCCTGCTCCAAGCGTCGACGATTCGATGACGTTCGTCGACGACCCGATGATGGACGACATGATGGGCGATGAGATGCCCTGGACGGAGCCGCATTACGACCCCGCCATGGAACGGTTTGGCTACGGCCCGACCCCACCTCCTGGTACGGCGATGCTGCCTGGCGGCGTCGTGGTCAGCGAACCTGGCATCGCCGGCAACATGTGGATGGGCGATTTCCCCGGCCACGATCCCTACGCCTGCGAGGATGAGTGCGGCTTCCTGCCGATGTTCCCCGGCCACCACCACAGCCGCATTTGCAACTGGCTGCGACGCTTTGGACGTCCCTACTACGGCTGGCGTTGGTACCGCGACATGAACGCGAGTGTCGGCACCACGGGCTTCCAGAATGGTCCTGACCTCGGCCTGCTCGGCGACTTCGGCACGAGTGAATCGCTCAACTGGGCGATGCCCCTCTGGAACGCCTTCGGCATCGGTTGGCAGATCGGTGTTCGCGGCGTGCAGACCAACTTCAACAGCACGTCAATCAACGTCGACAACCAGACGCTTCTTCGCAACTCGGCCCGCAATCAGGTCTTCATGACCACCGGCCTCTTCACGCGGGCCTTCGAAGGCCACGGGCTGCAGGGCGGCTTGGCCTACGATTACCTCCGCGACAACTGGTACGACGACGTTGACGTTGCCCAGTTGCGTGGTGAGATCAGCTACGTGTTTGGGGCGTGGGAAGCCGGATTCTGGGGAGCGGGCAACGTCAAAGACGCCAACGGGATCTTCGGCCACCGCAACCGCACGGCGATCACTGCCGACTCCACCGACATCTACGCAGGCTTCTACCGGCTCTACTTCGGCGACGCCAACGAACTCAAGATCTGGGGTGGTGCGACGGGGTCTCAGAACGGCATCATCGGCACCTTCCTCCGGGCACCCATGAACCGCAGCCTCGCCCTCGAAGGCACCTTCACCTACATGCTGCCTGGGCCCTCGAAGACCGTGCCGCTCAATGAAGCCGGCGACGCGACGATCACCTACACCGACTCCGCGTGGAACGTGGGCGTGAACCTGGTGTTCTACCCCGCCTGCCGCTCGCGACGTGGTCTCTCCAGCCCCTACCGGCCGCTGTTTGAGGTTGCCGACAACGGCAGCCTCATCCGCAGCCTGACGAGGTAGCCACCGCCTCCCCTCCCGAGGGGCGACGGCGAGCGAGCCTCTCCCGAGCGAGCTTTCCCTCGAAACCGGAAACCTGAAACCGCACAACGAGCGGTTTTCACAGGGCTTTCTCGGGCTGATCTGCCACCCTCAGGGGACGGCTGGTATGCTCTGGCAGCTCGCCTGAGGCCTGGGCCGCGCCGGAGGTTTCACTCGGTGAAACGGTTCTCCGCGGTGTCGCAGCCAATCTCGGGCGGGCGTCCCATCGCTGTCGCGACAGCACCACAGTCTCACACCGTATACGGAATTCCACGATGACTGCATCCAACGAACACGACCCCTGGGGTTCTCTGGCCGATGACCTGGGCGTTCCAGCCGGCAGCGAGCCAGCTGCCGCCCCTGAGCAGCCACGGCAAGCGCCACCGAGCATCCCGACTGCCTCGCCGAAGCCAGCCTCGGAGCGTCGCGATCCCCGCCCTGCTCCGACCGCCGACTGGGGGGCCCTGGCAAGCGACTTTGGCCTCGCCCCAGAGCCTCAGGCCGCCGCGCCCACCCCTCCCAAGCCACAGCCGCCCAAGGCTGTCGAACGGCCCAAGGCCGCCCCGCCGGCGCCCGCCAAGGAGCACGGGGATCGGGATGATATCGCCCAAAAACTCGCCAGCGGCTCGCGGCTGTGGGACGACGACGAGCCGGCTCCCCCGCCCGCTCCCGCCCCAGTGGCGGCCAGAGAGCGACCGGCGCGCGAAGCCGAGCGGCCGGCGCGTGAATCGGAGCGGCCAACGCGCGAACCTCGCGCACCGCAGGACCGTCCAGTCGTCAACCGCGAGCAGCCCCGCGTTCCGGAAGCCGACCGCCCGCTGCGTGAACGTGACTCCGACGACCTCGAGCCCGCAGAGGAAGATCGGCCTGCCGCCGAAGGTGGCGAGGGAGAGGGCGACGATGATCGGCCACGCCGGCGTCGCCGCGGCCGCCGTGGCGGCCGAGGGCGGTCCCGCTCGCGCCGCGAAGACGGTGGCCGCGACGACGCCCCGCTGAGCGACGACACCGAGGCTTCCGGCGGTGATCTTTCAGACCGATTTGATGACGAACCCCGCGCCGCGGAGGTCGAGGGTGACGCATCCTCCCCCGCCGCAGAAACCGACTCCGACGAGGAACCACGCCGTGGACGCGGTCGGCGAGGCCGCGGCCGCCGCTCGCGCCGGGGCAGCGACGAGGCTGGCGAACGCCGGCAACCACGAGAGGACAACGACGAAGACCGCACAAGCGCTGCACGTTCGCGGCGGTCCGAGGACGAAGACGATGTCGCCGAAAGCGAGGAATCGCTCACCAGCGAGCCGCTCGATGGCGACGCCGACGGCGTGGACGAAAATGGCGAACCCCGCAAGAAGCGACGCCGTCGCGGCCGTCGGGGCGGACGCCGTCGTTCGAAGTCGCGAGCCGAGGGCGACGCCGCTCCTGGCGAGAGCGACGACGATTCGAGTGATGACGCCACGCCCACCGGATACGTGGGGGCTGCAAAGCCCGCGAAGCCGGAAGGTGGCCGCCGCAAGGATGCCGATGGCGAGAAGAGCGGCGATGACCGTCGCCGGCGACGACGCCGCAGCCGCAGCGGAAGCAGCGAAGAGAAGCCCAGCGCCCGTGGCCGAGGCCGACCAGCCTTCCGCCCCGTCAGCAGTTCGTTTTCGCAGGATGACGAGGGCCTTGAGTTCCTCGGCCTCGACGATGGCGACGACGGCGACCACAGCACGCCGCCCCGCCGCGCGAGTGCGGAAACCGATGAAGCGGTGGCCGAAAGCGGCCTCGACGCGGTTCGTGAAGTGCCCAGCTGGGTCGAAGCGATTGGCATCGTGATCGCGAGCAACCTCGACGCCCGGTCGAAGTCGCCTCGTCCCGAGCCCAAAGGTCCGCCACGCGGGCGATCCGGCCGATAACACGGCCGGCGTCATCGAGCGGCGAGCACCATCTCGCAAGGCAGAGCGTCATGCCGGACGGCTGAGCGGCGCTCAGCTGCGAGCGAACGCGTCTTACTTCATCGCGATCGTGCGGGCGAGCGGCCGCAGGATCTGATCGACCACGCAGTTTTCGATCACGTCCATCGCCAGTCCGTAGAGGCGATCGATGGCTTCAACGTAACCCACCGCCGGATCGAGGCTGCCATACTGCCGAGCGGTGACGTACACGCTTAGCTGATCTTCGCCGTAGTCGCCCGTGCGCACCTGAAAGGCGTTGGTGCGCGTTTCCGTGCTCACCCGCACCTGCGTCCGGCATTCTTCATCGACCGCCAACGTCAGCGATGGCTCATAGTTGATGACCCGCGTGCCGGGAATGTCGCCCATCAATTCAAACGACGGCCCCACACCGAAGGCCTCGGCCAGCAGGGCGTTGTGATTGCCGCGGTAGGCGAAGTCGAACCCAAACAACAGATCGAGCGCCTCGCAATCGAGCGGACTCACCGAGAGCAGGGCCGGAGCGAGATCGAGCACGAGGCGATGCTGCTTCATGGCTGCCTCAGGCGACGCAGGGTTCACCTCCCCTGATGAGAGCCGCCGCGACTCCACCGCTGTCCAGCGATAGCGCCCCTGGTCTTTGTCTTCCTCAAGCACAAAGTCCCGTTTCTCACGGCAGTAGAACTTCCGCATCGTGGGATAGTGCTTCTGCAAACACTCGAAAAAGTGCAGGACCGTTTCTCGCTGGCCTGGAAGTTCCATCTCCGTCATCAAGTTCATGTTGACGTAGAAATCGTCTGAGAGGGACGCAAAAGGCGTCATGCCATCAATTCTCCGCTCGAGCGAGTTTGTAAGAGGCCGGCCTGAAACGCGGCAGCAAGCGGCGAGCAACCCGGTCGCACGGCGTTCTCCTCGCAGTATAGCGCGACCGTTTTTCGAGTGTCAAAAAGCACACACATCCGTCAAACCGAGCTTCATCCGCAGACTTTCCCCAGAGGCGAGCGGTGGGCTGGCAGTGACGATGGTTGGCACCGCAGGGCGATTCCGGCATACTGGTTTGTCCGATTTCCCGCCCCACGATGTTCTCTTTGCCCACGCGGCCCCACCTGAGAACACACCCAGACCGAGTCCACCTTCCAGGAAACGTCTGACGGCGTTCCCACGCTGATGCGGTCTCCCCACGAACCTGCAGCGATCCCTGACGATCGACTTTCGCTCGAACAGCGAAGCGATGGTGCCGTGGTGGTGCGTGTTCGCTCGGACGACACCGGCGCAGAACGGCTTCCAGACGCGGTCTTCTCGTTTCGCTGCGGAGACCCGCAGTATGCCTACTGGCTCCAGAGGCTTGGCAACCAGGCGGCAAACCGCACCAGTGCAGACCAGCCGACCTAAGCAGCCCAACTCCGCAGCCCGGCTGAATGACCAAGCTCCGCGAGCGCAGGCGATCAGCCACAAGCGCAGGCGATCAGGCACGAGAGCAGTCGATCAGCCACGCAACTGCCTGCTACGTGGCTGACCAGACGTGCCTCAGTCATCGCGGGAGTTTGAAATCAACGTGATGAACTCACGGTTGCTTTTGAACTTCCCGAGCTGTTTGGTGAGCTGCTCCATCGCATCGACGTGGTGCATCGTGGAGAGTGTTCGCCGAAGAATATTCACTGCGTTCAGCGTGTTGGGGTCGAGCAACTTCTCTTCACGACGCGTACCCGACTGCGAAATGTCGATCGCTGGCCACACGCGACGGTCGGCCAGTTTGCGATCGAGCACGAGTTCCATGTTGCCGGTGCCCTTGAACTCCTGGAAGATCAGCTCGTCCATCCGGCTGCCGGTATCGATCAGGGCCGTCGCCACAATCGTGAGCGAACCACCCTCTTCAAACACGCGAGCCGTGGCGAAGAGCTTCTTCGGAATATCGAGCGCCTTGATGTCGACACCACCGCTCATCGTGCGGCCAGTGTTTCCCACCCACTTATTGAAGGCACGTGCCATACGCGTGATCGAGTCCATCAGCAGGAACACGTCCTTGCCGGCCTCGGCCATTCGCTTGCATCGCTCCACGACGAGTTGGGAAAGCCGCACATGGCTTTCGACGTCGCAGTCGAGGCTGCTTGCGAGCACCTCGCCCTTCACCGTACGCCGCATGTCGGTGACTTCTTCTGGACGCTCGTCGATCAGCAGCACCACCAACGCGACCTCTGGGTGATTCTCCGCGATCGACTGCGAAATCTGCTGCAGCATCACCGTTTTGCCAGACCGTGGTGGAGCCACGATGAGCGCACGTTGACCCTTCCCGAGCGGCGTGAGCAGGTCCATCACGCGCGTCGTGACGGGCTGCTGACCGGTCTCCAAGCGGAGCCAGGTCTCTGGATTGATGGGGGTGAGCGTGTCGAACGCCTTCACATTCACGTACTCGTCCGGCGGCAGGCCCTCAACCTCGAGGATTTCCCGCACGCGTGGCCCCTGCTGCCGCCGACCCGGCTGAACCATGGCCTTTACAAACACGCCCTCGCGGAGTGCGTAACGCTCCACCATCGTGCCCGGCACGAAGGGATCGACGCGTTCCCGCTGGAGGTTGTGGGCAGGGTTCCGCAGAAACCCGTAGCCGTTGGGGTGCATTTCCAGCACGCCTTCACCCGCTTCCAGCGGGATCGGTTCGCCGTTTTCGGTGACTGGTTCTTCCTCAGCGGCCTGCATCGCTGGATCATCCGGCACCGGGCGATCACCACCACCGCCGCCGCCGCCGCGTCGGCGATACCGGCCCCGACGACGTCCACCGCCGCCACCGCCACCGCCGCCGCCACCGGCTCCACCGCCGCCAGCTCCGCCGCCGCCCTCTTGGCCGCCAGACCTGCCCTGCGAACGGGCTCGTCTCCGTTTCGCCATGAAAGAAAACCGTCCTGTACGAGAAAACGTCCGGTCAAGATGCCCGGCCAACCCGCAACGGGGAGACCATGGAAACACAACCAGATGCCGTGAAAAATCGGCGGATTCTTCCCGCCGCGGATGCCTTCGATCGTGTTCGAAGGCGACTGCTCGGCGTCAGGACGTCAGCCCAACTCGAGCGAGGAAAACCAAGTTCGTTCAAGGAAATCAGGCTGATGGATCACAACTCACTGCGGCCATCCGGGCCACGAGTTGCTCCCATACAAAACCCCAGCACACCGGTCCTCTCCAGCCCTGGAAAGCTCGCAGCATGATTCACAGGCATTTACATCAGCCTGTCTGACCCACCCCTCGGACTGAGGATACCCTCAGCAAACCGCGAGTGGACAAGTGAAAAGGCTTTTCGCCCAATCACACGACGGAAAACCATCATTTCGGAGGAGATTGAACGCGTTGCGACAAAAGCCAAAACGCAGCCACCCCGAAACAGGTCAAACACTCCGAGAGTGCGACAAGACAGCAAAAAAAGGCTGTCACCGAACCCCAGAAAGTATCCGCAGTGCCCCCAAGGCTGTCAAGCCAGGAGTTTTTTGGGCTTACCAGGGTTTTCAACGCCGCAAAAAGTCCCAGGTTTCGCCCGCCCGGAGCCCGATCCCCGCAGATCACAGATTTTCGTTGCAACTCGCACAGCCGCGTCAGCCGATACCCCCTGAGGCGACCGCTGCGCTCGACGCATGCGGTGCCGCCGCAGTTTGGTTTGCACGCAGTGTTGGAAGAAGAGCGAGGTTTCCCCTCATGACTGCCACCCACCGTTGGACTCGACACCTCTCCGCTGTCATCGCCGTCGTCGGATGCCTTGCCGCCGCGTGGCTCCCGGGGCAGGCGCACGCAGGTCTGGCGTGGCACGAGTCGTACGCGGCCGCGAAGTCTGCCAGCCAAGCCAGCGAGCGGCCGGTGCTCCTGGTGTTCACCGCCACCTGGTGCGAGGCGTGCCAACATCTCGACAGCCGCCTGTGGGCCAACGCCGAAGCGGCGGCCCTGGTTGGGGCCTGTTACGAGCCCGTGATGATCGACGTCGACGCGCATCCGGAAATCGCTCGCCAGATGGGGATCTCGCGGATTCCATCCGCCTGCGTCACCGATGCACAAGGCCAGGTGCTGACCACTTTCGATCTCCCATCAACGGCATCGACGTTCATCGCTCAAGCCGCCCGCGCCCTCCAGTCGACCGCCACGGCAACCGTGGCCCCCACCACCACGATCGCCGCCCAGCCGGCAGCTCAGCCCACAGCACAAGCTGCAGTTGCGGTGCCGCCTGCCTTCCAGCCCGCGGGCACGGCCCCCGCAACATTTGGCACCGACGGTGCCTCACGCTACGGCGAACAGCCGGGCTCGGCGTTTGCGAACCAGCCGCCTGCTCCCTCGGCCTTCGCCGCTCAGCAGGCTCCGCCAGCGATCACGCAGCCAACACCCACCTCCCCGGTCACCCCGCAGGAAGCCCCTTGGCTTGCAGCAGCGGCTGCCCCTGCACAACACGCACCGCCACAGGCTCCCGGGGCCTATCCGTTGCAACCTCCAACGGCAGCCACACAAGCACCACCCGGGTACTACCCAGCGACCCCTCCCGGTCCTACCGCGGCACCACAGCAGGCCCCTGCCGCGGCCCCCGGCCAAGCGCTTGCTGCCGGCACCAGCCCCGCGCAAACGCTGACGCCCTACCCCACGTCACCGCAAACGCTCGACAGCGCTGCGATGGCCACGGATCGCGAAGCGGAAGAAAAGGAGGAAAAAGCCACGCTGATGGGGGCGATCCAAAAGCAACTGGCCTTCATGCTGCCGAAGAAAGAAACCGCTGAAAGCGAGCCGGAGCCGGCAGGGCTGGCGACCGCACCCTCGCCCTACCCCGTCGGCTTCGACGGCTTCTGCCCGGTCACCCTCGCTGAGCAGGCGAAGTGGGCTGAAGGACGCGCCCAGTGGGGCGTGCAGCACCGTGGCCGCACCTACCTTTTTGTTGGCCAGGAAGAGCAGCAGCGTTTTCTTGCCAATCCAGACCGCTACGCCCCGGCCCTGTCGGGCGACGATGTGGTGCTCGCTTTTGAGTCGGGCCAACAGATGCCTGGCCAGCGTCGCTATGGGGTGACCTACCAGGCGAGGATCTACCTCTTCTCGTCTCTCGAAACGCGCAGCCGGTTTGCCGCGAATCCGCAGGCGTATGCGTCGCGGGTGCGACTGGCAGAAAGCCCCGTGGCTGCCGGCGGAAGCCTGGTGCGGTAAACGAAAAACCGTCTGCATCGCGTGAGCGATTGCGAGCGTCTACGACTGCGGCGGGAGATGGGTCGCCCAGCCTCGCGAACGTCCCACCGCCTCGCGCCACACACCGAGCATCCGCTCACGAGCGGCCGCATCGATCGACGGCTCAAAAACCCGTTCGGTCTGGCGAGCGAGCGACGTGTCGATCGCGTCATCACATCCAGCACCGCGGGCCGCCAGCAGCGCCGCCCCAAGAGCGGTGGTTTCCAGCACCCGCGGCCGCTCCACGGGCACCCCGAGAATGTCGGCCTGCATCTGCATCAGCAGGTCGTTGCTGGTGGCCCCACCATCGACGCGGAGCCGATCGAGCGCGATCCCTGAATCCTGTCGCATGCACTCAACGACGTCGGCGACCTGCAGGGCGATCGACTCAAGCGCCGCCCGAGCGATGTGGGCCGAGGTGGTGCCGCGCGTCAGCCCGATGATCAAACCTCGCGCGTGCGGATCCCAGTGGGGCGTTCCTAGGCCGGCAAGCGCTGGCACGAGCACCACGCCACCGCTGTCGGGCACACTCGCCGCGAGCGTCTCCACTTCGCTGGCCTGGTTGATGATCCCAAGCCCATCACGGAGCCAACTCACAATCGCCCCAGCGATGAAGATCGCCCCTTCCAGGAAGTACTTTCGCCCGTTGCCGTCATCAGCCGCGGGCGTGGTCAGCAGCCCGTGCTGGCTGCCGATCGCGTCGTCGCCTGTGGAAAACAGGAGAAAGGCTCCGGTGCCGTAGGTGTTTTTCGCTTCGCCTGGCTGGAGACAGCCCTGCCCATAGGCCGCAGCCTGCTGGTCGCCCGCGATGCCACAGATGGGCACCTCCCGCCCAAGCAGGTCGGCCGTCGTGGCTCCGAAGTGCCCGGCCGATGGCCGCACCTCTGGCAGGATCTCCATCGGCACCCCAAACAGGTCGCACAGCCGCTCGCTCCATCGCCCTTCGCGGATGTCGTAGAGCAGCGTGCGGCCGGCATTGGAGGGATCGGTCGCATGCACGCGGCCCCCGGTGAACTTCCACACGAGCCAACTGTCGACTGTGCCAAAGAGCACCTCACCTCGACGGCACCGCTCCGCAAGCCCCTCAGTCGTTTCCAAGAGGTGCACGATCTTGGTGGCCGAGAAGTAGGGATCCAGTCGAAGCCCAGTCAGACTTCGAATCTCCTCTTCGTGGCCGGCTTCTCTCATGCGCTGGCAAACCGGTTCGCTGATTCGGCTTTGCCACACGATCGCGGGAGCCACCGGCTCGCCGGTCGCGCGATCCCAGAGCACCGTCGTCTCGCGCTGGTTGGTGATTCCGATCGCAGAGACCGCTTCAGGCCCCACCGCTGCCTGCGTGAGCACCTGCCTCGCAGTGGCCAACTGCGAAGACCAGATCTCGTTGGCGTCGTGTTCCACCACGCCGGGTGTGGGCGTGATCTGGCGAAACTCCTGCTGGGCCGTGGCGACCGGCAAGCCGGCAGCATCGAACAGAATCGCGCGGCTGGAGGTCGTCCCCTGATCGAGTGCAAGAAAGAGTGGTCCTGAGCCTGCCATCGCAATCCCCCTTAGAAGTTCCCACCGTCTGAAGCAGCCCCCTCGGCCAGCTGCCGCCCATGCCGTCGCGCGAGGTCGTCGGCAACCCGCGCGACCTCTTCGTCGATGCGATCCTCCGGCAGCCGCCCCAGTGATGCAAGCACCTTAGCCACCGCTCGCAGGGTCGCCCGGTCAAAGGTTGGCTCAAAAGGCAGCAGCAGCCTCCGGCTGACCACATCGTCGAGCGTGACGGCCCACTCCTCGTGAACGGCCCTGCAGACCACCTCCGCCGGCAGCCCACAGGCGCCGAGCGATTCACTGCGGGCGTCGGTCTGCAGGAAGGCCGCCGCATGGCCACCGTAGAGGTGCACAAGCTGCCCGGCCGCCTGCGGGAGCACGCCGGCAGCCTCAAGTTGCTCGCAAAGCCTGTGCCGTGCCGCGGACGACTCGGCGCCCGCCCGTCCCGGCAGCGGCCGTTGTTGGGAGCCGCCGCCGCGGGGCCAGCCAAGCGCCGCGAGCACCTCGCCCGCAGCCGATTCCGCCAGGCTGCGGCACGTGGTGAGCTTCCCTCCCACGATCGACCAACTCGGCACGGCGGTGCCCTCGTGCCGCACGAGCAGATGCCGCCTTGTCACTGCACCGGGCAGCAACGCGCTGCCGGACCGCGGCAACGGCCGCACACCGCAGTAGTGGAGCACGAGATCGGCACGGCTTGGTGGGGCGTCGGGAAAGAGTGTGCCGCAGGCGGCAAGCAGGTAGTCCACCTCCTCATCAGAGGCGACCGCGTCGGCCGGATCTCCTGTGAAGGGCAGATCGGTCGTGCCGACGAGCACAAGCCGCTCGCCAAACGGCAGCACAAACACCGGCCGACCATCGGCCGCTTCGGCATACACCCCCGTGTCGTGCAGCCGGCTGCGGAGCGGCGGCGCGTCGACCACGAGATGGCTCCCCTTGGTGCCGCCGATCAGCGGCGGTCCGTCGGCAGCCAGCGGTAGCGAGGCCCGCGTGCGGTCGACCCAGGCCCCGCTGGCGTTGACCACGGCATCTGGCGTGAGATGAATGGCCTCCACCTCAGCAAACCCCTGCACGCGCTCGTGCGGCTCAACGTGGAGCGTGCCATCGGGGCTCGATGTCACACGGCGGTGCGTCCAGACCTCGAATGAGCACCCGTTGTCGGTGGCGATCTGCCGGGCATCCTGCAGGAGTTCGATGGTGAACCGCTCCGGAAAGCGCATCTGGGCGTCGACGTAGGTGGCCCCGAGCGGATAGCGGTGGCCATCCACTTCGGGCAGTCCTTCCTCGCCACAGCGGTGCATGCGGTGGCGGGGCCAGGCCCGACCGCTCAGCAGGTCGTAGAGCCACAGCCCGATGCCCACCGCCCAACTCCCGCGTGTTTGGCCAGCCGCAAGCGATTTCGCCAAGCCGCTCATCCCCAGCAGCCTCGCAGCAGCCGCCCAGAGGCCTCCCCGCCGCCGCTCGAGCGGGATGTAAAACGGCAGCGGAGCAACGAGATGAGGGGCGAGGGTCACCAGCCGCTCTCGCTCCGTGAGGCTCTCGCGCACGAGATCGACCTCGCCATACTCGAGATACCGCAAGCCACCGTGCACGAGCCTGGTGGACCACGCAGTCGCTCCGCAGGCGAGGTCGCCCGCCTCGATCACGCGCACATGCACGCCGGAGAGCACCAGCTCACGGGCGAGCGCCGCCCCGTTGATTCCGCCACCGAGGATGACAACGGTGGGGGGCGTGCGATCCATGCCTGGCTCCTCAAACGTGACCGTGTGGCCGCCCACCCGCGCGGCGGTGGGGATCTCCTTGCCCCCATCGCATCCAGCGATCGGCTTATGCTGGTGTGGCCTGGCCGCGTTGGTCAACTACGCGAGCCAGGAGCGTCGTTGGTTTCCCCAAGGCATCAGGCGAGTGATCGCATGCCCTCCCACCGATCCCAGCCACACACAGCGTTCACGTGGGCGGCCCTGCTGCTCGTGATCGTTGCGTCCGGTGCCTTGCCGGCCCAAGCGGGAGGCGTCGCGGGCACGTGGCAGGGGGTAGGGCTGGCCCAGCTCGCCGAGTCCCTGACGGACATGCTCGGCCGCCCGCTCGTGCTCGACTGCCGCATCGACCCCACCACACCGATCACACTCAACGGCAGTGGGCTCGAAGCCGAGCAGTTGCTGGCGGCGCTTGCCGAACGGAGCCGGGCCGAGGTCGTCATCCTCCGGGAGAGCGTCCGCTTGGCTCCTCCCGGACGGCGGGCGGCCCTTCAGGCCGCGGAAGAAGCGAGGGCAGCCGAGATCGCAAAGGCCCCCGCACGGCTCCGACGCCCGCTCGCCGAACGGCAGGCCGCCGCATGGCCCGCGGGCACCACGCCGCGGGAACTCGTGTCACAACTCGCTGCCGACGCTGCGGCCCCGCTGGCCGGCCTCGACAGTATCCCTCACGACCACCTCCGCGGCTTCTCGGGTCCGCCGATGTCGCGAGGGGCGATCCTCGACCTCGTGCTCGCGGGCTACGACCTGCGAGCAGCAGTCACGGAGTCTGGCCTGGAGATCGTGCGGCTCGACCCAAAAGCGGAACCAGCGACGCCACCGCGGCTCGACCCACCAGCCAAGCCTCCCGCCGAAGCGATGGCCGACGCAGCAAACGCCCGCTTCACACTCGAGGCCGCCGCACCGCTTGATCAGCTCCTGGCGGCGATCGCAGCTCAGACCGGCCTCACGCTCGAGATCGATGAGGAGTCGCTCAACCGTCGCGGGATCGATCCCCGCCGCGTCGTGCGAGTGCAGGTCGAGAAGGCAACGCGCGAGCAGTTGCTCGACGCCATCACCGAGCCCCTCGGTCTCGCCTGGACGATCACCGACACAAAACTCGCGATCAGCGCTGGCTCGTCACCACCTGCTGACGGGCCTGAAGCCTCCGAGCCGCGTCCAGATTGATCTGGGCCGCTTTCAACGTCGGGTCGATCCGCAGCGAGAGTTCGTACGACTTGATCGCTTCGCCGTAGGCCTCCTGACGCGCCTGGGCCACGCCGCGGTTAAACCACGCGCGGGCGTCCTTGGGCTCATGGCGAATCGCCTGGTCGAAGTCGAGCTCCGCCTTCCGCGGTTCGTCGGTCGCGAGATAGGCCAGCCCTCGGTTGAGATAGGCCACCATGTAGGTGCGATCCCGTCGAATCGCGCCCGCGTAGGCACTGATCGCTTCGAGCGGGCGGTCGATCTTCATGAGCGCGAGGCCACGCCACAGTTCGGGGCGTGGGTCGTCGTAGGCAATCCCTGAGGCGTCTTCAAAATCTTTGAGGGCGATGCCGTACTGCCCCAGACGGAACCAGACGATCCCACGTCGAAACATGAGTTCCGGCTCGAGCGGATCGATCTGCAAGCCCTTGGAAAACGCCTCAATGGCAGGCTCGAGCCGGCCGAGCCTCCGCAGCACGATGCCCATCGCGAGATGCGCTTCGGGGTCCTGCGGATCAGCCTCAACCGCTTCCTTGAGCGTCGCGAGCGCCTCTTCCCACTTCTCTTCCTTTTCGAGATCGCGAGCCTTCGCGATCAGCGGGGCGGCGGGGGACTCGGCATAGAGGCTCCGCCCGGTGCGGGCCGTGGGACGATCAGCCGCAGGGCCTGGCACGGTCACGTCGGGGAAAGGCACCGGCAAGGTGATTCCTGTGCCATCGCCCCCTTGCGCGGGCGCCATCGGGGGATTCACCCGCGGCTGCGGGGTAGCCGGATCGTTGGGGTAGATCTCCGGCTGGGGCGTTTTTCGCTGCCCACTCCCAAACGGATTGAGTTCGTCCGCGAAGGGATCCTCTTGCGGGATGCCGGCTGGCTGTGCGTAGAGCGGAACCGACGCCCACGGCAGGTTGGCAGCAGCAAGGGCAAGAGCAAACAGCGAACGAGTGAGCATCGGAGAATCTCGCGAGGAACCTCAGACAAACGCAACGGAGCCCCAGGAACTGGGAACCCGAGGGTGAGCAACGGGCAGCCAACACCTGCTCTACCCCTTTCGACCGGGTGGGCAAGATTGGATGACCACGGCATCGCCTGCCGGCCCTTCCTTCTCTAATCACACCCTCCCGCAAAGCCGGGTGCAACCGTCAATCCCGCGCCAGCCGATCAGCCCGACACGAGGCTTCCCAACTGCTCTTCGATCCCGGCCTTGATCTTCCCGGAGAAAAAGCTCGCCATCCCCGGCAGACCGAGCTTCACGAGCACGTCTTTGTCTTCAATTTCGATCGTGCCGTTGAAGCTCATGCCCATCGCGGAAAGGGCCACCTTAAGAATGTCTCCTTCCCAGGCTGCGTTGATCGGACCAACCTGGCTGCCGTACTCGTTGCGGGCTTTGACAAGCGCCTCATCCATCCGGCGCCTGATCTCTTCGCGAGAAATCTGATAGGGAACCCGCACTTCCAACGTCTTCATCAGGAACGCTTCTCCGTAAACTCGTGATCCAACGCCAACTCGCCTGCCGGGAAACGCCCGAGTGCCTCACGACCGCGACGCACACGTTCCAGCTCAACTCGGCCCAATCGGTTCTCCGAGCATACGGCGGAACGCACTGCGATGATATCGGCAGGTACCGCCAAAATTCGCGGAAAATCAGCGATTTGCAGCTTTCCGGCGAGCACAAACGCCGCATCACAGGCGGCGACCGCCGCCCGCCAGGCCTGAAGTTCCGAGATCTTGCAGTGCCCAAGCAACCCTGGGCCCTGCTTGTCGAAGGTGTCGACCAACACCGCAAAGGGCCGCAGGTCAGCCGCCGCGGCGAAGATTTCCTCAGGGGATGGTGCACCACATCGCTGGCCGTCGGCGTAAAGCACGAGCACCTGCCGAACCCCCTGCGGGAGCCCCTGCACGAGCGTCGCGAGCTCGTCGACCCATGGCGTGCCGGCACAGCCCGCCAAGCCCAGCTTGATCGCCTGCGGTAGCGTCGCGGCAGCGGCCGAGCGATCCGCGAGTTCCTCCCAGGTGGCAGCGAGGAGGTCCGTGACCCTCGACACGCCGTCCGCTAACTCACCACACGCCATCGTCCAAGGCACGCGGCCGGCTACCGTGGCCGCGATTTGGGCGCACACCTCTGCTGACGCAGCCCCAAGCGAACCGCCCGCGGGTTCCTTCACATCCACGATGTCGGCCCCACCGGCGACCGCGTCGGCAGCCTCTTCCGGCGAACGCACGCTGACCAAGAGCGCGGGCCGCGCCGCGACCACACCGCTCATAGCGTCTCACGCTTCGCGGCCACCAAGCGGCTGGTGAGGTCGCGCACGAGGGCGGCCGAGAGCGGCTCGCACCACAGGCCATCCACCACGATCGTGCCGCGGGCCCAGCCGCCCCAAGGCAGGCTTGCTGAACGTTGCACGTACACGACGGATCGCTCCGCCAACCGAATCGCGAGGGTGCCCCGTCGCCGTGTTGGCTGATCGGAGGGGGCAGCGTCCTCCTCAGCCGAAGTTTTGGATTCCCCACATGCAGAGGTGGCTGGATGCGAGCCCACCGGGCTCGACCCCAGGAAGAAGCACTCAAGCACCTCCAAGGGCACGGCTTCGAGCTGCCAGGGTGCGAGTCGCACGAGCAGTTGATTGCCGCGTCTGGCGAGCCGCGGACGGGCCGACTCCACCGCCACCGCGACGGTCGTCGCCGTACCGACCGCAAGCAAGACCGAAACGGTGACCACCAACCAGACAGGAGCCTGAAACACCACCAAAGCCGCGAGAATCAGGCCCCCCGAGAGCACGGAGGCACCCGCAGCCAGCAGCACGGGCCGCATATTTCCCCGGAGCCACACCTCCGGCGGCGATGTGTGCACTGCGTTTGCTGGCATCAGTCGTTCGACTCCGCTCGTCCGGCCCCAATCACTCAGGTTTCCATACTCGGGTGACTTCCCTAGGATTCTGCCACGAGGGCTGCCGTTCGTGCCATCGCCCGCCCGCGTGGCCTGTGACCCAATCTTGGGCCACACCGTGGCCAACCCCACTGCCGACCGCACACCAGCCCCGCCGCATCTCCCGAGGATCGTGATGGAGAACTTACCGTACGACGAGTCTGCCACACACCAGCCTGTCGACTTGCACGGGGCTGGCCATGGCGCACACCACGGCGGTGTTCAGGCAACCTCGTCGCGGCCGGTGCTGTTTGGACTCGTTGTCGCCGTGGCTCTTTACGGAGTGGCGGCGGTCCTCGGCTACCCCCAAGCGGGCCGCGACGCGATCGTGGCCGCCGCCGCCCATCACGACGAACATGCTGCCGACCACGCCGACGCCGGCGAGGGAGCGTCGCCCGACGACGCCTCCAGCGCCCACGGCGACGTCGCCCACTCCGCCCCTCCCGTGTGGACGGTGATTCCGTTTCTTGCCCTGCTCGCGGCGATTGCGGCCTTCCCGCTGATCCCCTCGATCGAACACTGGTGGGAGCACAACAGCAGCCGCTTCATGGTGGCTGCAGGCTTGGGGCTGCTGACACTCCTCTACTACGCCCTGCTCCACGCATCCCCAGTTGATGTGCACTTCCCGGCCCACGACATCAGCCTGCCCACTGAAGGGGGCATCTCGTGGGGCGTTGCCGGCACAATCCTGAGCAACGCGATCCTTGGCGAGTATGTGCCCTTCATCATGCTGCTGTTCGCGCTTTACTGCGTGTCGGGGGGTGTGCGGATTGAGGGAGATCTGGCAGCCACGCCGCGGACCAACGCCACCTTCATCGCCATCGGCGGCCTCCTGGCAAGCTTCATCGGCACGACCGGCGCCGCGATGCTGCTGATTCGGCCGCTGCTGGAAACCAACCGGCAACGCCGCCGCGTGGTGCACACGGTCGTGTTTTTTATCTTCGTCGTCTGCAACTGCGGCGGCTGCCTGCTGCCGATCGGCGACCCTCCGCTGTTTCTTGGCTACCTGCAAGGCGTCGACTTTTTCTGGACGCTCTCCCTCTGGAAGGAATGGGCATTTACGAATGCCGTTTTGATCGCGCTCTACTGGGCATGGGACGCCTTTCTGGCCTACCCGCAGGAGCGTTCGAGCGACGTGCATGTCGACCACACCACCACCAAACCCCTCACGATTCGCGGCTTGGGGCTCAATGCCCCGCTGTTGCTGGCAGTGATTGCCGCAGTTGCCTTGCTCGATCCTTCCAAGGCGATTCCAGGCACCGACTGGCACCCCTGGGTGTTTCTGCGGGAGGCCGTGCTGGCCACGATCGTGGCCCTCTCGCTTGCCTTGGGGTCGGAAAAAATCCGGCACGACAACGGCTTCACCTACGGGGCCATCCTCGAAGTGGCCGCCCTGTTTGTGGGCATTTTCGTTTGCATGCAGCCCGCCTTGGCGATCCTCGACGAACAGGGCGCGAGCCTGGGGATCTCGTCGCCGCTGGCCTTTTTCTGGACGACCGGCGGGCTCTCAAGTGTGCTCGACAACGCCCCGACCTATCTCGTGTTTTTCAAGACAGCCCAGACCCTTCCTTCCGGGCCCGAGATGATGGCAGGCGTCGAGGTAGGTCGTCTGGCGGGCGTGAGCCTCGGAGCAGTATTCTTAGGAGCGATGACCTACATCGGGAATGGTCCCAACTTCATGGTCAAGGCGATCGCGGAGAAGGCAGGCGTGCGTATGCCGAGCTTCTTTGGCTACTTGGCATACAGCGGTGGGGTGTTGCTGCCGGTGTTTGTGCTCGTCTCCTACCTTTTTCTGTAATCCGTCGCCCCCGCCACGCTAGTCCAAATTTATGCCCGAAGGCACCTACCGACACATCGCCACCGAAGCCGATCTCAGCGCCCTCGTTGGTGATCTTTCGGTCCATCCGTTCCTGGCTTTTGACACGGAGTTTGTGTCGGAGCACACCTACCGCAGCCACCTCTGCCTTGTGCAGATCGCGGCGCCGGGCATGCTGGCCGTCATCGACGCTTTGGAGGTTCCCAACCTCCAACCGTTCTGGCAGTTGCTGGCCGAGGAAGGCCGCACCACCGTCGTACACGCCGGCCGCGAAGAACTCGGATTTATTCTCCACGCCATCGGCTCTCGCCCTTCGTCGCTGTTTGATGTGCAGGTGGCCGCGGGCCTTGTCGACCACGACTATCCAGCAGGCTACGCCGCCATCTGCAGGCGAATGCTTGGCGTGAGCACGTCGAAGGGGGAAACCCGCACCGACTGGCGGATCCGGCCGCTCTCCGATGCCCAGATGCAGTACGCCCTCGACGACGTCCGCCACCTCGAGCGTCTCTGGAAGTTGCTCGAAGGGAAGCTCGCCAAACTTGGCCGCTCGGAGTGGATGGTGGAGGAGATGGCATCGTGGCAAAACGAAGTCGCCGAGTCGTTTGAGCGGAAGCGTTGGCGGCGGGTGTCGGGGCTCAACGGTCTCTCACGCCGCGAACTTGCGGTGGCTCGGGAACTCTGGCACTGGCGCGACGGCCTCGCCGAGCAGCGAAACATGCCGCCCAAGCGGGTGCTTCGTGACGACCTGCTGGTCGAACTCGCCAAACGCCGAAGTTCCGACGAACGTCAGATCAAGGCGATCCGCGGCATGCAGCGGAGCGACTTCCGCCACATCATCGACGACATCTCCAAGGCGATTGAGACGGGGCTGAACATCCCCGATGCGGAATGCCCGGGAGGCGAACGCCACCGTGCGCCACCGCCCCAACTTGCGATGCTCGGGCAGTTCCTGGCGACCGCCATCGCTGGCCTGTGTCGTCAGATGAACATCGCCCCGTCGCTCGTGGGCACCGCCTCCGACATGCGCGATCTGCTGGCCTACAAACTCGGTTACCGCGACGATGACGAAGAGCCGCCCGTCCTCGCCCGCGGCTGGCGAGCCGACATGGTTGGAACGATCGTCGACGACCTGCTCGAAGGGCGTGCGGCCCTTCGCATTGGCGACCCACGGTCGAATGATCCGCTCGTGATCGACAAGATCGGGCCGCGTTCGCCGTGACCGTTCGTCAGGTAACCGATCAGGTGTTGACCGGGGTCCCGGCAGGCAGTTCTGCCGAAACAACATTCGCGTTCCGCGTCCATTGCTTCGGCGCCGCTGGCTTCGGTGAGGCTAGCGCCAGCCGTGCGTAGTGGATCAGCCTCGAGAGCTCCAGGGTGACCGTGCAGCCTTCGGCTTCCGGCCGCCCTTGCCGCACACTCGCGTGCCCGTCGACTGGAATCTCGACCGTCCAGGCTCCCCCTCCCGCTCCGAGGCATTCCAAGCCGATCGTCGCCGGCGGTTCCGCCGCACGGCCACTCGCAGCCAGCCGCGCCACCTCAGCCACGGCGGCATCGCCTCCGGCTTCCCGAAGTTCGCCAATCACATCTTCGACCCACCGCTGCACCTCGGCAGGCTTCTTGCGTCGCTTGCCCCAGCGATCTTTGTCGCCGGCTGCGAGGAAGCGGTGCATCATCGCCTCGTCGATCGGTGGGCAATGCCGCACACCTGGAATGGCGAGGAGTTTCTCCATGGAATACACCGGGTCGGTGTCTTCATACGACTCGTAGAGCCCCTTGCCGCCATAGACCATCTGCTCAAGGAGGCTCATGTCGCTCGGAGGCTCGGTGCCCACAAACTGCACGCCGCCGGAGCCGAGATAGCTGCTGGCGTAGTCGATGATCTCGCGTGTGGAGATCGGGCGATCGGGAGCGATGTGGAAGATCCCGCCTCGGGCCTCGGGGCTTTGCAGGAGCGTGGCCATGGTTTCGGCCACCCAGTCGACGGGGATCAGGTTTCTGCGTTCCTCACCGGTCATCGCGAGCCGCAGCGGCACATGCCGGTAGCCCTTCTCATCCTCAGGCAGGCTCCGCACGATCACGGCCATCAACTGCAGCATCGCCATCAGGCCGTGGTAGGTCGTGGTGGCACCGGTTTGCGAGTGGCCCACGATCACCGCAGGCCGCATGAACGTCGGCCGATCCAGCCATTCAGCCGCCCGCACGAGGCTCTCAGCAGCATGCTTGCTCGCCTCGTAGTCGTTGCGGAAGCCGTGAGCATCGGTCGACGGCGCTTCGGGAATCACGCCCTCTGCCAGGCCACTCACGTAGGCGGTGGAAATGTGCCAGAAATCGCGAATCCCGGCGGCTTTCGACACCTCCAGCACGTGCGTCGTGCCCCCCACGTTGGTCCGCCAGGGCTCTTCGCTGCGATCAGCACCAATGAACTGCAGTGACGCAGCGCTGTGCACGATCCGTCCACAGGCCTGCCTCAGCCAGTTGAGTTGCTCGAAGCTCAGCCCGCAGCGTTCGGCATTGAGGTCGCCTTCGAGCACGACCGGGCGAGGCAGCATCAAACCGCGTTCAGCCTCCTGCCGCTGCAGGATGCCTTCGACACGCTCGCGGCCCGACACGCCGCTACCAGCCCGCACGAGCACCGCCAGCGGCACGTTGGCCTCAAGCAGATCAGCCATCAACTGGCCACCCAGCAGCCCCGTTGCTCCAGTGAGAAGAGTGTGCGTCATGCAGTCGTCCTGTTGTCGATTTCTCTTGGGGACCATGGGGCCAAACCGAGCACAGAACTGCTCACCCAGCGGTGGCAGCTCGCGGGGTCGAATCTACGCTGATTGCCCAAAAGCGGGAACCACCGAAGCGACGTATGCAGGCGTTTCTGCGCGGTGCGAGGGTGCGTTGTGCCGACCAGGCAAAGCCTGCCGACCCCCTCTCCATGGCGTGTTCAACCGACTCTTCCGGTTGGGTAAGGCGCGCCATCAGCCGAGTTCTGCGATACGCTGAAGAGGGCGAGGTTGAGTCCCGTCGAACGTCGATTCAGCGCCGACTGGGAGCAGTCCTGACACGATCGGAGCGAGCATGGGAGCCGACGCAGGCACACTCGGGTGGCTCGTACTGCTCGCCGCCCTCTTCTATCCGCTCAGTGCCGCGATCCTCGTAACGGCGGCGATTGCCGCGACTCTTGCGGCCATCGTCGCGATTCCCATCCTCCTCGACTGCGTCCTTCTGCCCCTACGTGTTCTCCGCCACCGCTTGATCGGCAGACACGACAACTGAGCCTTCCACGGCCGAAGTACGAATAATCCGCACAAATCGGCGAACCATCACTCAAATCGCTTCGTACCCACCCCAGTTATCGCCCAACGGTCGCTACCGCTCGCCCAAACAACTAGGGTAAAGGGCAATAACGTCGAATTCCGTTCTCCTCCGCGCTTCGTGGCAGGGGAATGCATCTCCTCGGGGGCAACCGTAATGCGCAACCTGTTTGGCTCCCGTTTTCCTCTCCGCCCTAAGGCCGCCGCCAAACGCCGTCGTCGCCCGACGCCTGCCTCGCAACAGACCTGCGAGCCCCTTGAGCAGCGACTCGTCCTCGCGGCCAACCTCGCGAGCGGTCTCTCTGAAGTCACCTCGATCTCGATCGACACGGATGCCGCCGGCCCCGCGCCCATCGTTTTTCAGCACGCGGACTTCGCGACCGCAGACGCTGGCGTGCTCGTCGTGAAGTCCGTTGCCACGGGCTACGTGCAGAAGTGGGACACGAACACGAACACATGGTTCGACATCACCAACGAACCCGTCAGCGGCGACCCCCGCGATCTCCTCCGCTTTCTTGCAAAGCGGACCTTCAAAGCAGGTGACCGCCTCCAGTGGATTCCTGCGGGCGCGACAGGCACCGTCCGCGCCTTCGACATCGTCAACTGGAGCAGCGACACCACCCCCGTCGACAACCCTGATGTCCCCCGTCCGGCCGCAGTCTCAAGTATCTCGGTGTCTGCTTCCAACGAGCCCGGCACGCTCAACATCGATTGGGCCGCCCCTGTCAGCGGCGATGTCACCGGCTACACCGTGAGAATCCGGTCCGGCGCATTCATGCAAACCATCGACGTTGCCGGCACCTCGGCCACCTTCACGGAACTCGCTCCGCTTAAGCCGTATGCGATCGACGTCTGGGCGAGTAATGACAGCGGCAACGGCCCCATCGAAACCGCCTTCCACACGCTGCTCGACATCCGCACGGTGGGCGATCATGTCACCGCATGGGACATCCGCCGCAGCCTGCTACCGGCCGAGCCCACAGATCCTCAGGGCAACCTGATCACCCCGCTGGCCACGCCGTGGGGCGACCGTCTCGGCTTCCCGGGCGTGTCGTATGAAGCCATCTGGGCAGCCACACCAGACACACCTGCCGAAGTGCCCGTGCTCAGCCTGCCTGCGACCGCGCTGAGTTCCTCCCTCTTAAGCGGACAATCCGTAGCCATGTGGGTGCAAGCCACCGGGCCGGGTGTGCTGCTGTCGTCCACGGCCAACGACACCAACGGGAATCCTCCCGTCGAGGTGCCATATCTCTGGGTCGACGACGACGGCAACGTCAACGGCGGCTTCTACGGCTCCGACGACTTTGATTTCAACTCGGGACAAACCGTCCTCTCCTACCAAAGCATCACAGGCGACACCGTGATTGGGTCCCCCTGGGCCATCACGGGGCAGGTGTCGGTGATCGACAACAATTGGCACCACGTCGCCCTCGTGGCCGACGGCGACACGCAGTCGCTCTACATCGATGGCCTGCTGCAGGGCACGGCCAAGCCAACGGTCATCCAACAAAAAACGGGGCTTACCAGCTCGCTCTACGGCAACACGATCACCATCAATCTCGATGAATCGCCCAGCCCCAGCCAAACCTTCACCGCACGACTCTTTCAAGACGACACGTTCACATTCAACGTGACATCCACGGGGCCGCTGCGATCGGTCACACCGCTTGCCGTCTCTGCCACAGATGTCGTCACGCCGGGCTCGTCCTACACGCCCGTCGCTTCGGCAACCCTCCTGATACCGTCATCGGGCCAGGCCCAATTGCAGATCGTGATGCAGGATGCAGTGCATGCACAAAACGCGCTGTCCGCGATGCTGCTCTACAGCAACGCTGACGGCAGCAGTTTCCAACTGCTGCCGAACACCGGCGTGTCGCTTGACATCGTCGGCTACGAAGTCGGCTCCTCGATCTTCCCGGCGTCGACTGGCTCTGCCCTGCCCCAGGTCAACTACCCGCAGCCTTTCATTGGCGCGATCGACGACCTCTCCGTGTGGAACACAGCTCTTCCGCAGGCTTCTGTGCAGGCAGCAATGACCGCTCCGGTCAACACCGCCGTCAATGGCGTTGTGCTGCCCAGCGGCGCCACCCTCGCCGGCATCGCTCCGCCCTCTTTCTCGCTCAACTTCAGTAATCCTGAGCAAGTCCCAGATAGTGAAGACGGTTACACCTTCACGAACGCGGCTCCTCAGGGCGACAGCACCGCCGTAGCAACGTCCACGCTGCTCACAGTCGGCACGCCGGCCACGATTCCCGCCTCGCAGTTCGCAAACGATCCAGCCGCGAGCAACTACCTCCCACGGCTAGGCAACTATCAAAACTACGGCATCGGGCTGATGACGCCGCTCGACTCCGGCTCCATCCGCGTCACTCGCAGCGCGCCATACACCGCGCAGGTGGCTCTCGCCCAAGGCGATCTGCTTACGTTCGCCCTCAACGGCGGCCAGCCCACCACAGTCGCCATCACCGTCACCGATGAGTTTGGCACGGTGATCTCGGAGACGATCAGCACCGGCAACCCGGTGAGCCTCGGCGCCGCCTATACGGGCACCTTCAAGGTCACCCTCAACTTGCCCGCCGATTCACTGTTTGCCAGCGTGCCTGTCACCTTCTCCCAGCTGCCCGGCAGCATCAACCGTCTCCAGCCGCTGTTGAGCGTGTACGAGCAGCGACTGGCGGCCTACACATCGTTCGAATCGGCCTATGCCGACCCAACCATTCCCACCAGCAACCCAACATCAAACTTCAACGGCTATGCCGCCTCGCTTGCCACCGGGGCCGCCGACTACTTCCCTCTCTGGAGCGACACTACCTACTTCCCCACGTCAGCCACCACGGAGGCAGGCCAGGCAGCCTATGCCGAGCAGGTGAGCGCCGCCTATGAAGCGCTCGTCTTGGCCAACGATGGGCTGAGCTTCGCAAATGTAAATTTCCAGGCTGTCGATGGCTTGCGATCGATTCCTGAGCAAATGGCCGTCGATCTCGACAACGCCTACCGCCTGGCTTTCGGTCAGGAGCCACCACAGTTGCCAATCGGCGCGCCATCGTTCACTCCCTCCGCTAACGATTCGCCTTCCGAAGCCATTTATAAGTTCTTCTCAAACGTC
>JAPOIM010000037.1 GCA_029978905.1 Planctomycetota bacterium
CCAACGATCACTGTTCGACGACGCGACTGCAAACTTCGATGTCGGAAACTCGAGTCGACTGCTCTGGGCGTGAGCCGACCCGCGGTCGCATGCATCGCCCACAAGCGCAATCTGAGTCGAGTATACCGGTCGGCGGATATTGTGCGAGCAAAAAAAGGGAAAGGTCCAGAAGACCGTTTCTCAATAACTGCCGTTCTCTTCTGGCTCCTCGATTCCGACCGCTTTGAAGAGGGTGTCCACTGCGGATGAGTCTTGGAGGAGTTTCTTGTAGTACTCCTCCCGAGAAAGCCGGCCCAATCTCACCACCGTCCGCAGATGCGCGGCGATCAGGCTGTGTGGGTCGTTCGCCTCAAAGAAAGCAGCGATTTTCTCAATCTGCGCGAAGGCATCGGCGCGAGTCCGGATGCTGCCGACCGCAGTCGGGCCTCCGTTCGCTTCGGAGCCGGGCCCCTCGCCGCCTTCCTCTGCAGCCTCTTCTGCAGTCTCCTCGACGGTTATGGATGGGGCAAAGACTTGGTAGGCAGCAACACACTCCTCAAACAGATCACGCAGCTGTCCTGCGGGCAGGACAGCCAGTCCGTTCGATGCGGAGGCGACCGCGTCCGAAAGTGCTTCCCAGGATTCAGCAGCCTGCTTGAGTTCTTCGAATGCTTCCTTCAGAAACGAATGGGATGTTGCTTGCACGGCCTCTTCGAACTGTTTCGGGGAGGTGCCGCCTCGCTCGATGGCTAACTTGAGTTTCTCTTCATTCGTTTCGCCGACGAGGTCGCGGCTGCTTCTCCAATGGCACAGCCCGTACTCCTCACCGTCGCGGCTGACCGTGAGGGGAATGTGCAACAAAGCAGGTTGAAGCAAGCCTTCTGAGTCGAGCCCCACGAGCCGCTGAAGGGGCAAGATTTTCTCTTCAGCGATCATCGAGTCATCGGCAGGCCCATCTTCTGGATCAGGAACAGGGAAAACTGATTCCCACTGCCGCTCAACCATTTCGCGGACCAGTTCAAAGCCCAACGTCAGCCCGATAAAGCCATCGGTCCTGGCGAGTGCCTCGATCAAGAAACTGGCAAACTCAAGATCATGTGATCGGTTCTTGAGTACATCGAGCGACTGGTCGCGGACTTCTTTCCAAATAGATCGCGCTGCGGGCCAACCGCCGTCGTCGAGGTTCCCCTCGTCGGCTTTGCGTTCAACACGGCGGGCCTCTTCCCGCATCTCTCGCAGTGACGACCGAAGGGCTCGGCCCTCATCACTCAGGCGGAGATTTTCTCCAGCGGGGCTGTCACCCTCGAAGTCGGCGCCGGGATCAAAATCCCCGAGATCGAAGCTCAGTGGCATTGGTATGGCTCCTACCAAACGCGCAGCAGGCACCCGCCCGACTGCCCTGCAAGCCTACGTCGCACATCTGGAAGGAGGGGCTCTGCGGCGGGCTTTGTCATGGCAACTCCCGAGCGACTGTGCGGGTCGCGCCGTGTTTGCGAGTCGTGACGGCGCAATTTAGGCCAAACCGTGTCTCTCCAACGCCAGCCGCAAGTCAGCGAGCGTTCTGTTTTGCAGCCTGCTGGCCCAGGCCGTGCTGATGCCCAGACGCCGAGCCGACTCTGAAAGTGTGCGTCCTTCAAAAAAAACACCCCGCAACAGGCCGGCCTCCTTCGGCGGCAGATCGGCCACCAGGGACATCAGAAATGCTATCGCCTCTCGCTTTTCGAGGTTGGCGAGTGGTGGAGTGCTTTGGCCCAGGAGGTCAGCCTCGTCGAAGCTGCAGCGAGTCGGCTTTGCGTTGCAGTGAGGCACCTCCGCATCGATCTCGTTTGTGGGGAGTTCGTAGGTGCCTTTTTCAAAAGCGATGCGATCGAACCAGGCCATTTTTCCGAGACCGTCGAGGATCGCCCCCCGCACTCGATGCCAGGCGAAGGTCGCAAACTTCAGCCCCCGCGTTTCGTTAAACCGTTCGATCGCCTGAAGCAACCCGATCTGGCCATACGCGATCAGATCATCAAGTTCGACGTGATGAGGCGCACGACGGTGCAGTTTCCAGGCGACCGCACGGACAAGACCTTGGTGCGAGAGGAACAGTTCATCTGTGGTAGTTGTCTCATTCACCCGACTGCACCACCGTTTGTTGAGAATGAGAAACGTCTTTGGGGCCGGTGTCCCATCTCGGTTAGCGATCTGTTGACCCTAGAGCCTCTTCGTGGAGCAGGGTACCACGCCTGTTCGATGGCGGGCAGCGAGCCGGCCTCCGAGATACGCTCCAGCCCCTAGTGCGGTTTGCCGCAGCCCCGTTTCTTGCCGAAACGTAAGGATCCCCCTTCCTTGTCCCTTTTCCGGCATCAGATGGATGCGGCCACGCATGTTCCTTGCATTCCGGCAAGAAACGCGAACGGGACGAACAGCCCCCTCTCGCAGCCCGTAGAGGAGAGCGCCACTCAGCCCCTCACCTGGCCACTGCCGATGTGGGACGTTTCAAAAAGGAGACGAACCATGCTCAAGATCATGCTTTGGAGAAACAGTTTTGGCGTTAAGGCCATGTCGCATCCTGGACACGTCGCACTCGCAATCGGCGACGGTGGCACGCCAAAGCACTACATCAGCTACTGGCCCGCAGCAAACTCAAGCGGTACGGCGGTCACGGCTCGCCCTGCGAAGTTCAATAAGTTCGCTCAAGACCTCCAGGCAGAACTTGGCAGCAACGCTCGCACGCGTCTGCAAGGAGGAGCCACGCCTCGCCAAGGGCAAGCCAACGACAACGTCATTAGCGTCGATGGCTTTACTGTTGACAACCCTCAAAACGTTTGGGTCAAGTTGCCCGACGAAACCATCGAACTGCCGATCGCGGACAGAAACAACAGCATCGGGCTCTCACAAGATCACATCGTCGACTGGTGGAAAATCTTCTCGACCGATCTGGGCTACCAGCACAAATACCGCTTCATCTCCAGGAAGATCAACTGTGCGTCGATCGTGATGTCGGCCTTGACGGTTGGTGGGGCCGGGATGTTCGTCAAGCCTGACCGTCAGTTCATGTACTACGCCCCCAATGACGTGGCGAAGTACGCCAAGCAGTTGGTCAAGAAGATCAACCAGATGCGTCAAACGGCGGCAGCTGTCACGAGCGCCCCTCAAGCCCCAGGCGTCACCTACTCCGTGGTCGATCCTAACGGGCCTGACATTTGGAGCCTTGCTGAATGGAAGAGGCTCAGCGCTGTGCGGATTGGGCGGCGGCACAGTCAAGTGGCGGCGATCGACGGATTTGTTCAACAGTACTGGGGGGTTGGCGGACACTGGACTGTCGACAACTGCAACCAGAAGGCTCTCATCCTCTATCAGATTCTCGAACAGATCCAGGATCACATCGCGAGCAAGCCCAAGAGCGATCGCCGCGAGGCCATCCTCAAGCTTGGCCGCCGCATCCTCGAAGTGGTCAAAGATCGGGCTACGGTCGATCAAGCGATGGAAGACGCGCTGGTCGTGACCGTGGGTCGCGAACTGATGTAACCGCGGCCTGCGGTTGCCCCAAAGTGTCGCCGTGCATGCGATTTGCCTCTGAACGCAGGCAGGTGCCTCACCAAACTCAGGGTCGCGCCCGCCGAGGTGGTTTTCCGTATGATCTCTCGACTCCACATTCCGGAATTATCAGCAACGCAAGGCGGTGTTCATGTTCCCGTTCTTGAGACTCACCCCGGATGCCGCGGTTTCGCTTACTGCAGGCAAGGCACCCTCGTATATCGAAAAGCAAGAGTTCGCCTCGCATGTTGAGAAGCCCGGACTCACGAAGGCGACCGACCGGTATAAGCCCCAGCGGGGCGAGCATGCGATCGCACCCGCAAGGCTCAATCCGGCTTGGACGGACCTCACAGCCAACCCCATCGGATCCCGCACGTTCTCTTTTGCGCCAGTGCAGTCGGTACGGTATGACTGGGTGCTGACCTCTCCGGATCTCCACCTTGTCGTTGGCCTTGAGAAGCCATGGGAGCGCCCCGAGGCGTTCGGATTCCACAGCGGCGACCGAGTGTGGAAGAAGATCGCATCCGAGATGCAGAGCGCAGGGCGTACCGGCCATCCCACGCTCGTCTGCAACTTCGCCGCAGTTGATCCGTCCCATCCGGAACGCGCGGGGGTCATCGAGTCGACCGGCCTCGGTCTGATCGGCGGTGAGCTCGTCTATCAAAACTCTGGCACCTGGCTCATCAACAACAACTCCGGGCGGTTTGGAGTGGTCAGGAAGCTCGACGCGAGTGCCAAGCGAGCGCTCCTCGGCCAGATTGAAAACAGGACGCAGCAACGCTACGTCGACACATTTCAGTCGGATGAGGGCACGGCCATGTTTCATGCTCTGACAGAAGTCGCGATGCGTTTTGGCCAAAACTCCGTGACTGCGACCGACGAAAGCTACGATCAACACGTGCAGCGGATTAATGCGCTACTTTCGTTTGTTGGGACGAAGTTCCACCATGAGGCTGGCCTGAGGGTGATCACTCAGCGGATGAGCACGCACACTGGGAAATGGGGCGACTTCAAACGCTTCGTCCAGGGGAAGGCGGCGCAGATGGGCACGGTGTCGAATGGGTCGTCGTGGTGGACCGGACGATAGCCGACAACCCGTCCGAGCTCAGCGGTCAGGGGGCCGGCCGGTGTTCACGGCCCGAGGCCTGCTGGCGGAGGGCGTGGCCCCAACCAGCCCGCGATCAAATCTGGATGAAATCCCCGATCGCCCGCATCAGCGACTTATAGAGCTCACCGCCGTGACGGGGTGCCATGAGGTCGTAGTTGGTGCGGAAAGGCGATGCTGGCTGGTAGCCATGGCCACCGTCTTTGATTTCACCCAGCAGGAAGCGGGTCTCACGAACAAGATCTTCGTCGTCATGGATCTTTTTGAGGTGGGCGAGCGTTTTCAGTGACTGCTGACTGGGCTTGGAATACCATTTGCCCGTACGTTTTTCGTAACTCACCAAGGCATCGCGAATCTTCTTGGCTGTGCCCGTGAACCGGCCTTTCAGTCCAGAGAGGAAGTCTGTGCCCTTGGCCCAGATCCCATCCAGGAACACAGGGGCTTTCACGTCAAAATTGAGACCTTCCATCTGCACCTCGACTGTGACATTCGAGATGTCGACACCCTGCGCCCGCAACGCTTTGATAGCGAGGGCAAGTTGGGTGGGGCTCGGTTGGTAGTGGCCGCTCCAGTTGTTGATGTATTCCAGCACGCCATTGTTGACGGTGATGCAGCCCGTGCAGAGCACTTCGCGTCCGGAGAGGTAGCAGGAGTGGTAGAAGGCACCTTTGGGCGCCATGTTGAGCGAGTGCCGGCGGGCGTAGATGCTGCGGTCGACGCCCATGGCGAAACCAGCCACACCGCGTCGATGGCCAGTGGCATCTTGGTTGTTTTCATTGCCGCGGCGGGCAGGATTTCGCTTGGGATGGTTCTGGCGGAGTTCCTTGTAGGCAGGCCCTGAGCAGTCGAAAGGGACGAGGTGGCCGCTACCGTCCAAAATGAAAAACTTGCCGTCGCGGATCGTGAGTTTGACGGCAAGGGCCTCAGTCTCGTTGAGGTACGCGAGATACGAGACCTGCTGGCCCGCGACTGTTCCAAAACGATTGCCAACTTTGTGATCAACGCCGGCGCCGTGAGTGGTCATCATGATGTGCTGGCGACGCAAAAAGACATCAATTTGGTCGCCTGGAATACCAAACACTTCTCCGAACTTGTCGGCGGCGGCATAGTGCAACGCTCGATAGAGCGTGAAGAGCGCGTGATCTCTGTCTGAGGCTGGGAGGTGGGTGCCCCGCGTTGCCCGCTGATACTGCCCCGTCACGGTATAGAGATCAACCAGGAATGAGCCATGGATCGCCTGGGAGATTTGGTTGTTAGGTGCCCCCGCGCCTTGCACGCCGGCGTGGTAGCGATCGAGTGCTTGCATCACGACGCGTGGATCGGTGGCGTTGGGAACGCCACCACCCGGTCCGCCCTGGTGTTGCGCTTGTAGACGCTGCAGGCGACCCTCTGCATTGGCGACATCGAGGTTCCACTGCTGGGGAGTGGGGATGTCCCGATAGGTGTGCTGGCTTCTCTCGCCGCTCCTGAGTGCGGTGTGGAGTGGATTTCCTGGCATCAGAGACCTCCAATCGGTGATGCGTGCCCTGGGGTCTTGCGAAGTCTAGCAAATGTTGACTGACCACGTGCCGGACCGCTTACGCCATCAGCTCCGGGATCACGCGGGCTTGCTCGACGCCGGTGAGCTTGAAGTCGAGGCCGAGGTGTCGGTAGGTGAACCGCTCGTGGTCGAAGCCGAGCAGGTGCAGCACGGTGGCATGGAAGTCGCGGATGTGCACCGGATCTTTGACGATGTTGTAGGAGAAGTCGTCGGTCTCACCGTAGATCTGGCCGGGCTTGGCTCCACCGCCACACATCCACATCGTGAAGCACCGCGGATGGTGGTCGCGGCCGTAGTTCTCCTTGGAGAGGCCGCCCTGGGAATACACCGTGCGGCCAAACTCACCGCCCCAGATGATCAACGTTTCATCAAGCATGCCGCGGCTCTTGAGGTCCTGCACGAGCCCCCAGCAGGGCTGGTCGACGTCGCGGCACTGATCGGGCAGTCGGCCGGCGACATTGCCGTGGGTGTCCCAGTTGTTGTGATAGACCTGCACGAACCGCACGCCCCGCTCCACCATTCTCCGGGCCATCAGCATCGTGTTGGCAAACGTGCCCGGCTTGGTCACCGCCTCGCCATAGAGGTCGAGCGTGGCCTGGCTCTCGCTGGCGAGGTCGGTTAACTCCGGCACACTCGCCTGCATGCGGAAGGCCATCTCATACTGCGCGATGCGGGTGCGGGTCTCAGGGTCGCCGATCCGCTCGAACGTCCGCTCATTCAAGGCCTGCAGGCCGTCGAGTGTGGCACGGCGGACATCCCGTGAGACGCCGGCTGGGTCCTGGAGGTAGAGGATCGGGTCGCCGGACGAACGGAAGGTCACGCCAGAGTGCTCACCCGAGAGAAACCCACTCGACCAGAGCCGAGCCCCGATCGCCTGCACCTGCTCGGTGTTGGTCGGCCGGGCCACGAGCACGACAAACGTCGGCAGGTCATCGTTGAGGCTGCCGAGTCCGTAGCTCAGCCAACTGCCCAGGCAGGGGCGGCCGGTGATCTGATTGCCGGTCTGCATGTAGGTGATCGCCGGCTCGTGGTTGATCGCCTCGGTGTGCATCGAGCGGATGAAGCACATCTCGTCGACCATCTTGGCTGTGTTCGGCAGCAGTTCGCAGACCCACATGCCGCTCTTGCCATGCTGCTTGAATGCGTACTTCGAGGGGGCGATCGGGAAGCGGGCCTGGCCGGAGGTCATCGTGGTCAGCCGCTGGCCTTGCCGAATGCTCTCGGGTAGGTCTTTGTCGTACCACTCGTTCATCACCGGCTTGTAGTCGTAGAGATCCAGTTGGGGCGGACCGCCCACCATGTGCAGGTAGATCACCTGCTTCGCTTTGGGCGCAAAGTGGGGGCCAAGGGCCCCGGCCACGCGGGCCACGCCGTCGGGTCCGGTTTCGAGGGCGGCTGCATGGCCCTGCCTGCCCGTCAGCGAGGCCAGGGCCGCCCCGCCGAGAAGATGACTTCCCTGCTCAAAGAAACGACGGCGTGTCAGGTTCAGCCCGAGCGAATCGAGGGGTGAGTTGGCCGTCGGTGGCTGAAAGGTGGGGGGCATGGTGCGGTCTCCGAACCTACTTGCAGAGAAACTCGTCGAGGTTCATTAGTTCGTTGGTGAGCATCGTCCACGAGGCAAGCTCGATGGGGTCGAGGGCCTGCGGTGTTGACTGTCCGACGGCGATCAACTGCTTTGCATCGTCGGGATGGTCGGCGTACCAGGCTCGCAGCGTCTCCAGTGACGCCATGGCGATCCCGCGTTCCTCATCGTCAAAAGAACGTGACAGCAGCCGGCTCGTGAGCAAAGCCAAGCGGTTCTCATCGGTGCGACCGTCGAGGTCGTCGCTTGCGAGAGCCTCCTCAGCCAGCACACGCGCGGCCTCGACAAACTGCTCGTCGTTGAGGGTCACCAGCGCCTGCAGCGGCGTATTGGTCCGCTCGCGACGGACGGTGCAGACCTCCCGCGACGGTGCGTTGAAGATCTCCATCGAGGCCGGCGGGGCGGACCGCTTCCAAAACCAGTACATGCTGCGACGGTAGAGATCCTCACCGCTGCCCGGCTGGTAGCGGCTGGTGTTGCCTCCCATCGAGACTGCGGCCCACACGCCCGGCGGTTGGTAGGGCTTCACACTCGGTCCGCCGAGTTTGCGGACAAGCAGTCCGCTGCTCGCGAGCGCTGCGTCGCGGACCATCTCTGCATCCATGCGAAATCGAGGTCCTCGCGAGAGCAGCCGGTTGTCTTGGTCGGCGGTGAGTTTTTCGGGTGTCGTCGTGGCAGCCTGCCGGTATGCGGCACTTGTCACCATCAAGCGAAACAATCTTTTCACGTCCCAGCCGCTCTCCCGGAACTCAACCGCCAGCCAGTCGAGAAGGTCGGGATGGCTGGGGAGTTCACCCGTGATGCCGAAATCCCCGGAGGTTGCCACAAGCCCCGTGCCAAAGACTTCCTGCCAGAAGCGGTTCACGGTGACCCGTGCCGTGAGGGGATGCTCAGGCAGCATCAGCCACTTTGCCAAGCCCAGGCGGTTTCTGGGGAAGTCGTCAGGAAGGGGCGGAAGGCTGTCAGGGGTGTCGGCGGTGACCTGATCGAGCCGCTTGTCGTAGTCGCCACGGTCGAGGTCGTAGGCCATCGGCACGCCCTCTTTCTCGTTCATCACGTGGGCTACCGTGCCGCGAGCCACGATCGCTTGCTGTTCGCGCTCAAGTGTTGCCTTGTGCCTCGCAGCGGCCTGGTACATGTCGTCGAAACTGCCAAGCCACCAGTCGTAGAGGCCTTCCGCGGCAGCAAGCCGTTCCTCGGCCTGGAGGGCCACGATCCGCTCAAGCTCGTTCTTGCGAGCGAGCCCATTGATCTCGGCGTCGGAGAGGCCACGGCTCCACAGTGCAAGGCCGCTCAGCCCCACCGCGTGCGCGTCGCCGCCACCCGTGCGGCTGCCGATGGTCAGCGGGACCTCGGTACGGGTGGTGTTTTTCTTGAAGGTGTCGGTCTCGACATTCATCTTTTGTGGCACGCCGTCGTAGAAAACCTGCACACCACCGGTCGTGCCACTCCCGTCGTACCGCAGCGTGACGAGTGTCCAGCGATCGGTGGGGAGTTGGTCAGCAGCCACGACCTTCAAGGCATCCTCTGGCCAGGCATGGACGAGGTGCATCGCCACCCGCCGCTGCTGCACCCACAAGTCCCAGCCGCGATACATTGCGTCGGGAGTGTTCATCCTGGCGACCACGGAATAGGCGGTGTCGTTGGCGGGAGGCTTGAGGTAGCAGCTGACGGTGAAGGGCTGATCGAACTCGAAGTCGCCGGCTGTGGGGAAAGCAGCCGCCTGTCCTTCGAGCAAGGCCGCTTTAGCGTCTGGCCCATCCTGCCAGGTGAGGGAAGCCGCCAAGGGAACCTGCTGCACCTCGCCGGAGAGGAACGCCGAACCTTGCGAACCGTCTCCTTCATTCAGCGGCAAGGACAGTTGCGGTGGATCCTGTGGCAGTCCCTCCTGAATGCTCGCTGGCGTGGCCTCCCGCAGCCATGTTTCGAAGTCGGGCTTGGCTGCAGAGGAACGGGATTCGACGGCTGCCGTCGCCTCTGGCAACTCGCGTTTGAGGGACACAAAACGCTCGAGGTCGTCAGCGAGTGGCACCGGCAGGATGGGCGGCGTGTCTTTCACGTTGCCATCCATCGCGTTTTGTGTGGTGTTATTGAAGAAAGCTGAGAGCTCGTAGAACTCCTTCTTCGAGAGCGGATCAAATTTGTGGTCGTGGCAGACGGCGCAGCCGGTGGTCAGCCCCATCCACACCGCGGAGGTGGTCTCGGTGCGATCGCGGGCATAGAGCACGTAATACTCTTCGGGGATCGTGCCTCCCTCGTTGGTCGTCACGTTGCAGCGGTTGAAGCCACTGGCAATCTGGTCATTGAGAACCTCCGCAGGCGATGCTTCGGGGCCATGCTCCACGAGGTCACCGGCAAGTTGCAGCACGGTGAACTCGTCGAAGGGCATGTTGCGGTTGAACGCATCGATGACCCACTGCCGGTAGGTCCACATTTCTCGTTCATTGTCGAAGTGGATGCCGTGCGTGTCGGCGTAGCGGGCGTAGTCGAGCCAGTGGCGGCCGCGGTGCTCCCCCCATTCCGGTCGCGCGAGCTGGCTGTCGACGAACCGTTCGTAGGCGTCGGGTTCCGAATCGTTCACGAACGCTTCGACGTCGGCGGGTGGTGGTGGTAGGCCGGTCAGATCGAGGGCCACGCGGCGGGCAAGCGTGCGGCGATCGGCTTCCGCGGCAGGGCTGAGGTCTGCGGACTCCAGCTGTGCGAGGATGAAGTGGTCGATCGGATTGCGGACCCACGCAGCGTCTTTGACCGCAGGCAACTCGGGCCGCACGGGTGGGATGAACGACCAGTGCTGCTCGTAGGCAGCCCCTTCGTCGATCCACTGTGTGAGCAATTTCTTTTCGGCAGCCGAAAGAACCTTCTTGGTCTCCGGTGGCGGCATCACCAGTTCTGGGTCGTCGGAGTAAATCCGATCGAGCAGCATCGACGAGTCGGAGTCGCCCGGAATGAGGGCTCCGTAGTCGACCGCGTCTTCAAAGCGATCAAGTCGCAACCCAGCCTGGCGGCTAGCGCTGTCGGCACCGTGGCAGGCGAAGCAGTTCTCCACCAGGATTGGGCGGATCGATTCGTTGTAGCCGATCTCAGCTCGGCTTGGTGCCATGCAGGCACACGCAAGCCCCACCCATCCAAGGCTCACTGAGGCCCATCTCCACGTCTGTGGTCGTCTCGTCATCTCGGCCTCAAGTCTCTCACCGCGTTGATTGAGAAAAACACCACCATCCGCACCACAGAACTCAATTGTAGCGCGATTCTGCAGGGAATGCCGTGCTCTTGGAGAAACCGCCGACTCGTCGGCCGAGCAGGATGTGCCGGGTGACGGGTGTTTCGCGGTTGTGCGCCCTGTTTGTCGACAGGTGGGCGAAAGACTCCTGGAAAAAATCGCGACAGGCGGCGTGGCGCGGCTATAAGAAAGATATGAACACATTAACTACCCCACTCGCTCGTCGTTCCATCGAAGATTTCCCGGCGTTTGATCTGAGCCGTCTCCTGAAGACGGTGTTCGATCCCAAGCCCGGCCAAAAGGTAGCGATCCTGATTGACTTGGCTGATCCGTCGGCCATGCGGGACTTCGGATTTCTCAAAGACCCTGCCCTGACCATCCAGCGGAAGGCCTATGAGGTCTTCTACGAGGGGCTTCGGAATGGTGTTGCCGAGGAACTTGGCCTCACGGGCGGCGAGATGTTTGCCTATGCCCTCACCGGCGGCAGCAACCTTGATCTCCCCGATGAGGCGGTGGATGCGACTGGGGCAACGATCTCGCTTGAGCGCGATGTCTATCCCAACTACGACCTGATTCTCTGCGTGTCGACCTTTTCGGCAACGGCTCCGCTGACGGCCTTTGCCAAGCAGTACGGCTTCCGGGGGGCGACGCTGCACGGCCTCAACGACGTGATCTTGGCGACGGGGTTGGCTGTCAACTACCGCGAGGTGAGCGCCGAGGCAGAGAAACTCAGGCTGGCTTTGACGAAGGCCGATTCCTTCGAGATCGATTTTCAGGTCGATGGCGAAACGTATCAACTCACGCTCGAAACCAATGGTCAGGAAGCGCAGAAGAGCCATGGCCTCTGTCTGGGTGACACTCCCGACATCGCCAACCTGCCCGCGGGAGAGGTGTATTTCGTGCCAGAGGGAGCTGAAGGTCGCTTCCCCATGCGGTTTGAGCATGACGGCACCATTGCCGTGATGGACGTTACGGGTGGGCGGATCGTGAAGGCCACGCTCCTGTCAGGTGACCAGTCAATCGTTGATGCTTACAACGAGCGGCTTGCGTCTGACCCCGTCACCGGCGAGATCGGTGAGCTTGGGTTTGGCACCCAGGACCTCCCTGTCTCCGGCCGCGACATTCAGGATGAGAAGGTGCTCGGCACGCTGCACGTGGCGACTGGCCGTAGCGATCATCTCGGCGGGCACCTCACGCCGGAGCTGTTTGCGAGTCGGCTGAATGCCTCGCACGACGACATCCTCTTCTCCCCAGCCAAGACGCCGGAAATCTCGGTGCCCCAGGCGAGGATGATTCGTGATGGGAAGTCGACTCCGATCATCGAGAACTTTGAGCCCACGGCCTATCTGCTCGCTGCGATCGAGGCGTGAGCCGTGTCGGCGGTAGCGGCAGGTCTCACATGAAACGCATCATCGTTGCGATCACGGGTGCCTCGGGGGTGCTCTACGGCATCCGGGCTCTGGAACTCCTGCATGCGTGCCCTGACGTGGAGACGCACCTGATCCTCTCGCCGGCAGCGGTTCGCACGATCCGGGCTGAAACCGACTGGGATCCCGCCGACGTTGAGGCGCTCGCGGATGTGCGTCATCCGCACAAAGATATCGGTGCGACCATAGCGAGCGGGTCGTTTCAGACGGGCGGCATGCTCGTCGCCCCATGCTCGGTAAAAACACTCTCAGGTGTGGCGAACTGCTTCACCGACGATCTCGTGACGCGCGCGGCCGACGTGCAACTCAAGGAGCGGCGGCGGGTGGTGCTACTGTTTCGTGAAACACCGTTGCATGCGGGGCACATTGATCTCATGGCCCGAGCGACGGCGAGTGGGGCGATCCTGATGCCGCCTGTTCCAGCGTTCTATACGGGTATCAGTTCGCTCGACGACGCGGTCACGCAGACCGTTGGGCGGGCTCTCGATCTGCTGGGAATCGATGCAGGTGTCGTGCGCCGTTGGGAAGGCCAAGCCTCTCCCGATGGAACTTCTTGACGCGTGCGTGCGTCTCTTCTGGGGCGGGCCATCGCGTCTGCCTTGAAATTGCCGTGCAGATTGCTGTGCCGGTGAATCGCGCACGTGGCGTACATTAGCGCCTGGAGGAGGAGCCCACCTGTTTGTGGCTGCTGCGCTGGGGCATGCCGGTGCCGTGTGTTCCTCCTTCGGGAACGTGCTCTGAGTGGAACGTCGTGTTCCTGGAGGTTGAGGAGGGTGTGTGATGCGTGTGCATACGTTCCATCTCATCGCTGCTGGGATGGTGTTGGTGTTGCTTGGAGGGATGGTTTCGATGCGTCGCGCTCCAGGTGATGCTGACCTCCCGACCGGGCCCCGCCGCGATGTCTGGCGACAGGTCGACCGGCATTTTCGCGAAGGCCGCCCAAAGTCGGCCGCGGCAGCCCTCGAGGGGCTCGCGGAACAAGCCATCGCGGACGAGGCCTGGGCTGAAGTTGCCCGCGCCATCGCCTCGCAGGTGCTCGCGGAAACCGGCGACCGGCCGCAGGATGACCCCGAGCGGTTGCTGAGGCTCGACGCGGCCTTGGCCACGGCGCCCCCTCAAACGCAGCCCGTGCTGGAAGCGGTAGCCGCTAACTGGACCTGGCAGTTTTTCGTGGCCAACCGCTGGCGGTTCATGCAGCGGACCACGGGAGCCGCGGGGCCAGCGGATCTCGCGAGCATCGGCGAGTGGGATCTGCGGCAGATCGTTGCCGAAATCGAACGGCGGTTTTCGAACGCGCTTCAGCACACCGATCGCCTGCGTGCAGAAGCCACCAGTGATTGGCTGGCAATCGTTTCGCCTGGTGCGATGCGGGTGGTGCCAGCGAAGAATGACGAGGGGCCCTCGGAAGCGGAGATCGCGAGCAGCCTCGCGGCGCGGCCATCGCTCTGGGATGTGCTGATCACCAACGCGCTTGAGTTTTATGCCTCGGGCGAGCGAGGGCTGATCAATCCGGAAGATGTTTTTGAGCCTCAGGTGGATGGCCCGCTGCTGGGGCCACGTGAGGCGTTTCTCGAATGGAAGCCTGCCGAGGAAACCAGCGATGTCGCGTCGCCGATCCTGAAAGCCATCACGCTTTACCAGGAGAAGCTCCAGAAGCACCGTGACGACGCAGATCGCACCGCACTGCTCACGGCGGACTTTGAGCGGATCGAATGGGCCGCAGGCGTGGGCGTGGGTGAGGGGGCGCGAGAACGCATTCGCGCGGCTTGGGAGGCGTTTGTCGCTGCCGCCGGTGATCATGAGATCGCCGCACGCGCGCGGCATCGGCTCGCCGAATGGCTGCTTGAGGAAGAGGACCCCGCAGCAGCGCATGCCATCGCCAGCCACGCGGTTGCCGCACATCCAGAATCGGTGGGCGCTGCACTCTGTCGCAATCTCATCACGACGATCGAAACGCCGACGCTTGCCTTCGCCACGGAACGCACGTGGGCCGAGCCCTGGCCCGTGATTCGTACCGACTACACGAATCTCACGCGGATGCACCTGCGGATCGTGAAGGCAGACTGGAAGCAGCGTTTGGAAGCAGGGCGACCCGAGTGGCAGTGGCTCGATGAGGACGATCGATCGCGGATCCTCGCGGAAAAACCGGAACGACGGTTTGCAGTCGATCTCCCGGCGACACCCGACTACAAGGCGACCCATCAGTCCGTGCCCGTGCCGGAAGATCTTGCCCCCGGTTGCTACTGGGTGCTCGCTTCGGCCACCGATACCTTCCTTCCCGAAGACAACGTGCTCACGGGGTGCTTTGTGTGGGTGAGTCGGCTTGAAATCGTTGCCGACACACCGCAGCCGGTTGTGCAAGCACTGGAGGATCGGGGGAAGGCCGACGACCCTGGTGTGGGCGTGCTTTCTGGGCACGTGGTGGACATCCAGAGTGGCGAGCCGATCGTCGGAGCCGTGGTGAAGGGGTATGCCCAAGTTCGTGATCGGCAGCAGCAGGCGTTTCGTGAGTTTGTCTCGACCTCCACTGATGCGGAGGGACGGTACGAGATCGCCCTCGATCGAGAAGCCGTCAGCCGAGATGCCGTGGTGCTCTCGGCCACCGCCACTCTCGACGGTGTGACGCACGTGATCGGAACGGATCGAACGGGTGTGCGATCGTATCGTCGGCCGGTCCGCGCTCGGCAGGTGGTGCTCGTCACCGACCGTGGCATCCATCGCCCTGGGCAGGTCGTGTTTTACAAAGGTATTGCGGCGGAAGTGGGGACTTCAGCAGCGCACGCTCGTGCGGTGGCTGGTGAGACGGTCACGGTCACGTTTCGCGATGCGAACGGCCGCGAACTAGGCACGCGCGAGCATCGCACCTCAGCAATGGGGTCGTTTCATGGCACGTTCTCGATCCCTGCAGGCGCGCTTCCCGGCCAGTGGTCGATCACGTCGCAGGGCGACGGGATGGGTGGGGGTGTCGGTGTGCGGGTCGAGGAATACAAGCGTCCCAAGTTTGAGGTGACGCTCGCGGCTCCCACGGATGAGGTGCGGCTGACGGCGGACGTGGCGATCCGGGGCGAGGCCATGACGTATACCGGACTCCCGGTGGCGGGCGCCTCGGTCGCTTGGGAGGTGGAGCGTGAGGTCCGCTTCGCACCCTGGTGCCGCTGGTTTTTCCCATGGCTGCCGTTCGATCAAGGAGCGGCGAGGATCGCACACGGCGAGGCCACCAGCGACGCTGATGGTTCATTTGAACTCCGTTTTCCCGCGAAGCCTGATCTCTCGGTGCCACGCGACGCTCTGCCCGTCTTTCGCTACCGAGTGACCGCGCGCGTGACCGATGCGTCGGGTGAAACGCGGGTTGATGAGCGGAGTGTGCAGGCAGGTTACGCGCCGATTGAGGCGATGCTCGGTGTGGAAGCCTATCAGGCGGCCGAGGGGGGGAAAGCAGACGTGGCGGTGACCGTCGAGACCACGTCGCTCGACGGTGACCCGCGATCGGCGCGAGGTGAGCTGCGAGTGACGAGGCTTGTTCAGCCCGACCGTGTTGCCCGCGAGGACTGGGAATCCAATGGCATCTACCCGAGGCGCTCAGGGCGACGCCCGTCGGGGCGTGGGATGGGCGGGGGCATGTTTGCGGTGCCTGCGGATGCTAAAGATCTGGGTGTGCCTGTTAATCCAGCTGAGCCTGAGACTTGGGCAGATGGCGAAACCGTCTTTTCCAGTGATGAAGCCACCGATGGCATGACCGGCAAAGTCGTGGCGGCGGTGCCGCTTGAGCCGGGGATCTACCGGGCCACGTTCGAAGTGCCAGGTGAGGGAGATGTGCCGACCGTCAAGGCAACCGAACTGATTGAGGTCCTTGATCCACAAGCCCAGCAGTATCCGATCCGACGTGCGTTTGCCGTGGCCGCACCACGCTGGAGCGTGGAGCCGGGCGAGACGTTTGAAGCGGTTCTCGGCACGGGCTACGACGCCGGTCGCGTGCGGATTGAGGTCTTCCAGAATGGTCAGTTGCTGTCGCGGCAGTGGAGTGAACCTGGCCGCACGCAGTGGCGGGTGCAGGTGCCCGTGGAGGAGCAGCACCGCGGTGGTTTCAGTTTGCGGCTGTGGATGATGCGTGACGGAAGGCTCTCAAGCGAGACGCGCACAATCGACGTGCCCTGGAACGACAAGAAACTGGCCGTCTCCTGGGAACGCTTCACGCGGCGTTTGGAGCCAGGCGTGCAAGAGGTGTGGCGTGCGAAAGTGGCCACCACGCCAGAGACGCTGCGCCCTGACGCGATGCCCGCGGTGGTGGAGATGCTGGCCATTCTCTACGACCAGTCACTCGACGCGCTCGCACCGCATGCGTGGCCATCGACGGGGCTGGCCAGCCTCTTTCGCCGTGAAGCAGCTCCACCACCACCGAACGCCACCAACGCTTGGATGATGTTCCATCAGTTCGGTGGAGGCTTTGCGCGGACGTATGAGTCGGTGGAGATCCGGTTGCCCACGCTGCTTGGAGACTTTGGCTCTTCAGGTGGTGGCCCCATGCTGGCCAACAGGCGTGGCTTTGGCGGCATGGGTGGCTTTGGCGGTGGGGCCATGTTTGGACGGGAGGCAGATTTTGCAGCGGCGCCGATGGCGATGGCCGACGCCGCCGAAGGGGAGTCGTTCGGCTTTCGGCAGCAGGCTCAAGCGAGTGCGATGCTGATGGAAAAGTCGGACGGTGCGGAGGCTCCTCCGAGCAGTTCTGGCGGTTCGCCGGCGGCGCCTCCACCACCGCGGCGTAACCTCGCAGAAACGGCCTTCTTCCTGCCCACACTCGTGTCGGATGCCGCTGGGATCGTGACCATTGAGTTCACCCCGCCAGACACGCTGACCACCTGGCAGTTCAAGGGTCTTGCCCACGACGCGGCGCTGCGGAGCGGGGCGATCGAAGACACGGCGGTGGCGGTCAAGGACCTGATGGTCGAGCCGGTGATGCCACGCTTCCTGCGCGAGGGAGACCGGGTGCGGATTCCGGTCAAACTCTCCAACCGTTCGACCGGGCGTCTCAGTGGCACGGTGCGGTTTGCACTCAGCGATGCGCGGACCGGCGAAGACCGCAGCAGTCTCGTGAGCGACGGCCTGGAGCGATCGTTCGACCTGGCTGCCGGTGAGTCGCAGCCCGTGTTTTTCAGCGTCGCTGTGGCCAATGGGACCCAAGCCCTCACCTACCTTGCCACGGGAACGGCAGGCAGAGCCGCGGATGGTGAGGAAGGGATGCTGCCGGTGCTCTCGCGGCGGGTGCTCGTGTCGCAAACGGCTCCGATTACGCTGCGTGGAGATGCGGCGGAGACCGTCACCTTGGAAAAGCTTGCCCAAGGGGCAGACGAGATCGAGAGCCAGAGCCTCGTGGTGCAGGTGGCCTCGAATCCCGCGTGGTATGCGGTGCTGGCGATGCCCAGCCTGATGGAGGAGGAGGACGAAGGCATCGACGCCCTCTTCCGCCGGTTGAGCACCAATAGCCTGGCCCGGCATCTTGTCACACGCGATCAACGAATCGCGCGGGTGTTTGAGCAGTGGCGGGGCACCGATGCCCTGGAAAGTCCGCTGGAGAAAAACAGCGAACTCGTGAAAACGCTGCTGGCGGAAACGCCTTGGGTGCGGGATGCGGTTGATGAAAAGGAAGCACGTCACCGTATCGGCCTCCTCTTTGACGCGACCCGTGCGGAGAACGAAGTGGCTGCGGCTCTGCAGAGGCTTGCGGCACTGCACAACAACGACGGTGGATGGCCCTGGTTTCCAGGGGGTACATCGAGCGATGTGGTCACGCTCTCGATTGTCTCAGGGTTTGGCAGGCTGCGAACCCAGGGGGTGGCGATCGATCAAAGCGAAGCGTTGCGGGCGATTCCGTGGGTCGATGGGCGGCTGATTGAAGAGGCAAATCGAGGCCGCCGGCTGGCTGAGAAGGTGGGGAACGAAGAGGTGGTGCTCACGCCCACGGGCGTGTTTGCCCTCTACGCGCGGAGTTTCTTCTTGGAGGATCAGCCCCCTGCGGACGAGGTTCGCGAGGCGATTCGGTTTTGTCTGGCCGTGGGCCGCACCTCGTGGATGAAGCTGGGGTCGCGACGCACGCAGGCTCAGCTGGCGATCGCGCTGCACCGCGCTCGCGATCGGCAGGTAGCGATGTCGATTCTCGAGAGTCTGCGTGAGCGGGCCGTTGGTGCTCCAGGCACGCCTGAGGCGAATCTGGAAGGCGTGGCCTGGCAGGGCATGTGGTGGCGCGATCCCCATCCCGCCTGGTGGAGTTGGCAGGGGGCGTCGATCGAAACCCAGGCGCAGCTAATCGAGGCGTTTGATGAGGTAGCTGGTGATGCTGAAAGCGTTGAGGCGATGAAGGGATGGCTTCTCACACAGAAGCGCACGAGCCGCTGGGCCGGCAGCCCGGCCACCGCGAATGCAATCGCAGCGATCCTCGGCCGCGGAGACGACCTGCTCGGTCAGCCTGCCGATGTGCAGGTGACGATTGGGGGCACAGCCGTTGAGCCAGATGCGGTGGAAGCGGGTACGGGCTTCTTTGAAACCAGGCTCGTGCGTGGTGAGATCACGCCAGAGGACGGCACGATCCGGTTCACGCGAACGTCGGGCAAGGCGGGGGCTGGGTTTGCCTGGGGGGGTGTGCACTGGCAGTATCTCGACGACCTCGATCGAGTCGAGGCGGCGGGCCTTGAGCAGTTGGCCATCCGCAAAGAACTGTTTGCGAAGCGGATCACAAAAGCAGGCCCCACGCTTGAGCCCGTTGGTGAGGAGACGCCGCTGCGTGTGGGAGACGAACTTGTGGTACGGCTCGTGGTCACCAGCGATCGTGACTACGAATACCTGGAACTCTTCGACCACAGGCCGAGCCTCACCGAGCCAGTCGATGTGCTGTCAGGCTGGCGCTGGGGCGACGGGGTCGGCTGGTATTTGAGTGTCCGCGACACGAGCACCCAGTTCTTCTTTGAGCGGATGCCGCGGGGGACGCACGTGCTCGAATACTCGCTGCGGGTGGCACACGCAGGCACGGCCTCTACAGGTTTTGCCAGCATTCGCAGCCGGTATGCCCCAGAGTTTGCGGCCCGATCCGCAAGTCTGCCGATCTTCGTGATGCCGGCGGATCACCAGCCGTGACCAGTCTGAGAGATGGTGCCTACAATGCTCTCGGAGGAGCCAGGCCAACAGGTCATGGCCAACCTTCAAGCGTTCTCCGGTGACGGCCGGGGAGAAAGAACCCTGGCGGCAGTCAGTGCAGTGACTGTGACGGCTGGGATTACTCGCAGCAAAGGAGGTGATTCAGTGAAACAAGACCACTGTACGGAGGGGCTGCGCCGATAACGGCGGGTCGACGGGCTAGCCGTTGACGCAGCCCCGCACGTTTCTTCGAGGCCATCGCTTGATGCGTGGACTCGTTGCATACGCGCCCTACCGCTGCCGCCTCCGGAGCACTCCGGGGGCGGCAGTTTTTTTATGCCCCGACTGGTCGGTCAGTGCTCGGGGCCAACGAGGCGACGTGCTGTGCGATCGAGTTTTTGCACGCTGCTGACGAGAGCGCTCGCGGCGACAGGCCCGAAGTGGCGGGAGTCACGGCTGGCGGCCGGATGGTCGCCAAGCAAGAAGACATGCTCTGCGGGAACGGTCCAACGACTCTTCCCGTCGGGCGCTGGGAGCAGGTGCGTTGTTTTCCAGACAGTGATGTCGTGGAGGGTTGTCGTCCCACGTGCACGTTCGGCATCCTCCAGCCCGAGAGCCATGAGCGGTGCTCCTTCCCCGATCACAAGCGGTTTTGCGTCGCTTGTCAGGGACCAATCTTCGGAAACGGGCCATGCAATCGGCGAAGAGGGGAAGAGACGCTTTTGCTGAGTGGCTTCATCAAGTTGCTTGACAGCGACCACAAACCGCGATGCGACACGCCCGCAGATGACGCTGTGCCGCCCTGGTGCGTGGAGGCGAATCGCGGCAGCCTGTGGGCCGACTCGCACATAAATATCGCCGGCTGCTGCTGATGGGTGCCGCTCGACAATGGCTGCGATGCCGACGTTGGCTGTCGGCACGAGGCGTCGCCGTTCATCCGGATCTTCGTCGAGACCGTCGTAGATGGGGCCAGGCACGAGCCGTGCGGCCTGATCAACACGTTGGGAGGCATCCTCAACGAGATGCCGATATTCCTGCCAGGAGACAGTGTCACGAACCTGGGTGTTCCATGTTCCTCCCGTGACACGCGACGCCGTTTCTTGAAGCTGGTGCGGTGATGGCAGCAGCCGCTTCCCGTTGATCAGCAGATCACCGCCGTTGACTTCCACCACCTCGCCGGGCAATCCCGCGATGCGTTTGATGAGGGCTGTGCCGTCGGGCATCCGGACGAGCCATCGCTCGTAGCGTCGCGGGGTGTGCCGCCAAGGCTGCCACCAACCCAAGGAAACGACATCCCCTGTCGCGAGACCAGGTAGCATCGAGCGGCCGCTAACGACCACATGCCGGGGAGTCGCTGCCCAAAGAGCCACGAACGTCGCGGAGACTCCTGCCATCACCAACCAGCGGAGTCGACGAGCCTGTGGTGACATGGCATGGTGGCGAGGGACTAGGCAAGGCCGGTCAGCGGACCCTCTCCGCAGTAGTCGGGATTCCCAAATCGCTCGAGGCTCGTGTGCCCCATGGCGTGGGCGATCGACACCAGCAGTCGGTTGTGGTTCACGCCTTCATACCGCACCGCCCGTCCGGTCTCGAAGCCGAGGCCTCCGCCGACAAACACCCAGGGGATGTTGTTGTGCGTGTGGGAGTTACCCTCGCCGAGCTCGTTCGTCCAGAGAATCGTGGTGTGGTCGAGCATCGAACCTTCGCCACCCGGCTCTGGTGTGTCGGCGAGACGCTGAGCGAGGTGGGCGATTTCGCCCGCATACCAGGCGTTGATCTGGGTGAGCTGTTCTTGGGCTTCCTCGTTGCTGTTGGGCTCGTGGGAGAGGTCGTGTTGGCCTTTTTCAATGCCCAGCCAGCGGAACCGTGGCTGGCCCACCGAATTGGTGTACTGCAGCGTGGCGACGCGGGTGAAGTCAGCGGCCAGGCTGGCAACCAGCAGCTCGATCTGCATCCGACTGAGGCGAGGCATTTCATCGTTGCCTTCCACCACGTTTTGCTCGAGCACGGGCACTTCGTGGTGAATCGCTTCGCGGGGCGCGGCCAACTCCTTCTCGAACTCGCGAACGAGCTGTGTGTGCTCTTCCAAAATGCGGCGATCTTCTGCCGGCAGACGGGAGGCCAGGCTTGCGAGGTCTTCACCGAGTTCATCGAGCACGCTCTGCATGTTCTCGCGATCCTTCACCTGACCGTAGAGTCGGGCGTACATCTGATACGGATCGTCGATCGGCGCGATCGGTTTGTTGGGGCCGGCGTAGACCATGCGAGTCCATGTGTCGGCTCGATCGGGGACGAGCACACCAAACTCGAGCGAACCAAAGCGGGTGGCTGTGGTCGGGTCCTGCTGGTAGAAGTTGCGGATCTCTTGGTCGATCGACAGGCCGCTGGCCCAACCTGCGGGCGTGTCGCTGCCTCCCTGGATGTTTCCAGGAAACAGTTCGATGCCGGTGAGCAGACAGCCGATGCCTCGCATGTGGCCGTCGCCATCACCGGCAATCCGGTTGTGCACACCTTCCACGGTGAGGAGCTTGTCGCGGAAGGGGGAGAGTGGCTCGAGGATCGCAGGTAGCGGCGCGTCGCCGAAGGGCCCGGGCTCGGCTGGCCAGAAGTTTTTCTTCACCACGCCGTCCGGCGTGAAGACCACGATCAGCCGCTTCTTAGGGGCTGTGGTCGATGCGGCAAAGGTGGGGAGGTTGCCCAAGAACGGGAGCACCGCGGAACTGACCCCAAGTTGGGCGAGCATGCGACGTCGAGAGATCATGGAGTTTCTCCAGAAAACGCAGCAACCTGGCCTACCGCAGCGGTGGGAGGCTTGGAAACCACCAACATAGTATCGACCAAAAGTTGAGTGATGTCGAAGCCGTTCTCGGCAAAACGGCTTCGCAGGGTGGAAAGAGCGTCGTCACCCCAAGCCCGTAGCGGCTGTTTGGCGATCGCATGGAAGAGATCCTGCACAAACGCCTCGCTGGCGTCGGGGCTCTCGGCGAGGGCGGCGGCCAGTTCACGGCTTCCGGTGAAGGTGGCCGCGTCTCCCTCACGTGGGAGGTAAGACCCACTCGCATCGACCGGCCGCGTTGCATCACCTGCCTGTTCTTCGCGGCGGAACCGGCCAACCGCATCAAATCCTTCAAGTGCAAACCCCAGTGGGTTGATGATGGCGTGGCAGCTCTGGCAGCCGACTGGCTCAGTCTGCAAGGCTACCCGCTCGCGGGTGGTGAGGTCGGGATGAAGATCTGCTGCGAGGGGCGTCACCGCCTCGGGTGGCGGCTTGAGCACATTGCCGAGCATCCTTCGCACGAGAAACACGCCACGATGGATCGGTGAGGTGTCGTCGGTGTAGGCCAGCAGGCTGAGGAGATAGGGGTGGGTCAGCACGCCCGCCCGCGCACCATCATCGAGCCGCACAAGCCGATAGCCGGTCGTTTCGGGGACCTCCTCGCCGTAGAACGCGGCGAGGGTGTGGTTCAGCAAGACCTCATCGCTCACGAAGAGCGTGCGGAAATCTGCAGGGCGGCCTGAAACCACTACATTGAGCACCGCGTCGATCTGGAGGTGGAGGCTTGTCCGCAGGGAAGCGGCGACCGCGGGCGAGAAATCGGGATAGAGCGACGCGTCTTTGAGGAGTTCCGCTGGCTGATCGACGCCGAGCCAGGTCACGAAGAAGTGGTGCAGTTTCGCGCGGCACCGCGGGTCGCGGAGCATCCGCTTTGCCTGCTCCGCAATCTCTGCATCACTCTGGAGCCGCTCTTCCGCAGCAGCTTTGCGGAGCGGTTCGTCTGGGAGTGAGTCCCACAGTCCAAACGAGAGGCGGGCGGCCACGTCGTAGGCATCCCCCTGCGACGTTTCCTCTGGCAGCGAGCGGAAGAGAAAACGAGGCGACGTGAGGGTGAGATAGATCGATCGTGTCAGGGCCGCATCCAGGTCGGGTGCCTCCGCGAAGGCTCGCTGCACGACACGCTCTCGCAGGTCGTCACTCAACGGTCGCCGAAAGGCCCGTTCCGCAAATGTTGTGGCAAAGGACTGGAGTTTCTCACGTCGGTCGGCATCATCGCGCTTCGCGCCGGCGAGCCGATCGATCCGCTCGAGAACGTGGCCAGCCGTCTCAAGTGCCACGCTGCTGGCGGCGTCAAACCAGGCCTTGGAAATGTCCGTGCCACGCTCGTAGCCGATGCTTCGGTCATCGGGCGGGAAAGGTGTGGTCGCCACATACACAGGCTCGGTCTGACGGGGCCGCAGCACATGCTCAGGCACGGTCTCTTCGGTGCCGTGCGGTGGCTTCCAGGCCAGTTCGATCGACGCGTGTGTGGGCACCTCGCGGTCTTTGTTGTCGACCCCCTGGTTGGCCTTGGAAAACTCCAGTCGCAACGGATAGGCCCGGCCTCCGATCAGGAAGATGCGTCCCCGATACTCCGTGTCGTTGCCACTCTTCACATAGGCATCGATGAGAGGCGGATCTTCCCAGCCGCCATTGACGGTGAGCTTCGCCGAGTGGGCCGTACGGACGATGAACTCATGCTCACCCGTTTCGAAGGGCACGATCGATCCCACCCAGCGGATCGCAAACCGAGCAGGCTCCATCTGCTCTGGGTCGGGGCTCTCCAGTCCGAAGTCGAAGTTGATTGTCGGGTCTGTGCGTTCAAAGGCAAGTTGCCGCCGATCTTGGTTGCGTCCTTTGTAGTACGAGGCTTCGAGCCCCCGCTCGCTCACGTCGCTCCACGTGCCGCGGCCGAAGCTCCCGATGAGGTCGGCGAGGGTCTCGCGATGCTGACGAACAGTCAGTCGAGAGAGTTCTTCACGAGCCGGACGAATCCGATCTTGGGCAATCGGTGAATAGAAGGCTCCATGGATATACGCGGCGACCGCCCTCGCATCCTCACCCGCCACCGACTGGGGATCACCCTCGGGCATCGTGTCGTTGATGTAGCCGGCCAACTGGGAAATCGAGCGGTCGCCGACGAGCGGAGGCAACTCGTCGTTTCCTTTCCCTCCCTCGCCGTGACACTCCTGGCAGTGCTCTCGATAGATCGCTTCCCCCGGCGCGTCGTCGCTGCGGGCGGTTGCGGGCAGCAGCCAGACGGCAGCGATGGCGAACAGCCAGAGCGGGAAGCGGGAGCGCATGGTGTGACCTTAACGGAGCAAATCTGCCAATTATAGCCCCGTCAGGACCGTCGGGCTGTCTACGGAGGCGATGGAGCGGAGGCCCGGCGGTCGGCGAACGCTCGAGGAGCGTTGCGGCATATCCTTGCCCAGCGACGAGACTATTGCCGCCGTCGGGCCGGAGCGTCGCTCGGGGTGAGCCCAATGCTGCCTCGCCGGACGTTCGCTGCGGGCCCTCCAGGCCCTCGCTCACTCGAAGATCCGCTTCGCTTTGGCCCTCCGGGCGTCGCTCGCTCCTCTACGCCGGCGAGTCAGCACCGGGCTCACCCTCTCGCTTGGGGAAGGGTGCGGCTGAAACGGATCCGGTTGGTGTTAGGGGATCCGGTTGAGGGTGTACCACCCTGTGGCGTGCAGCAGAGGTTGGCCGCTGGCACTGCGGACCCCGTCGGCGGTGAGTTCGTGAATCACACACTCGCGGAGGTTGTCGATTTCGAGCCGCACGCGGCGGCCGTCGGGGCTAGGCGTTGCTGAGAGCACGTTGCAGGTCTCGTCGTCGACAACGGGGCTGCCGTAGTCAGCTTGATAGATGTAGGTGAAGCTCTTCATTTGGTAGTTCGTCGGGTCGCTGAGTGTGGTGAGGTTGGCGGGCTCGGTGAACTCCAGTTCGAAGCCTCCTGGGACGGCGCGCATGGCAAGGATTTCAAAGGGGGTGTGGCCGCTCCAGTGAAGCCGTTCGAGGGCGTAGTCACCGCCGCCGCGCGAGCCCCAGCCGCGGTTGGTGCCACCGACGTAGAGCGAGCCGTCGGGGGCGAACTGCAAGGCGAGCGAGCCACTCTTGAAGCCTTCGCGAAAACGGAAGCAGGCTCCCTGCATGACACCATCGATCTCTTCTAGAAAGCATCGCATCACGATCGAGTGGGATTGATCACTGACAAACACCTGCCCCGAAAACGGACCGAACGCTCCGCCACTTTCATCGCACGCGATGCCGGCGGCGCTGTTTCCCATGATGCCGTGCGGAAACATCACCACTGGAGGCCGCAGCTTCGGGATCCGCCGGCTTTCGGTGGCCCACCGCGTGCCGCTTTTGGGCTCATCTGGTTTCTCAAGGTGTGGGGCGAGGTCGTACCAACGGAAACCGCCGGGGTGCCCCATGAAGTCTCCTTCCACGAGGTGCTTGAGCATGCTCGTGCCGTTCCACGGTCCTTGGTTGTCGGTGTAGAGCAGATGGCCTTTGCTATCGAAGCCAATGCCGCCGGGTGAGCGAATGCCGGAGACCGCGGGGATGGTTTCTCCATCGGGTGTGACGCGAACGGCCCAGCCGCGGAACGGTACTTCGCTGGAAAAACTCCCAGTGAGGCAGAGCACCACCCAGATGTCGCCCTTGGCATCAAACTTCGATCCGAAGGCGTATTCGTGGTAGTCACCCGACACGCCCCAGCCGTCGGCGACCGTTTCAAAACGATCTGCCGTGCCGTCGCCATCGCTGTCAGCAAGCCGGCTGACCTCAGGGCGGTGCGTCACATACAGCCAGCCGCCTCCCTCACCGGCGGAGGCGTCTGCCTTCCAGGCGAGTCCAAGCACCTCGTGCAGGCCGTGCGCGAAGCGGGTCCACGTGGGAGCTTCACCTGCGGGATGGTCAACAAACCAAATCTCACCGCGGCGGGTGCCCACAGCCAGTCGGTCGTTGGGGAGCCAGGCGAGTGCACCCACCTCAAGGTAGGCCTCGTCTGGGATCGTGAGGGTCTCGATCACGTAGGCATCCGCTTCGCTCGTGACGGTGTCCTCTCCGCGCGCACCGGTGGTTGCGATCGTGGCCCACATCGCGGCGAGGGCCAGCGCACGAAGGCCCAGGGCAGTCACGCGCGGGATGGTCGTCAGTTGCCGTTGGGGGTATGCCATGAGATCTCCTCGAGAAACAGACTTGGTGTGTCGCTGCGGTGACGGATGGCCGCTCGGAGTTCGACCGCTCCCTCCACGGGGATCACCGAAGGCCGGGCGAGCCCGTCGCCGGAAAGCCGGACGTTCCAGGTGTTGTCAATCCGCCACCAGCCATCCTGGCCCTCGCGGATCTCCCTACCGCGAGCGGCGCGAAACATCGCGAGCCCTTCCACATCGCCGCGAACGCTCAGGGCTCGGCTGAGTTGCGGCTGCTGGTTCACTTCGCTGGCGGTGAGCGATTCGTTGACGGTGAGGCCGTCGCACGACCAGGTGAAGGTGGGCCTCCCCTGCTCATCCACTTTGTAGCCTAGGAAGCGACCGCCACGCTCGCGCGGCGGGCTCTCAGGCCATGTCGCGTCGATCGCGGGGAGCAACGCGACGGTTGCCGATGCGTCTGGTGTGATCACGCCATCGCCGAGAGGGGGCTGCCATCCGGATCCTCGTCCGGTCCAGTGGCGGCCCGCATCGATGAAGGCATTTCGCCAGGCGAGGGCCAGCCGAAACCGCTCTGCGTCCCAGGCGATGTTGGCTCGCTCAGGGAACCCCACGCCGATGGCTCGGGGGCCCGCACCTTCGATGAAGTTGCGATAAAAGACGGGCTTCTCGCTAGCGACCAACTCGATGGTGTTGGCGCCGGCACCGATGGGAGGCCGTGGGTTTGCCGAGCCGACGTAGCGCCAGATCGACTCGATCTGCCCCGCCGCGGTGCCGTCGAGGATGTCGGGATAGAAGCTTGTGCCCATCGGCCAACTTGCCGGCATCCGCGTGCCCGGACGGAATCGCTGCGGGTCTTCCACGTACGCGAGGAACCATTCGTGGCGGAGCCGCTTGGGGAAGCGAGTCATGTCGATCACGCCAAGGCTCTGTCCTTTCTCACCGCCAAAGGAGTGGCACTTGATGCAGCCGAGCGTTCGCGAACCGGAGAGGTGCCGCCCCTGCTCGAGCACGGTCGCGTCCGAGAAGTTTTCAAGTTCAGGCAGAGTGACTTCGGTCTTGGCATCGGCGGCCAGGAGCGTCGCCACCTCGTTCGCCAGCCCCGGCTCCCAGGCAGGCATGCGGGTGGCCATTGTCTGCTGGCGGTCGCGGCCTCCTTCGCGGAGCACCTCCTGCAAAAACTCAGGGCGTAACTTGTCTCCCACGCCATCAAGCGTGGGAGGCAGTCGGCCTTCATCGCCAAGTTCTTCCACAAATGAGCGAAACAGCCGGTCGCGGGCTGGATCTCGTAGGATCGGCTCGCCATCCTCATCGACAGGGTTGCCCACGGGGAGCACACCGCCGCGGCCGTCACGGGCATGGCAGGCGACGCAGTTGGAGGCGGTGAGCAGGTGCGCGAGCCGCGCGGCGGGTTCCGGGGGCGTCTGTGCGGCGTCTGAGTTCAGCCAGCGGATCGCTATGGCGAGGGCTGCCCGCTGTGCGTCATCGAGGTTGAAGTGCGGGAGGGATGGGTTGGGCGACGCGGCCAGGCAACCCGCGTCGAGGTTGCCGAGACCTGTCAGCGGCTGGGCCTGCCAGTCGCGCACCTTTGCATCAAGTAGGTCGGGGGCTGCAAGCGTGCCGTCGGTGTGGCAGGCGACGCAGCCATGGGTGCGAAACGCTGCGGCACCCTGCAGGGCCAGGCGGGCGTCGACCGTGAATGCGTCGGGATCGTCGACGGGCGCTGCGGCAAGCGGTGTGCCATCGGGGCTGGGCGTGATCAGCGCAAGCGCGCTTTGGCGTGGTCTACCCGGTGCCGCAATCTCAAGGTTCAGCGACTGCTGGCCCGCGGCTTCGAAATACTCAACCCGGATCGGATGCACTCCTGCTGGAAGGTCGATCTCACCGGTTCGTTCACCCGCGGGGTGGATGCCGTCGTAGTCGACCACCATCGTGTTGCCCACGGTCACGCGGCTGCCGTCATCGCTTGAGAGGAAGAGCCGGTGCCGGCCACCGCGCGGCACATGCAGAAAGCCATCAAGCACAATCACGAGCCCTTCGTCGGCACCCGCGAAGTCAAAGATGTCGAAGCGGCGCACCGGGCCTGCGGTGTCGGGCTCGCCGAGGGTGTCGAGGTCAGGCAGCGCGTCGACGAGCTTCTTCCAACTGCGGCCCTCGAAGGCCACCACATCGGGCACCGACGCATCTCCATCGAGACCACCGACGAGGGCTGCCACGAGGTGTCTGCGTTGGTCGTCGGAGAGGGGGACGTGCGGCATTCGTCCGCCCGGATGAGTCTGCAGCGGATCGGCGAGAAACGTGTCGAGGGCCGCGGGCGACCAGCGGGCAGCGATATCCCCCAGTGGCCGCTGATCGGGGAGGGTAGCCTGCCCGTCGAGTGGACCGTGACAGACCTGACAGCCCACGCGAGCGTAGAGCCGCCGGCCTTCGTCGGCTCGGGCCTCGCCACCACCAGGCACGCCCGAGGTGTCGAACTCTCCCGTGCCGGCAAGAAAATGCGTGAGTGCCTCGACGGTCTCTTCGCGCTCGCCGTCAGCGAGGCCGGCAAGCATCTGCGGCATCGTGGTGCCCGGCTTGGCAGCGTGAGGATCGCTGAGATACGTCGCGATCCATTCTGGACGCAGTCGCCGGCCAACGGCGGTCGCCTCGCCGCCGAGCCGTGGCGGGTGCGGCGCCGAGAGGTGCGGCGTGTGGCTTTCGGAGGCGGCATGACACGCGACACAGCCGAGTTCGCCGAAGAGCAGCAGGCCCACCTCGAGTGTTTCAGCGGACTCACTCCGTCCAAACCGTTCGAAGCCCGGCACGGTTGGCGCCGCGTGTGCGGATCCGGCAAAGGTGGCAGTAAGGGTGACGCTCAGGACGAGCGTGCGGACCAGCATTCGGGCGTTCATCGGTGGCATCCTGCGGTGCGAACGCCGCGAGTGTATCCTCCCCACTCCACAGCGATCGAGTCGAACGGTTCCCGCGGAGGTTGAAATGCGCAGTGTTTTGCAGAAATTCCGTCGGCAGTGGGCCGCCAGCCGGCCGGCAGGAATGGGGATCGTCACCATCGCCATGATCCTGGGAGGGCTCATGATGAGCGCCGCAGTCAGCCTTGCCGAAGATGATGCCGCAAAAAGTGACTTGCAAGCGTTTTACCGCGACTACCTCGACGCGACTTTTGCGATGCGGCCGCTGTCCGCGACGCTGCTTGGCGATCATCGCTTCGATGACCAACTCGACGACATTTCGGCCGAGGCGCGCGAGAGGTGGCTGACGTACGACCGTGAGACGCTGGCCGCACTCGAAACACGGTTTGGCGCGGCGTCTGGCCAACTTTCGCCCGACGATGCGCTCGACTTTGAGATCTTCCGCGATGATCTCACGAGGTCGATCTGGCTGACGGAGGCCTTTGAGCCGTTTGCAGAGGATCCACGCGTCTACGGTGGTTACCTCAGCGACAGCGTGTACTCCCTCGTGGCCCAGTCGACGCTCCCCAAAGAGACAAACGTGGCGAATGCCATCGCCCGCATGAAGCAGTTTCCGAGGATCGTTGCCGAGGCGAAGGCCACGCTCACCACGCCACCGGCGTCGGTGCTGGCCACGGCGATCGGCCAGAACCGCGGTGCGATTGGTTTCTACACCGAGGACCTCTTTACGCTTGTTGGCAAGACCGAGCAGCACGACGCCTTGAAAGCCGCTGCCGCCGACGTGGTGGTCCTGCTTGAGGACTATCAGCGGTTTCTCGAGGAGGAACTCCAGCCGCGGGCCACGGGAGAGTGGCGGATCGGCCGCGAGCGGTTTGCCAAGAAGTTTGATCTCGTTGTCGACATGGGGATCACCGCGGACGACCTGCTGGTGGAGGCTGAAGCCGAGTTTGAGCGGGTGCAGTTGGAGATGGCGGTGGTGGCCCGCCAGCTGTGGGCGGAGCGGTTTCCCGGTCGGCCGATTCCCCCCGACGATGCTGCGGGGCGTCGGCAGCTGATCGCTGAAGTGACCGCTGCGGTGGGGCATGACCATGGCGAGCCCGAGACACTTGTCCGCGATGCTCGCGAAACAGTCGCCACGATCTGCAGCTTCATTCGCGAGAAAGATCTCCTCGCCCTGCCAGAACCCGACCGATGTCAGATCATCGAGATGCCTGCCTTCCGTCGTGGCAACTCGCTGGCCTACCTCGACCCCGCCCTGCCCCTCGACCCAGCAGGCGCGAGCTACTACGCCATCTCACCGCCACCAGCGACCTGGGGCGAAGAGAAGGTGCGGAGCTTCCTCGAGGAATACAACCGCCACATGCTGCAGATCCTCACGATCCACGAGGCCTATCCAGGGCACTATGTGCAGCTGGAGTATGCCAACCGCGTGCCGTCGCTCGTGCGGAAGGTGATTGGCAGCGGGACGTACATCGAGGGGTGGGCGGTGTACACCGAGCGGATGATGCTCGATCAGGGCTACGGAGCCGGGGACCTTGCGCTACGGCTCAACCAGCTGAAGTTTTATCTGCGGGCGGTGGCCAACGCGATTCTCGATCATCGCATGCACTGCTCAGGCTGGAGCGACGACGAGGCGCTCGCCTTCCTGGTGCGTGATGCGTATCAGACAGAAGGAGAGGCTCGACTGAAGGTGGTGCGGGCCAAGCAAAGCTCGGTGCAACTCTCCACCTATTTTGCGGGACGCACGGCAATGATGCGGTTGCGAAACGAGATCCAACGCGAGCAACACGAGGCCTTCAGTCTTGGCCGCTACCACGAAGCGGTGCTTTCTGCAGGCTCCGTCCCGGTCAAACTATTGCCCAGCATCGTGCGGCGACACCTCGCCACAACGTCGACCTCCGCTGAGTAAGCGGGCGTCGCGTTGCCCTATTCAAACCAGGCGCGGAGGCTTGTCAGGAGCGTGCCGTAGCGGTCGAGCTCATCCCGACTCTCCCGAATGAGCGCGGTTGCCCGAGCGGATTCGAGTTCACTGAGGTGACCATCCTTGTTGAGGTCATACTCGTTCAGCGAACTTTGGGAAATCCGCTTGATCTGACGATCAGGTGGATTTTCCTCAAACATCAGTTCCGTGATGGAACCGAGCGCATCAGCGTCGGAGACGACCTTTCGCCGCGCCGCGTGGGCTCGGCTGGAGTTGGCCAAAAGGGAAATGGCCAGGGTGAACAAGGTCACAACAATGGCAAAGGCACGGAAAGATTTGCGCGTCAACACGATGGTGCATTCCGAGGTGGTTTAACCGTTGCATACGAAGTTCAACGGTGCGGCTCGGAAAGCGTTGCGAAAGATTTTTTCCCGCTCGGGAGGCCTTTTTTCAGCGAGAAAATGGCGTATCTCAGGAAGTAAATCCCACCCAACCTACCGCCACCCGCAGAGCGTCGCGACGTAGTCGGCGGAGCCGTCGCGGAGCCAGCCATCGAGCTGGGCGACGTCTTTGAGCTGCTGTCCCCGGAAGCGGGGGACGACAAAGAAACGGCTGGACACCTCGGGGAGTGAGGTCATGTCGCCCCACAGTTTCTCAAACTGCGTGACCGGGAAAACATCTTCCTGCCCATGTCCCCAGCGTTTCTTCACGTCCTTGAGGGTGACGTAGGTGGGCACGCGGGTAGCGCCCTCACGGATGGCAGCCGCCACGCGGGGCTCGTCTGCCAGGTCGTCGCGAGTGAGGCCGAAGAAGTTGAGCAACTGGTCGATGTCGATCCAGCTGGAGAGCGAGTTGTAGTAGCGGAGACGGAAGTCGTCCGCCTCGTTTGGCATGGCCAGCCCTTCCACAAGCCGTGGACGCCCGTTGACGCGAGCGAGCCCGCCGCCTCTGTCTTCAATCCGCCGAGGAATCACCTCGAGCGAGAGGCAGCTGCCGCCGCTGATGTGTTCCCCCAGGATGGCTGGATCAAGGTTGGCCCCGAGGGTGTCGATGTTGTGCAGGAAGAGCCACTTGAGTTGGGGCCGCTGTGCGAGCAGATCAGCGAGCACACCATTGCGGAGCATGTTGGGAATTTCAAACCAGTGCCCGACTGGATGGAGGCACTGCTGGGGCAGGTTGTCGGTGTAGTCGGAGCCTTCGCCTGTCGAGACGGCCCAGTCGAGGAGGGCGGCATGCAGGCTGTCGCGGACCTTCTGCTTCTGCTCGTCGAGTGTTTGGTGCGACAGTTCCTCCCACGCAAACCGCAGGTCGCGGGTGGTGGGCACGAGCCGCAGCCCAACAGCCCTCCCTGGCGAGAGCACCCACGGCACGTCGGGATCGCTCGCGAGGCGGGCGAGCGACTCGGCGATCTGCTCATGGGTGAGATGGCTCGTTGTGATCACGTGCGGGATGGGCATGCCTGCGGCCCGCGCGGCCTGCTGCGACTTGGCGAGGTGCACCTCGAGGAAGGAGCGGTGGGCTCCGCCAAGCTTGCAGAAGGGATTGAGAGCTTTGACGACGCCGGCGCCCTGCGTCCAGCGGCTCCCCACGCCAGCGGCGAGCGTCACCACCGCCACCTCGCCAGCCGCGAGGGCCTGACGCCCAACGTCGGCGGCTGGAGCGTCGGTGGGCGTCTCAACGAGCCACGTCACATCGCTGTCGCGCACGTCCTCGATTTTTGTTGACGCAGGAAGCCGGTTTTGGGCCAAGCCGATGCGGCCGTGCACAAGATCGCTGCGGATCTGCTCATGCTGGACGGCATCAAACCCGAGGTCTTCGAGGAGCTGCCGAAGCCCGCGGTCGGTTGTCGCGCGTGAGCCTCGGGGGAAGAGCCGGTCGAAGAGCACGTCGACCATGCCGGAGAGTTCGGGCCGCGTGCGGCAGGCCGCTGCGAAGGCATCGAGCTCGCCACGACGAGAGGGGGCGAGGCCACGGCGGTCGGCCTTGAGCAAGGCGGGTACGGTCAGGGCGTAGTAGCCAGGGGGCATGAGGGCCGCGGGGCCGGTGAGCACCTCGCAGCGGGTGCCATGTTGGTTGACGGCGAAGTCGTAGACCACCGGCTCCATCGCAAACGGCAACGCATGCTCCAACTCGCGTTTGGTGGAGGCCATGATCTCACCAAGGGCCTCGAGGGCCGCGGGCTTGGCATCGGGGGTGACGATGAAGCCCATGCCACCACCGCTCATGCCGCCGAGCATCCAAAAGCCGAGAAACTTTTCGCCGAAGCGTTCGCGCACGCGGGTGATGACTGTCTCGGTGAACTGGTTGGTGGCCCAGGGAATGATCGTCTGCACGGGGCCGAAGAAGTTGCGGGTGGTGGCGGCCGCGATACGTGGCACGTCGCCTGCCTGCACGGCAGCAATGATCTCGTCGAGAATCTCTCCAGCTTCTTCACGGGCCAGCCAGGCGTCGCTGCTTCGCAGGAGATACTTCTCCGTGACCATCTCCAGGATTGGTCCCACGTTTTGGGCCATGCCGCCGTGCACGAGGACGAGCGAGGCCTCAAGATCGCCGCCAAGCGGGACGGCTTCGTGGGTGGGCAGCAGCCGACCGCGGCTGATGCCGTGTTCCGGATCTCCCTCGACGGCGGCCACGCCACGGATCAGTTTGGCTGCCGGCCACACGCCCCCGGAGTCTTGCCAGCCACCGCCGCTGCCACCAAGCCATTCGCCGAGAATGGCCCGCGCGGCGACAAGCCGTCTTTCCGCTTCGTCGAGTGGGCCCGTCAACGAGGCCGCCTGACCGGTGGCACGCATGCAGACCGCGATCAGGGCGGCGAGAAGGTTGGTGGAAACGGCGAGTCGCGACCCCTTGGGGATGTTGTTGACGCTGCTGACGACCTCGAGCCCCAGGCCTGGGCCCACCAGTCGCTCAAGCACCGCCTGCATGCTCGCGCCAGAACCTTCGAGTCCGGAGGGCACCAGGCCGCCTGCGATGACCGCAGCCTTGAGCAGGCCGAGGTAATCGCGGGCGAAGTCAAAGACTTCGGCCACATCGGTGATTTCGGCCGTCGCTCCAAGGTCCACGCTCGTCAGCCGCAGCACCGGCTCGTCGATCACTCGCAGGAAGGCCTCGACCGGGGGCTTGGGCGCGGTGTCACGGCCGTGGACGGCGAGGTCGACGGAAATGTTGAGGACTCGCGCGGCCTCGGGGTAGTCCATGCCGAGAAAGAAGATGTCGCTCCAGCCTGCGTGCGAGAGATCCATTCGCACTGGCGTCGTTTCCCGCAGGAGCGGAAAGAGATCGGTGCTGGCCGCATCGCGGTCACGCGCGAGCAGTTCCGGCCTGATCCGCAGGGGATGGTCGGCCGGGTGTCCCATGCGAAACATCCACTGGTTGCCGGCGAGGGAACGCACGCTGCGGCGGACCTGGTTGGCGAGGGTCTGGAGGGCGAGGTCGTGATAGGCCGACGCGAGACCGCTGGAGAGGGCATCGGAGGGCCCTGCCGTCTCTTGCCGCGTGAGAAAGGTTTCGATTGCTTCTTCGAAGCGGCGATCGAGGAGGTGTTCGAAGCCCTCGTAGGGAATCAGTGCGGCGGTCGCCTCAAGCCGCTTGGGCAGATGGAAGCGATGGATCGCATAGAGAAAGAAGAGACTCCGCACCCGTTCGTAGAGGTTGCTTCGCTCGTGTCGGAAGGATTCCAGAGCGGCCGCCTCGGCCAGCAATTCCGCGGTAGAGAGTGGCTCGCAGACCGAGTCGATGCTGCGATTTCGCAGCGAAGGGTCGCTTGCGGTGATGATCTGACACAGCTGCGAGGTGGCGTGCGTCGTGGAGGCTGGTGAGGCCGAGGTTGGCATGGTCACTCCCCGGTCGGCTGCTTCGCGAGCAGGTCAACAAGCTGCGCCAAAATCTCACCACGGTCAGGGCCCGCCAAGCCAATCGCCAGCTGCGCGGTGAGCAGGCCGTAAGTCAGCCCGAGGTTGTACCGGCGACCTGCCAGTTCGGCGGAGAGATACCGCTCCCGCCCGGCCAGAGCGGCGAGGGCTGGAGAGAGTTGCCGCCTGCCTTCCGGGCTCGCGGCATCAAGCAGATCGAGCACGGTGGGTGTGAGCACGTGCATGCCGAAGAAGCAGAGGTAGTGGCCTGCTCGCAGCCCCGGCACGATCAGTTCCCGCTCGGCGAGCGTCGGAGTTGGCTTCTCGAGTACTTTGTCAATCTCGTAGAGACCCCGTCGTCCGGCAACCAGGCGTCCGCCCACCGTTCCAAAGTAGGGGAGCATGTGCTCGCGGGTGGCCTGCACCGCCGAGACTGCGCACCCCTCGGCTTCGGCGATCGCCACGAGCTGGCGGGCACAGGGTGTGGCGATGGCCTCCTGTTCGCCGGCAGCGTCGCTCACATAAAGATGGTCGCCCACAAAGTGCAAGAAGGGTTCGTCGGCCACGAAGCGGCGGGCTTGGAGAATCGCATGGCCATAACCGGCGGGCTCGGTCTGTGGAATCAGTTCAAGCCTCGACGCGGCATCTCCAGCAGCTTCACGAAACGTCGCCTCGTCGCCCGGCCGGACGACGATCGCCACCTCATGGGCACCCGCGGCCACCGCTTCCTCGACGATGATCGCCAGAGCGGCTTTGGTCTGGCGGTCACGGTCAACAAGTTGCTGGAGCGGCAGATGCCGGTCGTCGCGGGCTGCGGCGGTAATGACGGCACGGGTGATCTTCATGGCGCAGGAACCCCCCTGGAGGACGTTCTAGTATGCCACGTTCTTGGGGCCGCAGGTTATGGCACGTAGGTGATGCCGGTGGCCGCGGAAAGATCGACGTTGCCGAGACCGTTTTGCAGGATCGTGTTGCGGATCACGCTCGTGCCGCTGCAGTCGCCGCTGGCGAGAAGCCCGTAGCCCACGCTGGTCACGATCACATTGGCTGCAGCTGCAGGCGTAACGGACCACAGGAAGCCGAGCCGCTCAAAGAGTTCGTCGAGTGAGGTCTCTCCGACCGACAGGTTCTGAGTTGCCGTGAGTTGGATCCCGTTTGCGCTTGAGGAGGTGATCCGGTTGGACGCAATCACGCTCCCTTGCGTATCGCCAGCCACGCGGATGCCGTTGCCTCCGTTGGCCAGGATTTCATTACCGAGACTGGGCAGCCCGATCAAGTTGTTGCGGCCGCCGTTGATCCAGAGCCCGTCGCCAACGTTCTCGCGAATCACGTTCCCTAGCACGCTCGTGTTGCTCGTCTTGCCGAGCGTGATGCCCGGCCCACTGTTGAAGAGTACGCGGTTGGCCATTAAGGGGTCGTTGCCGCCGATCACTGTTCCGGACGTGCCCTGGCCGATGAAGATGCCACCGAGGGCGTTGGGCAGTGGCTCAGTTGCTCGGAAGCCCGCGCCCACGACGGTGTTGAAGATGTGGTTGTCGTAAGCGTTGCCACGGATTTCGATGCCATAGCGAAGGTTGCCCGACACGTGCACCTTGGTTTCCACCGAAGGAGCGAAGCCACCGATGGCATTGCCGTGGGCGGTGCCGGTGATCACGATCCCGCTGCCACCGTTGGGGAGGGGTGCATCGATGGCATAGTTCGTGCCCGAGGCGGTGTCTTCCACGGTCACGCCACTGGCATCCCCACCGATCACGATCCCATTACCGAGGTTGCCTCCCGGCAGGCATGTGCGGATGAGATTGTTGCCACCGGTGGCAGTGATTTGGAAGCCGTTGAGCCGATTCGGGATCGCGCCGCCGAAGGCTGCCATGCCTGCGAAGTTGTTGAACGACACAAAGCCGCTCACCTGATCAGCCACATCAATGCCGTGGGCGTTGTTGCCGCTCGTCACGTTGCCCATCGGAATCACCCCGCCTGCCTGAATCCCCGACGAGGTGCCGTTGGCCAGGATGCCGCTCCCACCGTTGGGCACCGCATCGAAGTTGTTGGCTCCGGCCCCAAAGAAGTTGGCCTGCACGGTCGTGTTGTTGGCGCTCGTGATCCGCAGCCCATTGCCATCGTTGCCTGAGAGCACGTTGTAGAAAACGAACGGGCTCTGCTGGAACGTGGTGCCGAGGAGCGTGTTGTTGTTGGCGCCTGCGATCGCCACGCCATCGCGTCGGTTGCCCAGCGGCTCGTTGCCCGAGGCGGTCGTGCCGATAAAGTTTCCGGAGAGCGTGTTGAAGGACGCACCACCTTGAATGGCCACACCGTTGGCGGTGTTGCTCGAAATGAGGTTGCCCTGTGGCGGCCGTACAAACACCCCAGCCGTCGGATCGTTGCCGTTCGTCGCTGAGCCGCCGAGGATGTTGCCGCTCGCGCCGCGCGTGAGCAGCACGCCGTTGGCAGCGTTGGGAAGCGCAACCGTGCCGCTCACGTCGGTGCCGATCTGGTTCATGGCGATCGTGTTTTCATGACTGCCAATCAGCGCGATCCCGTTGCCGGCATTCCCGGAGATCACGTTGGAAAGTTGAAAACCGAGGTTGACCTCAGCCTGGTAACTAGCGACCCCGGAGTCGGTGATCGTGATGCCCACCACGGCGTTGCCATACACGGATTCAGCGGCCACACCACGCTCACCCGTGACGGGACCCACAGGCGCGAGCGGCACCCAGGTCATGTCCCCAAAGGATCCGTCGGTGTTGCGGATGACGGACACGAGGCCGCTTGTCAGCGATTCTCCCGCCACCAAGGCGGTGCTGGCCAAGGTATAGACACCCTTCTCCACGCTGCTGATGCCCTGGAAATGGGTGACGACGTCGCCGCCGCCATTGGGGCCCTCATACGCAAACGCTCTCCAGTTGGAGAACTCTTTCGTGAGGCGGTTGTAGTCGACGAGCGTTGCCATCCCAATCGGCTGCAGTGGATCGGCGAGGTTGTTGACGGGCTGCTGTGCGAAGCCGCCACAGATCGTGTAGCTCCCCTTGCCGTTGTCCCAGATGCCGTAGGCGGTGTTGCTCAGGCTGCCGGGAAAGACGATGTCGGTGAACTGCTCGGTGGTGAAGTCGTAGAGAAAGGCGTTGTCGGCGTCGTCGGGCGCCTCGCTCGCCGCATACGTGCCAACAGCGAGTCCCCCCATGGTGCTGTGGAGAAACATCACCGGGGAGCCGTTGGAGATGGTCGTGTAGTTGCTGGGGTCAAGCACATCCGCGGCAAGCGTGTTGAGATTGCCACGGAACGAAAAGGCATACCGCTCAGGGCCGCTCGCGAGCACATAGGAGCCCACGAGCAGGATCTCATTGTTGTCGAGCACATCAGGGCCGTAGACGCTGGTGGCGGTGCCCTCGCCGCCGGGGTAGTTGATCGCGTAGGTCTCGCCTGAGGCAGATCCCTCGATCGCCCCGACATAGAGCAGGCCGCTCTCGACACCGTTCGATTGGGTCGTGCCGGTGATCACGTAGGTGCCGTCGGCGAGTTGGCGAATGCCGGTCCAGGTTTGGACGGGAAGGGCGACGTCGCTTGTGCCGTAGTAGTCGATGCTGGAAACGGGATCGTCATTGCCAATCAGGTTGCCGCTGGCACCGGGCACGAGCCGGATTCCATCGCTGCCATTGGGAAGAGCGGCGGTGCCGTCGAGCGTGGTGCCGATCAGGTTCGAGGCGATGGTGTTGGAGTCCCCATAAACGAGGATGCCCTGAGCGCCGTTGCCGCTGATCAGGTTGCCCCCATTGGTTGCCGAGGTGCCGATCGTGTTGATGGAGGAGCCAGCGGCGATGGCGATGCCAGGACCTGCGTTGGGGGCGGCGGTCACACCGTCAGGCAGCACGCCAATGAAGTTTCCTGTGAGCGTGATGCTGCTGCCGGCAAGGGTCACGCCCGCGCCGCTTGCGTTGCCGAGCGCGAGCGAGGCGAGCAGTGAGGTTTCGCTGCCTGCGGAAAACAGCAGCCCTGACGAGCCGGCGAAGTCAATTGCGACCTGCGGCGTGCTTGCGAAGCCGGGAGCAGTGGTGCCGTTAATGCTGACCGCATCAGTGATCGAGGGCAGGGCGGACACGAGTTGGATGCTGCCGGCCACGCTGAAGGCGATTTCATCAGCGCCGGGAGCGGCGTTGGCGTCGGTGATCGCCTGCCGGAGAGAGCCCGCGCCGGCGTCGAGCAGATTGGTCACCGTGTAGGTGGCTAGAAGCGTCCGCGTCTCCAAAGCTTCGAAACGAGCACCACCTCGTGATCGCCTGCGGCACGCAGCAGGACGTTGTCGAAGAACGGTGCGAGCGCGTTGCGGACCGGACTTCCAGAGACGGAGCATGGCGAGTGTATCCAGGCGGCGTGAGCGGCAACTTTGGTTCGATGACCTAACCGGCAATCGACACCTAAAGATACCACTCAATAGGGCAGCACGCGGGGCGAGCGGCGATCGCACAGGTGTCGCGGTTGTGGCGATGACCTCGGCATCAGCCGTTAGCGATTGCCATTGATGTTTTGGATGTCATCGCCGACCGAAGAGGAGGGGGGCTCATCGGTGGAGATGACGTCGATGCGTGCCTGGAGTGCCCCGCCTTCAAGAGACAGCTGTTCGCGGGGAAGTTTTCCTGCGGCACAGAGTCGCTCGAGGTTGGCAAGGGCTGTGGTGAAGGAAGCCTCTGCACCTTGGGTGTCGCCGAGGCCGGCCTGAGCCTCACCAAGCCAACGATAAGCCTGCACGGGCGCATCGCTTGGGAGCGCCTTTTCCCAGGATGAAATCAGTTCAACGCTTTTTGACAGCAGAGGCACTGCCTCCTCGTAACGCGTCAACTGCACCAGCAATTCCCCGGCTTTCTGGTGCATCCGGAAACTCATGTCGGCATCGGACGGTCGGTTGGGAATCTCGCTCGGGAGGGCGGGCACGAGGAGAGCAACGGCTTCAGCAGGTTTGCTACGGCTCTCCTGGATCATGGCTGCTTGCAGGATCAAACGCTGCCGCCGCAGGGGTGAAAATGGTCGTGTACTTGCGAGAGCCTGCGTGAGTGTCGTCAGTGCCTCATCAGGGCGAGCACGTTGGAGCAACGCATCCGCTTTGAGTGACGTGAATACTGAAAAAAGATCTGCATTGGGATGCTGAGCGCAGGGATCTTCGATCTTGTCGGCAATAACAAGGGCGCGCTCAGGATGTCCCTCAACAAGCTGACCGAACATCGCCTCGATCAGTGTCTGAACAGCGGTCGGCTGGTCGATGGCGATCATGGCTTCGCCATGCTGGTCGACTTCTTCAAGCAGGTCCGACCGAATGTGGAGGCTCTCGGGATCGTTTACGTAGTAAAGAAGATGCAAGTACGGGCCGAGTAGTTTGATGCCTTCGGCCGTGGTGAAAAGCAGGCTTTGACGACTGAGCTGGTCGACGAACAGTGCCCCGGCGTCTCTGGCGCGCGTTGGATTGACATTAAATACGTTCTGCCGGAGTGCTATGTCGAGCAGTGCTCCGTCACGTGTGAGATCGGCGGACGCGTTGTCACGTTCTGCGAGAAGTTTGTGAACAACATGTTCCGAGACGAAGAACAGGCCTTGTCGATAGGCCTGCTCGGCAACCTGAAGACCGACAGCATCCCGTTCTTCGGCAGGGATGGCATCGAGCTTTGCCGTGAGTTGGGCCAACTCGTTACTGCGGAGTTCTGGGTCTTGGGGCGCCCGCGGGTTGCGGGACGTTGCCGAAGAGTCACCAAACGTTGTAGAGAGAAGTTGCGAAGCGAGAACACTCGCGGCGCTGTTGTCGTCTGCCGGTTGCGTGGCGGCGACTCGGCCAGGTTCTGCAGGTGATGACTTCTCGCGAAGAGCGTCTCTTCGGAGAACAATCGCAGCACTGGCTCCCAACGCGATGCTGCCTACGAACATGACCAACCTCACTCGCCTCGCGGTGTGGTGACGGTGGGACGCAGGCAATCTGAGAGGGTTTCCCGCGGCGGCAGCTTTGAAATGGGTTTGGAGCTCTTCGGTGCTCTGGAAACGATCGCAGGGTTGCGTGGCCAGGCAACGGTGCAGAATCGCCGAGAATGCCACACGCTCCGCTGAAGGGAGGCGAGGTTCGATGGTCTTTAGGGCGGCCAACAGTCTGCGATCGACGTCCGCTGCACGGTCCGAGCGAGACGGAAGATCCTGACTGACCTCCGCGCCGACCAAACTCCGTTGCGAAGGGATGGTGAGTCGCTCGCCGGTGAGCACTTCGAAGAGAACGCACCCGAGCGAGTAGACGTCGCTGCGAACATCGACAGGGTGATCGATCACGCCAGCCTGTTCGGGGCTTTGGTATTCGCGTGTTCCCGTTCGAGGCGTGCCGTGTGTTGTGGCGGCCTGCTCGTTCACGCGCGAGATGCCGAAGTCGATGAGTTTGATTCGGTTGCTGCTGGCATGGACGAGGATATTTTGCGGCTTGAGGTCGCGGTGGATGACCCCTTGGCTGTGTGCATACCTCACGACCTCAAGGATTTCTTCAAAGAGTTGGAGGCGGGTTGCGAGCGAGGGGGTGGTCTCGGCGATGTGCTTGTCGAGCGGCTTCCCGTCAACAAACTCAAAAACGAGAAACGGCTGCAACCAGGGCGTCACGCCGGCGTCAAGGAGTTCGCAAAGGCCTGGATGATGAAGTCGGCGGAGCGCTTCGAGTTCACGGATGTCTTCGAGAGAGCAGGTTTCATCCACTGCGAAGAAACAGACTTTGACCGCCACCACCCGTTCAAAGGGTGCTTTTTGCAAGCCTCGATAGACGATCGAGTGGCCACCAGTTCCGAGGCGATCCAAAAGGTCGTACGAGCGGCCTTGGAGCCCTTTCACGCAGAGATGCTCCTCTGCCTCGATCGGGGCGAGGCCGGGCAGGGGTGGCGGGCCATCGGAAGGAACGGCAAAGAGATGGTGAACGAGATGCTTGAGTTCATCGATCACCTGCCGCGAAAGAGGAGCATCTCCAGCCGCTTGGCGTGCGAAAAAATCGTGCCACTGTGATTCTGTGAAATCCGGATGGGCAAAAAACACCTCTTCGGCGGCCGCGGAGAGATCGGCGGCGCCTGCCCGAGGGTCACGAGGTTGCGGAGGATCCGCGTTTATCACGGTGATTTTTGCCTAAAGCCCGTTTCTGGCGATGGCGAGAATTTGAGGGTACTTTTGAGAGATTCCTTTCGAGCGGACCTCAACTGTCATGCCCGTTCAGCCATCACAGCAGCCTGTTCCCCCCGCCGGTTCTCCAAGTCATGTGGAGAATGGCCAGGCATTGAGTTTCTCCCAACTCGACGATGCCTCCGTCTCATTACTATATGAGCAGGTGCGGGCGATCGCCCATCGCCTCCGATCTGAGAGATTTTATTCAGAAAGTCTTGGGGCGACCGATCTTGCTCATGAAACCCTTGCACGGATGCTGGGGCAGGTCGATGCCCAGTTCACGTCGCGTCGCCACATGCTCGACGTGGCGGCGAAGGTGATGCATCGGCTCTTGATCGATCGGCTGAGGCGGCGAGCGATCAGGCAGGTCGCCCTGGAAGAGGTTCGACGACAGCAGAGACTCCTCGGAGCAGTTGTCGAAAGTGAGTTGATCACCGGCTTTTCTGAAGAAATGCAGCGACTCGAGCAGCGCCGGCCTCAAGCCGCCGCGGTATTGCGGTACCGCTATTTCTTCTTGATGACGCTCAATGAAGTGGCTGAAGTCCTCGACTGCAGTGTGGCCACTGCCCACCGCGAACTGGCCTTCGGTCGCGCATTTCTCACGCAGCCTGGCCGCCTCTGCAGCGGCGAAGACGCTCTCGCGACTCCCGTCGACGCCAAAATGCCGGCCTAGGCCAGCTGAGGCCCAGCTATCACGTCGGGCACACGGGAAAAACGTCCC
>JAPOIM010000038.1 GCA_029978905.1 Planctomycetota bacterium
CCCACGCGGCTGGCGAGGAACCGGCTCGCATGGCCAATGGCCTGCCTACATTCGACGCGTCTCATGGCCTCGACAAACCCGCACCCTCCGTCAGCGTCAGCCCCACCGACCCAACGATCGCCGAAATTCCCCTGACCCGAGCGGAGATCGAAGCACTGATCGACCTCGAAGTGGATCGACGGCTGGCGGGAATTCCCAGGCCCCGGTACATCCCCGCGACAGAGTTTGCAGCTCCAAGGGGACTGCTGCTGCTCGACACGGCAACGCAGCGAGGGAGTTTTCCCTACGCAATGGCACTGAGCGGCTACATGCAGCTGCGATGGTTTGAGTTTGCCCGCAGCAAGGACGAGTGGATCAACTCGGCCGGCACTGTACAGCCGATCAACAACATCAACACCTTTAATATCAATCGCTTTCTGCTGTCATTTAATGGCCACGTGGCCGACGAGCGGCTCTTCTACAGTTTTTCACTGTTTGGCACGACCAATGCCGGGAGCGCGGCAGGAGTTGTGCCAATCGGCCAAGCCGGCTGGAAGTTCAGCGACGCGGTAAGCCTCGGAGCCGGCATGTCGCTCGTGTCAGCAACGCGTGAGTGGACCCAGTCAAATCGTTGGGCAGTCGGTGCGGATCGCAGCATGGCCAACACCTTCTTCCGTCCCACTTACTCACCGGGTGCACAGCTCAGCGGCAAACTGCTCGATGGCGAACTCCACTACGTGGCAGGCGTGTGGAACGCGATCGACGGTGGCAAAAGCGGCGTGCTGCGTCGGGGCACGGCAATGGCCTGGACCGGCAATGTGTGGTGGGAGCCGCTCGGACCTGTTGGCCTCGGCGGCTCCGACATGGAGATGCACGACGACCCAGCGATCCGTCTCGGCACGACAGGTGCGTACGCCCTGACGAGCGCCTTGGCGACTCCCGGAAACAATCCCGAAGACACCGTAGTGCGACTCTCTGACGGCACACCTGTGAGCCTGCCGAACGCCCTCGGCCCCAATTCCCAACTGGATCAGTTTGTCTATCGCCTGATGAGCATCGACGCAGCCTGGAAATACCGTGGTATTGGTGTGTCGTTCGAGTACTACTTTCGACTCCTCAACAGTTTTGAGGGCGAGGGTGTGTTTGAGCGACAGAGTGTGTACGACCATGGTGGGCTTGTGTATCTCTCCTGGTGCCTCGTGCCCCGGACCTACGAGATCTACGCCCGCTCAAGCGTGGTCACGGGCCCCTATGGCACCGGCCAGGAATACGGCGGCGGCATGAACTGGTACCTCAAGCAGTCCCGTCACGCCCGCCTCACTCTTGAAGGACTCTCCATCAACAAGAGCCCCGCACAGAACTTCATCTACCCCTACCGCGCCGGATACACCGGCACCTCCATCCAAACGCAGTTGGTGGTGTCTTTCTAGTGTTTTGTGCCTGCGACGCTCGCCCCGGCAACCGTTGCCAGCGAGCGCCCGCGCAGCACCGTAATCAGAAAAACCTGCAGAACCGGACCGACCCTACCCGATCGAAGAGAACGGGGGGCGATTATGCGGGTTGTGATGCGCCAAAGCGGCTACGGCCGCGTACAGACGATTTGCGCCGTTGTGCATCTTATGGCAACGCTGCTAGCAGCCTGCCTGCTTATGCAAGGCTTTGCGCAGGCCTCTTTGAACGATGCCGTCCCCGAGATGCAGACTCCTGAGAGCGTGCTCTCGGTCGAAGTGCCGACGGAATCAGAGCGATTCGAGGATTCCCCGCTCACCCGCTCCGAAATCGAAGCCCTGATCGAGTCTGAAGTCGACCGCCGCCTCGCGGGGATCCCTCGGCCGCAGTACATGCCGGCCACGGATGTGATCCCGCCGCAGGGGCTGCTCCTGATCAAGACCAACCAAGCGTCGGGCCGCTTTCCCTACGCGATGAGCCTCGGTGGCTTCATGCAGCTGCGGTGGTTTGAGTTTGCTCGCAGCAAGGATGAGTGGATCGATTCGGCCGGGAACGTACGGCCGATCAACAACATCAATACGTTCAACATCAACCGTTTTCTGCTCGATTTAAACGGCTACGTGGCCGATGAGCGGCTGTTCTACAACTTTGCCCTCTTCGGCACGACGAACGTGGGGATCCGCTCGGGCGTCGTGCCGATCGGCTTGGCCGGCTGGAAGTTCAGCGATGCCGCCGCCTTGGGCGCGGGCATGTCGGTCGTGTCGGCCACGCGCGAATGGACGCAGATGAATCCCTGGACGATCGGCATCGATCGCAGCATGGCCAACACGTTCTTCCGCCCTGGCTTCTCTCCGGGGGCCCAGGTAAATGGCAAGTTGCTCGATGGTGAGATCAACTACGTGGCGGGTGTCTGGAACGCGATTGATGGCGGCACGAGCGGTGTGCTCCGCCGCGGGACATCGATGGCCTGGGCAGGCAACACCTGGTGGGAGCCGCTGGGCCCCTTTGGGCTGGGGGGCTCCGACATGGAGATCCACGACGATGCCGTGGTGCGAATCGGCACGACGGGTGCGTACGCCCTGACCAATGCCTTGCCAATTCAAGGAGCCAACCCAGAAGACACGATCGTGAGGCTCTCCGATGGCACCCCGCTGAGCCTCCCCAACGCCCTCGGCCCCGACTCCCGGGTCGACCAGTTTGTCTATCGCATGATGTCGGTGGATGCGGCGTGGAAATACCGCGGCGTGGGGCTTTCGTTTGAGTACTACTTCCGCGTCCTCAACAGCTTTCAGGGCGTGGGCACCTTCGAGCGGCAGAGTGTGTACGACCACGGCGGCATGGCCTACCTCGCCTGGTGCCTCGTGCCCCGCACCTACGAGGTCTACGCCCGCTCAAGCGTGGTCACCGGCCCCTACGGTACCGGGCAAGAGTACGGCGGTGGCATGAACTACTACATCAACCAGTCCCGCCAAGCCCGGCTCACCCTCGAAGCCCTCTCGATCGACAAAAGCCCCGCGCAAAACTTCATCTACCCCTACCGCGCCGGCTACTCAGGCACCGCCATCCAAACGCAGCTGGTGGTGGCGTTCTAGCTTCACGCCTGCGGCTGCCGTCCGACGCCGCAGGCGGCGGACAGGCCGCCTCAAAACGCCAAGCGAGGGGAGAGCCCGGGCCGACTCGAGGGCGTAGGTGGCAAGCGAAGGCAGGATGCCGAGAGCGCCGCCACCTTCGAGCAAGCCGAGGCCATGGATGGCCGAGGCGAGCGTCCATCGAGGCGGCTTGGGCTCTCCCCGAGCGCCCCAGTGGTACGATCACAATCCGCTCATGGACTCCCCAATGACACTGCAATCAGGACGACCGCTCGCTCGCCAGCTTCTGCTGCCGGTTGTTGGACTGCTCGTCGCGGGCGTGCTCGCCAACGTCGGATTTGCAGCGTGGCTTGCAGCCCAACGGCACCGTGAAGGCGTCGCCCTCCGGCAACGGCAGGTTGCCGACACGCTGGCCTCATCACGTGTCACACTTTCACCAGCCGTGCTCGCAGCGCTCCATCAACTGACGGGTGATCATTTTGTCGTTTGGCAACAGCAGGCCATCCTCTCCACACTTCCAGACACAGCGCAAGCGAACCTCACTAACTCGCTCCAAAACGTGCTCGGCGACTCCTTTCCACTCAACACGTCTTTAGGCACAGTCCGCGTCGACCAAACCACTTATTCGGTGGCGGCCGTACGATCGACCGGCGTCCGCCCGGAAACGGTGCTCGTGCTCTCGCCGACGACTGGCTTCTCACAGGCCCTGCTCGATGCGATTTGGCCGGTCCTCGCCGTGGCAGCCGCCACCCTCGCGGTCCTGGTGCCAGTGGGCGTCCACACGACCGATCGGCTCGGCAACCGGATCGGCCGCATCGAACGACATGTCACACGCATTGCGGCCGGTGACTTCGGCCGCACGCTTGATGACGAGAAAGAACCCGCGAGAAACGCCGACGAGATCAGCAGGCTCCTCGCAAGTGTCAACGCGATGAGTAGTGCCTTGGCCGAACTACGCAACTCACTCGCTGCAGGAGAAAGGCAGCGGCTGCTTGGCCAACTGGCCGCTGGCTTTGCACATGAGTTTCGTAATGGGCTTACCGGCGCTCGGCTTGCGATTGACCTTCACCAAGCGCGCTGCCCGAAAGCCGCGGATGACGCAAGCCGCGACGAGAGCCTCGCGGTCGCCCGCCAGCAACTCGACATCATGGAGGAAGAGGTGCATGGGCTCTTGGCCCTTGGCCGAAACACGGAGTCGCCACGGAGTCTTCTTCCCCTCGATGTCTTACTCGACGAAGTCCGTGAACTCGTCGCTCCACGGGCAGCGCATGCTGACGTTCAGCTGACTGTTGCATCTGCAGGCGGCGGTGTGGTTCGGGGTCGACGGGAGAGCCTTCGCGCAGCCATCTCAAACCTCGCGCTCAATGCAATCGACGCGGCCCGCGTGCTTGCAACAGCTTCTGAGGGTACCGAAAGCCTGCCGCCAGCCCGCGTCCGGATCTGGGCCGAGAGCATCTGCTCTCGCGAGGGCGAAAAGATGGTGGCCGTGAGCGTCGAAGATTCTGGCAGTGGGCCCCCCGCAGAAATCTCGATGCGTGTGTTCGACCCCTTTGTGACTGGCAAACCCGAGGGCATCGGGATTGGGCTCGCTCTTGTGAAAATGGTGGCCGACGAACATGGAGGGACTGTGGCGTTCGAACGGCTCGATGGGCGAACCCGTTTCACTCTCTCCCTCCCTGAGGCTTCCCTCGATACACACGCGGAGATCAGCACGTGAGTCGTGTGCTTGTCGTTGATGATGAACCAGCGATCGGCTGGAGTTTGCGAGAGATCCTTGGGGACCTTGGGCACGACGTGCAACTTGCAGCCTCTGCTGAGAGTGCTCGTGAAACGTGCCGAAGTTTTCAGCCAGACTGCATCCTTTTGGATGTGCGCCTTCCGGGTGAGGACGGCCTGTCTGCCATCCCACGCTTTCGGGAACTCGCCGGCAACGTGCCGATCGTGGTGATGACCGCCTTCGGCGATCTGAACACTGCCGTCCGAGCAGTGGATGCGGGGGCCTTTGAGTACCTGATCAAACCATTTGACCTTGCCAAGGTTTCCGATGTTGTGACCAGGGCTACGCTCGAGCCGCCATCGGTCGGCAGCAGGCATGGATCGCCTCGTGATGATGCGCCAACACTGATCGGCTCATCTCCGGCCATGCAGCATGTCTTCAAACAAATCGCGCTGGTTGCCGCTTCTGATATTCCGGTGCTGCTTACCGGTGAAACAGGCACGGGAAAAGATCTCGCGGCGCGATTGATTCATGCCCATGGCGCACGCCAGCGAGCGCCCTTCGTAACTGCCAATCTCGGCGGACTCGCCGCAGGCCTCGTCGAGAGTGAGCTCTTTGGGCATGTGCGCGGTGCGTTTACTGGGGCCAGTTCAGATCGAAGTGGATTGTTTGAGACTGCCAACGGAGGCACGGTTTTTCTCGACGAGATCGGAGAGGCGTCGCCTGAAGTTCAGGTTCGCCTCCTCCGCGTTCTTGAAAACAGAGAGGTTGTCCGGGTGGGGTCTTCGCAACCCGCTTTGCTCGAGGTGCGCGTGATCGCTGCGAGCAATCGCGATCTCTCGGCTGCGGTCGCTGCGGGTACATTTCGCGAAGATCTCTATCACCGGCTGGCTGGCTTTCCAATCCATATGCCCGCCCTTACCGAACGCATCGACGACATTCCCCCCCTGGTCGAACACTTCGTTCGCGTTGCCGGAGGCAGCATTACGCAACTGCACGCTGATTTCTTGGAGGTCTGCCTCACCCGCACCTGGCCGGGCAACATCCGGCAACTGAAGCGGGCGGTCGAATACGCCCTCGTGGTCTCGCGGGGTGGTCCGTTGCGGCCGGAACACCTTCCAGCGGAGCCAGTCACACGGGCGGAACTGCAGCGCCAGGACCTGTCTCTTGAAGACGCCGTCCGCCGCTGGGTCAGCTTGAGCCGGAGCGCTCTGTTCGATGCTGCCGACGGCCAACTCCATCGCGAACTGATGGACCGGGTGGAGCGGGTGCTGTTTACCGAAGTGCTCGCGGCAACCGACGGGAATCGCACCGCCGCGGCGCGGCTCCTTGGGCTCGATCGGGCGACTCTCCGGACACGCCTGAAATCCCTGGGCATCGAGGGTGGGGCGTGACGCACGCCCTCGGCGACTGGGGAAACTTTCCCCGCGCGATGAAGGGTTGCTCGCCGTGGTTGTGGCCCGAAGAAGAATCCCGCGAAACCGCCATCACGGACGGTCGCGAGAAACGTGCCGCCAACCTCTCAACCTGAAATCGCCTTGCTTTTGGCACCAAAGTTGCACCCTGCCCTTCTCCAGAGCAGGCCATGGATGGCATTGGCTCACGCACCAACCGTGACTGCCGAAAGAAGACCGCTTTGAGAATGCCACGCAGGCAGCCCCAGTCGTCCGTCACCTCGGGCTCGTCACGTCGATCGCACCGCTCCGCGTTCACCCTCGTGGAACTGCTCGTGGTGATTGCGATCATCGGGGTGCTCGTGGGCTTGCTCCTGCCTGCCGTGCAGTCTGCCCGCGAGGCCGCCCGCCGGGCCTCCTGCCAAAACAAGGTTCGCCAACTGGCGCTGGCCACGAGCCTCCATGAGAGTGCCCTCGGTGTCTTTCCCCCCACCATGCTGCATACGCCGGGCACGACGTTTTCCAACAACAACGGATCCTGGGGTGTGCATGGCCGGATCCTCCCCTACATCGAAGAGGGAAACGCCGCAGTGCAGGTCGACTTGGAGGTGGCCTGGGATGCCGGTGTGAACGCGGCGAGCGGCGTGCCCACCACCAAGATTCCAGTGTTTGTCTGTCCGAGCGAGGTGAACGAAACCGTCCGCACCAAGAATGGCAGCCCGTATGTGTATCCCCACACCTACGGCTTTAACTGTGGCACCTGGTTTGTGTACGACCCTGCGAGCGGCCGGGGCGGCAACGGGTCGTTTCACCCCAACAGTCGGCTCACCTCCGGCAGTTTTCGGGATGGCATGAGCAAGACCCTCTGCGTGGCCCACGTGAAGGCCTTCACGCCGTATGTCCGCAACACCGCCGATCCCTCAGGCACCTATCCTGCCGCCACACCACCCACAGACCCCGCGGCTGTCGGTTCGCTGGCATCCGGGGGCGAGGCAAAACTCGGATCCGACATCAACAGCTGCACAGGCCACACCGAGTGGCCCGACGGCCGTGTTCACCACACCGGCGTGACCACCACCTTCCCGCCCAATACCGTCATTCCCTTCACCAAAAGCGGCGTGGCGTATGACATCGACGTGAACACGCTCCAAGAAGGAAAGAGCGCCACCCAAAAGACCTTCGCCGCCATCACCGCCCGCAGCTACCACCCTGGGCTCGTGACCGTGGCCATGATGGATGGTTCCACGCGGACCGTCACCGACAACGTCGATCCCACGATCTGGCGAGCGGTCGGTTCCCGCAACGGCGGCGAGGTTGCCCAGCTGCCGTGAGATTCCGCTCCTGCACGATGCCGGCCGCAAGACTATGTTGGTCCTTGCGGGCACTCTCGTTGACGGAATCTCCATGCAGTCCACCCCGGCACCCTCACCGCGCCTCTCACGGCGGACCCTTCTGCGCGCCACGGCGGGCATGGCGGTGGGCGTGCCGGCGCTCGCCACCACCGACGCCCTGCTGATCACTCCGGGGTGGCTGAGCACCACAAGCCTCGACCTCCCACCGCGGCGACCTGCCGAAGGAGCTGCCGAAACGCGTGCTGCCACCCGTCTCGTGCAACTCTCAGACCTCCACCTCAAGACGATCGGGCGACTGGAGGAGCAGATCCTCAGTGCCATCAACAAGGATCCACCCGATCTGCTCGTCGTGACCGGCGATGCCTTTGACTCCGCTCGCGGCGTCGACGTGTTCGCCGAGTTCTTGGCGGCATGCCCTACGCGCACCACGATCCTCGGCATCCTCGGCAACTGGGAGTACCGCAGCGGGATCGCGCCGCAGCAGGTGGCCCGCGTCTACGAGCAGCATGGGGGACGGTTGCTCATCAACGAGTCGCTCACCGTCGACACATCCGGCGGCAGGCTGCGGGTGACAGGCCTAGATGATCTCGTGGAAGGCCGGCCGCGTGCTGAGGTGGCTCAGCCTGCGGAGCGTGCGGAGCCCCACCTGCTGCTCGCCCACTGCCCCGGTCAGCGGGATCAGCTTGGGCCCCACGCGCAGGAGGAAGTGGATCTGATCCTCTCCGGCCACACCCACGGCGGTCAGGTCGCGCCTTTTGGCATCGCCTTGCTGACCCCGGGCGGCAGCGGCCGCTACATCCGCGGCTGGTATGAGGGGGGCGGCCCGCCGATGTACGTCTCGCGAGGCCTCGGGATGTCGACCCTTCCGATTCGGCTCGGCGTGACGCCGGAGCTCGTCGAGATTCGCTGGCGACTGTCGTAGCCGCTTCGTCCGCAGCATTCGGCACGACCGATCCGTCCGGATTAGGTGTTGCATGCTGCCGTAAAACCGCATCGGCTCCATGCTGCCGAGTCAGCCGCCGATACAACATCGCGGAGGCGTCGTTTTCTCTTTTCATGCCTCCGCCGATTCCCCGGAGCCGCACGATCCCATGCCCTCAGCCCCCCGCAAGAAGCCCGCGACCACCGCTGCGCAAAACCCGCTGGAGACCTACCTGCGGGATATCAACGCGACCTCACTCCTCACCGCTCAGCAGGAGAAAGAACTCGCGACGGCCGTCCAGGCTGGTGACGCGTCTGCCCGCGACCACATGGTTCGCGCCAACCTCCGGCTGGTCGTCAACATCGCCCGGGGCTACGCGAACCGTGGCCTACCGCTGCCCGACCTGATCGAGGAAGGCAACCTCGGCTTGCTGCGAGCTGTGGAAGGCTTCGATCCAAAGGTCGGTACCCGGTTTAGCACCTACGCAAGCTACTGGATCAAGCAGTCGATCAAGCGAGCCTTGATCAACAATGGCAAGACGATCCGCATCCCGGCGTACATGGTGGAGTTGCTCTCCAAGTGGCGTCGGGCGGGCATGCGGCTCACGGAAGTCCTCGGTCGCACCCCTACCCACGAAGAGACGGCACGGGTGCTCGGCCTCGCTCGCAAGAAGCTGCCGATCATCAAGAAGGCGATCCAGGTGCATCAGGCCTCGCCGCAAAGCGATCAGAGTGAAAATGGCTGGTCGCTCTCCGAGTTGGTCCGCGACGAAAACGCGCGCTGCCCCTCAGAGGTGCTCCTCGACGAAGACACGCTGCGGCATGTGCTGGAGCGGATCGAAAATCTCGATGACAGGTCCGCCACGATCATCCGGCTGCGGTTTGGCCTCGGTGGTGAAGAGCCGATGACACTCAAGCAGATCGGTTCCGTGCTGGGGCTGACCCGCGAGCGGGTGCGGCAGATTGAGGCCGAAACCCTGACCTCGCTTGCCATGGAACTTGACGGGGTGCAGAACGCCACGGTCCAACTTCGAAAAGGTGCCTAAGCACCCACTCGAAACGTTCACCCCCATCCCAGACGCCTGCCTTATCCTCCCTCGGTCTCGACCGCATGAACACCTCACCTGTTGACCTGGAAGCCTTCATCCGCCCAATCCCCGACTTCCCCAAGCCGGGGATCCTGTTTCGCGACATCACGCCTCTGCTTGGAAATGCCGAGGCCCTCACGGCAGCCATCGAGCGCCTTGTCGACCCGTGGCGTGGGGCGGGTGTCGATGCGATCGCCGCGGTGGAGGCTCGCGGCTTCTTGTTTGCGGTGCCGATGGCGATGACGCTCGGGGTGGGCGTGGTGCCGGTGCGTAAACCTGGAAAACTCCCTGCCGACACCGTGTCGTACGAGTACGATCTTGAGTACGGCAGTGACAAACTGGAGATGCATCGCGACGGGGTTGCTGCCGGCGCACGGGTGCTGGTGGTCGACGATGTCCTCGCCACCGGTGGAACGGCCGCGGCGTGCGGTCGCCTGCTTGAGTCTGCGGGAGCCAGCGTGATCGGCACCTCCTTCTTGGTGGAGATTCAGCCGCTGGGAGGCCGTGAGCGGCTGTCCCCGCATCGCGTTGAGAGTGTGTTGGTCTATTGAACGCTCCTGAGAGTGGGCTCCCACCACGAGCCCATGCCACGACTGACTCCCTGCGACACCGCGACCAGCAGGTGCTCGTCCATTCTCTTCATTCGCACAGCCTTCAAGCCAACGCCCACGTGTGGGCAGGAGGGCGTGGTGCGGTGCTGATTGACCACGACGGCCGCGAGTATCTCGATGCACTCGCTGGCCTGTGGAACGTGATCCTTGGTCATGGTCGCCAAGAACTCGCCGACGCCGCACAGCAGCAGATGTCGACGCTCGCCTACGCCTCGGGCTACACCGGCAGTACTACGGTGCCGGCCATCGAGCTTGGGGAACGGCTGCAGCAAATCTGCTATCCGGCTGGCGAAGGCCGCTCGCCTGGCTGGAAGGGAATGGGTGGGTTCTATTTCGCGACCAGTGGAGCCGAAGCGGTCGACGCGGCGGTGAAGACCGCCCGCTGGTGGTGGAAGCTGCAGGGAAAGCCCGACAAGACTACGGTGATCGGTCGCCGCTACGGCTACCACGGCACCGGCTTTGTCGCGATGAGTGCCACCGGACTGCCTGCGTACTGGCCGATGTTTGAGCCACGGATGGCGGGTGTGGAAATCGCCGAGAGCCCATACCCCTACCGCTTCGATCGCGCCGTCCATGCGCGAGGCCCCGACGATCCGCGGACAGACGGGGAGATGGCCGCCGATCTCGTGGAAGCGATGATCGAGCACCTCGGCGCCGATCGTGTGGCCTGCGTCGTGGCAGAACCCGTGCAGGGCGCCGGCGGTGTGATTGTGCCTCCCAACGACTACTGGCCACGGCTGCGCGCCATCTGCGACCGGCACCACGTGCTCTTGGTCGCCGACGAAATCATCACGGGCTTTGGACGCACCGGTCCGTGGTTCGCGCTCGAGCGGTGGGGCGTGGAACCCGACCTCGTCTGCTTCGCCAAGGGGATCACCAGCGGATACCTTCCGCTCGCAGGTGTCGGCTTTCGCCACGAACTCGCCGAGGCGATCCGCTCCGCTGAAGGCCGCGAAACGTGGATGCACGCAGCCACCTACTCCGGCCATCCAGTGGCCTGCGCGGTGGCCAACACGACCCTCGACCTGATCGAGCGGGAAGGCCTCCGCGACCGGGCCGCAGCTGCGGGAGAACATCTTCGGCGTCAGCTCGGCTCGCTTACCTCGCTCTCGCATGTGGGGGAGGTGAGAGGCCTGGGCCTGATGGCCGCGGTGGAACTTGTTGCCGACCGATCCACTCGGGAAGAGTTTCCCGCTGCCGAGCGGATCGGCCCACGTGTGCATGCGGCCACGCAGGCCCGCGGGATGTTCTCGCGGCTCCGTGGGGATGTCTACAACCTCGCGCCGTGCTACCCGGTGGAAACTGAGCAGCTCGACCGCATGGTGGACATTCTTGGTGAATCGATTCGCGAAGTGACCGGAGCCTGACATGCGATCTCGGGTGGTCGTCGCGATGAGTGGAGGAGTCGACTCGAGTGTCGCCGCGGCGATGCTCGTGGAGGCGGGGCATGACGTGCTTGGCGTGTTTATGCGGCATGGCTCCCCGGCTGCGGTTGGAAGCCTGCCTGTGCTCGACGCCACCCCTCGCCCTGGTCACCAAGGCTGCTGCAGCGTCGAGGATGCCCTCGATGCGAAGCGTGTCGCAGACCGGCTTGGCATCCCGCTCTATCCGCTCGAACTCTCCGCAGACTTCCACCGGATCATCGACTACTTCGCCGACGAGTATGGCCGCGGCCGCACCCCCAATCCGTGCGTCCGCTGCAACACCTGGCTGAAGTTTGGCCGGCTCTTCGACTATGCCGACGCCGTCGGCGCGAGCCACGTGGCCACAGGCCATCACGCCCGTCTGCTGCACGAGCCTGACGGTGATAGCCGGCTTGCCCGCGGCCGCGACCGTGGGAAGGATCAGTCGTATGTCCTCTTTGAAGTTCCCCGCGCACGACTCGGCCGCATGCTCCTGCCGGTCGGGGACCGCACGAAGGAAGAGGTTCGCGCCCGCGCCGCCGATCTCGGTCTCGCCACTGCCGATAAGCCCGACAGCCAGGAGATCTGCTTTGTGGCCCCAGGGCAGCACCCCGCCCTCGTTGGCCGGATCCTTGGAGGCTCCCGCGCGGGCCCCGTGGTGTCGACACGAGGTGAGGTGCTTGGGGAACACCAGGGCATCGAGCACTTCACCGTGGGCCAGCGCCACGGCACCGGCATCGCCACCGGTGAACGGCTCTACGTGGTGCGGATTGAGGCCGAGGGCTGTCGGGTCGTGGTGGGCCCACGCAGCGAAGTGCCGCAGCAGCAACTGACCGCGGGCCATGCAAGCTGGCTGGTGGAGGAGCCCACCGGCGAACTGGAATGCTTCGTGCAGTGCCGCAGCAGCCAGCCACCAGCGCCTGCCGTTGTCACCCCGCTTCCTGGCGGCCGCTTTGACGTTCGCTTCACCGGCCAAGCCGAATCTCTCCCGACCGATGCCGCCCCCTGGCCAGGCGCCCTCTCACCCGGCCAGGCCGCCGTCGTGTACGCAGGTGACCGCGTGCTCGGGGGAGGCTGGATCGAGCACAGCCGGGCAGACTCGCCCCAATCAGCCTGACACAACCCCCCCGATTCTCCGCGTTTTTGCGTCGCTCGACGTCGCGAACTAGGCTAGACCGAAGTCGGTTTGCCTTCGCTTTGGAGATTTCCTGATGCCCCCGCAAGTAATCGTTGGACTGGCCGTTCTCCTTGGGCTGTTGGCCCTGGTGATGCTGCTGATGGTGTTCAACTACGGGCAGATCTGGTTTCAGGCCTACTGGTCGAAGGCCCCGGTGACATTTTTGGAACTGCTCGGCATGAGCCTCCGCAAGGTCAACGCCCGCACGATCGTGCAGGCCAAGATCATGGCCATCCAAGCCTCGATTGGTGCCGGCTGCCCAACGCAAAAACTCGAGGCGCACTACCTGGCCGGCGGCGACGTGCCCCGCGTGATCCGAGCCCTCATTGCCGCGCACCGGGCCGACATCGATCTCGACTTCGATCGTGCCTGCGCCATCGACCTCGCGGGCCGGGATGTCCTCGACGCGGTGCAGACGAGCGTGAACCCCAAGGTGATCGACTGCCCCGATCCAGGCAGCGGCAAGACGTTTCTTTCCGCGGTCGCGAAGAACGGTGTCGAACTGCGGATTCGTGCCCGGGTCACGGTACGGACCAACATCCAACAGCTGATCGGCGGGGCAACCGAAGAAACGATCATCGCTCGGGTCGGCGAAGGGATCATCACCTCCATCGGCTCGTCCGAAACACACTTCGCCGTGATGGAGCATCCAGACCAGATCTCTAAGGCGGTGCTGGAACGTGGCCTTGATGCCCAGACCGCCTTTCAGATTGTCTCCATCGATATCGCCGACATCGATATTGGCGAGAATATCGGGGCTCGGCTGCAGGCCGATCAGGCCGAGGCAGACACCCGGGTGGCCCGTGCCAAAGCCGAGGAGCGACGCGCCTTTGCAATCGCCCGCGAACAAGAAATGAAGGCCGCCACCGCGGAAAACCGGGCCCGGCTGCTCGAGGCCGAAGCCCTTGTGCCCAGGGCGATGGGCGATGCCTTCCGCAAAGGCCGACTGGAAAGCCTGACCTCAGCAAAGGGTTCTGCGATCTAAGGATCCCCGCGGAAAAATCATCAAACTTCTTACCACCCGGTGGCCGATACACAGAGGGTGGTAGGAAGGCGACACGACGCTGGAAGCAGTCTGGTCGCAGGTGAGACGTCTCTCTTCCTCCTTCGTGCGCGAGACGGGCAAGGGAGTGTGCCTCATGGCTTTGCGGAAACTGAAGATCTACAACGGGCCCGACTACGACCAGTCGTCCGTCTCCCTGCTGCAGACCGGCTCTGCGGCCGATACGGTGACCATCAGCCTCGGCGAAGTGCTGCCGCTGCTGGCCGACGCCGTCGCGAGCAACCGAACCTGGCTGACCGACTTCGAAAGCGACTCGATCACCATCTCGGCTGACCTGTACGACGTGCTTCAGGCCTACCGGCACTTCCGCCGCCCCGGCGCTTAATCTGCCGCCGCCCCGCGACCGACCACAACAACCCCCTCGCCTTGCGGGGCTCACCCCGCAGTGGCATACTTCGCACCGCATCGCCGTGATGTATGAGCCCGCTCCTTACCGGAGGGGGCTCGCATCGCCGGCGATTTCTCTACATCGGTGCGAATGGGGTTCACATGACAAACGGGGTCAACACTGTTGAACTCGGCCGTAAGGCGAAAACACTTCGCCAGACGCGCGGCATGACGCTCGAAGATGTCGTCACCCGAACCGAGTTCACGGTCAGCTGGCTTTCCAAACTTGAAAACGGCCTCCTGACGCCCTCGCTGGAAGGCCTCGTGCGGCTGGCCGAAGTGCTGGACTGCGGCGTGGAAGATCTCGTCGATGGTCTGCTCGTCCGCCCCAAACTCGCGATCACCAGAAATGGAAACGGACGGGTCGACGAAGCCAAGACTCCCAGAGCCTCCCACGATGTCGAGCACCTCACCGAGGCCTGGCGAGGCCGCAGCATGGAAACCACCGTCTTGCATCTTCGCAAAGGGCGCTGCGATGCACCTCCAACGCACGAGCCTGGCGAGCGGTTTCTTCACGTTCTCGATGGGCAGGTGCGTCTCGTGTATGGCGATCAGAGCGAAAAGCTCTTCGAGGGCGACTCGGTCTATCTCGACGCCCGCGTGCCCCACACCCTGCATGGAGACGCACGCCGCCGGGCACGCGTGCTCAGCGTGCTGATCCGCCAGAACGACACCAACGGCGCGAGCAGTCGGCACGCAACCGCTTACTCGCGATCCGCAAGCCGCTTCTCGTAAAAATCGAGATCGAGCCAGCGATCAAACTTGTGCCCCGCTTCGTGAATGCGACCCGCATGGGTGAAGCCAAACCGCCGGTGGAGTTCGATGCTGGCCGTGTTGGTCGCCTCGATGCCACCCACCATCAGATGCATCCCTGCCGCCCGGGCTGTCTCGAGAATCGCTGCGAGCAACTCGCGGCCCACACCATGCCCTCGGTGCTGCTCGTGCACATACACCGAGTGCTCGACCGTAAAGCGGTAGGCCGCAAACGGACGGAACGGACCGTAGCTCGTGAAGCCGAGCAGAACATCGGTGTCGGCAGCAAAGCATCCCAGCACCGGCAGCCCCGCAGTCTCTTTCACGGCGAACCACTGCGTGACGGCTTCCAACGAACGTGGCTCATACTCAAAGAGCGCGGTCGAGGTGAGAATCACCTCATTGAAGATCTCACGGATCGCCGGAAGGTGTGAACGACCACAGGGACGGATCCTGCCTGACACAGTCGCCGCATCCATGTTACTCACGGCCAACCCCACGGCTCCCAACTCCGCCCGCGCCCTTGAGCACATCGATCAGGTAGGCCGACACGGTCGGATGCACCACGTCGCGTGCCCCGGGATAGACCAACTCACAGCCCACTCCCACATCCCGCAGCCGCTCTTCAAGCTTGAGGCCGAAGTTCGCGGAATGCGTGGGATCCTTGGCTGCCTCCCCCAGCGCGGGAGCGTTGTTGTAGGCCAGGTACACAGGAGGATCATCTGAACTGACCAGGGCAAAGGGTGAGTACTGTTCGATCTCAGGCAGCAGCCTCTCACGGGCGGCGAGAAACTCGGCGAACTGACTGTCGCGATTGGCAATCGTCTGCATAAAACCGAAGGCATGCCCGCCGTAGCGGCTGTTGGGCGTCCAGGCTTTCATCTGAGCCGGATCGAGCGTCGTCTGCGCACCATTCACTGCCGCAGCGAGCAGCCGTGTCGACTGACGGGCAACGGGATCGTCGCTCTCTGGCTGTGCCATGTCGTCGTGGAACGCAAGCCAAAGGCTGCTGCACGCCCCGGCAGACCCGCCCGAGGCCGCCAGCCTTGTGGGATCGATCTGCCATTCGTTCGCCTTGCTCCGCAGCACCTGCACAGCACGCGCAGCGTCGCTCAGCGGCGCCTTCACCGGCGGTGAGATCCCGGCCTCGATCGCTTCGTTGATGAAGCGGTATTCCACAGAGGCCACCGAAATACCCGCTTCGAGCATCTCAGGGAGCATCGCCCCGAGCCCCGAGAGCCGATCACCAGCCTGCCAGCCGCCGCCGTGAATAAACACCAGCAGCGGCGCTGGAGAGTCCACCGAAGCCAGCGGCGTCTTCCAGAAATGGAGCCGCTGCTTGGGATGCGGGCCATAAGGCACATCGGCAAAGGTGGGATGCGGGGGGTACTGCTGCCAGTAGGCGGCCGCAAACGGGTTTTCCTCAGGGCCATCGACTTCTTCGTTGACGAGCGCCCCGTCGAGACTCGCCCACCACGTGTCGTAGGCGGCGACAAGCCGCGCGACGACCGCGGGATGCTGCGCGGCGATGTTGGTCGACTCGCCCGGATCGTGCTCGACATCGTAGAGCTCCCACGCAGCCGTCTGCTTGCCCGGATGCACGAGGCTCCACCGCCCCTCACGCACGCGGCAGTTCGTAAACTTGGCCTCCGCCGCCCCGCCACGCTCCCAGCGCCCGACGTGTGTAAAAAGTGGGCGATCGGGCCAGCTCTCAGCAGGATTGGTGAGCAGTGGCACCAGGCTCCGTCCGTCCAGCCGCCCCGCCACCACCTCGGGCACTTCCGCACCAGCAATCTCACAGAGCGTCGGCAAAACATCGATGTGCGCGGTCACTGCCGGCACATCCATCCCCTCAGGCAACACCCCTGGCCACCGCCAGAACGCGGGCACCCGTGTCCCTCCCCGGTACGGAGAACCCTTCGCACCTCGCATGCCATCGTTAAACACACTGCTGCCGGCGGCCGTGCCATTGTCGGTGGTAAACACCACCAGCGTGTCGTCGGCGATGCCCCACTCGTCCAGCTTCGCGAGCAACTTGCCCATGTTGGTGTCGATGTTTTCGATCATCGCCAAGAACGAAGCGACATCCTCCGCCGACCGCTTGCCCTGCACCTTGATGCTCTCCTCGCCAGCCCGCGCGAGCACACGATCACGGCTGCCAAAAGGGGCGTCGTAAGGCGCATGGGGCGCGTTGGGAGTGAGGTAGCAAAAGAAGGGCTCATCCGTTTTGCGGGCCTCGTCGATCCAGCGAATCGCCTCTCCGAAAAACACATCGGTGCAGTAGCCGCGGGTCGACACAAACGTCCCATCGCTGCGGATCACTGGGTTGAGGTAGCGATTCCCCGGGGCGTCACCGCAGCTGCCGGGATAGCTCTGGCCGATGCCACCGGCTCCGTGAATGAAAACGCGATCAAAGCCCCGCTTTCCCGGCTGGTAGGCCTCTTCGTCGCCAAGATGCCATTTCCCGAAGATGCCTGTGGTGTACCCCGCCGACGAGAGCATCTGCGGCAAGGTCACCGCGTCGAGCGCCAGCCGCTCGCGCTCTTGGATCGTGTGCGTGACGCCCGAACGAAACTCATGCCGCCCGGTCATCAAGGCAGCACGTGTCGGTGAACAGGTAGGGCTCACATGAAACTCAGCCAGACGCACGCTCTCGTTGCGGAGCCGGTCGAGCGTGGGTGTGACAAGGAGGGGATTCCCATGGGCCGCCACGTCGCCATACCCTTGGTCGTCGGTCATCACATAGATGATGTTGGGACGCCTGCCAAACGCGGGTTTTGGCACCCCAGCCGTTTCCGCGGCAAGGGCACGTGCGGGATCGGGATCCGTGGCCAGCGTCCGGCACTCGTTCGCAATCCGCGTCCAGACCGCTTCCAGCTCCGCCACCCGCTGTGGCATCGAGGCCGCGAGATTGGTGGTTTCACAGCGATCCGCGGCAAGGTCGTAGAGTTCCCACGGCTCCCCCTTCGAGGCCACAAGCTTGTGGTCTCCCACCCGCACCGCACGGTGCTCATCGTGACACCACCAAAGTTCGTCGTGAATGGTCGCCGTCTCGTCTTCGAGCGCTCTCACGAAGCTGCGTCCCTGCATTGGCGGCATCTGCAGCCCACCATACTCTGTGGGCGGGGACACACCCGTGACCTCGAGCACCGTCGGCGTCACATCTGCCAGGTGCACCATCGCGTCGCGGAGGTCCCCCGTGGCTTTGATGCCGGCGGGCCAGTGCACGATCAAAGGCGTGGCGATGCCGCCTTCGTGGGTCCAGGTCTTGTGGCGACGGAAGGGCGTGTTGGCCGTCGTTGACCAGCCTGGTCCCAGGCAGAGGAAGGTCTTGCGAGACCCCGGTGCAGCGGCAGGGTCATGCCCCTCTCCACGAATCATCATCTCCGCGGATGCCCCGTTGTCGCTGGCGAAGATCACGAGCGTGTTGTCGAGGGCCTTCATGTCGCGGAGCTGCGAGAGCACCTGGCCGATCTGGCGATCCATCACATCCACCATCGCCGCGTGGATCGCCATCTTGATCGCTTGAAACTCCTGCTGTTCAGTCGTCAGGCTCGTCCACGGGACCGGCCGGTTGACTTCCTGCGGGCCGATCGTGGGGAGCACATCGTCAAAGGCATAGGGTGGCCCGAGTTCCCGCTCCACCGCCGACAGAGGACTGCGAATGAAACCGTGCTCACTGAGCCAACTGAAGCGGCTTTGCCTCGCCTTCTCCCAGCCCTCTCGATACACCTCGCGGTAGCGTTCGATCGCCTCCTGAGGGGCATGCAGCGGAAAGTGCGGTGAGGTGAAGGCGATGTAGTGAAAGAACGGGGACTCCGCGTGGTTGGCTGCGTGATCGGTCAGGCAGCGGACCGCGTGATCGCCGATCGCATCGGTGATGTAGAAGTTCTCGTCCCCCTCGATCGGCTCGCCGTCTTCGCGCACGCCGTTGGAATCAAAGAAGTTGCTCTGGCCTGGGCCGAGGGCATCAAAAGAGCGAGCAAACCCTTGCTCCCGCGGATCTCCATCCACATGCCACTTGCCGGAGTGGTAACACCGATATCCCGCCGTCTGCAGCATCTCCGCGAGCAACGGCGACCATGCGGGCCGACGGGAGCGACCGCCTCCCTTGAGGGCTCCCTTCCCATCGAGATCCGGTAAGGAATCGCGGCCGACAGACTGGGCGTAAAAACCGGTCAGCAAAGCAGCGCGGCTCGGCCAGCAGCGAGCGGTGTTATAGGCCTGCGTGAACCGCACACCACCGGCGGCGAGCTGATCGAGGTTTGGCGTGACGACTTCGCCGCCGTAGCAACCGATGTCGGAGAAGCCAAGATCGTCGGCGAGGATGACCACCACGTTGGGCCGCTGCGCCTCGGCTGCCAACACGACATCGGCCGACCCCCAAACCATCGCCAGCGCTCCTGCCAGCGCACACCCCAGCACCGTCGTTCCGCGCACACCCATCGCCCCTCCCCTTGGGTCAGACTTCAGACCGCCACCACACCAGCATCGTGTCAGGCCTCACGGCGAGGCAGAAGCTGCGGCGGCGTCCCCATTGATCTGCATCATCTCGCTCTCCACCACATCATCGGGCAGGTGGTAGAAACCAAACGCCAATATCAAATACATCGTCAGCAGGAGTACACCTTCGAGCCAGTTGGAGCGACCATCCTCGATCAACTCACGAGCCACAAGCGACGCCAGCACGATGGCCACCACCTCAAAACTGGTAAACGCGAGGTTCATCGGCTGCCCGAGGGCCAACCCTGAGAGCACCAGCAGCGGTGCGATCAGGAGCACCATCTGAATCGTCGACCCCACTGTCACGCCGAGCACAAGCTCTGAGCGCCCTGCGCGGGCAAAGCGAATGGCGGTGAGCACCTCGCCAATACCACCCACGCCACCCAAGAGCACGATACCGCTGAAGGTGTTGGAGAGACCGAGCCTCGCGGCCGTCGGCTCGAGGGCCTCAGAAAGGATGTCGCTCACCAGGCCAAGCACCACCGCGGCCACACCGAGCACCACCAAGCTTCTCCACATCGGAGCGGGGGGCCCCTCCTCGCCTCCCTCTTCGGCAGCATCTGACGACATCCCCTGACTGGAGCTCCCGAAGATGGTGACAAACACATTCAGGACGTAGACCACCAACAGCACCACCGCGATCTCTGTGGAGAGATCACGCGTGCCCTCTGGCGTGCCGATGCGAAACACGGCAGGCACCACGAAGCAGAATGCACACATCAGGAGCATCGAGCCGGAGACCTGCAGATTCCGCTTATCAAACCTCTGCGGGCCGAACTTGATGCCTCCAATAAACATCGAGGCCCCCAGCCCCACGAGTAGGTTGACGAGAATCGATCCGGTGAGCGACGCCTTGACCACCGCCGAGAGCCCGTTCGCCAGCGCCACCGCACCGATGATGAACTCCGGCAAATTATTCAGCGAGGAGTTCAGCAGGCCGCCGATCGTGGGCCCAAGCTTGGCTGCAATGCCTTCCGTCGATGAGCCCATCACGTCCACGAGCGGAATCACTGCGGCCAGTGCCATGCAAAAAACGAGCACGGGGTTGGCATCCATCCATTGCAGCGCGAACGCCGCCGGCACACAGATCAGCATCCATCGCATCTCGGCTCAGCTCCAGTGTTTGAGGAGAGCCGGGTGAATCCGGCCACACGTCGGTTGACGAATCCTTAGCAACAACCCAAGGATTCTCTCGGTCGCGGGATGCCAGCAGGCACACGTTCGCCACCCGAATACGTATTGTGGCCGCGATTGGTAGAACATGCCACTCAGAACAGCCTTCCGGCTTCTTCACGAAAGGAACTTCCGATGACGCAGGGAACCCGCTTGCTTTGGTTGTTGCTGCTGGCCATCTGCCTTCCGTCTGCCAAGGCCGCAGAGGTGGTTCCCGCAGAGGGCTTCGCAGCCACACCCTTTGGAAGCGAGATGCCTGCCCTTGATGGCTGGGCCACAGGTTCCTGGTGGACGAAAGATGCCAAAGGCTCTCCCTTCCCACTCGACGTCGCACGTGAAGACGTGATCGCGTTTGCGATCTACAGCGTCGATGTGGCTCCTTCCGATGGAAAGGCCACCCTCAAACTCACCGCCCAGCTCTTCCCACTCAAGCCTGGCGAAGCGATGGAAGCTCGCCTGGAGATTGACGCTGGTCGCGGCTGGCAGCAGGTCGCCACGAGCTCTGTGAGCTACCCAGGCTGGGATGCGCACTTCCGCGTCGACCAGTGGGATGCTTCCCGCAACACCCGCTACCGCGTGAGGCATGGGGAAGCCGCGGTGTTTGAAGGAATCGTGCGCCGCGACCCACGCGACAAGCCACAGATCTCGGTGGGCGTGATGAGCTGCAACTCCTCACGGACCCCCGGCGCACGCGAAGAACTCGTCACCAATCTCAAGGCAGCCGACCCCGACCTCCTCTTCTTTGCTGGCGACCAGACCTACCGCCACACCCAGCACACCGTCGGCTGGATCGAGTTTGGCCTTCAGTTTCGGGATGTGCTCCGCGACCGTCCCGCCGTGACGATCCCTGATGATCACGATGTGGGCCACCCGAACCTGTGGGGAGCCAATGGCAAGCGGGCAATGGACAAAGCCGGTGCCGATGGTGGCTACTACTACCCGGCCGACTACGTGAACATGGTCCAGCGGCAACAGACCTGGCACCTCCCTGACCCGGTCGACCCTGCACCGGTTGAGCAGGGGATCACGGTCTACTTCACGAGGCTGATCGTGGGGGGGGTGGATTTCGCGATCCTCGAAGACCGCAAGTTCAAGACCGGCCCCCTGGGCACGATTCCCCAACTCGGCCCCCGCCCCGATCACATCACCGACCCCACCTACGACCGGGCGGCGATCGATCTCGATGGCCTTGAGCTCCTTGGCGAGCGGCAGATGGCATGGCTGGCACGGTGGGCCGATGACCACACCGGCGTGCGTGCCAAGAGCGTGCTCTCGCAGACGGCGTTCTGTGGCGCGGTGCACCTGCATGGCGACCCGAGCAACCGGCTGCTCGCCGATCTCGACTGCAACGGCTGGCCACAAAGCGAACGCAACGCCGCCCTGCGGCTGATCAAGCACGCCGGCGCCGTGCACCTCTGCGGCGATCAGCACCTTGCCGTCGTCGTGCAGCATGGCATCGACGCGTACCGTGACGGCCCCTACGCCTTCACGTCGCCAGCACTCGTCAACACGATCTACGGACGCTGGTGGCATCCCGAAGATGAACAGCCAGGCAAGGGCCCCGTGCCCGGCAGCCCGCTTCCCTGGACGGGCGACTATGAGGATGGCTTGGGCAACAAGATCACCATGCTCGCCTACGCGAACCCCGAGGATCGAAACGACGAGACCAAGCGGGCTGATGGCTTCGGCGTGGCCGTCTGGAACTTCCCAGAGGACGCCGTGGAACTGCACTGCTACCCACGCTTCTTGAGCCGGGTGGCTGGCGTGCCGCAAGAGTTTCCCGGATGGCCGGTTATCGTGCCCCTGGAAAACCCCGCCGCCGCAGACACCCCCAAGTAACGTCGCTTGCATTTGCCGGACCTGCTAGCGACGATTGGTTGTGGATGCGACAGAGTTGCGATGGTGAGGGGTTTATGCGTTGTCCCGTTCTTCTTCGCGTGCTGGTGATCACCGCGATGCTGGCGGTCGATGGTCGCGGACTCCCACAACTCGTCTCGGAACGCGCAATCGCCAACGGTGATGTGTCGTCAGCGATCGTGTTCGTCACGGCTGAACGTGAAGCCGCTGGCTGCTGCGGCACGGCCGCCTGCTGCTGTTGCACGAATACAGGCACCTTAGCCGAAGAGTCGCAGGATGTGTCCCTCTCGCCGCAGATGCGTGACACGTCTCCGGATGCTCCCAGCGGTTGCGGCTGCTCGGCTCGTCAGACACCCGACGCCCCGCGGCTCCCGATGGCCCCTTCGCCAGCGGGTGACCACGAGACATCGCTCGATCTGCTGAGCCCCTCGAACACGACCTCGCTGCTGTGCGCGGCTGCGGCGGAAGGGCCGCGTCCCGCCGCAACACGCATGTCGTCACGAGCGCCGCTGCAACGCCAGTTGGCCCTCCTTTGCTGCTGGCGAACGTAGGCGTCCGCTCCTCAGTGTGACGCTGCGCAGTGACCCTCTCGCGACGAGCAGACGCACGGCTGCTTGCGCCCTAAGGCGATGCGTTCCGTCACGTCTTCTTCCTATCCGCCGGCCTGGCTGCGGGCCTCTGCGGACCTCCTCCACGATCCGGACGCCCCCATGCACCCATCTCCCCCCGAGCCGACGGTGTTCACCGCACACACGCCGCCCTGTCATGCCGAGGCCCGCGCTCACGGCTCCTTCGCACCACTCTGGTGGTGGGTCAAGCTCGCGCTTCAGCCGCTGCTCTTCCTGGGCTTTCTGACAACGGCCTTTCTGATCCTCGGTGTCGTGCAGCAGCAGGGATGGCTGCACAACCCTGCGTTTGACGCAGGCAAGGCGGACGATCACGACCACCCGTCAGGCACGAGCTACATCTGTCCGATGATGTGCACGCCCCCCAGCCCAAAGCCCGGCCGGTGTCCGGTGTGTGGGATGGCTCTTGTCCCCGCGGCCACGCGCGCCGGATCCGGCGATGGACGGTCAGTGATCATCGACCCAGTCGCTCGGCGTGTGGCGGGGATCGAGACGGTGCCTGTGCAAAACGTAGCCGCCACGCACATGATCGAAAGCCTGGGGATGCTCGATTACGACGAAGGGGGACGAAAAACCCTCGCTGCCTACGTCGACGGACGCATCGAACAGCTCTACGCCGATTACACCGGCGTCGAAGTGGCTGAGAACGACACGCTCGCAGTGCTCTACTCGCCGGTGCTCTATTCCGCGCAAGTGGAGTTTCTTCTCGCTCGCAAGGCACGCGACGAGACCGCAAACGGCCCGCTCCAGCGGGTCTCCACGGTGAACGAAAACCTCCTCCGCAGTGCCCACCAGCGGCTTGTCGAACTCGGCATGACCGATGGACAGATCGACGAGCTCGAACGCAGCGGCCGCGCCGACAGCCGACTGCCACTGTTGGCACCCACGCGTGGCACGGTGGTTGAGAAAGCGGTTGTGGAAGGGCAGTACGTGTCGGAGGGGGACACGATTTACGAACTCGCAGAGCTCTCCGACGTGTGGTTGATGCTCAAACTGTTTCCAGAAGACGCTTCCCTCGTGCGGTACGGCATGCGGGTGCACGCCAAGCTTGAGTCTCTGCCAGGACGCGTGTTCGAAGGACGTGTGGCCTTCATCGATCCACTGGTCGACCCCCGCACGCGGACCGTCGGCATACGGGTGGTGATGCCAAACGCCGACCGGCTGCTCCGCATCGGAGACTTTGCCACCGCCACGATTGAAGTCCCGCTGGGAAGCGGCGATGCGGTGTACGACCCCGAACTCGCAGGCCGGTGGATCAGCCCACGACACCCGCATATCACCGCCGACGAACCCGGCGCGTGCCCGGTGTGCGACATGCCGCTGGTGCCCGCCACCGCGCTCGGCTTCACCGACAACCCAGACGTCACGCCCACGGTGCTCGTGGTGCCCCGTGACGCCGTGCTAAGTGCGGGAAGCCACAGCGTCGTCTACGTGGAAACGGACCCGGGGCGCTTCGAACTGCGGCAGGTCGTCCTCGGGCCGGTGCTCGGAACCGACATCGCCATCCGTGAGGGCGTCGCCGAAGGCGAACAGGTGGCTCGCAATGGCAACTTCCTCATCGATTCCCAGATGCAACTCGTGGGCAACCCTTCGCTCATTGATCCCACCATCGCCCAGACGGTGGTCCCGGTGCCGATGACTCCCGAAGCGACCTACGAACCGGGCGATCTCCCCCCAATGGGCCCGATGCGGCTCCCCACGTCCGACGAGCCGGCTGCAGCGCCGCCACGCCCGGCGACAGGAACGATGCGACCTGCCGAACCCGAGTTGGACAACGGTGACGCACCTCCCCTGCCAGCCGCAGGAACGATGCGGCTGATCCCCGTGTCACCGGACACCTCCGTCACACCGGAGGCACCATGATTACGCGGCTTGTTGATTTCTGCCTGCGGGAGCGATTGGTGGTCGTCTTGGCGGCAGTGGGCCTGGCTGCCTACGGCTGGCATGCAGCCAAGACGATACCTGTCGATGCGATCCCCGATGTTGGGGAGAACCAGGTGATCGTGCTGAGTGAATGGCCCGGCCGCTCCCCCAAAGACATGGAGGACCAAATCACCTATCCCTTGTCGGTGGCGCTGCAGGCGGTGCCGGGTGCCAAGAGCGTCCGCGGCAAGAGCATGTTCGGTTTCAGTTTCGTGCAGGTCACGTTCGCTGATGACATCGACTTCTACTGGGCCCGCTCGCGCGTCGCCGAACAGCTCACGACGGTGACCGGCACGCTCCCACAAGGGGTCACCCCACAGCTCGCCCCCGACGCCACGGCCCTTGGCCAGATCTACTTCTACGTGCTCGACCCTCCCCCCGGCGTCGATCTCGCCGAACTGCGCTCTCGCCAAGATTTTTTCATTCGCTATGCGCTTGAGTCGGTCGACGGTGTGGCGGAAGTGGCCTCGATTGGCGGCTACGTGCGGCAGTATCAGGTGGACGTGGACCCGGATCGGCTCCGCTATCACGGGATTCCACTGGCTTCCGTTGTGGCCGCAGTCCGCGCTGCCAACATCGATGTTGGGGCCAAGACGGTCGAACAGGGAGGCCTTGAGTTTCTTGTCCGCGGACGCGGCTTTATTGGCTCAGGAAAAACGCAGCCAGAAACGCTCGACCAGATCGAGCAGACTGTGATCACCACGCGCGATGGGATCCCGGTTCGGCTCAAGGACATTGCGCAGGTCCAGTTGGGGCCTGCGTTCCGCCGAGGGGCGCTCGACCACAACGGTGCCGAAGCGGTGGGTGGTGTCGTGATCATGCGATACGGCGCCAACCCACGGGCGGTCATCGAAGGCATCAAGGCCAAGATTGCGTCGCTCGAGCCAGAGCTCGACGGGATCCGCATCGTCGGCGTCTACGACCGTCGCGGGCTGATTGATGAAACCATCCAGACACTCACCGAAGCCCTCAGTCAGGAAACGATCATCACGATCATCGTGGTCGCGCTGTTCCTGCTCCACATTCAGGCAAGCCTCCTGATCGCTGTCACGCTCCCACTCGCCGTCTTGATGGCCTTCGCTGCGATGAAGCTCTTCCGAGTGGATGCCAACATCATGTCGCTGGCTGGGATCGCCATCGCGATTGGCACGATGGTCGACATGGGCATCATTGTGCTAGAGAACATCTACGATCACCTCGCCGAGTGGGAACGCACGACGCCACCTCACCCAGGTCAGACACGAGCCGAGGCACGGCTGACAGTCATCCGCTCCGCGGCAACAGAGGTGGTGCCAGCGGTGATGACAGCGGTGTCGACGACGATTGTCAGTTTTCTGCCTGTTTTTTTCCTCACCGGCCGCGACGCCAAACTCTTTACGCCCCTGGCCTGGACCAAAACTTTTGCGCTCGGAGCAAGTCTGATCGTGGCGGTGACGGTCGTGCCCGTCCTCGCCAGGATCTTTCTCCAGTCGGCCCGTCGGTCATTCCTCAAGAGCCTGCTCACAGCCGTCGGCCTAGGCACCTGCCTCGCCATTCTCGGGGGCCTGGTGTGGGGAGATCTCCTCGTCGATCGCGCGTCTGTTCCCAGGCCGGTGGTGGTGGTGGGCCTGGCCCTGTTGGGCGCCGGTCTTGGCTGGTGGTTCAGCCGCGAGCAGCTCTCGCCCATGGAATCGAACCCCGCCAGCCGCCTCGTGCGGTGGCTCTACGCAGGGCGTCTGCGTCTTGCCCTGCATCACAAGGGAGCCATGCTCGCGCTTCCAGGCCTGCTCTTCTTCTTGGGGCTCGGCGCCTGGCTCGGTCTTCCCACCCTGCTTGCCCCACTTGAACGTTTTGCCCAGGCGTGTGGGGCGGATCTCAACGGCGTGCCTGGCTACGTCGAGGCTAAGCACACCTTCACGGGGCTGCCGACCGATGACTGGATCGCGCTTGACGAGGGAAGCTGGTTCTACATGCCGAGCCTCTATCCCGCGGCCAGCTTCACGCAAGCGATGCAGGTTCTCCAAACGCAGGATGCCCTGATTCGTGAGATCCCTGAGGTCGCTGATGTGCTGGGCAAGATTGGACGCATCGATTCCGCGCTCGACCCTGCACCGGCGGCGATGATCGAAACGTATGTGATGCTACGGCCGAAGGCGGCGTGGAGGCCGGGCGTCTCTGCGGACGACATCTGGAACGAGATCAACAAGGTCGCCACACTCCCCGGCGTCACGCCGGCCTCACCCCTGCAGCCCATTGAAGGCCGGGTGGTGATGCTGCAGTCGGGCATCAAGGCGTCGATGGCGATCCGCATCTACGGCGATTCGCTCGAGGGCCTGGGCGAGGCGGCGCTCGCGGTTGCGGCGCACCTCCGCACCAGTCCCTTGGTCGACGCGCGGACCGTGAACCCTGACATCGTGATGGGGAAGCCCTATCAGGAGTTTGAGGTCGATCGCGAGGCCGCCGCCCGGTACGGGATGACCACGCAGATGGTCAACGAGGTGATCGCGGCAGGACTTGGCGGCGTCGACGCCACCACCACCGTCGAAGGCCGCGAGCGGTATCCGATTCAGGTACGTTTTTCCCGCGACCGTCGCGAGCAGCTGGAAGAGCTCTCGCGGCTTCCGCTGGTCACGCCGACTGGCGACATCGTGCCTCTTGAGCGGCTCGCGCACGCCTCGACCACCTGGGGCCCTGGGGCGATTAACAGCGAAAACTCGCGCCTGGTGGCCCATGTGATGTTCTCGCCTGCCGGCAGCGGTGCGATCGAGACAGTCGAAGGTGTGATGGCAGGACTGCGTCAGGCGCGGACGGAGGGAAGCCTTGTGTTTCCCGAAGGCAACTTCGAACTCGAAGCGGTGGGGTCGTTTCAGAATCAGATCGAGGCCAACGAGCGGCTGCTGTGGATTCTTCCCTCCGTGTTTTTGATCAACCTCCTGCTGCACTATCTCCACTTCCGCAACCTCCCCGTCTCGCTGGTGGTTTTTTCGGGGATCCCGATCGCCTGCGCTGGCGGCATGCTCGCGATCGCGATCAACGGCATCGAACTCAACACCGCCGTCTGGGTTGGGTTCATCGCGCTAGCGGGCTTGGCTGCGGATGATGGCATCGTGATGGCCAGCTTCATTCACGATCGTTTGCAGCACCGACGGATCGAGACGGTGGAGGAACTGCGTCGTGAGGTCTACGAAGCAGGGCTGAAACGGATTCGTCCCTGCGTGATGACGACCCTCACCACCCTGGCCGCCCTCGTGCCCGTGTTGCTTTCCACCGGCCGGGGAAGCGATGTGGCACGGGCCATGGCCTGGCCCGTGTTTGGTGGCATGCTCGTCGAGCCCTTCACGACCTTCGTCGTTCCCACGATCTACTGCGGCTACCTCGAACTTCGCCTCCGCAGCGGATTCGGCCCCGAAAACGGCTCCCACGCGACGGGAACGCCGCTTCAGGCTGCCTTGAGCCCCTCTCCCGGTTTCCCTACCCTCTCCACCCCTTCGGAGGACCTGTCATGAAACGCTGCCTCGTGTGTCCGCTGCTGCTGTCGCTGGTCGCCCTCGTTTTCCCGTCGGCCGCCATCGCCACCGAGCTCACTCCGGATCAACTCCATTGCGCCGTGCAGAAGATCTGCCCGGTTTCCGGGATCACGTTGGGCGAACATGGCCCGCCGGTCAAAGTCTTGGTCGGCGACCAGGAAGAAGAGGTCTTTCTCTGCTGCAAGGCCTGCCTCAACCGAGAGATCGACCCGGCCCACTGGGCAACGATCCACAGGAACATCGCCACCAGCCAAAAGATCTGCCCGGTGATGGAAGAAGCGTTACCAGCCAAGGCGGAATGGAAGATTGTCGAAGGCCGTGTGGTCTTTGTCTGCTGCCCTGCCTGTTTTCGCAAGATCGAGAAGGATCCCAAGACGCACCTGGCACTGATCGACTCCTTCTATGCCGCGTCCCTTTCGGATGAACCCACGAAGGAGTAGGCAGCGTGGCTCAGCGCCTGGGAATCCACCTGTTCGGTGTGGTGACGATCGCGGTTGCAGCGATCGGTTGCCGCGCTGATCGCTTCCGGGATGCCGATCTCCTGCCCCTGTCCGAAGTCAGCATGCAACGGCTCGCTCGCAGCCAGGCGACGCCGCAAAGCACGGCCCTGCACACCTCCGGGGAAACGCTCGCGCAGCGGCACCTTCTTCAAGGCCCACATGCCCTGCAGGACTATGTGCACCTCGCCCTCACGCAGAACCCCGACATTCTCGCTGCCCGCAAGCGCGTCGAGGCGCTCGCGTTTCGAGTGCCCGTGGCGAGGAGTCTTCCCGACCCCGCGCTCACCACCGTCGCCCAGCCTGCCCCCGTCCAGACAGCCGCTGGCGAGTTTCAGTTCATCTTGAACGCCAATCAAAAGTTCCCTTGGTTTGGCAAACTCGACGCCCGCGCGTCTCTTGCGGAAGCCGAGGCGAGTGTGGCCCGAGCCGAACTGGCCGCGGTGGAACTTGAGACGGTCTCCAAAGTGAAGAAGACCTGCTACGAACTTGCCTACGTGCAGCAGGCGATCATGGTGACCGAAACCGAGCGGAAACTGCTGGAGCAGCTGCAGTCGGTGGCGACCAGCCGCTACGAGACAGGTCAAACAACCCTGCAGGATGTGCTCCGCGCCGACCTCGAAATCGCGGCGCTCGAAAACAGCCTGATCAGCCTTCGTCAGCGGAAGGTCGCCGAACGAGCGAAACTTGCGCGGCTTCTGCACGTCGCTCCCGACACCGAGCTTGAGCCACCTGCCGACCTGCCCGAAACCCAGCTGCCACGAGATCTGGAGAGCCTGCGACAACAGGCAGTCGCGGCCAGGCCGCAGCTGCATGCTGCCATGACGCGGATCACCAAGGAACGGCGCGCAGTCAACCTCGCCCGCCTCGACTACAAGCCCGATGTGACGCTGGGCTTTGCCTGGATCGATGTGGCCGATGCGGGGCTCGCCCCGAGTTCGAATGGCCAAGACGCCGTCCTGCTGACGGCCGGGATCAATCTGCCGATCTATCGCAAACGGTTGGATGCCTCCGTGCATTCCGCAGAAGCCAGCAGCGTCGCCTCAGCCCGTCAGTATGACTCGCTGAAGGATGCCACCATGGAAGCCGTCACCGAACTCTTTGCGAAGGCTGAGAGCCATACGCAGATGCTCGCGCTCTTCACCGACGACATCCTCCCCAAGGCCGAGCAGACGCTGGAGGTGTCGACGCAAGCCTACGCCGTGGGCGACATCGACTTTCTGCAGTTGCTCGACAACTGGCAGCAACTGCTCCGTTACGAACTCGGGCGCGAGCGGCTCAAAGCCGACCTGCAGCAGACGCTCGCCGACCTCGAACAGGTGGTTGGCGGCTGGACGACGACCAAAACCAGGCTCGCACCCGAGATTGAAGAAGTGCCTCTCCCGCCGGAGCCTGCCGCAGCCGAGCCGCTGCCGCCGGAGCCTGCGTAAGCCAGACGCTTCTCTCGAGCCCGCATGTTTTGACAGAACCTCGTCAGCCTAAAGGCCGGGAACGGGCAGTCTTCGCGAGAGGACCAGTTTCCCTTGGGATGCGTTTCCCGGGCGACTATCATGGAGGGCCTATGGGGATCAGGGACCGTGTTTTCACACGCCGCGTTTCCAGGCCAAGGTTGTTTCCATGCATCAGTTGTTTTTCTCGCTGCGCCGCGCTCGATCGTTTCCCTTTGCCTCGCTTACCGCTGGCTCTCTGGCCGCGGGCATGACGCTGCTGTGCCTCGCGGAAGGGGCACACGCCGCGACCTGGCAGCAGAAGGCTGAGCCACAGCCAGTCGCCACCGCGAAGCCTGAAGCCGCTGAGGTGGTGCTCCCCGAGCCGGCCAACGCCGCCTGGATCTGGGGCCCTGACAACGACACCAGCTACCGGCTCACAAAGGCTTTTGCTGGCAACTGCGAGCGGGCAGTGCTCGTGGCCTCGGGTGACAACCGGATGCAGATCCTGCTCAACGGCAACGTTGTGGCCGAGAGCAGCGCCTGGGATCAGCCGATCGCGGTGGATGTCACCGAGGCTGTGAAGGATGGCGACAACGAACTCACCGCCATCGTGGCCAACGATGGGGGCATTGCTGGCTTCGCCTGTCGGCTCGTGCTCACCGAGGCAGGCGGCGGCACGCGCGTCGTGGAAACCGACGACAGCTGGACTGCCGCTGTGGCCCGTCGGCCCGACAAGGCGGTCGACCTCCGCGTGGTCGCTCAGGCGGGAGCGCAGCCTTGGGGCGACGTTCTCAAGCGTGCCACGGCGGCTCCACCCCCAGCCGGGTTCGCCGTTCCCGAAGGCTTTGCAGTCGAGCGACTCTTCGTGGTGCCGCAAGACGAACTTGGGAGCTGGGTCTCGTTGACCACCGACCCCAAGGGCCGACTGATCGCCAGCGACCAAGGTGACAAAGGCCTCGTGCGGATCACCCCCGCCGCCCTCGACGGCTCCACCGAAACCATTGTCGAGAAGATTCCCGCCGAGATCACCGGAGCCCAGGGCCTGCTGTGGGCCTTCGACGCGCTCTACGTCGTCTGCAACGGCGGCACGGGCAGCGGCCTCTACCGCGTGACTGATTCCGATGGCAACGACACTCTCGACGCGGTCGAGAAGCTGCGGACGTTTAACGGCGGTGGTGAGCACGGTCCTCACAACATCCAGCTCTCACCAGATGGCACGAAGCTCTTCATCATCTGTGGCAACCACACCGATCCTCCATTCGAGGTGACGAACGTCACGGAACCGCAGGTGATGGGCGGCATCCGCGAGTCGCAGCGGCGCGTCACACTTTCTGAAGAAGGCTCCAGTCGCCTGCCAGCCAACTGGGATGAAGACACCGTGATCGCCCGCATGTGGGACGGCAACGGTCATGCTGCGGGCAAGCTTGCCCCGGGCGGCTTCATCGTGAGCACCGATCCCGACGGCAAATCCTGGGAGCTGTGGAGCGCCGGCTACCGCAACCCCTACGACTTCGCCTTTAACGCCGACGGTGAACTCTTTGCCTACGACGCCGACATGGAGTGGGACTTTGGCACGCCCTGGTATCGCCCCACACGCGTGAACCATGCGACGAGTGGCAGCGAACTCGGGTGGCGAAGCGGCACCGCCAAATGGTCGCCGCGGTTCCCCGACAGCCTGCCGGCCATCGTCGACATCGGCCCCGGCTCGCCCGTCGGGGCGTCGTTTGGCTACGGCACGAAGTTTCCGGCCAAGTACCAGAAGGCGTTCTACATCTGCGACTGGACGTTTGGCACGATGTATGCGATCCACCTCACGCCCGAGGGCGCGAGCTACTCCGGCACCAAGGAGGAGTTTGTGTCGCGGACGCCTCTGCCGCTGACCGACATGACCGTCGGCCACGACGGAGCAATCTATTTCACCGTCGGCGGCCGCGGTGGCCAGAGCGAACTCTACCGCGTGACCTACCAAGGGGATGCCCCGACCACGCCGGTCGATGCCCGCGATCCACGGGGAGCTGGTGAGCGAGAGCTCCGCCGAAACCTGGAGGCACTCCATCACCCCGTCGCCGACTCCCGTGGCGCGATTGACATGGCTCTGCCCTTCCTCAGCCACCCGGACCGCTTCATTCGCTATGCCGCTCGCATCGCACTGGAGCACCAGCCGGTGGAACTGTGGCAGGAAGAGGCACTCGCCCTGACAGACCCTCACGCCCGTATCACGGCTGCCGTCGGTGTGGCCCGGCAGGCGGAACCCGCGTCGCAGGAAGCGGTCCTTGCGGCTCTTGAGACGATCGACCCGACCGACCTGGATACGCAGACAAAGATCGATCTCGTGCGGGCCTATGAGTTGGCACTCGTGCGGCTTGGCAATCCGTCCGATGCTTGGAAGCAGCGGATCGCCTCGCGGATCGCACCGGTGTTTCCCTCAGGCTCGTTTGATCTCGATCGAGCAGCCTCCAGCCTGCTTGTGGCCGTGCGTGCCCCGGGGATCGTGACCAAACTCGTGGGCATGCTGGCCAAGCCCACCGACTCAGCCGAGTCGACGAACCTCGCCCCCAACGAAGACGACCTGCAGCAGTTGATCACGCGGAATGCGGGCTACGGCTCAGCCGTGCGTGAGGCCCTGGAGAAGCGCGGCGACCTGCTGCAGATCCACTATGCCTACGCCCTGCGAACGGTTGCCGAGCCGGAACATTGGACCGATGCCGACCGCAGCGGCTATTTCGCCTGGTTCGGCAGGGCCCGCGAGTGGGCCGGCGGCAACAGTTTCCGCAAGTTCTTGCTGAATATTGAGAACGAGAATCTCGCCACCCTCAGCGACACGCAGAAGATGGCCCTGGAAACCCTCGGGATCCGCAAGCCCTACACGCCACCACCGCTGCCGAAGCCCGAAGGCCCAGGCCGCCAGTGGAACACCGCCGAGGTGCTGGCCTTGGCCGAGAAGCGTCTCGACTCGGGCCGCAACTTTGAACATGGCAAGCGCACGTTTGCGGCGGCTCGCTGCGTGGTCTGCCATCGCTTTGGCGAGGATGGCGGCGCCACTGGCCCCGACCTCACCCAGGCCGGCGGTCGATTCCAGCTGAAGGACCTCGTGGAGGCGATGGTGGAGCCGAGCAAGGTCGTCTCCGACCAGTACAAGGCGAGCGTGGTGCAGACGGTCGACGGCAAGGTCGTTTCCGGCCGCATCGTCGCCGAGTTCCCCGACCGGATTGTGGTCGTCACGGATCCCGAAGATGCCACCAAGTTTGTGGAAGTGGCTCGGGAAGACATCGAGGAACTGCTGCCAGCCACACAGTCGCTGATGCCTGCCGGACTGCTCGACACGCTCAGCGAGGAAGAGGTGCTCGACCTCCTGGCCTACACGCTCTCGCGAGACAAGCCCAATGACCGTCGCTTCCGGAAGTAGGTGGATGCTGCAGGGGCTGGCGTGGTGTGCGGTGCTCATCACGTCTGCCTCGGCGTGGGCAGCAGAGCAGACGGACGACATCGATTTCGTGCACGACATCGTGCCGCTGCTTGAGCAGCACTGTGGCGAGTGTCACCTCGGTGACGCACGTCAGGGTGGCTTCTCGATGAACACCCGCGACGACCTCGCGGCAGGTGGCGACTCGGGACTGGCAGGGCTCGTGGCCGGCAAGCCGGATGAGAGTGAACTTCTTCGCCGCATCACGAGCACCGATCCCGATGAGCGGATGCCCTCCGACGGTGAACCACTGCCACCTGCAGCGATCGAGCGGCTGACTGCCTGGGTGGCAGCCGGCGGGACCTGGGAACCTGGTTTCGCCTTTCAGAGCACGCTCTGGGAGCCGCCACTTGCCCTGCAACCGGTGAACCTCCCCGATGCACTCCCCGGCCGCGACCATCCGCTTGACCGCGTGATCGATGCCGTGGCGCGCGAGCAGGGCCGCGAGCCCCTTCCCGCGGCTGACGACCGCCAGTTCATCCGCCGCGTCACGCTCGACCTGACCGGCCTGCTGCCGCCGCCGGACGAGGTCGAGGCCTACGCGCACGATACGAGCCCAGGCAAACGCAACGCCCTCGTCGAGCGGCTGCTTGGTGAGGAGTTTGACGCACGGCTGCGGTACGCCGAGCACTGGCTGACCTTTTGGAATGACCTGCTCCGCAACGACTACACCGGCACCGGCTTCATCACCGGGGGCCGCAAGCAGATCACCACCTGGCTGCACCAGGCGCTTGTGGAGAACATGCCCTACGACGAGTTTGTGCGTGAGCTGATTGCACCGAGCGACGCTTCGCGGGGCTTCATCGATGGCATCGTCTGGCGAGGCACGGTCAACTCCAGCCAGACCGTGCCAATCCAGTTTGCTCAAAACGTGGGGCAGACGTTCCTCGGCATCAACCTCAAGTGCGCGAGCTGCCACGACTCCTTCGTCGACCGCTGGACCCTCCAAGAAACCTACGACCTCGCCGCGGTGATGGCGAAGGAGCCTTTGGAACTGCACCGCTGTGACAAGGCGACAGGCGTGATGGCAAGTCCTGGCTGGATGTTTGAAGACCTTGGTCAGGTGGACCCAGCCGCGCCACCTGAGGAGCGGCTCGTGCAGCTGGCAGCCCTGATCACCCACCGCGACAACGGATGGCTCTCACGCAACCTCGCCAACCGCATCTGGGCTCGCCTGATGGGCCGCGGCATCGTGCATCCGGTCGATGCCCTCCGCACCGAACCGTGGAGCGAAGACCTGCTGGAACTGCTCGCGACCGATCTCGTGGAACATGACTGGGACATCAAGCATCTGCTCCGCACGATCTGCACGTCCGAGGCCTACGCCGCCATCACGCCTGCGTATGAGGGCACCGCCGAGAGCGGCGACCGGTTCGGGCCGCTTCCCAGGCGGCTGACGGCCGAGCAGTTTTTCGACAGCCTCTGGCAACTCACCGGCACCGCCCCGGAAAAGCCTGATGGCGACGTGAACCGCATCGAGCAGCCGACCGCGGCGGGCAACCTTCCCGCTACAACCGCGTTGTGGGTCTGGTCCAATGCTGCCGCGGCTTCGCCACCCGGCGAGGCCCTCACCTTTCGCGTGCGGGTTCCGCTGTCCAAGCCGCTTGCACACGCGGCGGTTGTGATGACCGCCGACAACGAAGCGACGCTCCGCGCGGGCAGCAACGACCTCGGCACCGCAACCGACTGGGGAGCACCCGTCGCGATCGTGGTCACGCCGCATCTCCATGCTGGCGACAACGAACTGCGGATTCGGGCCATGAACGGTGAGGCCGGTGGCCCTGCGGCGCTGCGAGCCGAAGTGGTCCTCCACTTTGCCGATGGCACACACGAGCAGCTTGGCACGGGCGCGTCCTGGGAATGGTCCGCGACACCAGCCAACGAGCAGAGTTGGCAGCCGGCAGTGGTCATCGAATCACAGTCGATCTGGGAACGGGCGAATGCTGCCTTTGCGCAGCTGGTGGCAACGGCCGGCCAGGGTCAGCCCGCGATGGTGCGAGCCTCGCTCGTGAAATGCACGCCACTGATGGCTGCTCTCGGAAGGCCGAATCGAGATCAGGTGGTCACCAGCCGTCCCACTGACCTCACGACCCTCGAGGCCATCGAACTGGCCAACGAGCAGAGCCTTGCCGATCAGCTGGCCCAGGGAGGTGAGCGGATCCTTGCCGAGCAGGGGCCGACCGCCGACGCGATCGCCGAGTGGCTCTTCATGGCCGCCCTCAGCCGACCGCCGAGAAAAGCGGAACTCGCGGCCTGCCGCGACATTCTCGGAGACCAACCCACGAGCCAAACCGTTGCCGACTGCCTGTGGGCCATCCTGATGCTGCCCGAGTTTCAACTGATTCGATGAACCGAGCACCCCTTTCGCCGGATGTTTTTTCACGACTGACCCATGGAGCGTACCGCGATGCGAAGCCGACGCGACCTGCTCAAGAGCCTTGCTGCCGCCTCCACCGCCACGCTGGCCCTGCCGGAGCCGCGTGCCTGGGCAGCGGCCGAAGGTCAGCCACTGGTGCACCCCGAAGCGAAAGCTGATGCGATCATCCTGCTCTGGATGGGTGGCGGTATGGCCGCGCCCGACAACCTCGACCCCAAGCGGTACAAGCCGTTTGAAAAGGGGCTCGCGGTGGCGGATGTGATCAGCACCTTTCCCGCGATTCCCACCGCCGTCGATGGCGTGCAGGTCTGCGACGGGCTGCAGGAGATCGCGAGCGTCCTCGACCGGGGCACGCTTATCCGCTCGCACGTGCAGCCAGACCTTGGCAGCATCCTCCACTCGCGGCACCAGTACCACTGGCATACCGGCTACGTGCCCCCGCAGACCGTCGCCGCGCCGCACATCGGCGCCTGGATCAGCCGGGTGCTCGGCCCCCGCAATCCGGTGATGCCCGCCTTCATCAACATCGGCCAGCGGCTTGAGGGGATCGGCGAGAACGAAGAGATCAAAGCGTTTACCACCGGGGGCTTCTTCGGCAGCGAGTTTGGACCGATGAATCTCCCCTACCCCGAGCAAGCCGCCGCCGCAGTGCGGCCACCCAAGGGGATGCAGGCCGACCGTTTCGCCTCCCGCTACAACCGCTTCCAGAAACTGCTCAAGGCGTCGCCCCACACCGAATACACGAGCGACTTCCATCAGCAGTCGATGCTTCGCAGCCTCGACAACGCCCACCGCCTGCTCTCGGCCAAAGAGCGAGCGGCGTTTGACATTTCGCTCGAGCCCCAAGACGTGCGGGAGCAGTACGACACCGGCCGTTTTGGCCGCGGCTGTCTGCTCGCCCGAAGGCTGGTGGAACAGGGGGCCCGCTTCGTCGAGGTGACAACCGAGTACGTGCCCTTCCTCCACTGGGATACCCACGAACGGGGCCACGCCACTGTGGCGAGAATGCACGCGGAAATCGACCGCCCCATCGCCACGCTGATTCGCGACCTGGAAGCACGTGGCCTGCTCGACCGCACGCTGGTGGTGATCGCCAGCGAGTTTAGCCGCGACATGATCACCGAAGGTCAGCCAGGCTCAACCGCGAATGACCAAGCCAAGAGCCCGAAGGACTTTCTGCTCGAGCCCGCCCACTACGGCCAGCACCGCCACTTCACTGGCGGCTCGACCGTCGCCCTCTTCGGTGGCGGCGTGAAACGTGGCTTTGTGTATGGAAAAACCGCCGATGAGCGGCCCTGCATGGCGATCGAAAACCCGGTCACCGTGACCGATCTCCACGCCACCCTATTCACCGCCATGGGCGTCTCTCCGCGAACTGTCTACGACATTGAGAGCCGCCCCTTCTATGCCACCGAAGATGGTGAAGGACGTGCGGTGGAGGCGATTTTTAGTTAGTCGCCCACCCCGCTTGCCTTCGTGCGGCTCACGCGCGAAGAGTTGTCTGAAGGCACCAGGAAGGCCACGACAACCCTTGCCTCTCGCGCGTGAGGGGCGCACGCGGAAGCAGGTGTGGCGATGACTCCGACAGACGCGATCGCAGCGGCCGACGGCCCCCCTGCGAGCACTCGAACACGACCCCGACTTCTGGCAGCACACGCTCGACGCCTTGGCCGTGTTTGCCCAGGATGGCGAAGCCGTGCTGTTCCGCGTCGCCAGTTCCCTTCCCCAGCGCGTCGCGATGGACGAGCGGTTCTGCATCCTGCCGCTGATCCCGCTGGCCACCGCCGTGGAACGCTTCGACCTCTTGGCACTCACCGGCCGCACCGCGCGGATTTACACAGGGGCGCCTGAGGAACTCATGCCGGTCGACCTCGGGCCAGCTCTCCAGGGAAGTTCGGACGTGGTCGGTGAACTGCGCCGCGCGGACGTCATCGATGAGGACACGCTGGAGCCACACCGCGTGCGAGCCTCCAGCGGGGTGGCGCGGGCACTCCATGGTGGATTTCGTTCTCGGCAGGAAGACGTTGATGCCGACACCGAGCGGTTTTTCCGCGAAGTCGACCACACGATCCTCGACCACATCTCACACGCCGACCGACGACCGCTGTTTGTGGTGGCCCTTGGGGAGCATGCGGCGGTCTTTCGGCACCTCTCCAAAAACCCCTTTTTGGAAGGCACCATCCCCCGCGATCCGTCCCGACTCACCGCCATGGAGCTGAGTCGTCTCGTGCAGCCTCTGCTCGCCGAGGCGCGGCAACAGCGCGCGGAGCGGCTCGTGGTGTCGTATGCCAAGAGCCTTGAGAAAGGCCTTGCCTCCGGCGATCCTGCGGAAATTGCCCGCATGGCGGTCGCTGGTCGCGTGGGCACGCTCCTGGTGGAAGCCGGCCGGGCTGAAGCGGGCTGCTTCAACCCCGCGACCGGCGAGATCGGCTGGAACGGCTGCACGGGCACCGACGTGTTGGCCAAGCGTACGGACCTGTTCACGGCGATCAGTGAAGCGGTGCTCCTCCACGACGGCGACGTGATCACGTTGCCTCGCATCCTGATGCCCAACGAAAACGGGATGGCCGCCATCGCTCGGTTCTGAAAGAGGTATCCTCGTGAGAGATTTTCCCTCTTTCCAAGATTGAGCGATGCACGACGAAGCCGACCCCTCCGCTGCCATTTCCGAAGATCCTCTGTTTGCCACCTGCCCAGACCGCCGCGGGACCGGCGCCGAGAAATGGGACCAGTGGGCTGATGCCCGCACAGCCGATGGCCGAGAGATCCTGCCGGTGTGGGTGGCCGACATGGACCTTCGCTCCCCGCCGGAGGTGCTCGAAGCACTGCACGCCCGCGTCGACCACGGCGTGTTTGGCTACACCGCCGACCCACCCGGTTTCGCCCCGGCGCTCGCGGATCACATGGCCCGCGTGCACGGCTGTGCGATTGACCCTGCCTGCGTGGTGGGCACCCCTGGCGTGGTGACCGGCCTTGGCCTGGCCGCTCGGTTGCTCACCGAGCCAGACGATGAAATCCTCACCTTCACGCCGATCTACCCACCATTCCTCTCGCTGCCCAAGGCAGCCGGACGCCGCAGCCTGCGGGTGCCGCTCGCCCGCCGTGAACAGACATGGGAAGTCGACTTCGATGCCTTGGAGCAGGCCGTCACTCCCAAGACGAAAATGCTCTGGCTGTGTCACCCGCAAAACCCGACCGGGATGGTGCACAGCCGCGAAGAACTCGGCCGGATCGCCGATTTTGCCGCCAGGCATGGGATCCGTGTGGTCAGTGACGAGATCTGGGCCGACCTGATTCTCGATGGCTCGCAGCATATGCCCTTCGCCAGCCTCGATCATCCCGCCGCAAAGGACGCCATCACGCTCGTCGCCCCCAGCAAAACCTGGAACATTGCGGGACTCGACTGTGCTGCGGCGATCCTGCCGGACCCAGCCATGAAGGCCCGTTGGCGGCCGTCGGGGGGAGGCCTTGTGCCCATGGTCAATCCTCTCGGCTATGCCGCCGCCGAGGCGGCATGGCGGTATGGCGACCCCTGGCGGCAAAAGTTGCTCGCGCTCCTGCGGCATCACATGCAGCTTGTCGGTGAGACGGTCGAGGAGATTCCCGGTCTGACCTGGCTTCCGCCCCGCGCCACCTACCTCGCGTGGATCGACTGCCGCGGAACGGGCGTTGAAAACCCGCAAGCCGCCTGCGAAGCCGCGGGCCTCGGCACGTCCGACGGCCAAGGCTTCGCCGGAGCGGGATTTGTTCGCATCAACACGGCCTGCCCCACCACCATGCTTGTCGAAGCTTTACGACGACTTCACGACGCGTTTGCATGAGGCCCTGGAGAACCGACGCATGACCGGTCTCGTTCGTTTCCAAGCCGTAGTGCTCCTGCTTGCCCTCTCCCCTCCTTTGATCGCGGCCGAGCTCCGCGTCCCCGCCGATCACTCCACGATTCAGGAGGCGATTGATGCGGCCACTGCTGGCGACATCGTCTTGGTCGCTCGCGGCACATATCGGGAGCGCGTGCAGCTGCGCGCGGGCATCGTGCTGCGGAGCGAGGGCGACGACGCGATGGGAACCCTTGGCCTCCAACGCGCGGAGAGCACCATCATCGATGGCAGCGGGGGAGATGAAAACGCTCCGGGCGTCGCCATGGCCGAGGATGCCACGCTCGATGGATTCACCATCACCGGCGTGGGCCGCTACGACGAAGACGCCTGGAATCAGCACTACGCCACCCGTGGTGACGAGCAGACCTACGACCGGATTGGCAAGCCGGGGGTGGCGGGGATCAGTGTGATCCGCATTGCTCACTGCACCGTTCGCAACAGCATCGTGCATCACGTGGGCTACACCGGGATCGTCACCATGGGGAGCGAAGAGATGCGAGTCGCACCCCATCTGCTAAACAACGTCTGCTACCGCAACATGGGTGGTGGGATCGGTGCGATGCTGCACTCCGCACCGGTCATTGAAGCCAACACCTGTTTCGAAAACTTCTACGCGGGCATCGGCCACGCCACGCAGGCGCAGCCCCTGGTGCTCAACAACATCTGCTATGGCAACATCCGAGCCGGCATTGGGATCAGTGAAAACGCGAAGCCCGTGGTACGGGGCAACCGCTGTTACCACAACCGCCGCGCGGGCATCGGCTGTCGCGACGGTGCCGCACCGTTGCTCGAAGACAATGACTGCTTTGAAAATGGGATGGCTGGGATCGGGTGCGATGGCAGCGGTGAGGTGACGATCCGCCACAACCGCTGCCTCGCCAACCAAGAGGCTGGGATTGGGATTCGCGGCGGGGGCAAGGCCCTCGTGATGGACAACGAATGCCGCGACAACGCCCTGGTTGGGATCGGCTTGGAAGAAGCCGCCTCGGCAGTGCTGACCCACAACACCTGCGCGGAAAACAAAACCGTTGGCATCGCCCTCCGCCGTCACTCGCAAGCCCTGATCCACCACAACACCCTCAGCCGTGAGGGGGGCATGCCACCGATGATCGCTGTGCTCGAGGGCTCCTCGGCCGTGATCCGGGAGAATGTCCTCAGCGGAGGGGGCGTGGCCGGCGTGCTGCTCAGTGGGGAAGCCACGGTCGCCGACAACACCTTCCACGGCAATGGTCCCCGGGAAACGGCTGTCCCCCCGAACTACGCCGTGTGGGTGCAGGAAGGTTCGCGTGTGACGTTCACCGACAATCAGGTTGACGGCTGGCGACACGGGCTTTTGGCCAGCAAAGCCGAGCGTGTGCGAGCGGATGGCAACACGATCCGCAACTTCCGGGAGGCCGCGATCGTGATCACCGACTCCCAACTCCCCACCCACGCCACGGACAACCTCGCGCTCTCCGACGACGAAACCACCGAGTGCGTCCGCCTCAAGGGCCCACAGGGCGTTGTCTCGGGAAACATCCGCCGCGCCCCCGAAACCGCCCCCACCAACTAAGCAGCAGCGCCACCGTCATGCATTGCACGCGCTGAGACATGCCAAAGGCGGCGGTCCTTCAATCACCGAGCGAGGGCTGAACCCGGCGCTGAATCGACGGCGTAGAGAAGCGAGCGAAGCCTGGAAGGCGAAAGCGATGCGGATCTTCGAGTGAGCGAGGGCCCGGAAGGCCCGCAGCGAA
>JAPOIM010000039.1 GCA_029978905.1 Planctomycetota bacterium
CCGCGTGGAGCCTGGTTTCCCCGTGATTTGTGGAGAGTTCGATGGCAGACGTCCAGCATTCAGCAGAGAGCCCCGACGCCACGTTCACCAGTGCCGCGACGGCTAAGCGTCGTGGTCGCTGGTGGCCGGTGGCCGGGCTTGTGGGGGGGGCCGCAGTCGTGATTGGTCTTGCCGCGCCCTGGATTCTTTCGTCACCACAAACGGTGGCGGGATTGATCCAGTCCTCTTTGCATGGAGCGGAGGCCGACGTCTCGGTGGAGAAGGTGCGGATTGGGTGGTTTGGCCCCACGCTGATCGAAGGGATTGCCTTCAAACCGCGCGACGGCGGACGGCGGCCTGTGTCGATCAGTCGCGTCGATGGAGACCGCGGGCTGCTCGGGATGCTGCTCTCAGGGGGCGATCTCGGGGAGTTTCGCGTGCGTGGGCTTGAGGTCGACGTGGTCTTCAACGAGGACCGCACCTCCAACCTACAGGCCCTTGCGGCGAAGGTCGACGACGCCAGTGGTGGCGCGCCCAAACGCGAGGGCCGTCGGTCACCGGTGACCACCGAAATTGTGGTGGAGCAGGCGGTGGTTCGCATATCCGGCCCGTGGACCAACGAGCCGTGGGTGAGCAAGCCCATCGATCTCGACCTCACGCTCGAGCCTGATCCAGACAACACACGCAGCCGCTGGCGCGTCGGGCAGGTCCAACTGCTCGACGAAGCGGTGCTCGATCCTGCCGTCGCGGAAGGCGTGCTCGCCTACATCGCGCCGATTCTCGCGGATGCCACGATCGTTGGTGGCCGTTTCTCACTCGAGATTCAGTCGGCGAGTCTTCCGGTCGGCGATCCTGGTGCCGGAACCTTGGACGGACGGCTGGTGATGCATGAAGTCGACATCGGACCAGGCGAGTTGGTGAAGCACGTGCTGGCCGTGATTCCGGTGGAGAAGCCGGATATCTCGACGATACGGATCTCCGACTCCTCTGATATTCACTTTGGCCTGGCCAATCGGCGGGTGAGCCACGATGGGTTGCGTTTTGGTTTTCCACTGCCCAACTCCGAGGAGCGTCTCGATGTTGAGAGCGCCGGTTCGGTGGGGCTCGACGACAAGTCGCTGGACCTCCATCTGTCGCTTCCGCTTCCCACAAAGATGCCCACCGATCGCCCGCTGTTGCAGGCTCTCGCAGGAAAGAAGTTGGGCCTTTCGATCGGAGGCACGCTGGAGCAGCCGGAGGTCGACATGGACGGCACACTTCGCTCAAGCGTGGACGGCCTGATCGGCCGGCTGCCAGGGAACGCCGGTTCGAACGCCTCCTCAAACGACGGCGAAGGCGGGCGGACGACACCAGCGCGAAGCACGCCACTTGGTGTGGTGGGCAGCGCCATGGCGGAGCAGATTCGTGGGCAGTTGCCCCCAGAGTCGGTGGATCCCGCCACTGCGGACGCCGTCGTCGATCTCGTGGGCGGCATTCTCGATGAGGTGGGCCGCCGACGCGCTGCGCGGAACGCTCAAGAGAAGGACGCTGAACCGAAGACCGCTGCCGAGGAGGGTGGTGCGGCGACGAACGGCGATGCGGAGAAGTCAGCGCCGAGTCAGGGACGCGGGGGCTTTTTGAAGCGACTGCTTGACCGAGTCGATGAGGCCACGGCACCTCCCGCGGCGTCGGAAGAGCCGACGAGCGGTGAGTGAAGAAAAAAACCGGGCTCCCCAGTTGGGGAGCCCGGCCTGTGCATCATCGCTGATGTCTCGCGTGCGGCTCAAACTGAGCCGGCTCCAGGGATAGCCTGGCGTTCACGAGCCACAACGCTTGCTTAGTTGCGGAAAATGCTTCCGCGGAACGAGGTGCCAGTGGCCTCAACCGGAGCCGCGGGGGCTTCGGGAGCGGCTTCAGCAGCGGCTTCGCCGCAGCCGGTGCAGCTGTCGCTGCCGCAGGCATCACAAGCAGCAGCTTCACCGCAGCACTCGGCAGCGCCGGAGCACTTGTCGCGGTGCAGACGGCTCAGGAGACCGCCGTGGCAGCGGTTGCGGCCGTGGCAGCGCTCGCGGCCGTGGCACTTCTCTTCACCGCTGCAGCTCTTTTCGCCTTCGCAGCTGCCGTTGCAGCGATCACGACGGTGGAGGAGCTTGTGGCTACGGCCGTGGCACTTGCCACTGCACTCAGAAGCACCGTTGCAGCCGTGGCCGGCAACAGCAGTCGACTCGCCGCCCACGAGGGCGATGGTCATCAGGCCGAGAAACACGGCCGCAGCGATTCCATAGAAACGCTTCATTCTCAATCTCCAAAAAAGGAAGTGGGAAACCCACCTGGTCAACATTGAACGCGACATGCGTTCCCGCAGCCGTCACCAAAACCCGACCGGCTCGGGACGGCCACCGAACCGCAAGGAGCACCCCCACCGAAGTGGAGGTGCCGTCACCCTCAGCACAAAGACCTCGGGCAACCAGCGGCGTTTCCCCGGAAACGCTGCGGGTTGGCGAAATATTTCCGCTTAGGGAATCTAGCGAAAAAGGCTAACACCGGCAGACTGGGTGTCAAGCGTCATCTGGCACGGTTGGGTCGCGAAAAACCGCGGAAAAACCGTCAGAATCGGAACGGAGCCCCAGGGAAGACAGCCACTGATACGCGGAAGAAGGCCAAGGGGCGAGCTTGGCGAGCGTCTCGGACAGTTCGGCTGAGAAATGCCAGCACGCCGCTGGCTTCCAAGGTGGCGGAAGCCAGCGGCGTGACAGGTGTGCTGTTTGGTCCTGAAACGCAAGCCCTACGGCGCGACTTTGACCGACGCTGTTTTCAGTGAAAAACGGTGTCAGCCGAAGCGGCGCGAGCCGGAATCGGAACGCGACTGGCAAAGGCTACTGGCGAGGATTGGTCGCTGGCGAACTCGCGGTGCGGGCGGGGGCGTTGCCCTGCTTCGCACGCCGCTGCAGTTCGAGCACGACCTGCTCCTGCTTGGCGAGCATGTCTTCGGGGTCCTCAAAGTTCAGGAGGAGGGGGGGCTCGCCACTGAAAATTAGCATGGCCATACCAACAACCCGCCAGCCTTCTGGATCCAGCCGCACGACCCACAGCACGTCTTCCGAGGTCGTGAAGCCGTCGGTGTCGGTGTCGCTCCAGGTCGTTGCCACGTGGACGACTTCGCCGTCGTCGGTGACAACTTCGCTTTCACCGATGGCGTAGGTTGCGCCCGGACTGACTGGCGGAGCCACCGACATGCCCAGTTCCTCGCACTTTGCACGGGCCACGCGGGTCAGCATGGCACGGGCGGCTTCGTCGTCGCCGCGCTTCATGGCCTCGAGAAACTGCTTGACGGCAGCCTTTGCGGGTTCGCTGGTGGTCGCCTGGGGAGCCGGGGGGGGGGCCTGTGAGCAGCCGAGTGCAAGGCTCGCCATCAGAGCGAACCGTAAACTGATGGCAGCCACGCGGTGCCTCGCCGTCGTCGCTTTGCCTGGCATCGACACGACCGACGACGCTGGGTTCGAACAGACAGGGGCGCACGAAATCGGGGCTGCGGGCACATTCGTGGCAGACATGGCTCTCGTTTTCCGGGAGGCGAATGCGCAGCGCCCAATGGGGCTGCGGCAGGACGACTGATAACGCGGGCGGGGAGGGTGACGAATGGCGACGGGTGGGTCAAGATGGCTTTGGCAGCGGTAGGACGTGTGCCCAACCAGGGGAGAGACAAGATGACGCAGTGGTGTTCGCGGCTGGTGGTGTCTGTGGTCGTCGCCGCCGCACTGCTGGTGACGGCGATGGCTGCGGAAAAAGACGATCGCGCCCCGAGGATTCGCGCCCGCCCTCCGGCAATGCCGTGGAGCCGGCTGGTGACCGAGGCCTTCTTTGAGGATGCCTTCGCGACCCTCGACGGGCCTCGACCGAACTTTTCCGAGCGCGTTGCACAGCCGACGACGGGCGGGCCTGGCACACGCGGCCCAGCGCAGGGGCAGGCCTCTGGCGGCTTTGCGTGGTCGACGTTGATCTCCGGCGAAACCCTGGTGGACGAGATCAAAGACCGCTCAAGCGAACTCGCGCAGGGCATCGCCACGCCAGCGTCTTTTAAAGGCGGTGGCTACCGGGAGTGCCGCACCTCGCTCACGGCGATCGCCACGATGTTTGGCGTGATTGCCGACTACGACGCAGACGTGCGTTGGAAGGATGAGGCTCCCGGGGCACGCGACCTGTTCGCCCGCTCGGGCTTCAACTGCAAAGCCGGCAGCGACCAGACCTACAACGAAGCAAAAGCGCGGTCCGAAGACATCGCGTCGATGATTCAGGGGAGTCGGCTCGACCGGGAGCCCGACGGGGACGGGGATCGCGTGTGGAGTGATGTGGCCGACCGGTCGCCGCTGATGGTCCGGCTGGAGATGGCGGAGAAAACGCTCTCGGCCGCCTCCAGTTCTGCGGCAGACTTCCGCAGCGAAGCGGAGGTGATTCTTCATGAAGCCGAAGTGATCGCGGTGATCACCCACGTGCTGCAGGAAGCCGAACTCGACGACTACGACGACGAGACCTACCGCGGCTACGCCTCAGCCATGGGGGAAGCGGCGCAGGGGCTCCGCGAGGCGGTGCTGCAGGGGCAGTACGAAGCGGGCACAGCCGCCATCGGACGCCTCAAACAGTCGTGCGACACCTGTCACGGTGACTACCGATAGGGCCGGTGACTACCGATAGGGCCGGTGACTACCGATAGGGCCGGTGACTACCGATACGGATGACACCCTAAAGCGCATTCGAGACAGCTATGGCGATGATGTGGCAAAAGATGATGACGAGGCGAGGGGTTGGCGAACGCTCGAGGAGCGTTTGGGCCTATCCTCGCCCTGCGACGAGACTTTTGCCGACTCCGAGCCGGTGAGACACGGAATCCGAACCTGCGCTACTGCTGGTCGTCGGCGGGAGGCATCAGGTGCGGCAGTGGGCGAAGGTCGATCAGTTCGGCGAGCCCCGCCTCGGCAAGTTCACGCCCGGTGATGTAGCGGTGCGTGCGGACCCATGTCTCGATCTTTTCGTGCCCACAGCCAAACAGGTCGCCGAGTAGCACGTCCATCTCTTTTTCGAGTTGAGCGAAATGCCGCGACCACTCCGCGGCCTCGGTGATCCCGATGTGCTCTTCGCTCTGCCACTTCATGGGGTGAAAGAGAAAGACACTGTACGGCGTGACGAGCCTCGTTTGGCACGCGGCGAACGGCCACAGGGCCGCCGACGAACACTCCCCCGTCACGATGCCCGTGGCGTGGAGGCCGCGGAGCCGCAGCAGCGACACGAGCGACATTGCGCAGTAGGGGCTTCCACCAGGTGAGTCGAAGTAGATCGTGCACTCACCACCCGGCTCGACCGACAGCAGCCGGTCGGTCAGTTCGCCTTCCCCGTCGGTCAGGTCGCCGGTGAGAGCGATCTCGACCGGGCCACGTTCTTCCTGGTGGCCGTCATGGTCGCAGTGTTCGTGCCGCTCATCGCCACCGCGTTCGTCGTCACCATGCTCATCCGTCGGTTCAGGGCGTCGTTGCCGTTGTGCCATGGCTCGATCTCTCACCGGGGGAGCGACAGGGGCCGCACGCATGGTTGCCTGCGACGAATCTCCGCGGAGTTTTCCCACCCACTTTGGAGTTCGTGAGCGTAAAGTCCGCGAGAAAAAACGACAAGATTCGCCCTCTTTGGCGGGGGCACTAGACTTTCTCGAAGGTCGCATCGACCCTACCCACGTCCCGCCGATTCACGAGGAGATCGAGATGACTTCACCAGCCCGAGATTTTGCATGCGTCTGCCACCCTCTCCTGAGGGGATTTCAGGTGGTGCCGGCCTCGATTGGCCGAGTGGGGATGGCCATGGCGATGGTCGTCACGTGCTTGGCGGGGTGGGGGCACGCTGACGAGGCCGGCCCAGACGCCGCGCAACTCGCCTTCACGATCGGCGATGGTGGTTTCTCGCTTTCCGCGCCGACTGGCTGGACGCGGGTCGAGCCGAAGTCGCGGATCGTGGAGACCGAGTTTGCCGTTCCCGCCGAGGGTGGACTGGAGCCGGGCCGGATGACGGTGATGGGCGCTGGCGGGAGCATTGAAGCCAACATCGAGCGTTGGTTTGGTCAGTTCAGCCAGCCCGATGGCAGTGCCACCAAAGACCAGGCGGCGCTGAAGAAGCTCTCGATCGCGGGTTGCAAAGTCACTGTGGTGGACGTCTCCGGGACGTTTCGTGACATGCCCGGTGGGCCCTTTGCCGGTGGCAAGACGGTGGAGCGGCCAGACTACCGGATGCTCGCGGCCATCGTGGAAACGCCCGCCCAGGGCAATTACTTCCTCAAGTTTTACGGGCCTGCTGTGACCGTGACGAAGTACGTCGACGGCTTTCAGGCCATGGTCGAAGGACTCGTGCCAGCCTCATGAAGATTCAGGACTTTCTCGAGCATCACGGGATCGCAGGGAACCCTTTTGCAGAGGAGGAGGCGCAGAACGACGCCGTCTTCAAGCGGAGTTGCTTGGAGTCGACCTTTCATCCCGCCTGGGACAAGATCTTCGGTGATGCCTCGGAGCCGAGCACGTCGATCGTCTTTGGTGAAAAGGGGGCTGGCAAAACAGCCCTCAAACTCCAGATGCTGCGGCAGTACGAGGCGCACGCCGCGTCGGGGCGCGAGCCAGCGACGTTTGTCGTCCTCTACGATGATTTCAATCCGTTCCTCGATCGGTTTGTCAGTCGTGTTGGGCCGGCTCGGCCAGTGGAGCGCGTGCTCTCTCAGTGGAAACTCTGGGACCACATGGACTCGATCCTGTCGTTGGCGGTGACGCAGCTGGTGGATTGCTTGCTGCAGATGCCATCGCGGGACGTCCCCTCGCTCACCTCGGCACAGGCAAGGGATCTGGCGGTGCTGGCGGCGTGCTACGACCACTCGACGGCCGAGCCGTTTCCAAAGCGGTGGCGGCAACTGCGACAGCGGATCGGGTACCGCAGGCCGTCGGCGCTATGGCCGTTTTCTCTCGGCATGCTGGCAACGCTGGTGATGGCTGCCTCACTCATTGCCGGTGGCCTACGCGGTTCCCTTGAGTGGACGTCGCTCTGGTGGCCGTGGGTGCTGCTGGCTGGGGCGTGGTTGCCGTGGGGGTGGCGGCAGCTGCGGTCGCTGTGGCGGGCCGTACGGATCGTGCGGAGCATGCGCACCGCCAACCGCACCGTTGGCCAACTCCGCAAGGCCCTCGCACGATTTCCCGAAGTCGACCTCGCGGGTCAGCCGCTGCCGCAACTGCCCCGCAGTGACGACCGCTACGAACTGTTTGCCAAGTTGCAGTCAGTGCTCAAGGCGTGTGGCTTCGGCGGCATGGTGGTGATTGTGGACCGGCTCGACGAGCCGCATGTGATCAACGGCTCGGCTGAGCGGATGCGGCAGGTGATTTGGCCCATCCTCGACAATAAGTTCCTCAAGTCTCCTGGGCTCGGTTTCAAACTGCTCCTCCCCGTGGAGCTGTATCGCTTTATCGAGCGCGAGGACGAGGCATTCAATCAGCGGGCTCGGCTCGACAAGCAGAACCTTGTGCCTTCGCTCGAGTGGTCGGGCGAAACGCTCTACGACATCGCCAGCATGCGTGTGAAGGCAGCGAGCGTTGGCGATCCACCAGCGACGCTCGCGGCTTTTTTTGATGCCTCTGTCGACAAACGCCGGCTTTTGGATGGCCTCCGCAGCGTGCGTGTGCCGAGGCAGCTGTTTAAATTTCTCTACCGGCTGTTGGTGTCGCACTGCCACGCCCACACGTCGGAGCAGCCCGTGTACACCATTCCCATCGAGCGGTTCGATGCGGTGCTCGCGGTCTACTGCCGAGATCAAGACGCCTTCGATCGCGGTCTCGCACCGCGGTAGTTCCGGGCATGGCGATGGCTGCAGACGAGATCCACGAACTGCGTGTGGCCCGCCGGGCCATGGCCTGCCTGTTTGAGGTGATCTTCAACGTTGGAGATTACCGCGAGGCGACGGAATGGGCGGTGGAGGCTCTCGATCTCGTCGAGCAGTTGGAGGCTCGGCTCACGGTGTATCGCGAGTCGAGTGAGTTAATTCGGCTGAATAAGGCGGCGGGGTTGGGGCCGACGAGGGTGGCACCCGACGTCATGCGGTTGCTCGTCCGCGCACGGCAACTGCACGAGGCTACGCAGGCAGCTGTCGATGTGGCTGCCGGCCGGCTGGTGCGTGCCTGGGGGTTCCTTGCGAGACATGGCCGCACGCCTTCGGAGGAGGTGCTTGCCGAAGCCCGAGCCCACAGTGGCATGCATCTGGTTGACCTCGATGAGCCTGGGTCGACCGTCGCGTTTCTTCGCCGCGGCTTGGAACTCAACCTCGGTTCGATCGGCAAGGGCTGGGCCATCGACCGCGCCGTGGACCTGCTGGTGCGGCGCGGAGTGTCGCATGCCTGTGTGCATGGAGGGCATTCGAGCGTGCGCACGATCGGCCACCGCCGCATGAGCGACGGCTCCCAGCGTGGGTGGCCAATCGGGTTGCGGCATCCTCTGCGGCCCAACCGCCGCCTCGCCACGTTGCATCTGCGCGACAAAGCCTTGGGGACCAGTGGGTCTGGCACGCAGTTTTTTGTGGAAAACGGACGGAAGCTCGGACACATCCTCGACCCCAGGACAGGCAGGCCTGCGGAAGGCGTGTTGTCGGCAACCGTGGTGGCAAACTCGGCGGCTGATGCGGACGCGCTCGCCACGGCCCTCTACGTGCTTGGGGAAGAGGGCCTCCCGCTGCTGGCGGCAGACCCCGAGGTCGGAGGCATTCTCGTGCTGCCGCCAGACGCTCGCGGTGGCCTGCGGGTGGTGCGATTTCATCTCGACGAATCGGTCTGTGAACTCACGCCCGACGCGAGTCTCGACGTGGTCAACTGGGCGGAGCCCGATCCGCCCGTGGCCACAGCAGGCTGAATCAAAAACCTGGCGAACAGCCGGTTTCCCCGCGAATCGCGGTTCTGGACTGCTCCCTGCCGGCTGCTGCGTTACACTGTCGCCGGTGGCCTCTTTGACCGTAATTGACCCCGCGTCCCTACGTCTACCGACATGATCGAGTGGTTCGAGCGGGGTTCGTACCTCGGCATCGTGCTTTTTCTGACCCTCACCGGGATCGGTCTACCCGTTCCGGAAGAGGTGCCGATCATCGCGGCCGGGGTGGCCAGTCGCACGGAAGCGTTGCACTGGTACTACGCACTGCCTGCCTGCTTGCTGGGGGCGCTTCTCGGCGACAGCTTGATGTATTCCATCGGCTACTTTTTCGGGGAGAAGGTGCTCAAAGAGCATCCCGTCTGGTCTGGTTTTCTCACCCCGGAACGCGAGCAAAAGATTGAGAGCTTGATCAAGCAGCACGGCATCAAAGCCTTCTTTCTGGCCCGCTTTCTTGTCGGTTTGCGAAGCCCGTTCTATCTCACTGCCGGCATTCTTCGCGTGCCCTACAAGTGGTTCCTGCTCTCCGATTTCATCTGTGCGAGCATCGTGATCACCTTCTTTTTCGGCCTCTCCTACGCCTTTGGCGCTCGCATCGGGGCTTTTATTCAGTCCGCAGAACGAGGGCTCACCATCGGCGTGGTGTCGCTGACGGTGCTGGCTGTCGTTGGCTTTCTCTGGTTTCGGCGTCGGCGCATGAAACTGCTCGATCAGAATCCGGAGCGGCTCTTCGGCAATCGGGAACTGATTTTCGGTCCGGCGTCAGGCGCGGTGAACGACCAGGGGGCTGACGCGGGGCAGGACGATCCCGCTGAGGATGCCGAGGCAGGCACGGACGCCTCACTGACTGGGGCGGCAGCGCTCGCAGAAAGTCCGCAGCGCGAGTGCGATGTCTGACCGTCTGTGACGAAAAGGCGGGTTGTACGGTCGGGCGATCGTCGTGAGTGGGCGATGTCGCCTGCGAAGACTTTGCGGACCGGGTAAACACGGCGTACTTATTGCTGCACCTCTCGCAGCACTATGCCTCACGCCTCTCCTCCAACATCGACGCCTTGCTCGCCGGCCGCCGCCATGGCACCCGACGCGGTGCACGAAGGGCGGCTGCTGATCGTCGACGATGATCGCCGCATGGCCTCGCACACGGCGCAGTGGTTGTGTCGGCAGGGCTATCACGCGAGTGCCGCGGCGACGGCAACCGAGGCTCTCGCGGCCTTGGCGAGAGAAACGTTTGATGTTTGTTTGCTCGACGCGGCCCTCCCGGACTTCGGCACACAGGCGGTGGAGCGGGCGGTTCGCAACCAGGCGACCCGGCCGGCGATTGTGTCACTCGCCCCCCAGGCCGACTGCCCAAACCATTCGACGGTGAGTGACGCGAGGCTGACGTGGCCTGCGGCCGATCACGCCCTCCTGCAGGCGGTGGCGACGGCTCGGCAGAGGCGACGGTTGGTGAAGCTGCCTACCCACCGCGTTACAGACGTGCCGATGGTCGGTGAGCACGACAGCATCCGTCGCGTTCTCGAGGTGGTGGAACGCATCGCCCACACCTCGGCCACGATCCTCATCACGGGTGAAACCGGTACGGGCAAGTCGCGGCTCGCTCGAGCGATCCACGAGATTGGTCGCGAGGCCGGAGGGCCATCCGGGCGGTTCGTGGAGGTGGCCTGCGGTGCGGTGCACGAAAGCCTGCTCGAGAGCGAACTCTTCGGGCACGTGGCCGGCGCTTTCACGGGAGCATTGCGAGATCGTGAAGGCCGGTTTCTCGCCGCCGACGGTGGCACGATCTTTCTTGACGAGATCGCCACGGCCTCCCCAGCGATGCAAGTCAAACTGCTGCGCGTGCTTCAGGAGCAGGCCTTCGAGCCGGTGGGTGGGACCGAAACGTGTGAGGTGCAAGCCCGCGCGATCCTCGCCACTCACGAGGATCTGGCCACCCTGGTCGCGGAGGGCCGCTTTCGCGAGGACCTCTTCTGGCGGATCAACGTGGTGGCGATCGAGATGCCGCCGCTGCGAAACCGAGGACACGACATCGTGCTGCTCGCGAGACACTTTCTGCGGGATGCGGAAGTGTTGGCCGGTCGAAGGGTGGCGGGTTTTTCAGATGATGCCTGTGAGGCCCTGCTCGCACATCGCTGGCCCGGTAACGTGCGTGAACTTGAGCATGCGGTCCGGCGAGCAGTCCTGCTGGGACGCGGGGATCGAATCGAGCGGCACGATCTCCCGGAGGCGGTGCAGGGAGCTGGGCCTCGGCATTCCGATGCCGATGCCGACGACGGCCCGTCGCTCAAACACTCCTTGGCAGTGCCGGAGCGACAGCTCATTCTCGAGGCACTCGCCCGGCATGGCTGGTGTCGCCACGCGGCGGCGCGGGAGCTCGGCATCAACCGCACGTCGCTCTACAAAAAGTTCAAGCGACTGGGCATTGATGTGGCCTCGCTCAAGCCAGCGCGGTCGTGCACACGTTGAGCCCGTGCGATCACCCGCCGGCGAAGAGCATGGCGGTCAGCGCACCGGCCAGCAGCACGCGGTAGATGACAAAGGGCCAGAGGGTGTGGCGAGTGAGCATCGCGAGCAGCCAACGGATCGACGCATAGCCCACCACCATTGCCGTGAGCGTGCCAATCGCGATCGCCGCGGCGTCGTCGCGGGTGCCAAAAATGGCTTCCCGTTGCTGCCACGCCTCGAGCATCGCTGCGGCCGAGATCGCCGGCAGCGAGAGCAGAAAAGAAAAGCGGGCTGCGGTGGCCCGGTCGAGGCCGCTGAAGACCCCCGAGACGATCGTCACGCCAGAGCGTGAGGTCCCCGGAACCAAGGCCAAGACCTGGGCAAATCCCATCGTGATGCCGTCGCGAAACGTGACTGCTTCCACGCCATCGCGGCCCGTCTCCCCACGTTGAGCCCGACGCCGCGTGACCCACTCGGCTGCGCCCATTGCCACCGCAACGACCACCATCATCACCGCCACAAGCTCAATCTGCCGGGCTTCTCCCCGCACGAGATCGCGGGCGAGGAATCCCACCACCACAATCGGAATCGTGCCGAAGACGACCAGCCAGGCGACCCGCGAGTGTGGGGTGGAGAACGGCCGCCGGGTCACGACGCCCTGTACGAACCCCTGAATGAGCGCCATGACATCACGTCGCAGGGCCACAAACACAGCCAGGAGCGTGCCGGTCTGGATCACGGCAGAGAATGCCGCCCCAGGATCGCTCCAGCCAAAAATCCAGGGGACAATCAGGAGGTGGGCCGTGCTGGAGATGGGGAGAAACTCCGTGAGGCCCTGGACGATGCCGAGAACGACCGCCTGGAAGAGTGACATGGCGAGGCAGTTGCAGAAGGATGGGATCGGTCACGGTCGTCCCTGGCCTGGGGCGGGCCTGGGGCGGCGGGCACACGTTGCCGCCGGGGAGGCGGGCTCCCCCAGGAAGAGGTTGTAGCGTATGGCCGGGCTCATCCTGGAGGCGAAACCCGCAGGAAAAGGCTTCTGAGGCCGCCTGGAAAGGCACCCTTCCGCAAGCTCGCAGCGTTGTTCATACTGTGCGGCTCGAAACAGACAGTTCCCGGGAGTTCTCAATGTTCCGCAACCTCAGCACCGTCGGCCTTCCTCTTTCTGGGCGTCCGAGCGAACTGATCGAGATGGCACTCTCGTTCGGCTTCGACTCGATGGATCTCGACCTGATCGATTTTCAGCAGCAGGCCAAGGTGTATGGCGTCGAGCATGCCCGACGACTGATGGTCAGTGCCCGCTTGAAGGTCGGCGTGTTCACGCTGCCGGTCAGCCTCGGCGGTGACGACGAGACATTTGCGAAAGACCTCGCCGCCCTGGCGGATCGTCTCGATCTGGCCCAGCAGGCTGAAGCCACCCGGGCGGTGGTCACGGTCGAGGCGGCAAGTGACGAGCACTCGTTCAAGGACAACTTCGAGCGGTACCGGACGCGTCTGCAGTCGGTTGGCGAGCTGCTTGAGCCGCGTGGCATTGTGCTCGGCCTGGCGATCAATCCAGATCCGGCTGAGCGGGATGCCAAGGCGCACCGCTTCCTGCACACGTTGGAAGGGTTGCTCGGCCTCGTGGCGGTGTCGCACCCACAGGTTGGTGTGGTCGTCGATCCCTTTGCGATGTACGCCGCGGGCGAGTCGGTTTCGATGATCCGCGACATTCCGGAGGGCAAGATCGTGGAGGTCCGCCTCTCCGATGCTCCCGTAGGCGTTCCTGCTGGTGAACTCACGAAAGCCCAGCGGTTGCTGCCGGGTGAGACGGGCACCATCGACATGGTGGAGGTCATCAAGGCGGCGGAAGCCGCGAAGTTTGATGGCTGCGTGACGCCTTGGGCTGCTCGAGCCACGATCAGCGGTCGCGGCCGCGAGCGGATTGTGCGGCTTGCTGGCGACCGTCTGATCCGTGCGTGGAAAGACGCGGGGCTCCCCGAAGAACCTCGCTGGTTTGTGCCCGTGGCGCAGGACGACAGCGATGCAGAGGAAGCCGCTGCTGCAGCTGCCGCACCTGCCAGTGCGGAAGGCAGCGACGAGTAGTCCGGGCGACAGCTGTTGTGGCGTGGCGTCCGTGCGGGCAGGTGTGCAGACGCCCGCCCTCCCTTCGGGAGCGTGGTTCGTCACGCGCCCTCGCGGATGTACTGCACGTGTGGCTTGCCGCCCCCTCCCACTGCGGAGCCCGTGACAAACTCCGACACGTACCGCAGCGGCTTGGTTGGCCGATCCGGGTCGCGGAAGTTGTCCCCCTTTTGCAGGATGGGCAGCTGATCTGGCATCGATCCGAAGGCGCGTGCCCCGGCGGCTTGGCAGGGATACCAGGCCCCGCTGCCTTCGCCGTCAACCAGGTAAAACTCGGGGTAGCAGTGTCCCTCCACCCACACGGTACGGGCGGGAACGCCCTGGGAGCGGCAGGCGGCGATGAACAGACAAGTGAGTTCCTCGCAGTCGCCTTCGCCATCGTCGAGGGCTCTGGCCGCGCCCCGGAGTTCTCCCTCGCGGTAGGTGACGGCCTCGCGAACGGCGTCGTAGAGCGACTCCACCAGGGCCCAGCCTTCCTGTTCGCCCGCGGCGTCGCGGGCAAACTTCACGATGCGGCTGTGCCGCGACTCGATGTAGGGGCTTGGCTGGAGAAAGATCCGCAGGTCTTTGTCGACCCGCTTTGGCACGACCAGCGAGGTGGGGTCGACTGGCGGCAGGATCGCCGCCCGGTCGAGTTCGTAGGTGACCACGGCCCGCGCCTCCTCGCCCGCTTCCAGCAAGGGGATCGAGATCAGCATCTGCTTCACCCCGTCGGCGAGCATGCGGTACCGCGTTGAGCGGACCGACGGCGAAAAATCTTCCGAAACTACGCGAACTTCCTGTTCTGGCCAGTCTGCGGGGACGGGGGTGGTGGCATAAATCCCGCGGCAGGGCCCGCCAACCGCCGTCACCACGACTCCCACGCGGTACCGTTGCACGCGGCGATCGCCGAGGGTGGTCCTTGTGGGGCCGGGGCCCGCGGCTTCGAGGAACTGGGCCCTGGCCCGGTTTCCATTGCCGCAGACCACGCAGCCGCACGCGATGGCGAGGAGAGACAGGGAAATCGCGCGTCGTTGCTCGCGCATGGGTGTTCCTCCTAAGGGCGGGGGCTTGGGGGGGAAACGGTCCGGTGCTCTCTCAAATGCATCGGCCAGGGAGGGGGGCTCGTTTGACGTAAGACGTGCGGCTTCCGGCTGGGAAAGCCGCGTGGCCGCCGCGAAAGAATGCTCGATTGTTCCCGCTTTCCGCGGTTGTTAGACTCCGGGCCATACGTTGGGAGGCCGGTTGGACCGGCCAAGTTCTGCTTTTCGCCGGGCCGAAGTGGGCTCCGTGCATTGCCGGGCGTTGCTGTGGTTTTCTTCCGGAAAGCCAGCCCGACGAGGGTTCACCTACTCCTACCCCCTCTGTTAGATCCCCTCATGGTCAATCGTAATCTCATCCGTGAACTGGAAGCCGGAGAAGACCTGGACGCCGAACTCGATCGCATGTGGAGCGATGAGGTCGCAGAAGAATATGGTGCGGGTGCGGCGGTTCTCGCCGTCAACTCGGTGCTTGAGGGGAAGATCCTCCGCGTGGACGGCGAGTTTGTCCTCGTCGACGTGGGATACAAGAGCGAGGGGGCGATCCCTCGGAATGAGTGGGACGAAGGAGAGCCACCACCGCAGGTTGGTGACGTCGTCAAGGTGCTCCTTGAGGAGTTTGAAGACGGCTCGCAAGAAGAACAGCGTGGTCTGATTGTCCTCTCGAAGCGGAAGGCACGCCGCATCGAGGACTGGCTCCGCGTGATGAGCAGCGTCAAGGAAAACGACGTGGTGACGGGCTACGTCACCCGCAAGATCAAGGGTGGTCTGCTCGTTGACATCTCTGGCGTGAACGTGTTCCTCCCAGCCAGCCAGGTCGACATTCGCCGTCCTGCCGATATCGGTGATTACTGCGGCCGGGCGATCCAGTGCCTCGTTCTCAAGATCGACGAGAGCCGTCGCAACATCGTGGTTTCCCGTCGTGCCCTGATCGAACAGGAGCGGGCCGAGCGGAAGAAGCAGCTCATGGAGACCCTCGAGGTCGGCCAGGTGCGTCGCGGTATCGTCAAGAATATCGCCGACTTTGGTGCATTCGTGGACCTGGGTGGCATCGACGGCCTGCTGCACATCACCGACATGTCGTGGGGCCGCATCGGCCATCCGAGCGAGATGGTGCAGATCGACCAGGAAATCGAGGTGCAGGTGCTGCACATCGACCGCGATCGCGAAAAGATTGCCTTGGGCCTCAAGCAGCGGACTGCCAGCCCGTGGGCGAAGGTTGCCGACAAGTATCCGGTCGGCACCAAGTGCACCGGTTCGGTGGTCAACGTGATGAGCTACGGTGCCTTCGTGAAGCTCGAAGATGGCGTCGAAGGCCTCGTGCACATCTCCGAGATGAGCTGGACCAAGCGTGTCAGCCATCCGAGCGAGTTGGTCAAGCCAGGCGACGATGTCGAAGTGGTCGTGCTCGCGATCAACAAGGAAAAACAGGAAATCTCGCTGGGCATGAAGCAGACCCAGCAGAATCCTTGGGAGAAGGTCGCTGCGGACTACCCTCCGGGCGCCATCGTCAAGGGCATCGTTCGCAACCTCACCAACTATGGTGCCTTCATCGAGATCGACGAAGGGATCGACGGCCTGCTGCATGTGACCGACATGTCGTGGACCCGCAAGGTGACGCACCCCAGCGAAGTGGTCGACAAGGGCCAGGAAGTCGAGTGCAAGGTGCTCTCGGTCGACCAGCAGCGTCGCCGCATCGCCCTCGGCCTCAAGCAGATGCAAGAGGATCCCTGGAACAGCGACATCCCAGACCGCTACAAGCCTGGCGATGTGGTGAAGGGCACGGTCACGAAGCTCACCAACTTTGGTGTGTTTGTTGGCCTGGAAGATGGCCTCGAAGGCCTGCTGCACATCTCGGAGCTCTCTGACGACAAGGTCGAGAACCCCGAAGAGGTGGTGAGTGTGGGTGATCAGCTGGAGGTGAAGATCCTCCGCGTCGACACCGACGATCGCAAGATCGGGCTCTCTCGCAAGCAGGTCGACGGCGCACCCGTCGAAGGCTAGGCGCCTGCCGCTTCATCGATCACGAAGCACATTCATGAGGCTGTCGCGGCCAGGCTGCGACAGCCTCATGCTTTGTGACTCATTCCACCGGCCGTTCGATGCCGAGTGCCTCGATGGCACCAACCGGAGGCATGGCCCCATCCTGGCTGCCGTTCACGCTTGGGAAGGCGAGCGGCTGCCCCAAAGTAAGCATCGCTGGCAACACCACGCGCCGAGGCGTGTGGAACGCTGCTGCGGTAGCCACCGCGGGGGAGAGCAGGGCATGGCGGTGCTCCACCGCTTCACCGCTCCTGGGATCGATCAGGTCGAACGCCACCACTTCGTAGGTGGTGCGGGCGAGGATCCGGTCTCCACTCCGGAGGGATGCCACGTGTACCTGCTCGTGCGTCAACTCGGGCAGTGGCACACCCCCGGTCGGAAGCGGAGCGCCCGGGCTGGGGTTGGTCGCGATCGGCGTGGTTTCTGACGCGGTGGCTGTGCTCGCCGGCATGACGGGCTGCACTGCGGTCTGCCGTGTGCTTGGCAGGGGCGTCTCGTCGAGAGGGAGAGAGGCTGTCTCGATGGTGGTCGCGGCGGTGGTTTCGCCCCGGGCCCAGCTGCCCGCCCGGTGCAGAATCCATTCCAAGTCGCCGGTCACATACAAGCCACCCCCAACCAGCCCCACCACCAACACCTTGGAAAAAAATCCGTTCATTCGGGCAAAGGCCGCCGGTCCGCACAGGGGAAAATGAGAAACGCGAGAAGACTCTCTCGAGTATGCAGCCCAAAGGCGGGCCTCATGAACTCGCTCCCCCACGCCACGCTGCATTCCGTGTCGTCGGTAGCGGTTATGCCAGTCAGGGCACGTCGTCAGGGCCTGTTTGGGTGCGGAGCCAGGCGAGTGCGTCGTCCTTCGTGGCGACTTCGCCGTCGAGTTGCCGCTGGCGAACCTCACCCAGCCACCGGCCGATGTCGCGGCCCGTGGCGAGCTGCGCGGCGAGAAGGTCATGCCCTGAGAGCAGCGGCGGGGGATCGAGTGCGTGCGAATCGCGTTCAAGTTGCAAGGTGACCCACGCCGCAGCCTCGGGGCTCCCGAGACCGTGGTCTGCTCTCGCTCGCATCAGGTCCGCAAGTTGTGAGGCCCTGCGGTCGGCGAGCCATGGCTGAAGCATCGACCAGCGGGCGGCCTGCAGGCCAGTGGTCTGCGCAATTCGATCGAGGGTTTGGATCGCTGCCAACAGCCAATCGGCAGTCGTCGTTTCTTCGTTGGAAAGACGGAGACGCGTGCCGATCGCCGTGATGGTTCGCGAGTGGGGGCGGCGGCCTGGAGGCAGGGCGACCTCGGCGTCTCTTTCCGAAGGATGGCTGACATCCACGAGCATCGCCAAGGCCGCGGGCAGCGACGGCTCGTCGAGCGCCCCCACCACCCGCGAGGCCACACGCCACTGCGCGGCTGGCAAGGCTGACCCTTCAGGCAAGGCGACTTCAGGAAGCACCTCCGCCGCGAGCCCTGTCTCGAGCAAGAGATCGAGGGCGGCCGTTCGACCTGTTCTCGAGATCATCAGCCGCAGTTCTGCAGCGATACGTTCGGGGCTGACGCTCGTCACAAGGCCAGCCATCCGTTCGATCGCGGCTCTGGTGTCGGCCTCGAGGACAAAACCGAAGCCCGCGGAAAAACGCACCGCACGCAGCATCCGCAGGTGGTCTTCGGCGAATCGTTGTGAGGCGACGCCGATCGCTCGCACGATGCCCTCTGCGAGATCGGCTTGGCCGCCAACGTAGTCGTGCACTTTGCCTTCGATGGGATCGAAGAACAGGCCGTTGATCGTGAAGTCTCGACGCTGGGCGTCTTCTTGTGGGGTGGAGAAACGCACGCCCGCCGGATGACGCCCGTCGGTGTAGGCCGCGTCGGTCCGAAACGTGGTGACTTCCACATGGCCCGCGTCGGGAGGCCCCACGATGGTGATCACGCCAAAGGCAGCCCCGACCGCGAGGGTGCGTCGGCGGCCGAAGAGCTCGCGGACCGCATCGGGATGCGCCGAGGTGGCCACATCAAAGTCGGCAGGGGTGCGTCCAAGCAGTTCGTCACGCACGCAGCCTCCAGCCCAAAGGGCCTCATGCCCCGCCTCACGGAGACGCGAGACAACGCGGAGTGCAAAGCGTCGGGCGGCTTCGGGGTCAGCGGCAACTGCGGGCATCGGTGGTGTGGGGGCAAGGGGAAGCCGGGATGACTGGATTCTTCAGAGTACACTTCAAAGAGAGCAAAAGCGTTCGCACGCCGCGGACCGGACTGAAGAGAGGCGACCGATGAACAGCACCCCCACCCATCCCGTGCAGATCACCACGGACGAACTCGTGAAACTTCGCGCCGACAGCAACCTCCTGCTGCTCGATTGCCGCGAGCCGGATGAGCATGCGATCGCTCGGATCGAGGGGGCGATGCTGATTCCCATGCAGGAAATCGCCGCTCGCTTGGATGAGCTCGAGCCATGGCGGGAGAAGCCGCTGGTGGTCCACTGTCACCACGGGGTGCGAAGCCTGCGCGTGGTGGAGTTCTTGCGGGGCAAGGGGTTTCACACGGCCCAGAGTTTGAGCGGAGGGATCGACGCCTGGAGCCGTGACGTCGACGCCAACGTGCCGCAGTACTGAGTCAGACGCCCATCGGCGCGTACGCACCCGGTCTTCGCTCGTCGGTGCTGCAGGGGTGGTCCGCTGCGGCCTGGGGGCGGCAAAAGTCTCGTCGCTGGGACGGGGCGTCCCCACGCTCCTCGAGCGTTCGCCGACCCCCTGGCCTTCGCTCGTCGGTGCTGCATCAACGGGAGGCGAGTTCTGCTGCGTGCTCGATGGCCGCCACCTGCCGCGGCGTGAATGGGACGGCTTCGCCTGGGGCGGGAACGTTGGGTATCAGTTGGCGGATGATCACGGCAGCGAGGGCCTCGATGCCCTCGCTTGTACGGGTTGAGGTGTGATGCACACGCGGATCTCGCGCAGACGCGTCGCTCAGGAGGTCACACTTGGTGACGACCTCGAGACGAGGCGGCGCCGTGGTGGGAGCGTGGACAGAGGGTGTCGCGGGTGGGGCGTCGCTCGCGGTCACAGCGATCACGAGATCGGCGGTGTTGGCTGCTGCGACGGCCCGCGCCACTCCCGCCTGCTCCACCGTGTCGCGCGTGTTTTCGCGGAGGCCGGCGGTGTCGGTGAGCACGACGTCCCAACCTTCCAAGACCAGCCGCGTTTCCAGAACATCACGGGTGGTGCCCGCCTTGGGCGAGACGAGGCTCCGCGAGAAGCCCGCGAGGGCATTTACAAGACTGCTTTTTCCTGCGTTGGGAGGCCCTGACACCACCACGCGCCACGGCTGTGTGAGCCTCAGCCCCAGAGGTTGCCAGGCGAGAAGTCGATTGGCGAGGTCCTGGTGCGTGCCACCTTTGGCCGACGCAAGTTCCTCGAAAGCGGTGGCCAGGCTGCCGGCGAGTTGATGCGTCAGGATCTGCACCGCGCGGGGACCACGGGCGTGCGAGAGCGCGAGGCGTGCTTCAGCTTCGATCGTCGTCCGCTCGTTTCGCGGCTTCCCGCCCCCTGGCACCACCATCCCCAGCCAGGCTTGGCTGCTGAGTGGTGAGCAGCCACCCGCGGCCAAGTCGGCGAGGATCGCCGTCGCCGCAGCCGTGCCGCCATGGCAGTGCACTTCAAGATCATCGGCCGCTCGGCGGACCACGACGAGTTCTTCCCCTCCCTCGCCTCCCCAGCGGCCAAACAGGATCGAGCCGTTGGGGCGTGCCTGGATCGGCCGCTTGCCGCGGGGGGCAAAGTGGGCGGCGATGGCCTCTTCGGCGGCGGCTCCTCGGACACCGATCACCGCCAAGGCAGAACGGCCCGGAGGTGTCAGGAGGCAGGCGAATGTCGTTGCCTGGGGATTCGCAGGCGTTGCATTGATGGGCATCAGCCGGCCTTGCCCCTCACCACATCCGTGGCACATCGTAAAATGAGAAACGACCGCGACGGATTCGCACGCATTTGATTGGCACTCACCATCACGAGGGACAGAACGTTCATGGCGGACTGGATTGAGGAAGGCCGTAAGGCTCCAGACTTTACCCTGCAGACACACACCGGCGAGAAACTGAAGCTCTCAAGCCTCCGCGGCTCGACCGTGATTCTGTATTTCTATCCCAAGGACGACACGCCTGGGTGCACGAAAGAGGCATGTGGGTTTCGCGATCAGCAGGCGGACCTGCAGGCCCGCAACGCCGTCGTCTTGGGAGTCAGCTCCGACTCCGTGGAGAGCCACGTCCGGTTTCGCGACAAGTACGACCTACCGTTTGTGCTGCTTGCCGACCCCGAGCATCGCATCGCCGAAAAGTATGGGGCGTGGCGGGAGAAGACCCTTTACGGCAAGAAGTCGATGGGAATCGTGCGGAGCACGTTCGTGATCGATGCGGAGGGACGCGTTGCCAAACTGTTTAAAAACGTCCGTGCCGATGGGCATGCCGAAAAAGTGGTCGCTGCGGTCGAGGCCCTGCTCGCCGGCTGAATCGCCTACGCGGGTGGGGCATCCGGTTTGGGGAGGTTGGAGAGCTTCTCGAGTTTGAAGACATCGAGGAACTTCTCGGTGGTCTCGTAAGAGGGCTCTGCTCCTTTCTCGGCGGTGACCAGACGCAGGAGCCCGCGACGCACGAGTTGTCGAAGCGTCGAGGGACTCGCATCACACCCCAGTCCGACCAGCAGGTCGCGGCGGACCGGTTGGTTCCAGGCGATCACCGCCAGCGTGTCGAGAGCCTCTTCGCCGAGTCGGACTTGGCGGGCACGCTGTTCGAGAATCCGGCCGAACTGACGGTAGTTCTCGCGGAGGCGGAGCACCCAGCCTGATCCAACGGAGATGACTTCGTACGGCCGTTGCTGGCGTTCGTAGCGGGCCCGCAACTCTTCCGCCATCTCGTCGACTTCCTGCGGTCGAACGCCCCGCATCAGGGAGGCAACCTTCCGCGAACAGAGTGGTTCACCCCCCGGCATCCCCACGAAGAGCATCGCCTCGAGGATGGTGGCCGGCGTGACTCGGCAAAACTCGTCCGGATCGGTCTCCTCCGGTGTGTCGGCGTCGAGGTCAGGCGACGCATCGACGGCGACACCTTCCGGAGTACTCTCCTCCCCGGCAAACGGCTCCCCCGAGCCCATCATGGCCGCGAAGGCTTGGGCGAGTCGATCGATCGAAAGCCCGCCGTCGGACGGCCGGCCACGAAAGCCATCAGCCGGTGCTGGCCCGGCGTTGCGAGGCATGGTGCGTCTCCTTACGCAGGCATTCGATTCGCCGCGGGATGCGTCCCGACGGTCGTCTCGCGACGGCCTAGGAACCCCACCGCTGCGAGACGTTCTGCTTCATGAAGGCCAGCCCGTCGCGGGCCAGGGTGTCTTCATCCGGAAACATCTTCCGCCAAATCTTGGTCGCTGCGGCGATCCCCGGGAGGGCGAGGCCAAACGCTTCCACCACCATCCAGCCGTCGTAGCCGGCGGCGTGCAGAGCATCAAAACTCGTCTTCCAGTCAACGTGGCCCGTGCCAGGAATGCTGCGATCATTCTCGGAAATGTGCACGAGCACCGTGTGAGGCACGGCGGTTGCGATCGCTGCCGCGAGATCCTTCTCCTCGATGTTCGCGTGGAACGTGTCGTACATCATCTGGCATGCCGGATGATCGACTGCCTGCACGAACCGCACCGTTTGCTCAACACTCGTGAGAAAATAATTCTCAAAACGGTTGAGATACTCGACCGCGAAGGTCACCCCCGCCTGCCCGGCATGCTCAGCAGCCTGCCGCAGCGAGTCAACGCCCCACTTGAACTCGTCCTCGGTCGGACCACTCCCGGAAAACTCACCAATGGCCGAGTGGTTCGGACCTGCAAGCACTTTGGCTCCCGCCGCCTGGCAGCAGTCGATCGTGCGTTTGAGGGCATCGACGGCCGCGTTTCGAATGCTCGCCGAGGGGCTGATCGGATTGTCCCCGGTGCCGCGGATGCTGACTGCCGTCCGGGCGAGTCCAAGGTCGTCGAGTCGCTTGCCCCAGTCCGCATAGAGGCTTTCGTTGAGCTCGAACATCGGCATCTCGACGCCGTCGTAGCCCATCTCTTTGACCCGCTCTACGATCGGCTCCATGCCTTCGTGCATGCGATCAGTCCAAAGCAGCAGGTTAAGTCCGTAGCGCATCGAAATCCTTTCTTCTCGGCAAAAAATCCCCATGGGCCGCGTATTCCACCACGCTCGCGAGGACGACACAAGAGAAACTACGCTCGGCTCATCGCCTTCGCTCGTCGATGCTGCAGGAGTGGTCCGCTACGGCCCTGGGGCGGCAAAAGTCTCGTCGCAGGGACGGGGCGTCCCACTCTCCTCGAGCGTTCGCCGACCCCCAGGCCTTCGCTCGTCGGTGCTGTAGGGGTGGTCCACTTCGGACCCCGGGACTGCGCGGCTCAGCGCTTCAGGCGGCGGCCTTTGGCCGTGGTGGGGGCGCTTTTGAGGGGCTCGGGGGCACCGTCGAGTTCGTCTCCTTCGCGGACCCCTCGGAGTCGCTCGGTGATCCGTGTCACGTACTGCTCGGAGAGTTCGCAGCCGACGTAGCGACGGCCGAGTTTCTTGGCGACGGCGAGGGTGGTTCCGCTGCCTGCAAACGGGTCGACCACGAGGTCCCCTGGGTTGCTGCAGGAGCGGATGATCCTCCCGAGGAGCTGCTCGGGCATCTGGCACCCGTGCCAGCCGGAGCGTTCTTTAAACGTGCCGCAGACCCGGGGGAAGTACCAGGTGTTTTCCTCAGGGCCAAAGCCTTCGGCGAGGTCCTGGGGCCTGAGGATCCAGGTGTCGTCGGGAAGCCGTCCTTTGGGATTCGCTCGCTTGTCGCCATACACGAGCTCGCGTGCCGAAGGCACACGGATCGCCTCGTTGTTGAACGTGAAGGAGCTCGGATCTTTCACGAAGTGGAAGAGGTGGGCGTGCGAGCGGCTGAACTTGTTTTTGCAGTTCACGCCAAACGTGTAGTACCAGACGACCCAACTGCGACAGGAGAACCCCAACTCCCGCGTGGCCATCACCTTTAGTTCGGCGGCATACTCATCGCCGATCGCCAGCCAGAAGGTGCCGTCGGGGGCGAGGACGCGCTTCATCTCCTCAATCCACCGGCGGCTCCAGTCGAGATACTCCTCGCATGAACGCGTGTCGTCGTAGGTGTCGTAGTCGTAGCCGATGTTGAACGGAGGGTCTGCAAACGCAAGGTGAGCAGCCCCATCCGGCACAAGACGGAACTGCTCAAGGCAGTCACCTCGCAGCAAGCGATCGCCGATCGGGAGTTCCAACTGGGTTTCGGTGGGCATAGGAGCAGTCACCACGAGGCGAGAAAACGAGACCCCTCTAGTGTACGGGCGGATGAAGGAACGCTGCGGCGTGGGGGTGGCAAAGGCCGCGCTAGCTGCCGGTGGCCAGCCGGAGGGCGATCCGGCAGGCCTGCTCAAAGGCGTCCAGGTCGAGCCACTCGTCGGTGGTGTGGATGTCGTGCTGTCCGCACCCCAGCGTGACCGTAGGAATGCCATGGCCCGCCATCCAGTTGGCGTCGAGACCCCCGTTGGAGACGTCCAAACGCGGCGAAAGGCCCACCGCTTCCACGGCCTCCTGCGCCGCCACGACACACGGTTCGTCGTGGTTGAGCCGGAACGCCTCGTAGTCGAGCTGCCCCGAGATGCTTACGCGGCCGGTCTGGCCGTCAGACGACTTCACCCGACGCACAGCATCGTGGAAGGCCTTTTCAATAGCCCGCACAATGCGAGTGCGGAAGGCGGGGTCGTGGCCTCTGGCTTCCGCCTTCAGCGAGGCTCGTTCGGCGACGACATTGGTGGCATTGCCGCCATTGAGAACACCGACATTGCTCGTGCCGCGTTTTCCACTCTTGGTGACAAGGCCGTGCCAGCCCTCTTCCACCAGGCTCGCGATCGCCAGCGACGCAATGGCCAAGGCTGAGACGCCCTTCTCGGGGGCCACGCCGGCGTGCGAGGGGATGCCCTCGATCTCAATGTCCATGCGGTGGCCACCGGTCGCGCCGATGGTGAGTTTGTCAGCGTCGCCCCCATCAAAGTTGAAGGCGAGTTTTGGCTTGCCCAGTGCAGATGGCGACACCAGCCGTGCGCCCCACAGCCCCACTTCTTCTTGGATCGCGAAGAAGAAGGTCAGCGGTGGATGCGGGAGGCCACGGGTGAGCACCTCAAGCGCCGTCGCGAGCACCACGGCCGTCCCGGAGCGGTCGTCGGCACCAAGCCCCGTCGCAGGATCTGAGGAGGTGATGATCCGACGGCCCTTCACCGTTTTTTGCACAGGCTTGGAGCCAATGCAGACGGGCACCGTGTCCATGTGGGCCATCAGCAGCCTCCGCGGTCCGCGGAGCGTGCCGGGCAGTTTCACAATCAGGTTCCCCACGTTGCCTGGCAGGGGCGTTTTCTCATGAGCGCGGTCGAAGCTGATCGCCTCAGCAGGGCAGCCGGCCGCTTGGAGCTGCTCCACGACGAAGGCGGCGACCTCTTTTTCATTCCCTGACCCGCCTTGGATCGCCATCAGCTTCGTCACCAGGTCCACGGCCTTCGGCAGGTCAGGCTGGGGGGCCTGCTCAGGGGCTGCGGGGCTCCCGTCTTTTCGAGCGGAAGCGGATGCTTTAGGGTGCGAAGCGGGCTTCGAGGCTGGTTTCCGCGAAGCTGTTTTTCGTGACGTTGAAGCGGAGGAGCGTGCCATGCGGATTTTTCTCGCGGGAATCATGCAGGGATCACATGTGGCCGCACTCGTTCACGATCAGTCCTACCGCGATCGGTTTCGCAGGGCCGTCGAAAACCGCTGGCCAGAGGCGGAAGTCTACGATCCGTTCGCCAACCACGCCAACTCGATCGGGTATGGGTTGGAGGCGGCGCGAAAAGTATTTGTCGGCCATGTCGAGATGTGTCAGCAGTTTGATCTGCTGATCGCCTACGTGCCCGAGGCCTCGATGGGCACGGCGATCGAGATGTGGGAAGCCCACCGGCATAGCCGTGTGGTGGTGACCATCACGCCCCTCGTGCACAACTGGGTGGTGCAGCTCACCAGCCAGGCGGTCTACCGCAGCTTTGACGAGTTTCTGCACGCCCTCGACACCGGCGCGATCGACGCGCTGCTCACGCCGTGAAGCGACGAGCGAGCGCCGTGCGGCAGGCCGTGAGGATCGGCTCGGCGGCGTTGGTCAGCGGCCAGGTTTCAATGGGCCGCTCGGGGTCAGAATCGATCCAGCGTTCGCGGAGGGTGGCTGCGGAGGCTTCCGAGTCTGCGGCCAGGACTTCGCAGGAACTCAGCGACGCCGCCACGATGTCACGCAGCCGTCCGGGAGTCTCCAGGCTGGCGAGATCGTGGCCGTCGGCGTGGGCGGCGACCGGTGGGCCCGTCTCAATCGCAAACTCCACCAAGAGACCCGCCTGACACACGAAGATCACGTCGACGTCGGTCTCGTCGACGGCTTTCGTCACCGCGCGGCGGATCGTTTCTCGCAGCAGTCCCAGCGGGATGTCTGCGAGTTGGGCGGCCGCTGCCGACAACGAGTGGCCACTGCCAGCGAGGTGCGCAAGCCACGGCTGCCAGTCGGGGACGTGAGATGTGGTCGGGAGTTGGTCTAGCCGGATGGGCCAGCAGTCTGCCCGCAATGCGGGATCGTCTGCTGCTGCGGTGAGCGCTGGAAAGCAAAGCGACACGTGCACCTTGGCGTCGCGCAGCGCTGCGAGGAGGCCCGCCGATGCGGAGCGCGGTTGCTCGGCGGCGTGGGGGTCGGGCTGGACCCGTTGATCGAGGAGAAGGATGTGCATGCCTCGCCGCTCCGACTGCTGAGATCGCGTTACCTACCCGGGAAGCCAGCCGACCAATGCGAGCAGCCCCAGGCAGCAGCCCGTCCAGACAGCAGCGCCCCAGTCGTCCGCCATGATCCCGCAGCCACGAGGCAGATGCTCCAACTGGCGGCAGGGGAAGGGCTTGAGGATGTCGAAGAATCGAAACAGCAAAAACGCCAGGAACAAGACCGGCAGGCTCCGAGCTTCGAACGGCAGCACGAGCAAGGCCAGCGGCATGCTGGCGGCTTCGTCGAGATTGATGGCGCCCGGGTCTTTGCGGCCGCCGAGGGCATCGGCCGCAGCCGTGCAGATCGGAATGCCGAGGCTGCACACGAGCACAACCAGGGCCAACTCGACCGCCATCGCCACAGCCGTCGGCCCGCCGCCCGTGAACAGGGCCAGGTGACTGATGCCGACGGCGAGTGGAATGCCGGCTGCGGCGCCCCACGTGCCCGGGGCCCAGGGAATCCGCCCAAGCCAAAGGCAGGTGCCGGCGATAACGGCGGGATGAGACCAGTGAGGAGGAAGTGCCATATCACCATCATCCACGGTTGGGGCACGTTTCGCCAAGGCAGTTGCCGCCCACGGGGCCATCAGGGCTCACTGAGGCGTTGTCTTCGCCAGGGTACGAATCGATTTTCAAACTGAGAGCTAGACTAGGATGGCTTCCGTGCCTCGGCACCCTTAGATCCCACCCTGCCACACGCCCTCCCTGCCAGACGACAGATCTCATGAACGACGCATCGGGAAACGCTCCCTCGGCACGACCGCCTTTGGACACGATCGGGCAGTTGGAACTGGTCGAATATCCCCACCCGGCGCTCCGGCGTGTTTCCCGTCCCCTGGTCCGGATCGATGACGAACTGCGGGACGCGGTGCGACAGATGTTTGAGATCATGTATGCGGAAGAAGGGGTGGGCTTGGCGGCCAATCAGGTCGCGCTCCCCTACCGACTCTTCATCGTCAACACGGAAGGACGCCCCGACTCCGGTGAGGAGATGGTGTTTATCAATCCGCAGTTGAGCAAGCCGAGAGGGTCGGCGGTGCAGCAGGAGGGGTGCTTGAGTTTGCCGGGCCTGCGGATGGATGTGCGGCGGCCGGAGCGGGTGCGGGTGACGGGTTACAGCCTTGCAGGTGAGGCGATCAACGCGGACATCGACGGCTTCCTGGCACGTGTGGTGCAGCACGAGTTCGATCACATCGAGGGTCGGCTGTTTACCGACCGGCTCTCGGAGGCGTCGGTGATCGAAGCTTCGCGGACACTTGATGGATTTCGTGACATCTTCGCGGGGAAGCAGTCTCGGGGCGAAGTGCCCGATGATCAGCAGATCATCGCGCGGCTCGATGCGCTCGAACGGGCACGTTGCCAGGCGTGAAGCCTGGTTGGTGTGTGGGGTGATGAAGAGAGGTGCGGATGCCCGACGTGGGATCGACTGTGCTGCGATTGGTGGTGATGGGAACGGGGCCATTTGCTGTGCCGATGTTCCAGGCTCTCCTTGCGTCGCGTCATCAGGTGGTGGCGGTGGTGACTCGCCCCGATCGCGTCGCCCGCGGACGACGCCCTCCACCAAACCCGATGCGGCAGGCGGCTGAGGCGGCCGGGGTGACGGTGCTCGATCCTCCCGACATCAATGCCGACGAATCGCGGGCCGCCGTCGCCAGCTTGCACCCTGACCTGTTGGTGGTCTGCGACTACGGGCAGATTCTTTCCCCCGACGCCCTCGCGGAGGCTCCCTACGGTGGAGTGAACTTGCACGGTTCGTTGTTGCCCAGGCATCGCGGAGCCGCGCCGGTGCAGTGGGCGATCTTGGCAGGGGATGCGACCACAGGTGTGAGTGTGATCCGCATGTCGCCTCGGCTCGACGCCGGGGCGGTGATCGTCAGTCGTCCGCAGGCCATCGCAGCAGACGATACCTCGGCCACGCTTGAGCAGCGGCTCGCTGCGGGGGGCGGGGAGGCGGTGCTCGCCGCGATTGAGGCGATTGTGGCGGCCGGGGGCGCGGAAGTCGGCGAGCCGCAGGATCCGAGCAAGGTCACTCGGGCGCCGCGGTTGACGAAGGCTGATGGGCTTGTCGATTGGATGGAGTCGGCGCGGTGCTTGGAGCGACGTCGCCGGGCGCTTGAGCCTTGGCCTCGACTGGCGACGTTTTTCACTGGGCCTGACGGCCAGCCGCAGCGGTTGGTGCTGGCGGATGTGGCCGAGGGGGCTCCTACGACCGCGGCTCCGGGGAGCATCGTTGCCGTGGAGCGTGGCGATCCGGGCAGTCTGACCGTTGCCTGTGGCGAGGGGTCGACGCTGGTGGTCCGCCGCCTGGTGCCTGAAGGCCGGCGGCTGATGACTGCGGGGGAGTTTCTCCGGGGGAGCAGCCTCCGCGAGGGAGGCCAGTTGGGAACGCCCGCTGGTGGGTAACGCCATCTGGGCGACCAGCGAAAGAGCCGTGGTTTATCGGTGTCGCCGGACGCCGCATCCTGTGGCAGAAGACTTGTCCGACGGTTTGCTAGGATGGGCGGTATGACGAAGCGACTTTGGATCGACACCGTAGGCTGTCAGATGAACGTGCTCGACAGCGAGCTCGTGGTGGCGGCGTTACGCCGCCAGGGCTGGCAGATGGCCCAGAGCCCTGCCGATGCGGACGCGGTTTTTTACAACACCTGCAGCGTTCGCCAGCATGCGGAAGACAAGGTCTACTCCGCGCTTGGGAGAGTTCGGGCCGAGAAGGCCAAGCGGCCCGAGCTGGTGGTGGGTGTGCTGGGCTGCATGGCTCAAAAAGACCAGGAACTCGTTCGCAAGCGGGCTCCTTGGGTTGATCTCGTGGTGGGCCCTGGGCAGCTGCACCGCGTGCCCGCGCTGATCGACGGCGTGCTCGCTGGGAGCGGCCCGATGATTGAAGTCAGCCTCGACCGCGCCGCCGGAAGCCGAGAGAGTGTGGCGCGGAGTTTCGAGAGTTACGACCCCGACCGTGATCCGGAGATGCGGCCCACGCCTTTTCAGGCCTTTGTCCGCACGCAGACAGGGTGCGACAAGTTTTGCGCCTTTTGCGTGGTGCCGCGTGTGCGTGGACCGGAGCAGGCTCGCCCGCCGGCGGCGATTCTCGCGGAGGCGCGGAAGCTTGTGGATGAGGGGTGTCGCGAGATCACCCTGATCGGCCAGACGGTGAACTCGTATCGCTGGAGTGAAGAGGGCCGGACCACGCGACTTTCTGACCTGCTCGTCGACCTCGATGCGATTGACGGGCTCGATCGGATTCGCTTCGTGACCAACTATCCCCGCGATATGACCGACGATCTGATTCATGCGGTGCGGGATCTCCCCAAGGTCTGCCACTACCTGCATGTGCCTGCGCAGCATGGGTCCGATGATGTGCTCAAGCGGATGAAGCGTGGCTACACGATTGGCGAATACCTCGAGATGCACGGTCGGCTGATGGAGGCCATTCCGCATGCCGCCGTCACCAGCGACTTCATCGTCGGCTTCTGCGGGGAGACCGACGATGAGTTTGGGCTGATGCTCGACCTCGTGCAGAACCTGCGGTTTAAGAACAGCTTCATCTTTAAGTACAGCCCACGGCCCGGCACGAAGGCGTTTCAGCGACAGCCCGACGATGTGCCAGAGGCCGTCAAGAAAGAACGGCACCGGCTGCTGCTGGAGGCGCAAACTGAAGCAAGCCTGTCCGGCAATGTGGCGATGGTCGGCACCCGGCAGAAGGTCCTCGTGGAGGGGATCAGTCGGCGTGACGAGAAGCAGCTGACGCGGGACGGGCTCGACGGCTCATCAGAAACCGACCTCCAACTTTCCGGGCGCACGATGTGCGACCGGATCGTGGTGTTTGATGCACCACAGCGACTGATCGGAAGGATTGTCGACGTCGATATTCTTGCGGCTGGTCCTTGGGCGGTCTCGGGAACGCTTGCTCTGGAGGGGAGCCCGCAGGAACCGGCTCTCGACGAGCCGCTCGTGCATTCGATCGCGATGCCGACACCGAGTGGAAAACAAGCAGGCCATGCCAACCCCGCCTGATGTTCGCGGTTTGCTCGATGACCCCCAGAAGGCAGCAGCCTGGGCCAGGGGGATCGGCCTTGTCGATGCAGCCTCGGCGTCGTCCTCGCTCGTGGCGATTGCCGAACGGGGTGTGCCGCTCGACCTGCTGGCGAGTCTCGTCACCCAACTCGAGGCGTTGCTGCCAAGCCTGCCGGCACCGGATGCGGCGCTGCGGTCGCTCAGCCAATACCTCGAAGCCGTCCGCAGCCCGATTGCGGAAGCGGCTCTCTTTCAACGCGATCCAGGGTCGCTGACGATCCTGATGAAGATCCTCTCCGCCAGTCCGTATCTGGCCTGGGTGGTGATCGGCGATCCGGAAGCCTGGGAAGAAGTGCGTCTCGGCGAGGGGCGGCCGGTGAAGCGGGCGTCGGTGATCGCGGAACTTGCTGCAGAGGTGGCAATGGTCACTGATGTGGACGCCGTGATGGCGGCCCTGCGGCGGTTCAAACGGCGCGAGATGTTGCGGATTGCCTACGGCGACATCGTTGTCGGGCAGCGGCTCGAAGTGGTGGTCGCGCAGATCTCGCACCTCGCGGATGCCGTCTTGGCAGCGGCGCTCGATGTCGCCTGGAAACGCGTGGCCACGCAGCGAGGAGAGCCACGCGATGCCCTTGGGCAGCCAGTGCGGTTGGCGGTGATGGCTCTGGGCAAACTCGGAGGTGTGGAACTCAACTACTCCAGCGACATCGACCTGGTCTTCGTATCGTCTGGTGACGGGCGGACCGACGGACCTCGGCCGACGACCTGTGCCGAGTTTTTTGAACGGGTGGTGCGGGAGACCGTGCGACTCCTCGCTGAGCCCACCGGGCTTGGCATCGCCTACCGAGTGGATCTGCGGCTGCGGCCGCTCGGTTCGTCTGGCCCCGTCGTGATGCCAATCGAGGCCATGCTGCAGTATTTCGACATGCAGGGACGCACCTGGGAGCGGCAGGCGTGGATCAAGGCCCGCGTGGCGGCGGGAGATGAGGCCCTCGGGAAGCAGCTCCTCGCGGATCTCGAGCCGTGGATCTATCGCCGCTGGCTTACGCGGGCTGACATCAGCGGTATCAAAGCGCTCAAACGCCGCATCGAACACCGGGCCAGCCGTGAGGGGGATGACCAGCGAGATGTGAAGGTGGGCCGCGGTGGGATTCGCGACGTGGAGACCACGATTCAGTTCTTGCAACTGCTCAGCGGTGGCGACACGCCTGAGGTGCGCACCGGCAACACGCTGGAAGCGATTCGCCGGCTGAGCGAAACCGGCGGGCTGACCGACAAAGAACGTGAGGTGCTCGAGCGGACCTACACCCTCCTCCGCACAGTCGAGCATCGTCTGCAGATCCTCTTTGACACGCAGACGCACGCGCTCCCGGAAACGACCGTTGCGCGGGAGGCGCTCGCCGTGCGGATGGGGCATCCTCCCGGAGCCGAGGGGCTCGCCGCCTTCAATCGCGAGTTGGAGGAGGCGACGCGTCTCAACCGCACGATCCTCGACCACCTGCTCCATGACGCGTTTCCTGGTGAGGAAGAACCAGAGCCCGAGACCGACCTTGTGCTTGACCCCGATCCGTCGGAGACGCAGGTGCATGACCTGCTCGGTCGCCACAGGTTTCGTGATCCGATGGCAGCCTATCGGCATCTCTGTTCGCTCGGGGAGGAGAAGGTGCGCTTCCTCTCCTCTCGTCGCTGCCGGCATTTTCTGGCAGCCATCGCGCCGCGACTGCTGGCCGCGATCAGCACGACGCCTGAGCCCGATGCGACGCTCGTGAATCTCGCGCGGGTCAGCGAGTCTCTCGGAGGCAAAGGCGTGTTATGGGAACTGATGAGTTCCCATCCCAGGTCGCTCGATCTCTACGTTCGGCTGTGCGCGTCGAGCCCCTATCTCTCTGGGTTGCTGATCGGGAACCCTGGGATGATTGACGACCTGCTCGACAGCCTGCTGCTGGGCAGGCTTCCGACCCCTGACGAACTCGATGCGTTGCTAGGCGATTGGTGCCGCGGGGCGGTCGACCCTGAGCCGATCCTGCATGCCTTCAAAGCATCCCAGCAGCTGCGTGTGGGCGTGGGCGACATTCTCGGGAAGCAAGACGTCACCGCGACCACACGCACCCTCACGGGAGTGGCCGAAGCCATTCTCAAGTGGCTCGTGGCAGACGAGGAAGCGAAGCTCGTGGAGCGGCTTGGTGAGCCGATGGCCGCGCATGCCGATGATGCGACGGCTGGCGAGCGTGCGACTGCCGTGGTGCTGGCGATGGGGAAGTTTGGCGGCCACGAGATGAACTATCACAGTGACGTCGACCTGGTGTTTCTCTACGACCACGACGGCGCCACGTTGCCTGCTCGCCGCACGCGTCGCAGCACCGAAACCACCACCAACTCGCATTTCTTCGGCACGCTGGCCCAGCGCGTGATGAAAGCAGCCAGTGCCTTTGGCCCTCATGGTCGTCTTTACGAGGTCGACTCGCGGCTGCGTCCAAGTGGGAAAAGTGGGCCGGCGGCGATCTCGCTCGATGCCTTCGCGCAGTACTTCGCCGAGGATGGCCCCGCCGCCGACTGGGAGCGACAAGCCCTCACCAAAGCACGCGTCGTCGTTGGATCCGCGACGGCCACACAACGGGTGCAGGAGATCATCGACCAAGCTGCCTTCGGGCATCACTGGGGAGCAGCCGCCATCGATGGGATCCGAGAGATGCGGCTGCGGATGCAAAAGGGCGCCGCCAATGCCAACCTCAAACGCGGCCCTGGCGGTGTGGCCGACATCGAGTTTCTCGTGCAGATGCTTCAGCTGGTCCACGGAGGGAGCAATCGGTCCCTGCGGACCACCGAGACGCTGGCTGGGCTGATGGCATTGCACGCGGCGAGGCATCTCACGCAGGAATCGTTTGAGTTTTTCGAGACGGCCTACCGCGTGCTGAGGTCAATCGAAGGTCGCCTTCGCCTGCTCAACGCGACGGCACGGCACGATTTTCCGAAGTCACCGGAAGAGCGGCAGAAACTCGCGCATCTCCTCGGCTACGAACGCCCCGAGTTGCTCGAAGAAGATGTGCGGCAACTCACCACCCGCACCCGCGCCGAGTTCGACGCGATCTTCGCTGCAGCGGCTCGCGACGCCGGCTGACGAGCGTGACGGGAGCGGAGGCCCGACGGTCGGGGAAAGGCGAAGAGCGTGGGAATATCCTTTCCCGGCGATGAGGCTTTTACCGCCGACGGGCCGAAGCGGGGCAATCCGCTCGGGGCGAGCCCAATGCCCCTGCTCGGGACGTTCGCTGCGGGCATCGTGCCCTTCGCTCACTGCATGTCCGCGTCGCTTTCGTGGTCCGCTCAGGGTGAGCCCAGTGCTGCCCCACCGGACGTTCGCTGCGGGCCCTCCAGGCCCTCACTCACTCGAAGATCCGCTTCGCTTTCGCCCTCCAGGCTTCGCTCGCGTATCTACGCCGTTGAGTCAGCACCGGGCTCACCCCTCGCTCAAAGTTGGGAAGTCAGCAAGTGCGTCTCGCGCGGGCCGGAGCGGTTCACCACGGCCCCAGCGCTACCCGCTCGCCTGCGAGGCGACCCGTTGCTTTTCGTGGTCGAGGCGGCGGCGGTTGTAGGCGGCGATCACCTCTTTGCGGCGGAGCACGCCGAGGAGTTTGCCGTGATCGTCAGGGACGACGACGGGGAGTTCGTCGACATTGAGTGAAGTGAACTTGCCGAGCGCCGTGTTGAGGTCGTCGTCGGGGCGGACGGTGACCACGCGGCTCTTCATCACGTCGCGAGCGTTGGCGATCTTCCAGATCGTGTCGTCGTAGAGATAGCTGCGAACATCCTCTGAGGAAAAGATGCCGATCATGCTGCCGGCGTCGTCGACGACGGGGAAGTACCGCTGCGTGCTCTCGGCGAGGGCGTGCACGATGCCCTCGAGCGTGGTGCCTTCGTGGATGAGTCGCAGGTGCCGGTCTTTGCGATAGACATCTTCCACGTAGATCCCTTCGAGCACGTCGACAAAGAAATCGCCACGATGGGCGGGCGAGTCGAGCCGCGTGGGTACCTGCTTCACGTAGAGCGTCCAGCGGCGACCTAGGAGGAAGGTGAGCGTGGAGACCCAGAGCGTTGGGAGGAGCAGGGCGTAGCCACCGGTCATCTCGCTGACCATCAAGACGGTCGAAAGAGGCGCTCGGGCGCAGCCGGAGAAGAAGCCGGCCATGCCCACGACCGCGAAGGCCTGAGGCTGCCGCACGAGCTCTGGCCACCATTCGTGAAACATCTGGCCGAGAGCGGATCCCAGGCAGCCGCCGATCACCATGGAGGGGCCGAACACACCGCCAGAGCCACCGGAGCTGATCGTCAGGCTGGTGGTGAGAATCTTCACAAGCGCGACGACCAGCAGCAGCGGCACCGCCACGCTGGCCGTGGTGCCAAGGCTCTTTTGGAGCGTGCCGTAGCCACTGCCAAGCACCGAGAGCGCGTCGAGATTCTGGTCAAAGGCCTGGTAGACACCGAGGCCCACGAGGCCGGCGAGCGTCGCGCCGATCATTGGCTTCACGTGCGGCGGCAGGGGCAGTCGCTTGAAAAGCGCGTGAATGCCGTAGAAGGTGCGGATATAGAGCACGCCGGCGAGCACGAGCACGATCGCCATCGCACCGTAGGGAAGCAACTCGAGGGGGGAGCCAATTTCGTAGGCGATGGGCTTGCCAAACAAGGGTGTGAACCGCAGCGACGGTGGCAGCCACAGGCAAAACACGGAGTAGGCCACCGTGGAAGAAATGGCAGCCGGCACGATCGCGTCGCTCTCGAGGTCGGCGTCGCGGTAGAGGATTTCGCCAGCGAAGACGGCGCCTGCCAGCGGAGCGCGGAAGATCGCTCCCACGCCTGCCCCCATGCCCGCGGCGAGGAGGATCCGGCGATCTCGCGGCGAGAGGCGGAGAATGCCTCCCAGGAACGAGCCGAAGCCTGCGCCAATTTGAGCAATCGGCCCTTCGCGGCCCGCGGATCCACCCGTGCCGAGGGTGATTGCCGACGCGATGGTTTTCACCAGCGGCGTGCGGGCGCGGATCTCACCGCGCTTGTTGTGAAACGCATCGATCGCCGCATCCGTACCGTGCCCCTCGGCTTCCGGAGCAAACGTGTAGACGAGCAAGCCCGAGGCGAGGCCCCCCGCAGCCATCACGGCCAAGAGCATCCAGGGGCGAAGAGCCCCTGCGTTGTCGTGCGGAAAGATCGAGCCCTCCGCTTCCGCTTCACCCGGCTGGAAATGGGCGACTTCAGCCAGGGCATAGTGCTGGACGACCTGACCGGTGAGGTGGAAGGCGATGCCGCCGATGCCAGCGACGAGACCAATCACCGCAGAGAGGATGAACCACTTGCCAGTGGACTCAAGATCGAACTGCCGGATCGCGGAGGCGAGGTAGTTCAAGGGAGCGGCGGTTCGATCCAAGGGAAGAAATACCGGTGTGCGTCACTGGCACAAGCCAGCAGCATACCACACTCCCCTGGAGAATCTGACCGGCGGCTCGAAGGCCGCCTTTCACGTCTGCCATCGGCAGTCAGATCAGCGATCGTAGTGGGAGGATTTCCCCGAGGAACCGGAGCCTGAGCCCATGGAGAGGCTCTTCAGCGTGAGCACGGAGCCCACCGACATCAGGGCCAGTCCCAACCAGGTTGGCGGTTCGACCACCTTGCGAGCCGCCACATCCGGCCATGCGGCGATCGTGCGTTCAGGCACTTTCCCCATCTGGGCGGCGATGAAGCGGCTTGAGCCCTCACTCAGCGTGAACGACTGCACGACGCGAAACTGGACTCCCATGAAGAAGAACACCAGCCCGACGAGCAAGAGATAACTGCGTTTGAGTGGCACGTCCCGAGCCCCCTGTCACTCCCGCGGTCATCGCGGAAGGCGTCCTAAATGCGCTCAATAACGACTTCTTTAAAATCGGTTGCCGTCGCCAGCGGCGTGCAGCAATCCTGTCGGGCATACGGTTTTGCGCGTTTATCGTGGGGTAACGATTTGGTGGGCTGGGAGGTTTAGGGAGGAGCCGGTCGACTTTCCGGAAAAATCCTGCGGAATCGATTGTGACGATGCCGATGACCCTTTGCGTATGACCCACCTGTAGGTGTGGGTTCGTCAACAGGGGTGCCGTGCGAGACAGCCATGCGTCAATCGACTCGAGTTCACGGGTTTGCCAAACCGACCATTTCAGCAGTGTCGTTGCGACCGGCGCGATGGTCGCTCGGCATGATGCTCACCGCGACGGCGCTCTCAGGATCTCTCGCCGACGTCGCGCTTGGCCAGGCCCCCGCAGCGCCGGTGCCGGCGAGCGTGATGGCACAGCCCCAGCGGGATGTCGGTCCCCTCGACACTCTCGATGACGCGGGGCTCCCTGACGGCGTGTTCTCGTTTGAAGAGGAGGCGGGTGGTGGTCCGGTGGTCTCGGCAGACGAACTGATTGACCCGGCGACCGGGGCGGTGATCGGAGGTGGCGATGCCGACTTCGATCTGGAGATGCGCGAACTCGAGGTGGCCGTCGACGCCGCCGAGGTGCTCAACGTCTCGGCAAAGCCCGCGGGTTGGATGCTCGATCAATCGGCGTTGGAAGAGATCCCCTACTCCGCGAGTTCCGGCCGGTGGTTCAACGACGGACGCTGGTATGCGTCGGGCGAATCGCTCTGGCTTGATCGCAGCCGCGCCTATCGCCGCACGATCGCCATCGACACGGCGTTGCTGCCGCCCCCGCCGTACGACCCCGCGAACATCGACGACTATCCGCTCCGATACAAAGACGTCGCCAAGCCCTTCAACGTGGCGCCTGGGGCTCGAGCAACGATCGGTCGCAATCTCGGCCGAGACTACCTCAACCGTGATCGTTCGATGGAGTTCACCTACTACGGTGGCATGACGTACGAGCAAACGGACGGGTGGAATGCCCTCGGTGTGGCGGGTGATCCGAACACGCTCGTGACACCACTTGGGTTGCGGGTGCCGGGCTACAACGGTGCCGGATACTACACGACCGCCTTCAACTCCGACTTCAACAGCTACGAGTGGAACTTCAAGCTCCGTCGTCGGCTCGGCCGCGACAAGATGGTGATGATGCCCAACGGCGAGTGGTCGCGGCATTCGGAGCGGGCGTTCCTACCAGCAGGTTTTGTTGGTATCCGTTTGGCCAACGTCAACGAAGACTTTTTCTGGCAGAGCGGCCGCAACGGCGTCGACTTCTCCCAGTTTGGTGGTAACTACCAGATCCACACGGAGAACTGGCTGCTCGGCATGAACTTTGGCGGTGAACTCATCAGCCAAAACGAGTTCTTCTGGTGGGGCCTGCGTGGTCGCGCTGCTCCCTGCCTCTCCTTTGCCTCAGAGTCGCAGGCCAACATCAGTAACAACTATGTGGACGCTCGCTTCGAAGAGGGTTCGCAAAACTGGACAGCGTCGGACACCACGACCGGTCCAGCCTTCCTCGGTGATCTCTCGCTGATGGCCGGCTTCAACGTCACCCCGAACCTCTCTTTCAAGGCTGGTTACGAGTTTCTCTGGGTCGCAGGCATTGCGACCGCAACCCGGCAGTACAACCTCGATCAGCGTCGACAGGACCCGATTGACGCCGGTGGTCAAACCCTCTTTCAGGGACTCTCGTTCGGCTTTGAAGGCACCTGGTAAGCGTGCCCGTTACTCCGCTGCGGCGATCACCATCGCCGCAGCCTGACCGGTGGCAGCGAAGTTGACCTTCATGGCGGTGCGAGGCCGGCCTGAGAGTGGGCTTCCGTGCACGACGTTCACGGGGCAGTCGGGATCTGGGGTTTCATAGTTGAGCGTGGGTGGCACCACGCCTTCGGCGAGTCCCAGCACGCTTGCCACCAGTTCCACCGTGCCCCCGCCCGCACCGAGGTGACCGAGCGATCCCTTGGGGGCCGTCACAGGAACGCTGCCAAGCTCTGCGGCAATCGCGGAAGCCTCCACGCGGTCCATCGCCACTGTACTCAACCCGTGGGCATTGACGTGGCCGAGGTCGCGAGTCTCCAGACCCGACTTCATCAGGCTGCCCCGGATCGCGGCGCGTAAGCCGCTTCCGGTGAGCGGTTGCTGCCCGCGGACCGGCTCGTGCCGGGCGGTGATGGCGAGCAGGCGGGCGTGGATGTGTGCGCCGCGTTTGACCGCATGTTCGAGCGATTCGAGCACGATCGAGCCCGCACCCTCGCCGTTGACGAGTCCGTCACGATTGCGGTCGAAGGGGCGTGAGGCCCGCTCCGCGTCGTCGTTGCGGTGGGAGAGGTCGTGTTCACAGCGAGCCACGATGGCCGTGGGATCGAGCCGGCAGCCGGTGCCCCCCGTGATCATCACATCAGCCCAGCCGCGTTCGATTACGCTCGCCGCCTCTGCGATCGCGAGCATGCTCGACACGTCGCCGAGCACAATCGAGTTGTTAGGGCCGCGGGCATCGTGGGCGATGGCAATGTGCGAGGCGGCCATGTTGGGCAGCAGTTTCAAGAGCCACAGCGGATAGAGCTCTTCCATCGCCGCCGTGCCCCACTTTTCAAAATCAAAGTGGCCGGAGGCGGAGCATCGCCGGTAGGTGCTTTCCAGGTCATGCATGTCGGCATAGATCATGTCGCTGCCGAAGACCACGCCAAAGCGATCTGGTTCCACGCTGCCTGCGGTCAGGCCGGCATCCACCAGCGCGAGGTCGGCGGCGGCAAACCCCATTTGGATTTCGCGGCTCATCACCTTGAGGCTCTTGCGGGGGCGCACGTAGAGCTTGGGATCGAAGTCCACAATCTGCCCGCCAAACTTCACCTCAAGCGCGGAGGTGTCGAAGGCGGTGATCGGGCGAATCCCGCTTTGGCCAGCTTGGAACTGCTCCCAAAAGGCTTCTCGACCAATGCCGAGTGGGCTGACAACGCCAAGGCCGGTGATCACGATCTCGCGGGACATGGGCTCAAAACGTGTTGATGGAGGCTCGATGGGCAGTGAGCTCGGCGATGCACCCGCCGCAGGTGCAGACGCCGCCTCTTTTCCTTTTGCGACATTTTGGGTCGCCGAACTGAACCCGATGTCGCCCAGCCGTTAGAACCCCTCAGCAGATCCGGGGAAGGAGTTCGCCCACCGGCATGGGCACGATCCGGCGGCCACCGATGGCGGTCCGCACGGCGACCCGCCCCGGATGATCCTCCACCACGCGGCCAATGACGACGGCATCACGCCCGCGGGGGTGAGTCTGCATCGCGGCGAGCACGGCTTGGGCGGCCTCTGCCGGCACGATTGCCACGAGTTTCCCCTCGTTGGCCACGAGCCAGGGATCGAGCCCCAGCATTTCACAGGCAGCCGCGACAGCCGGTGCAATCGGCACAGCCTCACTCTCGATTGCGATGCCGCGTCTCGACGATTCGGCCATCTCAGCTAGGCAGGAGGCGAGGCCGCCACGGGTGGGGTCGCGCATCAGGCGAATGTCGTGGCAGGCGGTGAGCATGGCCCTCACGAGCCCATGCAGTGGGGCGGTGTCGCTACTGATGTCGGCTTCGAATCCGAGGTCTTGCCGCACCCGCATGATCGCCATGCCATGGTCGGCAATCGTGCCACTGAGGATCACGGCATCGCCGGGAGCGACGTGGGCCGGCGAGAGCCGCGTGCCAGGCAGCACTTCGCCGATGCCTGAGGTGGTGATGTACACCCCATCGCCATGGCCGCGTTCCACCACCTTCGTGTCGCCGGCGACGATCCGCACGCCAGCCTCGCGGGCAGCTGCGCCCATCGCCTCAGCGATGCGGGCCAGGTCGGCACGGGGTAAGCCCTCTTCAATCACGAACGACGCGGCGAGGAAGCGTGGTTCAGCTCCGGCCACCGCCAGATCGTTGACGGTGCCGTTGACTGCCAGATCCCCGATCGACCCGCCTGGGAAAAACAGCGGCTGCACCACGAAGGCGTCGGTCGTGAAGGCGAGAGGGCCGCGGAGCGTGGGCACCACCGCAGCATCGACCGCGAGTTCGCCAGCCTGCATCCCAAAGGCCTCGCCAAACACCTCGCGAATCAGCTGCTGGGAGAGGAGTCCTCCTCCGCCGTGCCCCATCATCACCCGGCTGCTCGCATGGCCCGCCTGGGGAGACGGGCAGGAGAGGCCCTGGCTCGTGTTGGCGTCGGGGGTGGCCATTTAGCGTCCTGCGTGGAAGTAGGCGGCACACGCTCCTTCGCTGGAGACCATCGTGGCTCCCAGCGGCGACTGCGGCGTGCACTCCTTTCCAAACAGCGGGCAGTCGCAGGGCTTGAGCAGCCCGCGGAGCACCTCACCGCTGCGGCAGGGGACGATGTCGGGGTCGCTCGCTGGCTCGGTGCCCGCGTGGAAGGGATACCGCAACGAGGCATCGTGGCCGGCGTAGGCGGGAGCGAGTTCCCAGCCGCTGTGGGGAATCCAGCCCAGCCCGCGCCACTCTTGGTCGCAGACCTGGAAGACCTCGTGGATCGTGGCCTTGGCCACAGGATTGCCGTCGTCCGTCACGGCTCGCGAGTAGGCGTTTTCAACACCGTAGCGGCCTTCTTCGAGCATCACCACGGTGCGGCGGATGCCCTCCAGGAGATCGACCGGCTCAAAGCCGGTGACCACGATCGGTACGCCGTAGCGGGTGGCGAGTTCCGGGTAGTCGCCGGTGCCCATCACGCTCGCCACATGCCCTGCGGCAAGGAAGGCGTCGACGCGACTGGCGGGATCGCGAAGAATCGCCTCAATGGCGGGCGGCACGAGCACCTGCGACACGAGCATCGAAAAGTTGCCGAGGCCGCGGTGGTGCGCGAGCTTGACTGCCATGGCGTTGGCGGGCGCCGTGGTCTCAAAGCCGATTGCCAAAAACACGATCTCCCGCTCGGGGCAGGTTTCAGCGAGGCGGACGGCATCGAGTGGCGAGTAGACCACCCGCACATCTCCCCCGCGGGCCTTCGCTGCGAGCAGGCTCTCCTGGCTTCCTGGCACCCGCAGCATGTCGCCAAACGAGCAGAGGATCACCTCGGGCCGCATCGCGATCGCGATCGCCTGGTCGATGTAGGACGTGGGGGTGACACAGACAGGGCATCCCGGGCCGTGGATCATCTCGATCGTGGGAGGGAGCAGCCGATCGAGCCCATGGTGGATCAGGGAGTGCGTTTGGCCGCCGCAGACTTCCATGATCGACCAGGGGCGGGTCGCCAGCTGTCCGATGTCCGAGAGCAGGCGCCGCGTGATGTGGGCATCGCGGAATTCGCCGAGGTGTTTCATGGAGTGGTGGTGTCGCGGTGGTGGCTCATCGGTGTCTCGGCTTGGATCTCGGCGATTTCATTGAAGGTGGCCAGCGACTGCCTCGCGGCCGCCTCGTCGAGCCGTGCGATCGCAAAGCCCACATGCACGATCGCGTAGTCACCCACCACGGCGTCGGGGAGATACGCGAGGCAGACCTCTTTCACCACGCCACCAAAGTCGACCCGTGCCATGCGGAGGC
>JAPOIM010000003.1 GCA_029978905.1 Planctomycetota bacterium
GCCGCTGGCGATCACCGCCGAGAGGGTCGCTGATTCGAGATACTCGATCAGGCTGTGTCGCCTCCCGACGATCGCGGTGGCGTCGGTGATGCGAAACGCGGTGTTTTCTGAGACCCAGCGACGGGGCATGCCGACGTAGCCGAGGGCTGGTACGTCGCGATACTCATCAAGGAGCGGGAAGAATCGCAGCGCCTCATCACGGGAGTTGATGATGACGGTCAAGCGATCGAGGCAAGGCAGCGCGTCGCGGTAGGGGCCGCGTGGAGCGAGAGCATCGCTGCGGACGGCTGGTGCGACCAGCACCACGTGCAGCGGCCCAGACCGGCACGCGAGGGACCGAGCGTTGCAGGGCAAGGCGGATTCTTCATCACCGTTGCAGAGGTCTCCGAAGGCCTCGAGCGTGATCAGGGCACCAAAGCTATAGCCGACCACGGCGACGGCCTGCGCGGGATCGACGTGGCCGAGGAATGAGGCCAGGTAGCGGCCGTCGCTGAAACACCGTCGGAACTTCGTGCGACCGTCGGCGAGCAAGCAGCCCTGCCTATGGCTGGGCCAGGAGAAGACCACGGTCCGTGCGGGCTCGGACGTGGGAGCGAACTGCCGCACGCGATTGGCGAGCGCCACGCCCTGCTGCTTAGCAGAGGCGGTGTCGTAGCGGTTGCCGTGGACGAAAACCACGAGCGGTCGACTCGGTTCGTCGAGCAGTTCGCTGAGGGAGGCCGGTTGCCAGGAACTCTGCCCACAGTCGGCAGGCACCAGGTGTTCCACCGCAAACTCCGGGGCTTCGGGAATGGCGCAGGTCCCACCGAGGTTGCGGGTACTGACCACCCACACGTCACGCTCACACGCGTCGCGTTCGGTAGCAGTGGCCCCGCCCACGAAGAGGGCAAGGGCACTCCATGCGGCGAGCACGTTCCGCAAGAGAGGCAAGCAAAGGTTCCCAGGATGACCGGCCGGCTGCCGCATCGCGACACAACTCCGAAAATGGTGACGAGATCAAGAGGAGGTTTGGCCGCAGTCGTGCACGGGCCCAACTGCGTCTGCGAAAACCCTAGCACGGAAAGTGTGCGGCCTAGGCAAGCTGTGAGGCCATTTTGCGTGCCCGCAAAGTGACCCCCGGCGGCACGACCACTCCCATCGTTTCAGCCGCGATTTGCCCCTTGCGCCGGTGGCAAAAAAGGCGGTGTGGATGCCGCCTGCAACTGTTGGGTGGGCTACGGTTGAACGCCGCAGTCTTGGATGACGTATCGTCAACCAGCGACGCGGACTGTCTTGGCGAGGAGAAGCCGACGATGTCGCGGATTGTATCGTGTTTGATGATGGTGGCGGTCGTGGCCACCGCAACGGGTTGCAACTGTTTTGGCAACAGCTGCCGCAGACCTTCGTTTATGGAGTTCCGCTCCCCCTGCAGTTCGGGCTACTGCGAGACCATGCCCGCCTGCGGACCTGCGTGCGGTCCGGTTGGCATGGAATGCTCCGACTGTGGAACCGAAACAATTGTCGTGGAATAGCCCGGTCTGCCGCGAGCCCGTCCGGTGACCGGTCGCTCCCGCCGGCCACGCCTCGGAAACTGCGGTGCACAGTGCACCGCGTCTGAGAATGGGCGGCCTGTCATCGGCCGGACTCGCGGCGCTCTTTTAGCCGATCGGTGGGTCGTATACTCCGGGGTGAACTGCCTGCGACCTGGAGATGATTGATGTTCGACTCCCTTTCCTCCTCCCTCTCATCCGCCCTCAATAGCCTCCGCGGCCGCGGAAAGCTCACCGAAGGCAATATGCGAGAGGGGCTTGCGCTCGTCCGCACCGCCCTCTTGGAGGCAGACGTCGCCTACGACGTGGTGGAGGCGTTTCTGGAGCGGGTGACGGCCGAGGCGGTCGGCGAGAAGGTGCTCGCCTCGCTCGACCCTGCTCAGCAGCTCATTGGCATCGTCCATCAGGAACTCGTCAACCTGATGGGGCCGGTGGACCACACGATCCACTTCCAGCAGGGCCGGCCGACGGTCCTCATGCTGTGCGGTCTCCAGGGGTCTGGAAAGACAACATCGACCGCGAAACTCGCCAAAAAGATCAAGCAGCAGGGGCGGGGCGTGATGCTCGTCGCCGCCGACCTTCAGCGTCCCGCTGCCATCGAGCAGTTGGCGGTCTTGGGGCGGCAGTTGAATGTGCCGGTGCACACCCCCGATGGGGTGAGCGATCCGGTGGCCGTCTGTCAGGCAGGCGTGGCGCGGGCCCAAAAAGAAGGCATCGGTGTCGTGATTCTCGACACGGCAGGCCGGCTTTCGATCGACGAAGCCCTGATGGCAGAACTCGCCAAAATCGACCGCACGGTGGGCCCGGATCAGGTCTTCCTCGTGGTCGACGCGATGACAGGCCAGGATGCCGTCTCGAGTGCGAAGGCCTTCAACGACGCCCTCGAGCTCGACGGCGTGATCATGACCAAACTCGATGGCGACGCCCGTGGAGGTGCAGCGCTGTCGGTGAAGCACGTGACGGGCGTGCCGATCAAGTTCATCGGCACCGGTGAGCAGATCGAGGCCCTCGAAGATTTCCATCCCGATCGGCTCGCCGGACGCATCCTGGGCATGGGCGACGTGATTTCGCTCGTCGAGGAGGCGCAGCGGAAGTTCGACCAGGACGAGATGAAGAAGCAGGAGGAGCGGCTCCGCGCAGGGGAGTTCACCCTCGAAGACTTCAAAAACATGCTGCTGCAGACGCGGCGTCTGGGTCCGATGGGCAAGGTGCTGGGGATGATCCCTGGGATGGGGGGCATCAAGCAGATGCTCGATGGGGCCGACCTCGACCGGGATATGGACCGGCTTTTTGGCATCATCAACGCCATGACACCCGACGAACGCCGCAGTCCTGCACGGGTGATCGACCAGTCGCGACGGCGGAGAATCGCCCGCGGTGCCGGTGTCGAGCCGCAGGAGGTCAACGACCTCGTGAAGCAGTTTGACGGCATGGCGTCGATGATGAAGGGAATGTCTGGGCTGGGGGTGCGGGACCGCATGAAACAGCTTCAGCAGCTGCAAAGTGGGATCGCGAATCCAAACGCTCGGATGGGGAAGCCCAAGGGAGATACCGGCAAGCGGCTAACCGCCGACGAGCGGAAAAAACAGAAAAAACAGCGTGAAAAAGACGCGAGGCGGCGGCGGCGGCAGACGCGAGACTGACCGCCGGGAGCGAAATTGCCTCTGTCGCGGCCAATCCTGGGGGGTGCCCCTTGGGTTCCGGCTGGGAGCGTGTAGGCTAGTGGTCTTGCCTTGACAGCGAAGTCGGTCGATTTTCCGCCGAATCGCCCCCTGTGTTCCGTGGAGTTTCCGTCCGCGGCCATGGTGGTGCGCGATCGCGGCTCGGTCCGCTCGAGTTCGCCGCACCGTAGAATCCCGCACAGGCTGTCTTGCCCGGGTTCGAGTGTGCGGTTCGGCATCGTGTTGACGACAAGTTTTTAAAGGTTCTGAAAAGAACGAGTTAGGCGTAGGAGCAATCGCTGTGGCCGTGGTGATTCGGATGAAGCGAATGGGTCGCACCCATCGCGCGTTTTTCAGGATTTGTGCGACGGATCGGAAGAGCCCGCGGGATGGGCGCGTGATCGAGGAGCTCGGCACGTACGATCCGTCCGTACCGGAAACGGATGCCCGGTGTGCTCTCAAGGGTGATCGGGTGGCCTACTGGCTTTCCGTCGGCGCTCAGCCTTCTCCGAAGGTCGGCGTTCTGATCAAGAAGTACGGCCTCAACGGCACCCATCTCAAGGAGATGGAACTGGCCCGTGCCCGTCTTGCCATGCCTCGGCTTGTGCCCGAAGCCGGTGAGCCGGTGTTTGTTCCTGAAGAGAAGTCGCCCGAACCGCCAGTGGAAGCGGCGCCTGAGGCTCCTGCCGCGGAAGCCGCTCCGGCTGAAGTGGTTGCTGAGGCTGCCGCCGAAGCGCCTGCTGCCGAGGCGAGCGAGCCTGCGGCGGACGCAGACGCTGCAAAGTCGGAGTGATCTCACCTTTGATTGCGGGCCCGTGTTGTTCGTATCCCGGCAGGCCGGGACTGCGGAGGCGCGTGGTGTCCGGTTTCCTTGATGCGCCATGCGGATAGACGTCCTAACGCTGTTTCCCGAGCTGTTCGACAGCTTCCTTGAAGGAAGCCTGCTCGGGGCTGCGCGGCGTCGTGGCCTGCTCGATGTGCGGCTGACGAATATCCGTGACTTCGCCGAAGGGGTGCATCGCCAGGTGGATGACCGGCCCTTCGGTGGTGGACCTGGAATGCTCCTGATGCCCGGCCCGGTGGTGTCCTGTGTGGAAAGCGTGCAGGAACAGCCGGTGGCCGACGGGCAGGCTGCTCCCGGTCATTTGGTGATGCTCACGCCCGGTGGTCGTCCCCTGACGCAGCAGGTGGTCGAGGAGCTCGCGTCGAAAGACCGCCTCGTGTTGCTGTGCGGACGCTACGAAGGCTTTGATGACCGGATACGCGCTGTCTTGCAGCCCGACCAGATTTCCCTTGGTGACTTTGTGCTCTCGGGCGGCGAAGTGGCGGCTATGACGGTGATTGACGCCGTGAGCCGGCTCGTGCCTGGTGTGTTGGGCGATGCCGAAAGCCCGCGAGACGACTCGTTTTCCGGCGAAGAAAGGCTCGTTGAAGGGCCACAGTACACGAGGCCACGAGAGTTCCGTGGCATGTCCGTTCCCGAGGTGCTGCTCTCCGGTGACCATGCTGTCATCCGGCGGTGGCGGTACGAGCGAGCGGTTGAAGCGACACGTCGACGTGCAGCGTGTCACCCTGTTCATGCGTGTGGATCACACGCCCCCCAAACCATTTCCCACGCATCCTCAGCGGGCGACATACCCCGCTGAGAGCTTATTTTTAAGGAGCTTCCCGTGAGCCAGCAGCTGCTTGCCGATGTCGAGGCCTCGAGCCTGAAGAGTGAGAGTGAGAAGCCCGTGTTTGAAATCGGCGATACCGTCGACGTTCACACGCGGATTCTTGAAGGTGAGAAGGAACGGATCCAGATCTTCAATGGCGTTGTCATCGCCATGAACGGTTCGGGCTCCCGTGAGACCTTCACCGTCCGGCGGATCGTTGCGGGTGAGGGCGTGGAGCGCAAGTTCCCGATCCATTCACCCAAGGTGGCGAAGGTGGAAGTGAAGCGGTCCGGCGTCACTCGTCGCGCCAAGCTCTACTACCTCCGCGACCGTGTCGGGAAGGCCGTCAAGCTTCGCGAGCGACGTGTTGAGGCGGTCGTGAATGCCGATGCGGCACCCAAGGCCAGCGGCAAGCTGCGTGGCCGTGCGAAGAAGCGGAGCACGTAGTCGTGGCGGCCGCAGGTCGGCGATGGTTTGGCAGGTCGCAACCTGCTGACCCTCGCCATGACCTCGGCAGGCGGGGTGAAGACCTCGCCGCCCGCTACCTCGAAAAGCTTGGCTATAGGATCATCGCGCGACGTGAGCGGGTGCTGCGGGGCGACCTCGATCTGATTGCGCTTGATGACCGCACGGTCGTTTTTGTGGAGGTGCGGACAAGGAGCGACGTGCAGCACGGGCATCCCGTGGAAACGATCGATCGCCACAAGCAGCGGCGGATCGCGACGCTCGCCAATGCCTACATCCGGCGACACCGGCTCGAGGACTGTCGCGTCCGGATCGATGTGGTGACCGTCGTGCTCGATGGGCCGGGTGGCCAGCCGGAGATTGAGCACTTTCAGGACGCGTTTGAGAGCCCGTCTTAAACGCCCGAGTGCTTGCTGACCACGTGCCTCGTCGCCGGACTCGTCGCGTTACTCGGCGACGGAGGCGACCCGCTCTGCGAGTTCACTGGCCTCACGGAAGGTGGTGAGCAGGCCTGCTGGGAGCCTGTTGCGGAGGTGCTCGATCCGATCCGTGAGGCTCTTGGCGCGCGGCTTACTCGCCACCTCGCGGATGGCGATGGCCACCACCTGCTGTGGGAAGCGACGGGCTACGGTCGCGTAGATTTCGGGATCTTTTTCGCCGGAATCCCCCACAAGCACAAAGCGGCGGCCAGGAAAGTCGGCGAGGATTTTTTCAATGGCGCGTCGCTTGGAACGCTTCTTCGACGTGAGTCGACCGAGTGGTGTCATGTCTTTGAAGCGGAAGTGCGACAGGTGCATCGAACCGGTCGGGAGCCCGGCGTCTTGGAAAAAGTCGCCCAGGCAGCCAGCGAGCTGCCAAGGGCTCGACGACACGTAGTGAAACGCCGTGCCAGCGGCTTGCCACTGGTGGTAGAGTTCGGCCATGCCCTGCACAGCCTGAAAGGGTCGCAGGAACGTGTTGGCAAGAAGTTCGCGGCGATCGGCCACGTTGGTCAGTTTGACGGTGTCGTCGATGTCGGAGATGACCGAGAGCCCGGCGTGCGGGATGCACTCCACCCGGCCGCCTCCCGCGGGCAGGTCGAGGTGCTCGGGAATCTCCCGGCCAGCCGTTTCCCGCAGCATGGAGTGAAGGCGCCGCACCTGTTGGTCAGACGTGTCGAGCTGTGCCTGATAGGTGATCCAGTGGGTTGTGGAGTCGCTAGGCGAGGAAAGTCGCGACGGATCGACATCAACGCTCTGCTCAAAATGGCCGAGGCGATCGGTGGGGCCGCCTTCAAGCTCATGCCCTCCCACCTGCAGCCGCAGTCGGCAGCCGACGACACGCTGGAAAAGAAAAGCTGCCACTCGGGCCTGGAAGATGGGGTCGGCGTCGTATTCGGGGCCGACTTCCAGCGCACGTCTGAGCATCGCCAGGGCCGGCGACCGCCAGCGGCTGGACTCGGGCAGCGGCACGGCGAGCATGCCGGCCACTTTGACCTTCCAAAGGTCAGTGTTGGGCAGCTGTCGGGCGTAGGTGGGAAAACAAGCGATCATGCCGTAGCAATCTCCGGCGACGTTGGGGCTTGAGTCGCGCCGCCGCGATTCTACAATCGAAGTTCGCCGCCGATGGCCCTCACGAGGTTTTCTTCGCCAAGTTCGCGCCGTGGGAGGGGGAGTGGCTGCGGACTCGACTGGAGACGATCAGAGTATGGGTGTTAAGAAAAGTGGCAAAGGCCGTCGGAAGCTCGGCCAGAAGAAGCGTCGTATGCGAGCCAAGATTCGGCATCGCAAGAAGTAGTTTGTGCTTCGCTCAGGCGGTCGCGTGCCGAGGTCTCTCAAAGGCCTGGGTCGCCGCTTTCGCGTCTCATCAAGCGCGTCGTATCGTGGTTCATGCTGGTCTTTCTTTCAGCCTGAGCACCCGGTGGCCCGTTTCGTAGGCACGACCGTCATAGTTTCACGCGGTTCTCTCCGTGCGCGGCCGGTGTGCTCGTCTGCGCGCTTGCTCCGTCATGCCCGTGGGGTAGTGTTGCGTGGCCTGCAAAGGCCAACCCCCGCGAGGCGACACGAGGAGCCTCCCAATTCCATCTGCGGATGGGGTTTCCGAGGCGGCCTTCTTCAGGCCAGGAGAGACTCAGATGAGGACGATGTGGCAGCTGCGGCATGGCGCCGCATGGATGCCGCTCCTGCTGGTGGCGGCAGCCACGGCAAGCGGCTGTAAGACGCTCAACGAGAAGTACATCGCGATGGAAGTCTGGAAGTACGAGCGTTGCTTCGGGCATCCCCCTCCAGGATTTGTCGGGGCACCCCAGCAGCCCGGGATGGCCGCTCCAGCGATGCAGCCTTGTGCGCCGGGCGTACCATGTCAGCCCATGCAGGCCAACTGCGACGTCTGCGCGGGAGCACCGCTTCCCACGGGCGGGCCTTCGGTCGTGCCAGGGCCGACGGGTGTCGGCATGACCTCCAGCCGTCCGGTCATCATTTCGGATGAGGTCGTTCTGCCGTAGTGGGGTTGGGAGTGAGGGTGCCGATCCCTCACGCAAACGTTTCGTCAGGGCCGGGAAACCGGCCCTGCACAACGTCTTCCCTCCACTGACGCAGGCCCTCGCTGATCTGCGCCCCCACCGAGGCGTAGGAGCGGACGAATCGCGGCACCCGGCCCCCGGAAAGCCCCACGAGGTCGTGGAACACGAGCACTTGTCCGGAGCAGCCTGGCCCTGCCCCGATGCCGATCGTTGGGATCGGCAGTGCCTCGGTGATTTCGGCGGCAATTTCGGCGGGCACGCACTCCAGGACCACAGCAAACGCTCCAGCGTTGGCTGCCGCCGTGGCGTCGCAGAGGAGCTGCTCTCGGTCACGCTGGATACGGTAGCCCCCGAGCTGGTGCACCGCCTGCGGCCGCAGGCCCACATGCCCCATCACGGGGATGCCAGCAGCCACGATCCCGGCGATCACGTCAGCCTGCCCCGCGGTGCCCTCGAGCTTGATCGCGTGGCAACCGGTCTGCTTGAGAATCGTCGCGGAAGCCTCTATCGCCCGGAGGGTGCCGAGATGCTGGAGCGGGAACGGCAGGTCGACAACCACGAGGGCCCGGCGGCAGGCTCGAGACACGATCTCGCCGTGGTAGAGCATCTGCTCAAGCGTGGCGGGGATCGTGGATTCGCGACCGGCAACGACCATCGCCACGCTGTCCCCCACGAGCACACAGTCGATCCCAGCCTCTTCGACAAGCCGGCCGGTCGGCCAGTCGTAGGCGGTGGCCATCGTGATTGGCCGACCCTCCTGTTTCGCCCGGCCGAGGTCGGTGACAGTCACGCGGCGGTCGCGGGAAGGGGGCGGCTGGTGTGACATGAGGGCCTCAACAGGGCAACGCAGGGGGATGGTGGCAAGATGCTGAAGATACGACTGAAAAGGGGAGGTTGAAACGGGGCTACCTGGCAGCAGGGCTCAAGGACACGGATTTGCCGCAGAGTCGTGATTGACCTTGCGGGAGGTGTTTCCGCACCTATAATCTCAGGGCTCCCAGGCAAGGAGGCCGCCCCGTCGTGCTCCATGAAAATGGTGCTGTGGCGGGAGGGCGGCTTCGTGGTATGTCGGAGACACGGCCTCACGGTGGGTTTTCCGGCTCCCGTTTGTGCCGTAAGATCGTATCGAGTTGAGTCGTGTTCGAGGTTGATCGGTGGTGCGAGCTCTCGCCCATCCAAGCTCGGTGACACGCAACTGCGGGTGTAGCTCAGTTGGTAGAGCACCACGTTGCCAACGTGGTTGTCGTGGGTTCGAATCCCATCACCCGCTTTCCTGCGATCATCTGCCTGGGGATCCATTCCCAGGGCGTTGGGGTAGTTGGTGCCGGAATGCCTGGGATGTTGGACTGATCGCTGCTGAGTGCGGGGTTTCTTCCCTGCCCGGTTCGGTCTTTTCCCCACCCCAGATTTTCGGAACGCTGCCGGCGGGATCTGGCTGCACGGTCTTCCGTCCCAGTCCGCGGTCCTCAGGTCGGTTTTTGCTGCGATTGTGGCAAAGACGCGTGCTTGGTATGGGTTCTGGGCTGGCGCGGCGGTGTGCAGCGCGTCGGTTATGGCTCGCCCCTCGTGTTTCGGTTTTCCATCTCGCCTTTCCCCTCTCTCCGTGAGTGACCATGTCGGCCAGTGAATCCCCTTCGTCGTCCGCCACCGAGACGTCCCCGGCTCCCGAGAACCTCGATCAGGAGGTGGTTGTCACTCCTCTGGCGATTGAGATCGACGTCACCAACGTGTCGACCTGCCAGCGACGGGTGAAGGTCACGGTTCCACGCGAGGATATCGACCGCTACCGCGAAGAGGCGGTGAAAGAACTTGTGCCGACCGCCCTGCTACCAGGCTTCCGCCCCGGCCGTGCCCCTCGGTCTCTTGTCGGCCAGCGATTTAAGACCGAACTGGCTGACCAGATCCGCACGAAGCTTCTCAGTGATGCGATGGAGCAGGTTGCCGAGCAGGCCAAACTCGCCCCGATCAGCGAGCCCGAACTCGACGTGACGACGGTGCTGCTTCCCGATGACGGCCCGATGATCTTTGAGTTTGGCATCGAGGTGCGACCGGAGTTTGAACTGCCCCAGTGGAAGGGCCTGAAGATTGAGCGCCCGACCCGCGAGATCAGCGACGACGATGTCAATGAGGCTCTCGGGAGCCTGTTGCGGGAACGTGGTCGGCTTGTGCCGAGCGAGGCGGCGCCCGCTGCTGGTGACCTTGTGGTTGCCAATCTGCGATTCCTCGACGGCGGCAAGGAAGTCTCTCGAGCGGAAGATCTGGAGATCATTGTCCGTCCGAAACTGTCCTTTGCGGATGCCGAGTTCGACGGCTTTGAGAAGCTCATCGCCACCGCCAAACCAGGCGACAAGGTCACCGCTGACGTGACCATCTCCGACGAAGCGGCCGTGGAGGAGCTGCGCGGCAAGCAGGTCCAGATGGAGATCGAGCTTGTCGAGGTGAAGCGGTTTGAACTGCCCGAGTTGACCCCCGCTGTGATCGCGGAACTTGGCGCGTTTGAATCGGAAGAGGAGCTTCGCGCGGCCGTGAAGCAGCAGCTCGAAAACCGACTCGACTGGCATCGCCGCCAGCGCGTGCGTCAGCAGGTTGCAGAAGCCCTGACAGCGTCGGCCACGTGGGAGCTGCCTCCCGATCTTCTCAAGCGACAGAGCCTCCGAGAGCTCGAGCGTACGATTCTGGAGTTGCGTCGCAGCGGCTTCGACGACGATGCGATTCGTCGCCACGTCAATCAGCTCCGTCAGAGCGTGATGGCCAGCACCTCCCGCTCGCTGAAGGAGCACTTTATCCTCGAGCGGATCGCCGAAGACGAGTCGATTGCCGAAACGGCAGCGGACTACGACGAGGAGATCCGCGCGATTGCGGCTCAGACGAGTGAGTCACCACGGCGGGTGCGTGCGAACCTTGAGAAGCGGGGCCTGATGGATGTGCTTCGCAATCAGATCATTGAGCGAAAGACGATCAGCCTGATCGAATCGCAGGCGTCGTTCGACGATGTGCCTTTCGAGTTCGAGAAGCCGGATGCCGACGCCGTTGACCATGCGGTATGCGGTCTGGCGGCTGGCGACGAGGAGATCCCCACCGCCAAGCACGCCGAAGCGGGCACTGTCCGCGGTGGGCGAAAGTAGTCGTTTCGGGACGTCGTCTCCTTGAAGACGCGAACAGAAGACGCGAACTAGACCAGCGAACCAGTCACGAGAAACAGCTCCGATGCAGCATCTTCCCGACGCTTCCTTTCGTCCGGACAGTTTGGCCTCGCCCAGGAACTCCTCCGCGCAGCGCGACTACCAGCGTCAGCGGACGATGACCCTTGGCGACCTGCTGCTGGAGAACCGGATCATCCTTCTTCAGGGAGAGATCTACGACGGCAACGCCAACGAGCTGGTGATGAAGCTGCTCTACCTGCAGAGCGAAAACCGTCGCAAGGACATCCACTTCTACATCAACTCCCCGGGTGGCAGCGTGACCGCCACGATGGCGATCTATGACACCATGCAGATCCTCTCCTGTCCGGTGGCCACGTACTGCGTGGGCCTCGCGGCGAGCGGTGGCGCGGTGTTGCTGGCGGGTGGAGCCAAGGGGAAGCGGTTCGCGCTCCCGCACGCCAAAGTGATGATCCACCAGCCGTATGGCCAGGTGGGCGGGCAGGTGAGTGATATTGAGATTCAGGCGGAAGAGATCATCAAGACTCGTGCCGTCCTCAATGAGATTCTCGCCGGCCACACAGGCCAGCCTCTTGAGCGGATCGCGAAAGACACCGACCGTGACCGGTATCTCAACGCGACGGAAGCCAAGGAGTACGGATTGGTGGACGAGGTGCTGTCAAAGCCTCCAGTGGCGGAAGAAGAAGAGACCGACTAACCCCAGCCTCCGAGTGTGCCAAGCCCGCGAGCAACCGGGCGACCCCATCGCCGCCGACAGGGCCTGAACGCCAGCCGAATCCCTGACCCACGAGAACGAGCATGCCCCTGATCCCCTACGTCATTGAAAAAAGCGGCCGCGAAGAGCGGGCGATGGACATCTACAGCCGCCTGCTGAAGGACCGGATCGTGTTCCTTGGCACGCAGGTCAATGACGAAGTGGCCAACGCGATTGTGGCGCAGCTGCTGTTTCTCCAGTCGGATGACCCGAGCAGCGACATCCACCTCTACATCAACTCGCCTGGTGGCAGCGTGACGGCAGGCTTGGCCATCTACGACACGATGCAGTTCGTGACTTGCGATGTCGCAACCTACTGCATCGGCCAGTGCGCCTCGATGGGGGCAGTGCTGCTCACGGCCGGAGCCAAGGGGAAGAGGCGGGCGCTGCCCAACTCGCGGATCATGATCCACCAGCCGCTTGCCGGAATGGAAGGCACCGCGGAAGAGATCATGATCCATGCGAAGGAGTTTAGGAACGTGAAGCACAAGCTCAACACGATCCTCCTGAAGCACACGGGGCATCCGCTTGAGAAGGTTGAACAAGACACAGACCGTGACTGCTTTATGTCAGCGCAGGAGGCGCTCGACTACCGGCTGATCGACGAGGTGATCGAACACATGCCCGACGTGAAGAGCGTCGGCTAGGTCGGCGACCGGCCAACGGTGGCCACCTATCAACGGACCCCGCGCATGGAGGCGCGAGATGGTGCACTGCTCGTCAGTGAAAGTTGCCGAAGGCTACGGCCTGGCTGTTGCGCTCGCGTTCTTTGGGAGCGGGCTGGTGGGCTGCCAAAGCCACCATCTCAATAGCCAGCTGCTTGAGCGTGAACTGCGTCTCCAGGAAGACCAGATCTATCGCCTCCAGGATGTGCTCGACGAAAAGTGTGCGCGGCTGGAATACGTGGTCCAAGAAAATGCGTCGCTGAAGCGGCAGCTTGGCTACGGAGGCAGTGAACCGGTTAGAGGGCGGACGCCGTCGGCGGGCGGTGCCTCGCGGGGGAGCGGTGCGACCGGTGGCCCGGCGTTTGTGCCACCGACGATCGAACTTTCAGATCCAGGCCCTCCCTCACAACTGCCGGCGCCTCGCACGTCGCCTGCCCCCGCCGCACCGCCGGTGCTTGAAGGGGTGCCGCCGTTGCCGCAAGGATCGGCCTCAGGATCAGGGGCGGACGGAGGTGACGCGCCTCCGGCAGCTGGCCTGATGCCGGAGGTGACCGTGCCGTCGAACGGGATCTATGAATCCGGAGACCTGGATACGGAACCTGACGCACCGGGCCTTGATGACGGTCCGAGCTTCGCACCCGCATTTGTTGCGCCACAGGCCGCGGCTCCAGGGTTCCTCGATGACTCAGCCCGTCAGGCCTCCGTCCTCCAGGTTCCTGGTGGGGCCTCCGGCAACGGGGAGATGATTCAGCAGCTCTCCTACGTCGAAGACGAGCCGGCCGCTCGTGGAGGCGAGACACGCGCCGAGGACCGCCCGCAGGCGGTACCCCTGATACCCCCGCCGACCGACGCTCGGATTGAGCGGATCGAGATCAACCGCGCAGAGACGCAGGTGGTCGATACGGATGCCAACGGGACTGCCGACACACTCGCCGTGGTGTTTGAGCCCCGCGATCTCCAAGAACGCCTAATCGGCGTGGCGGGGGATGTGGTGGTCACGGTGCGGGCGGCCGCATCCGCAGAGCCCGCCGCGTCGTGGACCATTGCGGCTTCTGATGCCGCAACCACGTTTCGCAGTACGTCTCGGAGTCGTGGGCTGCGGTTCCTCTTGCCCTGGCAGGGAGGGCCTTCGCGGGGCTTCACCGGCACGGTGCATGTGCGGCTGACCACCCAAGATGGCCGAAGTTTTGAGGCGGAAACCCCCGTCAGCCTTCCCTAGTTCGCACGCGTGGCGTGCCACGCCGGGGACCAGTCTTTCCTCAAGGGATCCCAACCGATGCCACGCTCCCGGCCAGACCGGCAGACGCTGCGGTGCCTCGCAGCGTTGCAGCGTGGAAGCCTGCATAACAAAACGGGCAGGCCGTCCGGAGACGACCTGCCCGCATGTGTGATGCAGTCTGAGAAAGCGGGACTACAGTCCCTTGCTGCCGAGGAAGCTCAGGAGGTCTGCAACGCGGGACGAGTAGCCCCACTCGTTGTCGTACCAGCTGACGACCTTCACGAAGTTGCCCAGGCCAATCGTCTCGATCGCCGAGAAGATCGAACTGTGCGAGTCGCCTCGGAGGTCGGTCGAGACCAGCGGCAGCTCGGTGTAGCGAAGGATTCCCTTGAGGGGGCCTTCAGCAGCCTGCTTCATGGCCGCATTGATCTCGGCGGGCGAGGCGTCCTTGTTGAGGATCGCGGTGAAGTCGACCACGCTCACGGTGGCAACCGGAACACGGAAGGCCATACCGGTGAACTTGCCCTGAAGTTCCGGGATCACGAGACCGACGGCCTTGGCCGCACCCGTGCTCGACGGAACGATGTTGAGCGAGGCCGCGCGGGCATCTCGCAGATCCTTGGCGGCGGTGTCGACCGTCCGCTGGCTGTTGGTGAACGCGTGGACCGTGGTCAGCAGGCCGCGGTCGATGCCGAACGACTCGTGCAGCACCTTGGCCACGGGAGCGAGGCCGTTGGTCGTGCACGAGGCATTGGAAATCACGTGGTGCTTGGCTGGGTCGTACATCCCGTCGTTCACGCCGAGGACGACCGTGAGGTCTTCGTTCTTGGCGGGGGCGGAGATGACCACCTTCTTGACGCTGTCGCGCTTGTGGGCGACGGCCTTGGTCGCGTCGGTGAAGAAGCCGGTGCTCTCCACAACGATGTCGACGTCTTGGCTGCCCCAAGGGATCGTTCCTGGATCACGCTCAGCAAACACCTTGATCGTGCGTCCGTCGACCACGAGGTCGTTGCCATCGGCGGCGACGTGGCCCTTGAAAGGCCCGTAGTTGGAGTCGAAAGCGAGCAGGTGTGCGTTGGTTGCGGCATCAGTCAGGTCGTTGATTGCAACGACTTGGACGTCGCCGTCGAGGCCGAACTTCTCGAAGATGGCGCGGAAGGAGAGGCGGCCGATACGACCGAAACCATTGATGCCGACACGAATGGACACGTGAAAACTCCTGTGGGTTGCTTGAACAGCGCAACTATACACGTTTTTCAAGGGCCATCTCAAACGGGGGCGGCCGTTCGCGGCCTCTGCGGCAGATGGCTCCTCGCCGCGGCCCTCGTGCTCGCTGCCATGCTCGCTTGCCCGGCGAGAGAGACGCATGCGCAGCCGCTCGATCCACGTGCCAACCCGGCGGATTTCGACGGCGCACCCCTGCAGGGGGACGACGACCCCGACCTGACATCGTCCCGGGCGTGGACGCGGTTTCTGGCGAGGGCGTTCCCCGATCCCGTCAATCCCAGCACGTCACTCAAGGAGCCGGACATCCGGGCCCCCGGGCCCGACTCTTCCGACTTCCCGAACAGTCCCTACACGCTCCCCCGCGGATGGAACTACCTCGAGATGAGCCCCGTGACCTACACGGCGAGCATCAACACCATCCAGCAGGAGAGCTACAGCTGGAACTACCTTCTGCGGATGGGGCTGACCGACCGGGTGGAGTTTCGCCTGTTTGGCAACGGATTGACCTGGTCGGCCGCCGGGCTTGGTCAACCGGAGACCACCGGCTTCGCGCCGCTCGTGTTCGATACGAAGATCCATTTCTTCGAAGGGAACAAGGAACTGTTCATCCCGGCCACAGGTATCGAGGTGTATATCCAGACCCCCTGGGGAAGCCCCGCCTTCGATTCCGGTACGCAGCCAGGCATCAACCTCCTCTTTCTCAACTCTCTTCCGTGGGGATGGGAAGTGAACTGGAACGTCGGCCTCGCCTCATACCAAACCCCTGACGGCGGCTTTAAGTACACCGACAACGTGCAGTGGTCGTTTACGAGGGGCGTGACAGAGCACTCCGCAATCTTCCTGCAAGGCTTTCAGAATCAGGCGGCCCTGCCGCGGCCTGCGAGCCAGACTGTGCTTGGCGGCGGGATTGTCCACAACATCAACCGCCGTTTCACGATCTTCGGCAGTTTCAACGCGGCGACGAACAAGTCTGGGCCTGCCTCCACGTACTACATCGGTGGTGCGGGGGCGTTCTGATGTGCTGGCCTGCGGTAGGGCGCTCGGGGGAGCCCGGGGCAGCCCCGCCGGACGTTCGCTGCGGGCCATCCAGGCCCTCGCTTCCTCGAAGATCCGCGGCGCTTTCGCCCTCCGGGCTGCGCTTGCGGATCTACGCCGGCGTGTCTGACCCCGGGCTCCCCCTCGCTTGGCGTTTTGTAAGGCGCGGCCTGTTCGCCGCAGGAGCGGCGACCTGCGGCCGGGCGGAAACCTTGGCTTTCTGACCGGTCGCCAAGGCTGCCGAGGCCATGGATGGCTCGGCAGGTGTGTAGCAAGCGCGGCCTGTTCGCCGCAGGAGCGGCGACCTGCGGCCGGGCGGCACCGACGACGTTGCGGCTGGCTGAGAAAACATACAGCGACGAGATGCTCGCCTCCCCCGGGGCGAAGCGATGTCTCCCTGCCTTCCTGAACCGTTTGGTATCGTGTCGGCCTATGGCAAACGCGGTGATTCAACTTGAACAGGTGCAGAAGGCATTTCGGACGCCCGCAGGCGAACGTGTGCCGATCCTGGATGTGGAGCGGTTTGAAGTGGCGGCGGGAGAGCAGGTGGCGCTCGAGGGGCACAGCGGCTCTGGCAAGACCACCCTGCTCAATGTGATCGCCGGCATCATGCGGCCCGACACCGGGAGCGTGATCCTGGATGGGATCGATCTCGCCAAGTTGCCGGAGGCCTCGCGCGATCGCGTACGGGCGGATCGGTTGGGGCTCGTCTTCCAGCAGTTCAATCTGCTGCCGGGATTCACGGCGATTGAGAATGTGCTGGTCGCGATGGCCTTTTCCTCACATCGCCCGGATCGCGGTCGGGCAGAGGCGCTGCTGGCAAGCGTTGGTCTTGCGCACCGGCTGTCGCACAAGCCCGCCGCGTTGAGCGTTGGCGAACAGCAGCGGGTTGCTGTCGCACGGGCCTTGGCCAACAAGCCGCGGGTGATCCTGGCCGATGAGCCCACCGCGAGTATCGATCCAGGTCACCAGCAGCAAGTGGTCGATCTGCTCAAGCGAACCTGCCAGGACGAGAACGTGGCCTTGGTCGTGGTGACCCACACGCCTGAGGTGGCGGCGCAGTTTGCCCGGCGGGTGCGGATCGAATCCTTCAACCGCGTGCTGCAGAGGATGGCGAAGCCTGACGCCGCAGCGGTGTCTGATGGAGGCGAGGCATGACGCTTCTGGGAATCGCGTGGCGCAACATTCGGCAGCGGCCGCTCACCAGCGGACTGACGGTGTTCTCACTCGCCCTCGGGGTCGGGCTGGTGGTTGCCACACTGATCACCGGAGCGATCGTGCGGCAGGCTTTCGAGTCAGGCACCGGGCTTGGCTACAACATGATTGTGGGGGCCAAGGGGAGCCCGCTGCAGCTGGTGCTCAACAGCGTCTACTACATCAGCAAGCCGATCGAGAACATCTCCTGGGAGTTCTACAACGAGTTTCAGCCAGCCTCTCGCCGCCGAGATGGAGAGGACGGAGCCTTTGCCTCGAGCGTGGCGGTGGCCGTGCCGATCTGCATGGGCGACTACTACCGAGGGTATCGCGTCATCGGCACCAACGCCGACCTCTTTGGCAAACTCGAGCGAGGGCGTGGCCGGACGTTTGAGTTCGCCGAAGGCCGGAACCTTGAAGACGCCAACTTTTTCGAAGCTGTGCTCGGGGCTTCGGTCGCGGCGGAAACAGGGATCCAGGTGGGCGACCCGATCAAGCCCACGCATGGTGCCGATGATGGCCCAGAACACGACCCATTTATCGTGGTCGGGATTGTGGCGGCCACCGACACGCCGATCGACCGTGGTGTGTTTGTGAACATGGAGGGTTTCTATCTCCAGGACGGGCATGCCAAGCCGCTCGATGCGGAGGACGAAGCTGCTCTCGAAGCCGCTCAGGCAGAGCAGTCAGAGGGTGAGGGGCCGGCCCCGCTTCCCGACGTGCAGCGGGAGGTGACGTCGATCCTCGTGAAGACCGCGAGCATGCCAGGGCTGCCACCGGAGCTGATGTCGATGGGCTTGCGGACGGTGATCAACGAGGGCTCGGACGGGCAGGCGGTGTTGCCGATTGGTGAGATCCGGCAACTGCTTGACCTGTTTGTCTGGCCACTCGAACGCCTGCTGCTGCTGATCACGGTGCTCGTGGTGATTGTGTCCGCGGTGGGCATCCTCGTGAGCATGGTTGGCTCGTCCCTCGAGCGGACGCGTGACGTGGCGATCATGCGGGCCCTGGGCGCGCGCCGCGGGCATGTGCTCCTCACGGTGCTTCTTGAGGCGGTGCTGTTGGCGAGCTGCGGCGGCCTTTCTGGTTGGGCCTTGGGGCATCTGGTGGTCGGGGCGATTGGTCCCTGGATTGCCACCAACGCCGGCGTGTCGGCGAGTGTGCTCTCGGCGGCGCCGGGAGCGGAACTGCTCCTCGTGCCCTTCTTGGTGGTGCTCGCGGTGGCGGCAGGGCTCTTGCCGGCAATCGTGGCCTACCGCACCGACGTGGCCCGCTGGCTGCAGCGGGGCGGGTAGGCTGCGCAGTTTTCCCAGCTCGTTTCCCGCTCGGTGTCGTTTTTGGGGCTGGGGTCGGCGTTTTGTGGCAATCCGTGCGTTCTGGAAAGGCCCCACGCCAGTCGCCCCCGCCGTGTGGCCGATGGCCTAAAATAAGCAGTCCCCTGCACTGGAGATTTTTCATGCACCGCACTCTTCGCCAACCGTCACGCGTTCGGCTGCTGTTTACCCTGTGGCTGCTCATGGTGGTCGCCGTGGGTCCGACGCTCGCACGCGCCTGCCCCTTTTGTTCCGCGGTGTCGCTGACCTTCTCGCAGGAAATCGACCAGAGTGCTGTCGCGGTGGTGGCCAAGCTGGTCACGCCCCCACCGGCGTCTGCGCTGAGCCCAGTGGCCGATGGCCCGCTGCCCAAGGGTGTGTTTGAGGTCGACCTGGTCCTCAAGGGGGCTGATCTGCTCGAGCAGCCGGGAGGCGGCGAAGCGGCTCAGATTGAGGCGATTTTGCTGGAAGACAAGCCTGTGGGCTCGCTCTTTCTGTTGCTGGCGATTGAGCCTCCGCAGCTGCTCTGGTCGAGTCCGATTGCCATCAACGAGCGGGTCGTGACGTATTTGCAGGAGCTGCCTTCGCTGCCGGCCAGCGGTCCCGACCGACTGGCGTTTTTCCAGGAGCATCTCGAAGACGCCGATGCGATTCTGGCACGCGATGCCTACGACGAGTTTGCCGTCGCTCCCTACGACGATGTGCGAGGTCTCAAGGACCGCATGGACGCGGCCAAGCTGCTCGAGTGGATCCGAGATCCCGATGTGCAGGCCAACCGCCGTCGGCTCTACGCCACCATGCTGGGTGTCTGCGGAACCGAAGCCGACGCCGAAGCGATTGCCAAGATTCTTGAGGACCACACCGGGGATGAGGTGAATCCCGATGTTCGCACTGGCCTTGATGCCTTGATCGCGTGCTATGTCACGCTGCAGGGAGGCGAGGGGCTTGATCTCGTCGACCGGCTCTTTCTGGAGCGTGGGGAAAGAGATGTGCCCTTTACGGAAACCTACGCGGCGGTGATGGCCCTGCGGTTTCTGGGAGAGGAGAGCGAGATCGTGCCGCGGGAGCGGGTGCTCGCCTCGCTGCGGCTGCTCCTTGCAGAGCCCAAACTCGCCGACCTCGTGATCGCCGACCTCGCTCGCTGGCAGGACTGGTCGGTCGTGGAAACGTTAGCCACGCTCTTCGCCGAGGCGGGCACCGACAACATCTTTGTGCGTGAGCCGGTGGTGAACTATCTGCGGGCCTGTCCGTTGCCCGAAGCGGCGGAGGCCCTGGCCCGCTGTGAGCAGATCGACCCAGAGGCCGTGCGACGGGCCGCCACCTTGGCGGGCTTTGCCGGCGGCTTTGCCCCTCCAGGCCCTGCGTCGCCAGCCACGCCGGCCGACGGTCAGGCGGCGCCTGCTGAGGGAGAGGACGCCAGCCTCGTGAGCCAGGTGCCTCCGGTGCTTGGCGATGCCGATGCCACCGACGACACGCCAGGGATTGACCCCTCGCTGCCGGTGGCGGAGAGCGGATCTGGAGAACGCGGTACCGGGGTCGACGACGCGGCGGCGGGTGTGCCGGCCACCGCTGAATCGCAGGAGTCGACGGCCATCGGCCGATGGATCATCTGGGCTGCTATCGTGGTGGGGGTTGGGTTGCTTGCCCGTTCCGCCATGCAGCCGCGGGTCGGGTCAGGGCAGCGTTAGAGTGAAGGCCGCGTGGTTCGGGAGACACTGGTGATGGCCACCACAGGCCTGTTTGACGACATCACGACACCTGACTCGGCGGCGACGGGTGAAGGAAGTGACTACCGCGCGGTCAGCGGCTGGGCCATAGGCTGCCTGGTGCTGACGGTCCTCTCCCCGCTCGCGTTTGCCGACTGGTGGTTGGCGGTGGTTCCGGTGACGTCGATCGTGGTCGGGTTGGTGGGCTGGCGTCAGATTGTGATGCGTCCCGAAGCCTTTGTGGGTGCACCCCTGGCCATCGGAGGAGTGGTCGTGTCGGCAGGCTTGCTTGCCGGAGCGCTGGCCACGCTCACGCAGATCTACATCGCCGAACTCCCAGAAGGGTTTGTGCGGATCAACTATCAGATGCTGCAGCCGCTGGAGGGTGACCCTGCCACGGCCGTGCCTCCCACCGCCATTGAGGCTGACGGCAAGGACGTGCTGCTCAAGGGCTACATGTATCCTGGCACGGACACCGAAGGCATCGTCCAGTTCCTGCTGGTCCGCGACCAGGGTGACTGCTGCTTCGGCGGCAATCCCAAGATCACCGATCGCGTGCTTGTGAATCTGCAGGATGCCGAGGGAATCGACTTTACGCCGCGGATGGTGAAAATTGCGGGCCGGTTTGCCATCAGGCCGGCAGGTTCGGTCGACGTCGATGGCGGCGTGCTCTACCACATCGAGGATGCCTTTGTTCGCTAACGGTCCGTGGAAAAAGCCGGCAAAGCGATGCGTTCTCTGGCCTGGCAGCCTGGTGGTCGTCGCGTTCCTCGCGGCAGGGTTGGTCGGCTGCGGTGCGGCCCGCCAGGACGAGGAACCCGTGGGCAGGGCTTCCGCGGAGCCGCCGGCAGAGGTGGTTGCGTCGGGCGAAACGGCCGCAACTGCGGAGCCGGCAACGCCCGCGGCGGCGGTGGTGAGTTCGGGGCGGCTGCAGGACCTCTCCTTCGACGATGTGAAGTTTGAGATGCAGCCGGGTGATCCCTTCACCACCGACCTACTGCCCGGCCCTGTCGCGGCGCTCGAAGGGCAGCGGATCCGGATCCGTGGCTACATCCTGCCGAGCTTTCAACAGGAAGGCATCACGCAGTTTGTGCTCGTTCGCGACAACATGGAGTGCTGTTTCGGTCCGGGGGCTGCCCTCTACGACTGCATCGTGGTGCGGATGCTGCCCGGTCGCAGCACCAACTTCTCGGTGCGGCCGGTGGCGGTGAGCGGCACGTTTCATGTGGAAGAACTCATCGGTCCCGATGGTCGTCATCTGGCGATCTACTCGCTCGACGGTGAGGACGTGAAGTGAAACGGCGGGTAGCCGTCGTCTGGCTGCTGATGGTGGCCTGCGGGAGCGTGGCGACCGCCGCGGCCTGTCCGTTTTGTGGAGCGGTTGGTCAGCCACTGGCCTCGCGACGTGACGCGGCCGTTGGGGTGGCGGTGGGCGAGGCTGCGGGCCCAGCGACGCTGAGGCCCGCGGGCGTCCTCGAGCAGCCTTTTGTGCTGCATCAGCGGCTGGCTGGCTCGCGGGCGGTTGACCGCGGCGAGCAGGTGGTGGCTGTGGTGCCTGCTCCGGTCGAGGGCACCGCTGCGGTGTTTCTTGCAGCCAGCCAGAGCGAGGAGACGCAGGGGTCGCACCGGGCGTTTGCTGCGGACGAAACCCGTCTCGGCTATCTGGCTGGAGCGCCGAGCGTCGATCGGCCTGCGGCGGAGCGGCTGCGGTGGTTTGTCCGGTGGCTTGAGCATCCCGACGCGATGCTTGCTGAAGACGCGTTTGCAGAGTTTGGGCTGGCGCCGTTTGAGGCGGTGCGTGCCGTGGCCGACGACCTGCCTGCGAAGCAGCTGCGAGCCTGGGTTGGGGAGCCTGGCATCGTGCAGCAGCGGCGTGGCTTCTATGGACTCGCGGTGGGGCTCGTCGCCGCCACAAGGCCGCAGGAACGGGAGGCTTGCCTGCAGACGCTGCATCGCCTGCTCCGCGAGCCTGCTGATGACTTCCGCGCGGGCTTTGACGGCATCCTGGCAGGGGTGCTTGTGGCGGAAGGAGAGGCAGGGCTCGAGCGCCTGATCGGACTGGGACTGCTCGAGCCGGCGGCACGGCCCGTTGAGAAGCGTCAGATGCTGGCGGTGCTGCGGTTTGCCTGGGAGTTTCTTGGGCCGCAGATTCCGAAACCCCGCGTCGCCTCGGCGACGGCCCGGCTGCTCGAAAGCCCTGTCACGGCTGCCGAGGCCGCGGTCGATCTCGCGCGGTACCGCGCCTGGGACGCGGTCGATCAGGTGGCCGCGTTGTGGGCGAGTGTGGGTGACGACGATCCCCTGGTGCGACGAGCCGTGGCCGGCTACCTCACCCAATGCCCCACGCCACAGGCCCGGCGTCATGTCGAGGCCATCTGTGCGCGAGATGCGGCTCGTTTTGAAGAGGCGCTGCAGGCTTCACGTTTGCCACTGCCGCAGTAGGGGGCGTCCGACTCCGCAAAGGTCATTCGCCGGTCGTGCCACCTGGCGTTGGCAGCAGCTGTGGGTCGGCAAGCGTTGGTCCTTCGCCAATGGGTGCGGGAATCTCTTCAAGTCCAGCGGCTCTTGGCTGCGTCCGGCTGGCGGGATCGAGCGGGGGCAGCTGCTGTGGACGGGCATCGGCACCGATTGTTTCGAAGTTCTGTGTGATCGCTCCGCGGCTAAACACGGCAGGCTGCGAGTGGCCGTAGTCGAGATAGAGGCTCGCATCTCGTTGACGGGCTCGGCGATGCGCGTCGAAGTAGGCCTTCGCTGGCCATGGGCCTTCCGCCAAGAACACGCCGTTGTATTCCAAGAGCGATCCCTTGCGGTAATGCAGTTGGGCGATCGATCGGTTGTAATCGATGAGCGATCGTGAGTACGACACTTCGGCGTCGGCAAGCCGCCGCTGGGCATCGAGTAACTGATCGAAGGTGACTGTGCCCGCGTCGTAGGCGGCCTGCACGGCTTCCACCTGACGGGTGGCTGCCACGCGTCGGTTGAAGTTGGTTTGCGTGAGGGCAAAGTTCGTGTCGACGTTCCGCACGGCTTCCACGAGGGCGTGCGAGACTTCGAGCTCTTCGTCTTGGAGCCGTGCCCGTTCTCTCGCCACCTGCAGTTGGTAGTTCCGCACCGTCGAGAGCTCGCGGCGGAAGCCGAGTGGCATCAGGAACTGAGCTCCCGCCTGCCATTCCTGGAACTTCCCGCTGAGCAACGTGGAGTAGGCGTCGGTGCCAAAGAGCGGATCGGAACCGCCTGCCTCGTAAGGGCTGTAGTTCTGATTGATCAGGTCCTGCCCCATGCCCAGGAAGCGGTAGGTGCCGAGCAGGTCGAGCCGTGGCAGCACGAGATTCTTGGCCGCGATCAACTCCAGCTCGCGCTGCTTGATCCGCCACTTTTGCTTGCGGAGTTCGGGGGAGCGTGAGAGGGATTCGACCAGCGCCTGCTGCCAGTCAAACGAGATCCGGGCGGTGGTGGGCTCGTCTGCTGGACGGATCAACCGTCCGTCACTTGCCGAGATGCCCATGATGTACCGCAGCCGATCCTCACTGCGGTAGACGTCGGCCAGGGCGGTTTCCACTTCGGCACGGAAGAAGAAGTACTGCTCGCGAGCCTGGGCTTCCTTGTCGGCTTCGCCACCGCGCGACTGCTCGACGTAGAGAGCATGCACACGACGCCATGCCTCGAGGGCAGAGTCGCGGCCAGCTTTGCGGGCTTCGAGCGCGCGATATGAGTAGTAGAGCTCCCAATACGACTGCTCGATGTCGCTGACCATGTTGCGAACGCCGACTTCAAAATCCGCCAAGGAGATGTCGGCGTTCACGCGGGCGAGCAGCACGCCGCGGAAGTTGGGGCGTCCAAAGAGATTGTTAAACGCATCGGGGCCGGCGATGCGGTTGTAGTTCAGGCCACCACCTTGCAGCAGCGGCTGGTTGAACGTGAAGTCGTAGTTGGTGCTCCACGTGGACGGCACGACGATGTTGCCCGCAGCATCCCGCTGACGGATCGGCGAGTTGCTGTTGTCGTAGGTGATCAGCTGGCTGAAGTTGAACGTGGCACCAGTCGCGGTCGTCTTGCGGATGCCCGACTGCCAGTTGCCAGTGTCGCCTTCAAGCTGCTGCTGAAAGATCGCGGTGCCGATGCCGCCGACGTTCTGCGGACGGCTCTGGCGGTCCCATGTGAGCGAGCTGGAGAGCTGCGCATCAAAACTTGCGAGCGCACTTTCCACACCGCGGAAAGGATCGGTCTCGGTGATCGCAGGGTCGTAGACGGTGGGCGTGGCTTCCGGTGCTGTCAGGAGCGAGACCGGTGGCTCACCTGTCTGTGGACGCGGGCCACCAAAACTCCCGAACCGTCCGCCCAGGTTGCGGAGCACCTTGCCGTTTTCCAAGGCGATGCGGATGGCATCTTCCAGCGAGAGTTCCCAGATCTCTTCCACTTCCGCATTGGAGAGCGTGAAGGGCTCTGTTGTGCCGGCGGCCTCGTCGAGAGGTTGCTGGTCGATGTCTGGATACTCAAGTTTTTGAACGACGCCGGTGTAGTGCGAGAGGTCGCCATCTTCAAAGAAGTAGAAGGGCTGCCGCGGTGCACAGCCGCTAGCCAGCATCGCGACGCTCGTCAGTACGACCAACGGGATTCGGGTGAGGCGTTGGACCACGGGAGGAGTCACTCTCTGCGAGGGCGGCCGGAATACAAGGGACGTCGTGCGCGACACAAAATGTGTCCACGGAGCCAGACATACCCACGCGATTGGTATCGGCGCACTGACCGGCAGACTTGGAACAATCGGCAAGGTTTGCCAGAGCCGCGTGAAGATGGGAGGCCGAGAGCGGCTGGGGGTGAAGCGAGGCGGACTGGGACGACCTAGCGGCGTTCCAGAAACGCGTTCCAGCGGCTGGAGGACTCGACGCGAAGCATGTCGCCGTCGACCCATGAACAGCGGGCGGCCACGCCATCGAGGTCGTTGGCGATGGCGAGACCCTCCCGGGGGCCAAGCACACTGATGGAGGTCGAGAGGGCGTCGGCTGAGGTGGCGTCGTTCGCGATCACCGTAACGGCGGTGGGCCCCACAACTCCGAGACCTGTCCGCGGGTCGACGATGTGGCTGTAGCGGAGGCCGTCGATCACCACCGCCTGATAGGCATCGCCGGAGGTGGCCACCGCGGCGTGGACGAGTGCCAGTGTCGGCACCGTGTGCTCCTCGGAAGCCGCGGCCGCAGCGGCAGGCTGCCGCATCAGGGCGGGTACGGCCACACGCCAGTGGTCGCGGCCTGGCGGTGGTCCCGACACGGCGATGTCACCGGAGGCATCGATCATCGCGGAACGAATGCCCCGCTCTGCGAGGAGCTGCATGGCCTCATCGATGGCGTAGCCCATGCCAATGCCTCCGAAGTCAAGCTTGGTGGTGGCATGCGCGAGGGAAACCCGTTGCGTCTGCGGATGGGAAACGTGCGTGGCAGGATGCAAGACAACCGATCCGCGACCAGTGACCGCCCGAGCCGCGGCCAGCTTTTCAGGGTTGGGCATGCGGCCCGTTTTGCGAGACTGCCGCCACAGGATCGTGAGTGGCCCCACAGTCACATCAAAAGCGCCCTGTGTCCGTTCGGTAAAGAACAGGCTCTTCTCAAGGGCATCGGCCAGGTCGTCACTGACCTCCACGGGCACACCCGGCGCCTCCGCCGAGGTAGCCATCAGTCGCGAGACCTCACTCGTCGGGTCGTAATCGGAGAGCACGCGCTCGATCGTGGCAACCCGGTCGAGCGCTGCCTCAGCAGCCTCGGTCGCCTCCGCAGCCGAGGCGGCATACACCGTGACCACCCACTCGACCCCCATCAGTCTCCGTGTGCGTGTCGCTGGGGCTGCCGTGGCGGCTGGGGCCGTCATTCCCAGCAGAATCAGGGCAACAATGAACTGCCACGCAGTTCGTTGCGAGCTGCCATGTCGGAGTACGGCGTGAATCGGATAGGCTGACGGCATCATGAGCGATTCAGACACAGCACCACCGGTTTCCGCGGCACCTCCTGCGGTGCATGTAGCTTTCGACTGCCAGCCCCTGCGAAGCCTGGGACGGCTCGACATTCCCATCGATGCGTCCCCCCGGTTTCGCAGGAAACTGGAACGCATTCAGGCCGCGATCGCCGTCCACGGCACTCGCAACACGTATTATCTCACCAACGCGGTCTGCCGGTTTCAACTGACGAGTGACACAGCAATCGGGATGATCGAGTTTTCCATTGAAGGCACGGTCTTAACGGATCAGAGCGACACGCGGACAGTGGGCAGCGACCTGGCGATCACGCTGGAACGGGAGACCTGCGACTGGCTCACGCAGCCGGCCGTGGAATGGCTGATGGTCTCTGCCAAGCGTGCCGTTGAGGTGGAGTTCGATCGCTACATTGCAGCCGGTGACCTCTCTCGCGCGGTGGCGCGACTGGAGCAGGAGCAGCAGCACGTCGACGAGTCGGGGGGCTTCCTGGGGATGAACCTTTAAGCGGCTTCACGACCGCTGGTTGCGGTCCTGAACTTCGAGGAGCACGCTCTCGCTGTCGGTCCCGTGCAGTGGCCAGGCGGCGATGCGGCGGATGCGAACCCGCTTCAGCAGACCGCGATGACGAGCCTCCCCCTTCTCGGCTTCCCACCGCGGTCCCTTGATGACCAGCATGCGGCCGAAGCGGTCTGAGAGGGGCTCAAACCAGCCGAGCAGTTTCACCAGCGGCGCCACAGCACGCACGACGAGGCTGTCAAACCAGGTCTCCGCCACGATCTGCTGGGCGGGGCGGGCATGCACTCTCAAGTGGAGGCCAGCTTCCTTGACAATCGCCTCCACGGCGGCTGCCCGTTTGCCCACGCTGTCGGAGAGTTCCACGTCGAGATCGGGCCGCAGGATCGCCAGCAGCACGCCGGGCACCCCGCCACCGGTACCCACGTCGAGCACGCGTTCTGATTCGGTGAGGTGGCCAGCAATCGCCACCGCGTCGGCCACATCGCGGGCGACAAATCGCTCAACGTCGGTGTGCCGCGTGAGATTCAGCCGCTCATTCCATTGCCACAGGGCCGTTGCGTAGGCGGCGAGTTGCGGCACCGCTTCTTCCGGCACATCGAGGCGGTGGTGTTGGCAGGCCTGTGCGATCGCGGCGGCGAGATCCGCTTCAGGCGTTGGCGAAGGGGCCGACATCAGCGCGCCGCAGTCGTTTGGGGGAGCCCACCACGGTTCGCTTGCGTGAGGCTGCGAGCGGCTTCGATGGCTGTGGAGAGAAATGGGTCATCGGCAGGCGCGACGGTGTCGCCAAGTGGTGGTTTGAAGGCCGTCTGGACCAGCACGTCGGGTTCGACCCCGATGTTGCTGTAGGAACGACCCTGTGGGGAGAAGAACTTCGCCGTGGTGAGCCTCATCCCCATGCCGCCTACATCGAGCGGGAAAATCCCCTGCACCGATCCCTTGCCGTAGCTGCGGGTGCCGACGATCGTGCCTCGGCGGTGGTCGCGGATGGCACCAGCAAAAATCTCGCTGGCACTGGCCGATTCGCCGTCGATCACCACCACGAGAGGCACACGCCAGGTTCCTGCTGTGTTGGCGAGGTAGTTGAAGTCTTCCTCTGGACTGCGTCCACGCGTCGCAACGACCAGGCCGCGTTCCAGGAACAGATCCGCCGCATCCACGCCAGCCGAGAGGAGTCCGCCCGGATTGCCGCGGAGGTCGACGATCAGCGACTGCATGCCCGACGATTCAAGCTGCCGCAGGGCCGCCTCAAGGTCTGTCGCGGTGGTTTTTTGGAAAGACGAGATGCGGAGCCGCGCGATGCCAGCGATCGGATCAAGGATTTCGACATCCTCAACGCTCGGCACCTCGACATGCTCGCGACGGACTGTCACCGCCCTCGCAGGCGATGGGGCACGCAAGATCGCGAGCGTGACGAGCGAACCCTCCGGACCTTGCAGCAAGGACGCGGCTTCATTCACGCCCATCCCGCCGATCGATCGGCCGCCGACGCCGACAAGATGATCGCCCGCACGCAGGCCGGCTCGCTCAGCAGGGCTGCCCCGGATGACATCCACGATCAGAAGGCCGTCGGAGGCAGGCTTGAGTTCCACACCCAACCCAACGAAGTTGCCATCGATCTGGCTGTAGAGATCGTCGAGTTGCCCGCTCGTCAAGAATGCCGAGTACTGATCCAAGCCTCCCATCGCGGCCGCAGCAAACTCCATCACGGTCACCGCTGCGGGAATGCTGAGCGTCCGCTCGGTGGTGCGAGCGATCCACGTGACCATCATCTCGGCGTCACGACGGTTCGTGACGGGACGGCGGGCCAGACAGTCCGCAGACTGGCGGCAGCAGAAGTCAATGCGTTCGGTGGAAGGAGCGACTCCCACAAATCCCAGAAAGGCGGGGTCGTCGAGGGCAGCTTCCATCGCGAGGCACCCACGTTCTACGAGCCCGTGGTAGTTGGGCTCGTCAACATGATGCGAACCGATGCGGCTCAGAAGCTCTGCATAGAGCCGAACGGCGTCGCCTTCCTGCATCTGTTGGACTTTGCCGCGATAGTTCTGCTCGCTGTATCGGCGCTCGATGTCGCAGTGCACAGCCGCGATGTCGTAGTGACGCCGCACGTCGGGCGTGAGGCTACCGGAGCGAACCTCCGGCTCGTAGAGACGAACGATTTCATGCCAGCGACCTTCGCTCGCCAGGAGCGTGGCCCGCGAGACGAGTTCGTCATGCTGGGAAGGCCGCGCTGCGGGGACAGGCTTTGAGACAGACGGCCGTGCGGCCGCCGCGGAAGGGCCAGCGGGCACCCACCGCAAGGCTGGGGCAAGGTCTGCAGCGAGACTGCCAGAAAAACTGGTCAGGCAAAACGTGACGGCGGCGAGGGTGACGGTGAGCCACAGGCGTGGCTGCACAGACGTCGGCACTCGGCGAGCATGCGTCACAGGGGCGATCCATTCGCGGGACTGCCGCTTTTCAAGGGCGGCATCATCGCGGTCGCTCCATTGACCGCTTGCGATTATGGATCACGTCCTCCAGACGGTCAAAAAAGTCTGCAGTCTCTCCAGTGTTTTTCCGGGGTGCGTTGATCTGGACACCCCGGTTGAAACGAATGCGACGGTCGATCGAGGCCAGTCGCGGCATCGAGGGCACGTGTCGCTGCGACCCAGACTCGGCGGGGGCAGCAGGCCAGTGGTATCATGAGGGCTGGGTGTGTTTCCCCAAAGGTGTTTCGTGAGCTCAAGCGAACTTTCTGTCGCCGGCACTCTCTCGTCGTCTGGCCAATCGCCAGAGGTGACGCAGGTGCTCTTGGACCGTGTCCGTAAGGGAGACGCGGCGGCAGTCGACGGGCTGCTCGCACGCCATCGTGACGCGATCCGGCGGCTGATCGCTGCCCGCATGGATCGCGGGGTGCAGAGCCGAGTGGATGCGAGCGACATCGTGCAGGATGTGATGATCGAGGCCAACCGCCGTCTGGTGGACTACCTCGCCAACCCCGCGATGCCGTTCCGTCTGTGGCTACGGCACATGGCCCGCGACCGCTTGATCGACGCTCATCGGCGCCATCGGGTGGCGGCGAGCCGGAGCGTCGACCGCGAAGTTTCGATGCATGAGGCTGAGCCGGGCGAAGGGATTGCGCCGACGGTCGCGGCTGCAATGGTGGATCGGGAATTGACGCCCGCCGCGGCGGCAACCTGGGGGGAACTCCAGCGACGGTTTGCCGCAGCCGTGGAACAGCTCGACGAAGTCGATCGGCAGATCGTGCTGCTACGGCACTTTGAACACCTCTCCACAGCTGAGGCGGCGGAGCTTCTTGGGCTCTCCAAGCCCGCTGCGGGGATGCGGTATTTGAGGGCTATGCGACGCCTTCGCAGTTTGCTCGACGGGGTTGGCTGAGAGGTGTGGCTCCGCGGTGGTGGCCTCTCCTGCCGCGTGGGCGGCCTGCAACCTCGGCGAAAAGAAGGAGAGGGCTACGATGTCGAGCGGGGTGGATTCGCCCTGCGATTCCTGAATAGACAACGACGGCCTTTGAGCGGCTGCAAGATCCATGAGTGTGTCCGGCTTTCCTTCCCACGACCAACGTGATCAGCCGCTGACGGACGAGCAGGAAGAGCGGCTCGCGACCGTGCTCGAAGAACTCGGCGAGCAGCATGGGGCAGATGCCTTTGATTCGGTGCGGGCGCTCGAGCGGCAGCACCCTGACCTCGCGGTCCACATTCGCGAACTGTGGGCGGCGGTTTGCTTGACTGACGCCGTCGCGGAGCAGTCGGCGATTTTCCAACGGGAGGGAGCGCAGGAGCACGCGGGGGATGTGACGCTCCCCGCGTTTCCTTCGATCACGCGGCGACGGCCGAGTACGGAGCACTTCGTACCCGGTGTGTCTCCATTGCCGGCGATCTTGGGAGACTACGAACTCATCGAGGAGATCGGTCGCGGTGGAATGGGGGTGGTTTACAGGGCCACGCAGCAAAGTCTCGGGCGAACTGTGGCGATCAAGATGCTGCTGCGTCGAGACCTCGCCACCGCCGTCGACATTCAACGCTTCCACAGTGAAGCCGAGGCAGCGGCTCAACTCGACCACCCCGGGATTGTCTCGGTCTACGAAGTGGACGAATGGGACGGGCATCCCTTCTACAGCATGCAGTACATCGAGGGCACCACGCTCGCGCGGAGGCTTGCCGAGGGCCCGATGTCGGCGAGGGAAGCGGCTCGTATGTTGGCGGTGGTCGCGGATGCCGTGGAAGATGCCCATGCCCACGGCGTGTTACACCGAGACCTCAAGCCGTCGAACATCCTCATCGATCGCGAGGGAAGGCCGCATGTTTCTGACTTCGGTCTCGCCAAGCGGATCGAAGCTGACGCGACCGTCACCCACACCGGTGCCATCGTCGGCACGCCGTGCTACATGGCCCCCGAGCAGGCGGCCGCACGGCGAGGAGATGTGGGGACCACCAGCGACGTGTGGAGCCTCGGGGCGATCCTCTACCAAACCCTCACCGGTCGGCCTCCGTTCCGGGCGGCGAATCCGATGGACACGTTGCTGGCGGTGCTGGAGACCGACCCTCCCATGCCGCGGTTGTTGAATGCCGCGGTGGATCGCGATCTGGAGATGATCGCGCTTAAGAGCCTGCAGAAGCCCCAGGAACTTCGGTATGCGTCCGCGAAGGCGCTCGCAGCGGACTTGCGATCCTTTCTGGCGGGCGAGCCCGTCGCAGCCAGGCGCGGGGGCTTTGCGGACATTTTCGCGAGGCTCTTCCGAGAGACCCACCATGCGGTCGTGCTTGAAAACTGGGGGCTGCTGTGGATGTGGCACTCGGTGGTCGTGCTCGCATTGTGCGTGATCACCGATGTCTTGGCATGGCAGAAGGTCGAGACGCGCTGGCCCTATCTGGTGCTGTGGGCGGGTGGCCTTGCGCTCTGGGCTCCGATCTTCTGGGCCATCCGCAATCGGGCCGGCCCGGTGACGGCTGTCGAGCGACAGATCGCCCATGTGTGGGGCGGAGCGATGATCACCAGCATGATGCTCTTTTGCGTCGAGGATCTGCTGGGGATGCCCGTGCTCACGCTCTCGCCGGTGCTGGCGCTGCTGGCGGGGCTTGCCTTCTTCGTCAAGGCAGGCATTCTCTCGGGCGCTTTTTATGTGCAGGCGGGAGTGCTCTTCGCCACGGCACTGGTGATGTGTCTTGTGAGTGACGTCCAGCACGTGCTCTTTGGAGCGGTGAGTGCGGCCTGCTTCTTCGTGCCTGGGCTTAAATACTTCCGGCAGCGGAATCGCGGGCAGGAATCGTGGCGATAAGGTCGAGTTCGTGAGGCTCGCTTCCCAAGCCGTCGTTGATCGCTAAGACGTCGATTTCCACCGGTGCACCGACAACCTGCTCAGCACGCTGCAGGGTCCCGTGTCTGAAAAGCATGTCGGCAGTGCCGGGCGCGACCAATGCGGTCTGCGTGGCGCTACACAGAGCGCTGACAAGCAGACGACGGGTGATGTAGTTCAGCAGCAGACGCATACGGCACCGGAGTCTGAGCTAACGCCTGATCGTGGTGGGTTGAGAGGCCAGGGGCTGCGATCCGCGCGGTGTTTCGGCGGGGTAGAACGCAGCCCATACGGGGTTGTGGTCCGACACTTCCAGAGCAGCCTCTTCCGAGAGCCCGAAGCTTTGCTGGAGGTCGAGCACGCCCCAGCGTCCGAGGAATTCCGAGGTGGCGGGCCTCGCGAAGACGAGGTTGTCGTACGTCTTCGTGCGACGCGTGTTGGTCGTCACGCCATCGATCGCCCACGCCAGGCCGGGGATCGGGCCGAGCGGTTTGAACTCCGGAGGACCTGCATTGAGGTCGCCGAGCATGATCACGTCGTCCTCATCCGGACGAAATGTCTGCATCGTGCGAAACACATTCCCGAGCGCGGCAAGCTCTTGCGGCACTTCATCCGGGTCGGTGTGGGTATCAACGAGCCAGAACGTGAATGCCATGTGCTCGGGAATGATCCGCGTCCGGAACCGAACGCACAGCGGCGGGCGATGAAGACTGTCCGTTGGGTTTGGAAACACTCCGGGCGAGCTGAGGTCGACCTCGATCCGGTTGGTGTCGTAGATGAAGGTGTACTGCTCTTTGCTATTGGTGCGTCCTTCGCGAGGGCCCACGATGTAGTGGTAGCGGCCACCGGTCGCGTTCACGTACTGCACGAACGTCGGCACGATCTGGTCGTTTTTGGATCGCACTTCCTGGATCGCCACCACGTCGAACTGCCGCACCACATGGGCGAGTACGTCGACCACGTGGGGCTTGCTCATCTTCGATTCACCAAACACCTGAATGTTGAAGCTCGCGATGAGCACGGCATCCCAGGGTTTGGCGACGGGCGGTGGTCCTCCGACCTGCTGGGCGACGGCAGCCACTGGGGAGACAACGACCAGGCACCACACGAGCAGTCGGAGGACCGATCGGTGGCGGCACGGGCGCGGCGGGTCGGTGGAATGTGTGCGCACGAAAGCCTTATCGGCGCGCAGGTCCACCAATCATGCTGCCGATTCTTTGTAGGCGTCATGATCGGTTCATTGCGGCTTTTCGTCGCAGCTGGTGCAGGTGGTCGAGTCGGTGCGAATCCGTAGGATCCGCTCGGGGGGAGCCCAGTGCGGTCCCACCGGACGTTCGCTGCGGGCCCTCCAGGCCCTCGCTCACTCGAAGATCCGCTTCGCTTCCGCCCTCCAGGCTTCGCTCGCGTATCTACGCCGGTGGTTCCGCACCGGGCTCCCCCCTCGCTTGGCGTTTTGTCAGGCACGGCCTGTTCGCCGCAGGAGCGGCGATCTGCGGCCGGGCGGAAACCTTGGCTTTCTGCCGGGTCGCCCGAAGGCAGCTGCGGGGCCTTCAGTTTCTGGCGGTGTCGCCCAGGCCGGCGATTGGGAAGATGCGCGAGGGCTCGTGTTCGCGGGCCATCAAGGCTTCGAGTTCTTTGACGACGTCGGGATACTCCGCGGCGACGTTGGTGGCTTCGGAGGGGTCGGCCTCGAGATCGTACAGTTCGGTTTTTGCCGGGCCTTTGCCAAGTTGCTGGCGAATCGCCTTCCAGCGACCGGAAAACACACACTGCTGTCCACCGTAGCCGGCGAACTCGCGGTAGAGGAAAGGTCGCTGTGAAGAGGGGCGGTCTGGGCTGCTCGGGGCGGTTGGGCCGGTGAGTTCGCTGATCAAGCTGACGCCGTCAACGCTCGCAGGCCGCTCGCGGCTGCGTCCGGCGGCATCGAGGATGGTGGGCAGCCAGTCTTCAAAGCCGCTCACAAAGGCACTCTCGCTTCCGGCGGCCACGTGGCCCGGCCAACGCACAATCCCCGGCACTCGAATGCCTCCCTCGTAGAGTGAGCCCTTGAGGCCGCGGAGTTCTCCGACGCTGGCGAAGAAGTCGACGTCCACTTCGTCGTTTAAGTGCGTGGCTCCGTTGTCGGAGGTGAAGATCACGAGCGTGTTCTCGGCGATGCCGAGCGTTTCGAGTTCATCAAGGATCGCGCCGACCTCTCGGTCGAGCCTGGAGATCATCGCGGCGTAGGCGGCACGCGGAGTGAAGTGCGGCGTGTAGCCCCCCTTTTCCCTGGTGAAGGGAGGGTCGTTCCAACCGAGTGCGAGGTACGGCTGGAGTTCTTCGTCCGGGATGTGGAGGGCCACATGCGGAATGATGGAGGGGTAGTAGAGGAAGAAGGGCCGGTCTTTCTGCTCCCGCACAAACGCGAGCGCAGCTTCGTGGATTCGATCGGGAGCATAGTCGCAGCCCTTGAAGGCGTCGTAGCTGTGCGGGTCGGCTGGATCGGCGCCGGCTGCGAGGCCCGCATGGCCTGGGATCGCGGGATCATTTTCAAGGGTGATGCGACGGTCGTTATCCCAGAGATAGTCCGGGTAGTAGCTGTGTGCGTGGGCTTGGCAGTTGTAGCCGAAGAAACGGTCAAACCCCTGCTGGAGCGGGTCGCCAGACGACCCCGGTCCGCCGAGCCCCCACTTGCCAAACGCCCCCGTGGCGTAGCCGGCGTCGTGAAGAAGTTCTGCCAGGGTGACCTCCTCGTGCGGGATCGCATACTGCCCTTCCGGTGGCGTGGAGCGGTTGTCGCGAACGATCGCATGGCCGGGGTGCTTGCCGGTCATCAGCACGCAGCGCGAGGGGGCGCAGACGGCGTTGCCAGCGTAGTGTCGGGTGAGCCGCATCCCCTCAGCCGCCAAGGCATCAAGCCGTGGCGTGCGGATCTTTTCCTGACCAAAGCACCCAAGTTCCCGATAGCCCAAGTCGTCCGCCACGATCAGCACGACATTGGGCAGGCGAGCGTGCGGCGTACCGGGTTCGTCTGCATGCGCAGGCTTGCTAAGCCAACACATCGACAGGGCACATGTCAGCAATGTCGCGAGCGAGAGGCAAAGGCCGGCAGGTTGACGGCCGAGGCCACGGCGGAGAAAGCTTGGAGTATTCATGCGAAAAGTATCTCCCGTCCGGCCGAACGGTTCAACAAAACGCGGTTGGTGCGGTTGGTGCAGTGGTGTGGATTGTGCTGACTTCAGCCGTGGTGATCGTGGTGGCGGAGGCCGAACCATTCCTCGCGAGAGCCGTATCCACGAAGATAGGATGGAGGTCTCGGGATTCGACACGCTTGGCACCAGAGGGAGTGGCTCTCTTGTGCGGCAGCAATGAGGCAGCACGCTCGGAGACCTCTCATGGCTCGCGGTGATCGGCTCGCTGCAGATCGGCGACTGGCCGGGTGCGGAGCAGGCTATGTGCATTACGGCATCGACTTGGGCGATGGCACCGTGGCGCACGCGCGGCCTCACAGTTTTGAGCGGATCTGGTCGGGCGGCGGCGTTGTCCGCACCAGCCTCGAGGAGTTTGCGCGAGGGCAGCAGGTACGGGTAGTGCATGAGCCCGCCGCGCTGTTCTCTCAAGAGGACGTGGCGCTGCGAGCGGAGCAGCATGTGGGGCGAGAGGGCTACTCGCCCGTGACCGACAACTGCGAACACTTCACCACCTGGTGTGCGACGGGCCGCTGCGAGAGTCGGCAAATCGACATCATCGCCGCGCGTCTCGGAAGGATCGCCGGCAAAGCCTCTGCGGCGATCACGTCGCGAACGGTGCGGCGTGGCGTGGGGCATGTGTCTGTCCGCACTGCTGCTGGAACGACTGCCCGCATTGGTCTCAAGGCCCTGATGCCCGCCGTCCTCGTGGCCGAAGGCGTGGCGATGGCGGTGGAATGGAAGGCGCACCGTGCCGGCCACGATCAGCAAGTCAGCAAGCGGGCGGGGGATGCCGCGGGCCTGGCGACGAGCACGGCGACGTTTGCCGCGGCAGGAGCCATCACTGGGCCCGTCGGCGTGGTGGTGGGAGCTGCCACGGGAGCCGCCGTGTGGGCTGGCGGATCGCTGATTTCCAAAACGGCGGCCTGGGCTGGGGAGCGGGTGGCCTCCGGCGTCACGAGCCTCGCCGTGCGTCGGCGGAGCCCGGTCTGATCCGGTCGCCGCGCTGGCCTGATATCTCCGTCCGCGTGTCTGCGTTCGCGAGTCTTCATGCGAAGGGCGTTCGGCTCGGCAGCGGCGTGCTATAACGGGACTCATGATCAGTCTTGGAGATATGGCGACGCCGCGTGAAGAGCAAGGCCGGGCACGCAACGTGCTCGGTGGGCCGCTTGAGGTCTGTTCGCGGGCGCCGCTCACTGGCTTTTTTCGCGATGGCCACTGCCGCACCTGCGCCGATGACGTCGGGTTGCACAGCGTGTGCGCGGTGATGACGGCGGAGTTTCTGGAGTTCACCGTCACCGCGGGGAACGACCTCGTCACACCCCATCCGGAGTGGGACTTTCCCGGGCTCGTCGAAGGGGATCGCTGGTGTCTCTGCGCCGCGCGGTGGCTTGAGGCCTACCGGGCGGGAGTGGCCCCGCCGGTGGTGCTCAAGGCGACCAATGAGAAGACGCTCACGGTCGTACCGTTTGAGCTCCTGCGGGAATGTGGCATCGATGGCGACTAAGCCGTTGCCTCGCCGTCTTCCAGGCTTTCCGCCATGAGCGAGCCGGCGATCGCGGTGCTGGCTACCACGGTTTTTGGCGTGGCGGTGCTCTACGCTTCGGTGGGGCATGGCGGGGCGACCGGCTACATCGCGGTGATGAGCCTGGCTGGCGTGGCGTCGGACACGATACGCCCAACCGCGCTTGTGTTAAACGTGCTGGTCTCGGCGCTGGCCACGCTCCAGTACGCGAGGGCGGGGCATCTCCGGCTGTCGCTCCTCCTTCCCTTGGTGGTCGCGAGCATTCCCGCGGCCGCACTCGGTGGCACGCTGCAACTGCCCAAAGAGGTGTTTGAGGGGGTGGTGGCGGTGGTGTTGCTGGTGTCGGCGTGGCGGATGGTGTCGGGCCGTGAACCGACCGAGGGGCCGCCCGTGGCGATCGCGCAGACTTGGGCGTTTCCCATCGTTGTGGGTGGGCTGCTGGGCCTGCTGTCGGGCCTGACGGGCGTTGGAGGAGGCGTGTTTCTCACGCCCGTGCTCCTCGCCTGTGCGGTGGCACCGGTCAAGACGGTCGCGGCGACGAGCGCGCCGTTCATCCTGGTCAACTCGATCGCCGGCCTGACGGGCTGGCTGGTGGCGGGGCATTCCCTCCCGCCTGTCGCGCCCTGGATGCTCCTGGCGGCTGGCCTCGGGGGAGCGTGCGGAGCCACCCTTGGTGCACAAGGGCTTCCTGCAGACACCCTGCGGCGTCTGATGGCGATCGTGCTGCTTGTCGCCGGCGTAAAACTCCTGCTCCCGCTCGTGACGAGCCCCAACCGTGGGCCCGCAGCCGCGGTGCATGACGACGAAGGGCGGCCACCCGAACTCGCACCGAGTCCGGGTGGCATCCGCCCGAGGTCATCGCCAGCCGAAAACTAGTTGTCCGTCTCGAACTCAGGCTCCTTGCCTTCGTAGGCGCGGTAGAGATCAAACACGGCCTTTTCGAGAGCCTCGGCGGTCGCCGCATCGGCCGATTGCTTGCACTTCATCGCCGAGGTGATCACGGCGTGCGCGGCTTTGAGCTGCTCCACGTAGCGAGGCGAGTCCGCCTTGATCCGCTGCGCGAGGAAGTAGGCCTGCATCGTGTCTTGAACCTTGCCGGCATGCTCTTCCTTGGTCATCACCCAGCGAGCCATCTGGTTGACGGACTGCGCGGTGGGCTGACCGCCAGCGAGCAGTTCGTTGAGCTGGGTTTGGGCCTTGGCGATGGTCTTGGTGTCTTCGAGAAGCTGCTCAAACCGCAGCTGGTCGCCGTAGATGCCACACGGCACCTGGCAGTGAGCGAGAGCAACCGACGGGGAGGCAAGTCCTGCAACCAGGACAGCAAGGGCGGTGGTTCGGACAAGGGCTCGCAGCATGAAAGGCATCTCCTGCTTGGGTGGGGCCAAAAAAAGAACTCGGGGAGCTGCGGGATACAGCTCCCCGAGTCGCAGGATAGTCTCTTGTCGCGGGCACCCCAAACGGGCTGCGCCACGATCGGCTACCGGTCCTACCTCCAGCGACGGAAGGGCTCGTAGACCCGCACGGTCAGCAGCAGTTCGCTGGCTGAATACCGCTCGTTGTAGGTGAATGGGTTGCCGGCGAAGTAACCCACCGCGGGCGTTTCGTCGATCGCGAAGAAGCGGTAGCCGACGTCGAAGATGATGCGTGGGTTGTACTCGTAGGTCACGCCACCACCGGCCTGCCAGGCGAAGTTGGCGACGGGGTCATTGCCCGTGTAGAGATCCGCAAGGCCCGTTCCAGAAATCGTGGATCGGTAGCCACCGGTGCCCAGACCACCACCGACGTAGATGCCGAACGACTTCGTGACGTCGTAGTCCCGCCACAAGTTGACCGTCGCAGACCAGACATCGGTGGCACGCAGCGTGAGTGATCCGAGCTGAGGATCGCTGTCGGTGGCGGTCATCTGATCGCGGCCACGCCCTTCGATCTCCAAGCGGACTGCACCGTTCGAGCGATCAAAGGACATGCCGAGTGCACCGCCGATCGTGAACACGGACTCGTTGCGGATAGCTGGCGAACCCGGATTATCGTCATTCAGTGTGGCGAATGTCACGCCGGTGATGCCGCTGATGTAGGGCTGCCATGGTGGCAGCAAACCCCCTCGACGACCACCGGAAGCACAGTTGACCGTATCGCAGCTCGCGTCGCTCATCCTCGAGCTCACGCTGTCGAGAAAACTGGTAAGAGCAACAGGGGAAGTCGACTTGGCCTCAGCCTCACTGAGGAGCTCGGAAGGCTCTTTCGGTCCGAGCTGATCGAGATTCTCATCGAGTGCTGCGGCGATGCCTGGATCGAGCGATTCTGGAGCAGCGGTGGAGAGGCTCTCTGCGACGCTGTCGGCCTGGTAGGCGTCGAACCAGTCGGCGCGGCTGCTCGCACCAATCACCTGAGCCGCGCCAAACAGCGCGATGCACGTCAGTATTCGTTTTGTTAAGAGACAACGCATGTGAGACCCCCTCGCCTCGCCTGGTATTCGATAAAGTCGTTATCGCCCCAACAATCGGGACTGAATAATCGATCGGCCACGCACAACCGATCGCTCAACGACTTTCGTGACAGGCGTCAGGGTTTGCCTAATCGTATGCCCCAAAGGGCAGTTTTCGGCATTTAGACGTACGGGGACTGGCCTTTTTGGCCTTCAGAGAAGGCGTGCAGCATTGTGGCTACAGAGGCGACGGCGGCCATAAAAAAGGCTTTTCCTTTGTCGGACGTGGCGGTCCGAGGGTCTCCGCATCCGGTATCCGGGTGGGTCGTCGACCAAGGCCGCGGCGTCCAGACGCCGGGCTGGGCGATCTCCTCAATCGCAAATGGGATTGTTCGACCGTCTCCCGCGTGTTCCATCTCGACCAGACGACCATCGAGGTGCAGCACCAAGGAGGTCTCCAGGTCGCCGGCATGGTCGCCGGGATTGTCGAACGTCGCACGCATGACGTCGGGACAGAGCTGCCAGAAGTTGACCACCACAATCGTGGCCCCCGTTTCCAGCATCACATCACGCACCAGCGGCGCAAAGGCGTTCCCACCGTGGCCATTGAGGATCACCAGCCGGTCGATCCCCTGTCGCACGAGGCTCTGCGTGACGTCGCGAAGGATGGCGAGGGCGGTGGCGGTTGAGAAGTGGATCGTGGCGACCTGATCCTGCTGTTGGGCGTTGTTCCCAAAAGGAATCGCTGGGAGCAGGAGGGCCTTGGCACCCTGCTCAACCGCGCGTTCCACCGCTGCTTCCGCGATGGCCGTGGCTTCGATCACGTCGGTTCCGTGGGGCAGATGCCAGCCATGGGCTTCTGTGGCTCCCCAAGGCAAGACGGCGACGTTGGGCCGGTTGGCACGCAGCTGTCGGTAGGTGGCTTCGTGCAAGACATGTGGTCGAGGGCCAGGCATAGGATGCTCCGCGCTGAGTTCTGCGACGTTTTACCATGTTTGCTGGAGTTCCAACGGGACGCGGTGCAGCCACGCGCAGCGCGTGCGCCGCGTGTTTGCGGTGTGTGCGACACGGCGGTGAGGGTGCACCCGCGCGCTCACGAGGGTAGTCTGTCGACGGCCGGGAAGGGGTTTGGATCCTGTCTGAAGGGAACGTGCGGATGGCTGCTTGGATGCGGTTGTGGACGGTGGTTCTGGTGAGCCTGGTGGCGTTGCTCCCCGAGGGTGTGCATGCCCAACAGGCTGGGGACGAGGAACCGCCGATGGCCTTTGCCGTGTCGGCCACTATCGAGGAGTTTTTGGGTGAGCCCGTGTTGGTGCCGATGCAGCAGCTCTGGGAGCAGCGAGGTGGTTGGGGGGGCGTGCTTTCTGCTCCCGACGGTACGCTGCTGGCCTTTCGCTCTCCGGGGGGTGGCGAGGTGCGACGCAGCCGCGACGGAGGCCTGACCTGGGACGCTGCTGTGGCCATTGATCCAAGCGGCGCTGCGTCGCGTGCCAACGGCGGCAACGCTCTCGTGGATGAAACCACCGGCGAACTGCTCTACGTCTGCCCTCAGGAGAAGTGGCTCTATCGCAGCGGCGACTCTGGTGCGACATGGGAGCGGGAAACCATCGAGGTATTGCCCGATCGGCTGGGGCTCGTGCCTGGGATTGAGGGCGCGGGTGCGATGCAGTGTGGGCTCACCCTCGCGTTCGGTGCGCACCGTGGGCGGCTCGTGAGCCCAGCCAGGATCATGGGGCCACAAAACTCCAACGATGTTGCCTGGCGGCCCTACCACTACTCCACGGCCATCATCAGCGACGACCACGGAAAAACCTGGCAGACCACCAATCCGTTTCCAGTGCTCGGCACGGGTGAGGCGGCGATTGCCGAGCTCTCTGACGGATCGTTGCTCTACAACTCGCGGGAACACATGAGCCGCGGCAATCGATTCTTTGCCACGAGTTACGACGGCGGGCAGCTCTGGATTGAGCCACGTCGGAGTCAGGAACTTCCAGATGGCCCCCGTGGCACGTCGTATGGGTTGATGGGGGGCATGCTCCGTTTGCCGATCGCAGGCCGCGACATCCTGCTCTACAGCAGTTCCGATACCGACGCGGGGGCGATGCCAGCGCAGCGCGGTGCGTCCATCGCGGGAGGGCGTGAGAAGATCACCGTCTGGGCCAGCTTTGATGGTGGAGCGTCATGGCCTGTAAAGCGGCTTGTCTACGACGGACCAAGTGCCTACTCGAATCTGGGTGTGGGTCGCAGCGGCACGGCCAGTGCGGGGAAGGTGTTTGTGATCTTTGAAGGTGGGCCCCGCGGGAGTCATGCGGCCGTGCAGGTGGTTGCTTTCAACCTTGCGTGGCTCCTCGATGGTGGTCCCGTTCCCAACTAGCTGGCTGCAGGGGAAGCGTGGCAACCGAATCGTTGTGGTGGGGAACGTTCAGGTTTAGCCTGCAATAGTTGCGTTGGCACGTAGGGGTCGACAGGCCCATGCGAGGGGATCTCCGCTCGCGACATGCGTATCGACGGCATGGATGTGCGGCGGCTCTCGGGTCGCCAGCGACACCCGCGTCTTCGCGGGGCTGAGCACTCACCCTTCGTCATCCTCGAGGGAGGTTTCCCCATGCGATGTCAAACTGTCTTGAGGTCTGCGCTGACCGCGGCCCTGGTTGGGGCCTGTTTCCTGACGCCATCCGGACGGCTCCTGCGAGCCGAAGCCATTTGGAACTACGACTTCGGCACCGGCACTGGCGTTGTCACCAGTGGCGAAAGCACGACGTTTCTTCCCACACCAGCGCCGGATGGCGGAACCGCGCGGGTGCGAGTGGGGGCTGGCGGAGGTGGGTTTGCCTTGGTGAATCCCGGCGTGGGCCGTTCGTCGCTCGTGGCCACGGCGTCTTCCAGCACGTCGGTAAACAAGTTCTCCATTTACGACTACAGCGGCAGCGACCTGTTCACACTGGAAGCGGAGGTGACGTTTCAGGGAGGGAGCAGCGGTTCGTGGTATCTGCTTGTCGGGAATGGGTCGTCGTTCAGTGACGGCACCAGTTTCGACAGAACTGAGGTTTTCAGTGGACTACGGTGGGATTTCGAGAGCGATGGCGGGCTGACCACCTCGCGGCTCTCCTCGAGTGGGAACTGGCTGACCACGAATGTGCCCAGCATGGTGCAGGACACGACTTACCGCCTGAAGATCTACGGCAACAACACCCCCAATGCCATCGACCACGCGGGATTGCGTCTCGAGCCTGCGACATGGGATGTGTTGATCGACGGCGTCGTGGCCGGGAGCGGCTTGGCGAAGGGAGGGCTTGCCGACAGCACGCCGATCGACTCCTTCATGTTCAACGGCTCAGGATCCGCGGGGAATGCGGCAACCCTCACTCTCAACTCGGTGACCTACGCCAATGTGCTGGCCCCTGAGCCGCACGCCTGGATGCTCGCGGCGGTGGGGGTTGCTTGCTGCTGGGGAGCGAGAATTGCCAATAAACGTCGTAAAAATGGGATCTCCGGGGGCCTCTGAGTGAGGCAACTGGCCTACGGCTTCTGTCGGGGGTTTGCTACAAGCCCACCTGTGGTGCGGCACGTGGTGTGCTTGTCACTCGGCTGAAGAACCCTGGGCACGGAGTCGCCTCTGATGTGGATCAGGAATATCCGCTCCCTCTCGATCATCGCCACCGTTGTCTGGGCTGCGGGTGCGGTCGCGATGAGCGCCGCGACGGCCGCGGACAGCGACTGGGAAATGCGAGTGGAAAGCAGCATCTACCGCGACGACGAAGACAAACCGATAGGCCGTAGCCTGGCCCTCTTCACGAGCGACGTGGTTTGGGATTTTCTCGAGCTTCCAGATGCCGACGGATCTCTGCAACTCGCCGAGGTGGTGCTCCATGATCCACTCCGGGAACGGACGGTGCTGGTGGATCCTCGCCGCAAGGTAAAGGTGGAGGTCGACAAACTCAAACTCGATCGGCTGCGGGTGTCTCTCGCCAGTTGGGCACGCGGCGCCGATGATCCCATTATTCGCTGGGCAGCAGGCAGCACGGTCACCGAAGGCCTCCGCGTGGAGCACGACCCACATCCGATGGTAGTGCTGACGGGACCGAAGGTGCGGTACGAGGTCGACTTTGAAGAAGTGGCCAACCCACAAGCGGCCACGAGTTACCAGCAGTTCGCGGATGTCTCGCTGCTCGTCAAGGCACTCGTGCACCCCGGCGGGATTCCTCCCTATCCAAGGATGGCCATCAACCATCGTCTGATGGGTGAGCAGGCGATTCCCAGCGAGGTGCGGTTGACGCTGGCGAGCGATCTTCCGCTGGTGGGAGGGCTGCCTGGTGCGCTTGGAGAAAAACTCCTCCGCAGCGAACACCGCACCCACCCCCGTCTGCTCACCGAAGATCGACGTCGTATTGCTGATGCGTCGACGTGGATCGGCGAGGCATCGCTGGTCTCGCTTGAGACATATGCCAACCCTGCAGTGGAGTCGACCGCCGACCGGTCCGCTGAGCCAACGGGTGGCCGTTCGCTTACGCGTTAGCGCGGCCCAGGACTTCTCATGTCCAGTTCACACGCACCTCTACCGCCGTCGGCCGCGGCCCGTCGCCGAGTGGCCGGGCTCCGACGGCTCGCGCTGTGGTTGGGGGTGCTGGTGCCTGCGATGGCGATTGCCTGTGCACTGCTGGTGCGACACGAGCCGACTTTCTATTCAGCTGTGCACGAGGAGATCGCGGCGGGTGCGGATGCAGCCGTTGTCGCAGCGATGCGGCAGAGGGCATCGGCCAGGTTTGTCTCGAAGATCGCAGGGCTCGTCGCCGACGTTTCTCGAGAGGGAACCTGGTCGACGGTGATCGGTGATGACGAACTCAATGCCTGGCTCGCCGTCGAACTCCCCGTCAATCACCCGGAACTCTTGCCGATGGGTGTCAGCGACCTTCGGGCACAGTTTGTGCCGGGAGAGGTGCTTGTTGGCTGTCGCGTCGGGGGAATCTTGGGTGGGCTTGCCTGGGTGGAGATGCGGGTGCAGCTGCTGGACGCGAACCGGATTGCCGTCACAGTGGAGCGGTGTCGCGTCGGGCTCCTGCCTGTGCCACCGGGCCTTGTCGCCTCGCAAGTGGCAAAGAGCCTCCGGCGGGCAGAGGTGGCGTGTGAGATGCTCCGCAGGGAGGGGCAGACGCAACTCGTCGTGCAGTTGCCAGCAGCCGCAGCCGCTGGCCATGGTGGCGCGGCTGTTCGTTGGTGGCTCGACGGCCTCCGCATAGAACAGGGGGACGTCGTTCTCACGGGCACCAGTCGCCGTGTGCAGGAGAGCCGTCAGAGAGTCGGACCCTAAAGGAGCGAGACATCACGATGCCGCGTCTGACATTCCTTGGTGCTGCAGGAACGGTTTCTGGGAGCCGACACCTTTTGGAAAGCGAGGGCGGTCGTGTGTTGTTTGACTGTGGTCTCTTTCAGGGGGAGCGGGCCCTTCGCCGAAGAAACTGGCAGCCGCTTGGGGTGCCGCCCGAGCGGATCGATGCGGTGGTGCTCACGCATGGCCACATCGACCACTCCGGCTGGCTGCCGCGGCTCGTGCGGGAGGGGTTCCGCGGGCCAATCCTGACGTCGCCGCCGACCGCCGATCTCCTCGGCCTGCTGCTCTACGATTCGGCGAAGTGCCAAATGGAAGATGCGGAGTATGCCAACCGAAAAGGCTATTCCAAGCATCACCCTGCCCTACCCCTCTATGAAGAACACGACGTCGACCAGACCCTTCGGCAGGTGGAGGTTGTCGACCGAGAGACTTGGTTTGAAACCTGTTCGGACGTGCGATGTCGTCTGCACGATGCGGGCCACATGCTCGGAAGTTCGTATGTCGAGGTTGAAGTCAATGCGCCGGGGCGGCCGCAGAGGCTGATTGTTTCCGGTGATGTTGGTCGCTACGACGCCCCGCTCTACAACGACCCGCTGCCTCCCCCGCCCTGCGATGTGTTGATTTGCGAGAGCACCTATGGAGACCGTGATCATTCGCAGGTCGATCCGCTGGATGAGCTCGAAAAGATCGTGAACGAGGCGGTGAAGCGAGGTGGGCTGTTGCTCGCGGCGTCGTTTGCCGTGGGGCGAACACAGCAACTCGTGTACCTCCTGCGCATCTTGATTGCCTCAGGCCGCATACCAGAGCTGCCGATTTGGATCGATTCGCCGATGGCAGTGGAAGCGACCCACGTGTTTCGCAGGCACGCGCATGAGCACGACCTTTCGGAAGCGCACGAAGAGGGCGTTGCCGAAGCGCTCTCGGCCCCTTGGGTGCGGATGACAAAATCGGCCGAGGCGTCGAAGGCGATCAACCACGAGGAAGGCCCCGGCGTTGTGATTGCCTCAAGCGGCATGATGACGGGGGGGCGGATTCTGCATCATCTCAAGCGGCGTCTGCCGGATCCTCGCACGACGGTGCTCGTGACGGGCTTCCAAGCGAAGGGCACCCGTGGCCGCACGCTGCTCGACGGCAACCCGACGCTGCGGATCCACGGGCGCGACATCCCCGTGAAGGCTGCGGTCCGGAGGCTTGACGGCCTTTCCGGCCACGCCGATCGGCACGAAATTGTGCGATGGCTGACAGGGATGCCCGCGCCGGCCCAGGTGTTTCTCGTGCACGGCGAACCAACCGCCGCTCGGGGGATGGCAAAACAGCTCGAGACCTCGTTCGGCTGGAAGGCAACGATTCCAGCGATTGGCGACTCATTTGAAATCGGCGACGCAGCGGCGGCACCGTGACGGACCACCAGTGTTTAAGGAGAACGGCATGCGTGAGAATGCGGAGAAGCCCTGCGAACGAATACCGTCATCACCGCTGGGGAATGATGTGCCCCTGATGGCATCGAACCTCGAAGCGATCCTCTCATCGCCGAGTTACGTCCTCGCCGACGACGATCACGATTTGCTCGAGCGGGAAGAGATGCGTGGCGTGCGAATGATGCTCGAGTTGCAGAAGCCCGAGCTGGCCCTGCAGGAAGAGAAGATTCACTCCACCGTGATCGTCTTCGGCGGAACGCAGATCGTGGAGCGAGGAGCTGCGGAGCGACGGCTTTCCAATGCGCGGCGGGCCGCAGCAGACAAGCCGAACGACACCGCCCTCGCGCGAGAGGTTGCCCGCAGCGAGCAACTGCTGAACTTAAGCCACTACTACGACGAGGCGAGAGAGTTTGCCAGGCTCGTGTCGGTCGACCATCAGTGCGAGGCGAGGCGCGAGTTTGTGGTGGTGACGGGGGGTGGCCCGGGGATCATGGAAGCCGCCAACCGTGGTGCTTTCGACGTGGGCTGTAAATCCATCGGACTCAACATTCGCTTGCCGTCGGAGCAGCATCCCAATCCCTTCATCACGCCAGAGCTCTGCTTCCAGTTTCGCTACTTCGCCATTCGGAAGTTTCACTTCATTTTGCGAGCAGCGGGGGTGGTGCTCTTTCCCGGTGGCTTCGGCACCCTCGATGAACTGTTCGAAGCCCTGACGCTCAGGCAGACGCATCGCATGCAGCCAGCACCGATCGTGCTCTACGGCCGCGACTACTGGAAGAGTGTGATCGACTTTCGAAAACTCGCCGACTTTGGCGTGATCGCCGACGCCCACCTCGATCTCTTTACCTACGCCGACACCCCCGAGGCAGCCTGGCGGACGATCGTCGACTTCAACGAGCGGAAGCGGAAAGCACAGCAACGCGACGAGTCGCCGGCCACGGATGAAGACGATCTTCAACCGTAACCACGACTCATCACCCTCGCCCACAGCGCACGAGAACGGAAAACCATGATGCGGAATCCTGTTGACTTCACCTTGGGGAGTGTGGCCCACCATGGTCAGGTGGCGCTTGTGACCGGCGGCGCGCGGCGGGTGGGGAAGGCCATTGTGCAGGCCCTTGCGGCCCGCGGGTACGCGGTGGCGATTCATGCAAACAACAGCTTGGCAGCGGCCCGGGAAGATGCCGCCACCTTCCAGGCTGCGGGCATCCCGGCACTCGCGGTCACGGCCAACCTGCGGGACGAGGGGCCGGTACGGGCGATGGTGCACCGAGTGGTCGATCATTTTGGACGCCTCGACGCGGTGGTGAACTCGGCGGCGATCTGGCGTCAGCAGCCGTTTGAGTCTGTGACCGCGGATGACCTGCGTCAGCACTTTGAGGTGAATGTCGTGGGGAGCTTCGTCGTGGCGCAGGAGGCAGCGATGACGATGATCGATCAGGATTCGGGGGGCTGCATCGTCAGCCTCGGCGACTGGGCGGTCGCTCGGCCGTATGCGAACTACGCAGGCTATTTTCCGAGCAAGGGGGCGATTCCTGCGATGACTCGGTCCCTGGCGGTCGAACTAGCCGCCCGCAATCCGCGGATCCGGGTGAACTGTGTGCTGCCTGGGCCCGTGATGCTGCCGGAACATCTCTCGGCGGAGGAGCGCCACGAGGCGGTTGCTGGCACCTTACTGAAGCGGGAGGGGCGAGCGGAGCATGTCGCCCACGCCGTGCTTTTCCTGATCGAGAACGAGTTTGTGACCGGGGTCTGCTTGCCGGTCGACGGCGGTCGGACAATCGCTTAACCCTGCGGGGCATCCGCCTGATGGCAAGGCAGATGCAACGCAAAGACCGAGCCCACGCCAGGCGTGCTCTTCACGTCAACACTTCCGCCGTGGGCCTGCACGATGTGTTTGACGATCGAAAGCCCGAGGCCGGTGCCGCCAAGTTTGCGGCTGCGCCCTCGGTCGACGCGATAGAAGCGTTCAAAGATGCGCGGCAGATACTGCTCGTCGATACCGCTGCCTTCGTCTGCCACGGCGATGGTGATCGAGCGGTCGTCGTGGTCCTCTTTGAGCGTCACCGCGATGCGAACGGTCTTGCCGGGATCGCTGTACTTAATGGCATTGTCGATCAGATTGATCAGGGCCTGCTCGAGCAGCGGCGGATTGACTGCGACGATCACGGCTGGGTCGCAGTCGACGCTGACTGCAATCGCACGTTCGTTGGCACGGAGCTGGCAGCTACCGATGGCAGCGTTGATGACCTCGATCAGGGAGACTGTTTCGAGCGTCAGATCGCTGCTCTCCTCGATGCGCTCGATCCGCGAGAGGGCGAGCAGATCCTCAATGATCGCCTCGAGCCGCTCGGCCTGCCTCGCAATGATCGAAAGGAACCGCAGGGCATCCTCCCGATTCTCAAGGGCCCCATCCATCAATGTTTCCACGAAACCCCGGATGGAGGCGGTGGGCGTTTTCAGCTCATGGGAGACATTCGCGACAAAGTCGCGTCGGATGTTTTCAAGATGACGAAAGTGCGTGACATCGTTGAGCACAATCACTGCACCATGCTCGCTTCCGCTCGAGGACCGAAGCGCCGTTCCTCGAACAAGAAGCACCCGCTCGCGGGAGGCATCTCGCAGCACGAGGTCGTCTTCGATCGTTTCTTTGCAGTCGAGTGCCCGCAATACAAAACGGCGGAGGTCTGGATTGCGCACGACCTCCTGAAGGGGGCGGAGGAGAACCTTGCCGGGCTCGAGGCCAAGGAGATCGGCGGCCGCCGTGTTGATGCTCAAGATCCGATGGCGGTGGTCGACGGCAAGTACGCCCTCGACCATGCTTCCGAGGACGGCCGCTTGCTGCGAGCCCTGTCGGCCGATCGTGCGAGCCCGTTCGAGCAGCTGGTCCCGTAGGCCAGTCACTGCGGCGGCGATGGTGCTCAGCTCGGCAAGGTCGGGTGTGGGAATGGCGACCTGCAACGAGCCGCGGGCAAGTTGGCTGGCAGACTCGGCGAGTTCCTCAACCCCTGCCGCAGCGCGTTTGGCGACGACGTAGCCAGCGGCGATCGCCACGGCCGCGGCCGCGAGAAAACGAAGCAGCAGCGACCATTGGCTCAGGCGGAGTTCCCGGTCAAGTGCGGTGGTTTCGGAGGTGACGCGGAGAATCCCGTTGTTTTCCGTGGCGACGGCGAGCGTGAGGACGCGCCGTCCCTGCTCGGCATCGTAATGGTCGCTGCGTGCTTCCGCGGCACCTTGGCGAATGGCCGCGATGGCACGGTCGGCTCCACGGCTGCTGTCTTCGTCACTCTCTGGCCTCGCCGGGTTGCCTTCGTGGTCGAAGAGGTCAAGCCGCAGATCAGTCGCGCGCTGCAGGCTGTCGGCAGACGCGTGCCACGGAGCGAGGGTGTCGGCGTTGAAAGGGCTGGCGGGCACTGCCGCCTCAGCCATCCTCGCCACATCCTGCATGCGACGGTATTCCCCCTCTTGGGAGAGGCGCGCGAGCCCCACGGAGGCAAGCCATGACATGGCCACCATGGTGGCGATCACCAAGCCACACCAACTCGCGAAGAGATGCCAAACAAGTCGGGTACGAGGCATGAAGGGCGGTGGGAGCGGGCTGGGAGATCAGGTTGGGATCGGCTTATGCACGAAACCGGTACCCGACGCCGCGAACGGTCTCGACATACGAGCCGAAGTCACCGAGCTTCTTGCGGAGCCCGGCGACCTGCACATCCACCGATCGCTCCGTGACAGGATAATCCTCCCCCTTCACCGCGTCGACGATTTGGGTTCGCGTGTAGGCCCAGCCGGGACGCTTGGCGAGGAAAGCGAGCAACGCAAACTCGGTGTAGGTCAGCTCCAGCGGTTTTCCCGCGAGTGTCACTTCGTGCCGGCCCGGGTGGATCGAGAGTTCGTGGACATCGATCGTGACGTCCTCCTCGCTCGCACGCTGCACCTCTTGCCGCCGCAGGAGAGCCTTGACCCGGGCGGTGAGCACCCGAGGGCTAAAGGGCTTGGTGATGTAATCGTCCGCCCCGCGTTCGAGGCCTCTGACGACATCGCTCTCCTCCGTTTTGGCGGTGAGCATGATGATCGGGATCTCACGCGTTTTCGTATCCGACTTGAGGCGGCGGCAGACCTCCAAGCCGTCGATGGCAGGCAGCATCAGGTCGAGCACGATCAGGCTCGGTGGTTGCCGTCTGGCAGACGCAAGCGCGTCTTCACCCGTCGAGACGCAGGCCACGCGGTAACCAGCCTTGGCCAGGTTGTAGCGCACGAGTTCCAGCAGGTCGTCTTCGTCGTCGACGACGAGGATGGTGATCGCGTCGTCTGCAGCGCTCGGCACGATGGACTCCTCTCGGGCAGCAGCCTCCCATGAATGGTCGGCCTCTCTGAACGACTGGAGTGTAAGTTGCCGGGGCGGTGGCAAAGATGAGTTTTGTGTGAGCCGAGCGTCTTTTTGGGCACGCTACGAGAAGAGCAGCTCGACATCTTCTGCCGTGAGGCTCGCGGCCATGCCTTCCTCCGCCCGCACGATCGACTCGGCGAGTTCCCGCTTCCGGGCCTGGAGTTGGACGATTTTTTCCTCGACGGTGTCGCGGGCGATCAGGCGGTAGGCAAAAACCGGACGCGTCTGGCCAATGCGGTGGGCTCGGTCGACGGCCTGGGCCTCCACAGCGGGATTCCACCACGGATCAAGGATGTAGATATAGTCGGCGGCGGTCAGGTTGAGGCCCTGACCACCCGCCTTCAGCGAAATCAGAAAGAGACGGCAGTCGGGGTCTTCTTGGAAGCGATTGACACGTGCTTGGCGGTCGGTGGTCCTGCCGTCGAGGTATTCGTAGGTCGCGCCCTTGGCATCGAGGTGCTGCCGCAGGATTGCCAAAAAGCTTGTGAACTGGCTGAAGACCAGGACCTTGTGCCCTTCGTCGGTCACCTCGTCGAGCTGGCCCAGCAGCGCCTCGAGCTTTGCTCCTGGTTCACTCTTCTCAGTCGCATCGATGAGCCCCGGGTGGCACGCCGCCTGACGCAGCCGCAGCAGGGCTTCCAGGACAGCGATGCGAGAGCGTCCGATCCCCATGCGGCTGATCCGACCGGTGAGTTCCTGCCGGTAGTGCTCGCGGAGCTCGTCGTAGGCCTTTCGCTGTTTTTGCCCAAGTTCCACGACCAGCGTCTGCTCGGTCTTCTCAGGCAGGTCGGTGAGCACTTGGTTCTTCGTGCGTCGCAGCAGGTATGGCCGAACGGCGCGGGCCACGATGTCGGCGGCAGAGCCTCCCCGGCCACCGGCGAGAAACCGTCGCAGTCGCGTGGCAGTTCCAAGTTGGCCTGGGTTGAGGAACTCGAAGATGCTCCAGAGTTCGCCAATGTGGTTCTCGACCGGCGTGCCAGTCACCGCGAGGCGGTGTCGGGCGCGGAGGAGTCGGCAGGCCTTCGCGGCTTGGCTGCCGGCATTCTTAATGGTCTGCGCTTCGTCGAGCACGACGTAATCAAACTCGAGTTGGCGATGGTCCATCGCATCGCGGCGAAGGGTGCCGTAGGTGGTGAGGATGAGATCGGCGTCGGCGAGCGATTCGGCATTCTCACGTCGCGCGGCACCGGTGTGGTTGAGCACGCGCAGCTGCGGGGCAAATCGCTGCGACTCCTCCATCCAGTTGAAGATCAGGCTCTTCGGAACAACCACGAGCGAAGGACGGTGGCCGAGGCCTTCGGCGGCCACCAACTGCCGCCTGCGGAGGAGCATCGCGAGCACCTGGATCGTTTTGCCAAGACCCATGTCGTCGGCGAGGCAGCCACCGAGCCCCATCTTTTCCAAGAAGATGAGCCAGCCGAGGCCCTCCTTCTGATACTGGCGGAGGGTTCCCTGGAAGCCTTCGGGCTCCGTTTCCGGCTGCGGTCGCTCACCGCTGGTGAGTTCTTCCCGGATCTTCTCAAACGCCTCGTCGACGCGGATGCTCGGCTGGCTGGCCAGGAGGGCATCGAGCAGGGCAGCCTGCATCCGCCCGTATCGCAGGCGACCATCCTGCTTCTGAGCGAGAGCGACCAATGGCTCCAGTTGGCCGGGCCAGTCGTCGGGAAGGATTCCCATCGAACCATCGGAAAGCTCCACCGCTCGGTCACCTCGAGCGATTGCTTCCAAGAGGGCGGGCATCTCGACGGTGACACCGCCGAAGTCGAGCGAGCCCGAGAGTTCGAACCAGTCGATTCCGCTCGTCACATGCCAAGCCATGCTGCCGGCAGGTCGATACCGGCGACCGGCGACCTCGACGGCCCAGCCCACCGCGGCGAGCTGCGCGACGGAGGCATCGAGCCGTTCGCGGGCGATTTCCACATGGTGCAGCGCGTCTGCGTCCTTCGGACTGACCCCGCCAAACCGTGGCAACTCGGCCACCGCGAACCGTTCCGCGTCACGATCCCGCAAGACGAGGATGTGCGAGGCCAGGTCGACAACACCACCGGCGGGATCGTCGGCAGCGACCAAAATGCCGCCGTAGTCAAACCAGACCCGGCCGGCCAATCGCACCCGCTGCTGCTTTCGTCGCCGCACGCCGGAACCGTCGGGCTCGGCACTGACCGCTGGCGAATCGTCGAGGACGAGTTTGGGGCGTGGCTGGCCGGATTCGATTCTCCAGCCTGTCCACGCTGGCAGCACCAACCGTGGAGGATTGGCGAGGCCGGCGAGTTGTTCGATGAGTCCGTCGATGTGCTGGCCGGGAAGTTCGAGCGCCCCACGTCGCTCGAACTGTTCAAGCCACCCCACATCGTTTCCCAGATCGACCCGGGCAAGGCGGTCGTCAAAGATGGCGAGACCGCAGCGGAGGATGGCTCGGGCGCTGCTCAGGGCCCTCCGCTGGCTTCCTTGCGTGAGCATGCCTTCGAGCGTCGCCTTCGGGGGGCGTTTGGGCCCGTCGCGGCGTGAGTTGCCTGTGAGCGTCGACTCTTCCTCACTGGTTGTGGGTGGGTCGTCCGGCCCCACCACGAGGGAGAACTGCCATGGTCGACTGCCATCCCAGGCGAGGGGAATCGCGAGCTCTGGATTGCGGCGAGGCTCGGGTTGATACAGCAGCCGGCCACGCTCACACAGCCAGGCCAGCCGTGCGGTGACCGCCGACTCATCAATCAGGATGCGGCTGACTTCCGAGGTCGATGCCGATTCAGAATAGCCACGGTCGACTACCGCGGTGCTGCCGAGCAGTTCGGCGAGCACGGCCCGCTCGTGAACGTCGAGTTGTTCTTTGAGGGCCGCGTCGATCACGACCGGCTTCGGCCGTCCCGTCGCATTGCCGGCGACATCGACGGTGATTCTCGCAGGTGTGAGCAGAACGCCTTTGGTTTCCGCAGACGCATTGATTTCGAGCAGGAACACCAGGCCCCCGCTGCCGCGACGAGCGTCGCCAAGTTGGAATGAGCGGGTCCGCACGGCGGGTTCGACAAGCCGGCGCCTCGTTTCGAGGTCGACGGACCAGGCCGGTTGACGGCCTGATGGCCAGGCGATTTTGGGGGGTTCGATCGCAGCGTGGACGTTCAGGGCCGGGGCCTCGTCGCTCGGCTCCTGCCGGTCGTCGTCGAATTCGGCGGGCTCGTCCGCGAGCACATCGCTGGGCTCGTCTGCGAGCATCTCCTCATCGAAGAGTTCCTCTTCCTCAGCGTCTTCGTCGGCCAGCACGTCGAGTTCGATGGGGGTGTGCTCGTGAACGCCCGAAAAGAAGCCGCGACGATCGACCTCCAGGAGCACAGCCGCCAACTCGGCCGAGGGCAGGCCAGCCTTGCCACGGCGGCTCGAACAACGTGTTTCAAGCGTCATTCCGCCACGACGCGTGGCCGAGAGCTCAAGCGAGACGTCGTGGGTGTTGCCGGTTTCGTCGCTGACGACAGCCTTCACCTGGCCGACACGAGGCGACGAAACCTGAACGGGACGAATCTCGCGATTGGCCCGGTCGATGTCGGACGGCTCGAACAGATGAAATAGGCGTTTGGCGAGACTTGTCATGCAGAACAGAGCAGGCGTGGCATCTGGTGAGCGTCAATGGGGAACTCGCCAGTCTAGCCCCGCAGGCTCTGAACACCAACGCCGCGTCTCAACCACCTTTTACAGTGGCAATCAGCTCAAGAACATTGTCGACGGGTGTCAGCGGCAGCACCCCGTGTCCGAGATTGAAGATGTGGCCCGGTTTGCCGCCCGCGGCCTGGAGCACCTCGAGCGTGCGATTCCGCACGGTCTCTCGATCGCTCAGCAGAATTGCCGGATCGAGGTTGCCCTGCACAGCTCGCTCGTCACCCACCACACGCCGTGCATCGCTGAGGTCGATGCGCCAGTCGATCCCGATCACGCTCCCGCCAGACTCTGCCAGCAGTGGTAGCAGTGCGGGATTGCCGGTGGCAAAGTTGATCACCGGCACGCGCGTGGCAGCCTCACGGATGGCTGCTGCCGTGTGCGGGAGCACGTAGCGGCGATAGTCGGCAGGGCTGAGGCATCCTACCCAGCTGTCAAACACCTGCAGGATCTGCGCGCCGGCATCGATTTGGGCGAGCAGGTAACGGCTGATTCCCCGTGCCATGCGAGCCATCATCTCGTGCCATGCCCCCTCGTCGCGATACATGACCGTCTTCGTGCGGCTCCAGGAGCGGCTGGTGCCGCCTTCAATGCAGTAGCCCGCGAGCGTGAACGGGGCGCCGGCAAAGCCGATCAGCGGCAGGGCGGGATTGAGTGCGGCCCGCGTTTGACGGACGGTTTCGAAGACAAACTCCAGCGACGAGAGATCCTCGAGTTCCTGCAGGCGAGCGAGGTCGCGGGGATCGAGCAGGGCGTTGTGGATCACCGGTCCGCCGTCCACGGGATAGTCGAGGTCCATCCCCATCGGCTCAAGGATCGGCAGCAAATCGCTGAAGATGATGGCCGCATCCACTTCCAACCGCTCGACCGTGGCGATCATCACCTCGGTGGCGAGTTCGGGTGTGCTGCAGAGTTCTTTGAACGTCACCTTTTCCCGCACGCGCCGGTATTCGGGGAGGTACCGCCCTGCCTGCCGCATCAGCCACACCGGCGTCCGTTCCACGGGTTCTCGCCGACAGGCCCGCATCACCAAGGAGTCGTGCCAGGGTTCCGAGGCGGGGCTGGCAGGGGAAGGCTGGTCGGGCATGGCGAAACTCTGTGGGTCGTGAGGAACGTGTCGGCTGGAGGGCAAAAAAGCCCACCTTCTGCGGAGTCTTGGCGGCTTCTCTGTTTTCGGCGGCTCGCTAACTACAATTAACCTGGTTTTTGACTCAGTGTGGAGACGGCACCCCGTATGGGCGATTTCGTGGCAGGGATTTCAGTGGTCTGTTTCGCCGCAAGTTATGCGGTGGCACTGGCCTTTGAAGCCTCCAGGCTGCTCTTCCGGTCCGGGGTCCGTGGCGCGGCGATGCTGGGGTTCGCGACGGCCGGCCTGTTTGCGCACACGCTCTTTCTGCTGTGGCGGGCGATCAACGAGCCGGTGGTGCCGCTGTCGAGCGAGTTCGACTGGTATCTGCTGGCGGCCTGGCTCCTGGCGGCGGGTTCGCTGTGGCTCACGGTTGCCAACCCAAAGACGCCGGTGGGCCTCTTCTTTCTGCCCATCGTGCTGCTCTTGATCGGTCGGGCCGAGATGTCGAGCCGCACGCCGTTCCCGCAAAACCCGGCGACGCAGGCGTGGGGGATGATCCACGGGAGTTTTAATCTCGCGGCGAGCGTGGCTGTGGCGATCGGAGCGGTGGCTGGACTGATGTGGTTGATCCAGGCCGGCAGGCTCTCGCGGAAGGCGACTCCCCTTCGCGGCTTCCGCATGCCAAGCCTGGAGAAACTGGCGATCCTCACCAGCCGCTGTGCCTTGGTTGCTGCCACCACAGGCGCCGCGGGCTTCCTCTCCGGAATCGTGCTCAATGCGGTGAACCAGCAGCAGGGCCTGCTCGAAACCGTGCCGTGGAACGACCCCGTCGTGCTGCGGATGGGCTTGCTGGTGGCGTGGCTGTTGGTGGCTGCGGTGGTCTCTCGGGTGCTCGCAAGGCGGCCCGAGGGAACGCGGGTGACCGCCTCGCTCTCGCTTGTGAGCCTCGTGGTGCTCGCCGCCTCGATGGTGTGGGGCCTTGTGGGACCAACCCGACACGGAAAGTCTCCTGAGGTGGTGAAGGCGGACGCCGCTGCGGGAGACACGCCATGACGCTGGCCCTCCTCGGCGCGACCCATCACAGTGTTCCTCTAGCGCTTCGCGAGCGGCTTGCGTTCACGACCGAGCAAGCCATCGACGCCATCGGGCGATTCCGCGACATCTTTCCCGGTCGGGAGATCGTGCTGCTCTCAACGTGCAATCGCGTCGAGATCTACACCGCGGGTGAGCAGGACGCGCCTCCCCCGACCGCCGACGAGATGGTGCGGTTTCTCGCCGACTGCCGCGGCCTCAACGCGGGCGACCTCGCGGGCCACCTCGACTGCCAGGTTGACCAGGCGGTGGTGCGGCACCTCTTCGGCGTTGCCAGTGGCCTCGACAGCATGGTGCTGGGGGAACCGCAGATTCTCTCGCAGGTGAAGCAAGCGTGGGCGATGGCGCGCGAGCGCGACTCTGCCGGTCCACTTACGACGGAGATGTTTCAGTCCGCGCTACGAACCGCAAAGCGTGTGGCGAGTGAGACCGCCATCGGACGTGAACGGCTTTCCATCCCAAGTGTGGCCGTCGCGGATTTCGCGCGAGGTGTTTTCGAACGCTTTGACGACAAGCGGGTGTTGCTGCTCGGTGCCGGCAAGATGGCGGCCGAAACGCTCCTGTATCTGCGTGACGGAGGAGCGCGACATGTCGTGCTGCTCAACCGCAGCCGAGCGCGGGCCGACGAGCTCGCGGAGAAACTCGGCGGCGTGGCAGTCGACTGGTCACGACTCGATGAAGAACTCGCGCTAGCCGATCTCGTGGTGAGCACGACCGGCGCCAGCGAACCGGTTGTCGACGCCGCCCGCTACGCGACGATCGAACCGGCCCGTGGTGGTCGGCCCTTGGTGGTGCTTGATCTCGCCGTGCCTCGCGACTTTGATCCCGCCATCAACAGCCGCCCGGGTGTGTGGCTCTACTCCATCGAAGACCTCGCCGCTGCCTGTGAAGCCAACCGCCGCAAGCGGCAGCGGGAGATCCCGGCGGCACTCGCGATCGTCGAAGAAGAGACCAGCCGTTTCATGGCCGAACTCCATCACCGCCACACCGGGCCGGTGATCGAGCAGCTGCGTGCCGGGTGGAACGAAACAGGCGAGGCAGAACTGGAACGGCTCTTCCGCAAACTGCCCGAACTCGATTCCGCGGCCCGCCTCGAGATCCGCAAAGCCTTCGACCGCTACGCCGCGAAGCTTTTGCATCGGCCGCTGACATCCCTCCGTCACGAAAGCCATTCCGGCCCGCCGCACGGCTTGCTCGATGCGCTGAAGCGGTTGTTTCACCTTGAGGACTAACGGGGCGCTCGGGGCGAGCCCAGTGCTGCCCCGCCGGACGTTCGCTGCGGGCCCTCCAGGCCCTCGCTCACTCGGATGTCCGCTGCGCTTTGGCCCTCCGGGCGTCGCTTGCTCCCATACGCCGGCGGGTCAGCACCGGGCTCGCCCCTCGCTTAATTGGCGGCGGGTTCGGTGACGGTCAGGGTTTGGCCGAGGGCGACGGCGTCGAGGGTTTGCACGATGCCTGAGGGCCAGGTGATCTCAACCTGGCAGGTGGTGGGGGCGTCGTCTGCGTTGGGGCCGAGCCCGAAGAAAAGCCGCGGCTGGTGGGTGCTCGCATAACTCATGCCTGCGATGAGCTGCTGGACGACCGTTCGGTCACCGCAGCGGACCGTGGCCTTGCAGCCGATGCCTCGGCGGTTGCTCGTGGTGCCGACGAAGGTGAGACCGAGCCATCGGCCAAGGTCTGCCTGGTTTTCGAGCAGGGCAAGGGGGGTGTTTTGGTGGATCACGGCGAGATCGCAATCGCCGTCACCGTCGTGATCCGCCATCGCCACGCCACGGGCGACTTGACGGATCTCAAAGAAGGGGCCGGCCATGCTGCTGCAATCGTGAAAGGAGGAGCCGTTCCACTCAAAGAGTTGCGGCTGCTGCGCGAGCAAGGGATTGCCGGGATAGTTTTCAATGTGACCGTTGGCGATGAAGAGGTCCATGTAGCCATCGGCATCGAAGTCGCAAAAAACGGTGCCGAATCCGAGACGGGGCAGCGTGGGCGTGTGGAGGCCCACAAGCCCGGTCACGTCTTCAAAACCCGCGGATCCGAGCCCACGGTAGAGCGTGTTGGATTCGTCGTAGAAATGGGCGGAGTAGATGTCGAGGTTGCCGTCGTTGTCGTAGTCGCCCACGGCCAAGCCCATGCTCGCCTGCGTGCGGCCGAGCCGGTCGACAGCGCACCCAAGCACCATGGCCCGCTCTTCAAACCGTCCGCCTCCTTGGTTCACGAAGAGGAAGTTGGCTTCAGTGTCGTTGGCGACGTAGAGATCGCACAGCCCATCGCCCGTGAAGTCAGCCACGGCCACGCCGAGGCCTTTGTTGCCAGGTCCAAAGAGCCCCATCTCGCGAGCAGCCTCGCGGAAGGTTCCGTCACCGTTGTTGATGAAGCAGGCGTCGGGCCAGGGATCGATGTCGCGGGGATGACATATCCGCGCTTCGCCCTGGGGGTTGTTGCAGGGAAGGGGATCCAAAATGTCGTACTGCAGGTAGTTGCAGACGTACAGGTCGAGGTCGTGATCACCGTCGAGATCCGCCCAGGCCGCAGACGAACTCCAGCGGGAGTCGCCAGTGCCACTCTCGTCGGTGACGTCGACGAAGGTGCCGTCGCCAAGGTTGCGAAAGAGGGCGTTGGTGCCAGCGTTGGTGACGTAAATGTCGTCGAAGCCGTCGTCGTCGAAGTCGCCGATCGCCACGCCTTGGCTGTAGCCCGTTTCGCGGAGCCGAGCCCGTTCGGTCACGTCAACAAACGAGGAGCCGCCATCTTCGCCGGGGAGGTTGCGAAAGAGTCGATCGCTCGGCTCTTGGTCTCGCACGGACACCGAGGGATCACCCCCTTGGCCAACGTGCAGATCGGGGTGTCCGTCGCGGTCGTAGTCGAGCCAACCAGATCCACCGCCCGTTGCCTCCGCCATCAGCGACATGCCGTTCTCGCCGTTGTCGTAGACATGCACGAGGCCGGAGTACTCGGCCACGTCGTCAAACGGGGTGCAGGTCACCGGCACTGCCGAGTCAGAACCCGCCTTCGGCGACGAGGGCTTGGAGAGGTCGAAGGCAAAGGCAGAAGAAGCTGCTTTGCCGCCACCTGCATCATCCGAACCGCTCGCCTGTGTTGCCTTCTGCGATTCCTCGGGCCCGGAAGGCCGACGGCCGTCGCAACCACAGAGGGCTGCGACGGCCGCCAGATATCCAACCAGACTCACCTGAATGAGTGTCACTGATCCAGTGGCATTGACCACGCTTCTCAACATTCTTCCTCCTGAGGAAGCTCGCCGAATGAAGAGCATCAACGCCAATCAGCGACTCATTTCACTTCGCGACTTCACCGCCAGCTGCGGTCGCCACGGCGTACCGCACCCAGTGGTCGATGTCGTCGGTGTAGAACTGCACGCTTCCGTCAGCCCTCATGGCCCCGGCACCACCAGGGTGGTTGGAGCTCCAGCCGGCACAGCGACGGTCACCGTGGCCCTGGAGCCACGCTGGGTTCTTGTTATTCAGCGGATTCCGCAGGGTGTGCTGCGACCCAACCGAGAAGAACCAGCCAGCACACTCGTCAGGAGTCCGAGCGTCCCACACACCGTTGTTGTAGCCACGGAAGTGGTAGTTCTCGAACACAGCGATCGTCTGCGAGGTACCGTCAACCAGGTCGCCGAGCTTCTTCTTACCAGCATAGGCAAACACGCCGTTGATGCGGGCAAAATCGTCCTGGAGCCAGTTGTTGCTGATCCAAGGCGTGCCAGCACTACCCTTGGTGAAGCGGTTGGCACCGTTCGGATCGCTACCGTTGAAATCAGGCACGTTGCCGCAGTCCTTCCAGCCGCCCCAGATATGACCGAGGTTGCCGTTGTAGTCGGTACGAGCTGCCTGGGAAGCTGCAGGACCACCGGAGTTCTGCACCCACATATTGCGGGTTTCAACCATGCCGTTGCTTGGGCAGAGAAGCATGCTGATCTTCTGCTGTGCTACAGCAAGATTTACACCTTGGTTGCAAGTCTCTTGGAACCTGATCTGGTCATAAAGAGCCTGCTCTTCCATGTAGGGGAGAGCCTGCACGATCCAAGAAAACGAGGAGTCATTTCGCTGGATCGGGAATCGACCAACGGGTTGACCGGGGGTTCTGGGATCGGAATAAACCTTGGTCCCGCCGTCGTACTGAAATCCCTTCTCATCTGGGGCGTCCCGCATGGGGTCCATTGAGTAGGGATACACGTCCTTGTTGGCGCTGGCGTAGTTGTGGAAGGCCAGACCAATCTGCTTTAGACTGTTCAAGCACTGACTGCGGCGGGCTGCCTCACGCGCGGACTGAACGGCCGGCAGAAGAAGACCAACCAAGACGCCAATGATGGCGATGACGACGAGCAGTTCGACGAGCGTGAAGCCACGACGACCCTGCAGACGCAACGTCTTGAGCATGGGAACCTCGCTGGGGAGAAAGAAAAGAAAAAATCAACGCGTTGCCAGCGAAGTCAACCGAGGCCAACCACTGTCAACGACAGAACACACGAAACCGAAATCAAGGTAGGGAGTACGTCAAAGATGCTTATTCAACGGAAAGATCAATAGTGTTTTGACCGGAGGTCACTTCCACCGACTTCGACCAGTCAGCAGGGATGCTCGACTCTGGGCCGGTTGGTGCTTGCGAGCTCCGTCCGCTGCCACCTGCACCACTGCCGTAGGCAGCTTCGTCAACGGCGCCGGACGACTGCTGGGCGAGCGTCACCGTGTAGCTTCCAGCCATCGCGCCAGGCTTGCCCTGGGTGCCGGAGGTCAGGGTGTAGGAACCATCCGCCCCGGTGCGGCCGGAGGCTGCTTCCATCGATGAATCTGATGGTTGAAACGTGACGAGCACGTCAGCCGCAGGCTGGCCACCGATGGTCACCTTGCCGCTGACGGGGTTCATGGCGGGGCCACCTTCACCGCAACCTGCGAGCGTGGTGACGAGGCCAAGGCAGAGAACAAGTTGAAGTCGGCGTGAGAGCGTCATGGAAAATCCGGGATGCAAAGGAAAAGCGGAAATGAGTTCGGAATCCAGTTTCAGGATATTTTGGCCATTCGGTCGCTGCTGCAGGGTGCGGTGAAACCACACGAAACCGCGTGCAGACGAGCCCGCAACACCCGTGGCTGGTGATTGCGTTCCGTAAGGGCGTACGTCCTCCCCGAAACCTTTGTTCGATTTTAGCCCCAAGAATCAGCGAGTCAACGGAAAAACACGCGATTACGGCGCGGTGGGTCCCAGGGCGCCTGCCGGTGGTGCCGCAGCGAGCATCTGCTGCACCCTCGCTCGGAGCCGATCGGCGATTTCCGTCCCCCCACAATCGGCAATGTAGTCTGCGATCTCCACCATCGTTTCGGGATTGGTGGCCTGCACACTTGGTTGCTGTAGGATGGTTCTGCGGAGTGTGCGGCCTCGATCGGCTAGGTCGGCAAGCCGCGCAGCCTCTTCCTCGTTGCCGATTTTTCGCTGAATCACGGCCTGTTCGTGGAGGGCGATGGCGTCGTAGGGAAAGAGTTCGCGGGCTTTGAGGTAGGAGGAGTTCGCTTCCTCCAACTCTTCGCGAGTGCCGTGGACCCAGGCCTTGAATCGCCAGAAACGGTTGTCTTCCAGGGCAGATGGTGGGGCGGCGGCAAGCAGGCGAGTGACTTCCTCGACATCGCCGGCCGTTTGGGCCTTTTGGATAAAATAGGCCCTCGCTTCGATGTTTTCGGGGTATTTGTCAAAGAGTTCCTGCAGCCGACTCTCGCGGCTTTGGGCAACTTCGGAGGTGCTGCCTGCGGCGGCGATCTCTTCGTCTTGAAGGGAGTCTTCCAGGCCGCGGTTGGCGAGTTCCCCGCGCACCACGGCCACTTCGAAGAGTTCGGTGCCAGGGTTTTCTCCCAGCCAGCGGAGGTTGACCGACTCGGTGTTGGCAAGCGTGAGCCAGTCGGCTCCCATCAGATAGACGTAGGTTTCCGGCATGTCGCAGCCCACGTCGATCGACTCTTTTGTGATTTGGTAAGTCTTTATCCGCTGCAGCGTGATCGCGTAGTAGAAGGTCAGCCGCCGCCGAGCTTCGCAGTTCTCGGGATCGAGCCGAAGCACCCGGTCCAACGTGCGAACCGCTTCTGATGGCCGGCTGAGTTGCCCAAACATCAGGTCCACTCGCTGCAACAGCGCGGGCACGGTCTTGGGGTCGTTATCGGGGAGGACCTCGAGGTAGTCGCCGGCCGCCCCGTAGTTGCCCAGCGCCATGGCGGATTCGGCGGCGATGATCAGTGGATCGGCGAGCGTTGGTTCCAGGTGGGCCCATTCAAAGGCCAACTCTTCAGTCCGAGCCCAGTCGCGCACCTGCCGAGCGCCGAGGCAGTCTGTCCGCACCGCGTAGGCCCGGCCCTTGTGCCAGTACTGGTAGCCCACAAGCACCACGCCGGCGACCAACACACCGCCGAGGACCAGTTTCAGCCAGGGACGCACCGCGGTGGCTGGGCGTTCGTCTCTCACCGAACCTACTCCTTCGCATCCGTGGAAGCGGCACGTTGAGCCGAGGTGATGGCGGTGAGGGTGCCGGCCTGATCGAGCAGGTAGATCGCTTTCGCCCGAGGGTCGGCGACGAGCACGCCTGCCGACGAGCGAGCCAGCCCGACTGGCCCCTGCAGCGGCGCCCCTGAGACCAGTTTGGTGACATCGCCAGCCGTGCTCACCTGCCAGATGCAGGCGGCGTAGTTGTCGCTGACGTAGGCGACGCCGTCGTCATCCACCACCACATCGTGCGGAAACTCAAACGCCCGCTCGGTCACGACCGGGTCTACCGAGCCGTCGACGGCCACCCGCACCAGCGGAGCGTCGCCTGAGGCGGCGATGGCCCACAGCTGATCGCGTGTATCCACAAACAGGCCTCGCGGGGCTGCGAGTTGGGCCACCTCCTCGGGGTCGCCACCGGCGACAGGCAGCTGCCAAATCCGCTGCGTTTCCAGGTCCGACACAAACAGCTGCCCGGTGCTCGTAATCGCGAGATCGACGGGGATACCAATCTTGCCGCCGGTCAGCGGCGTGGGCGTGCCGTCTTCTGCCAAGCGATAGATCTCGCGTGTGGCGGAATCACCGACAAACACGCTGCCGTCGGCTGCCACCGCGACCGCCCGGATCGCGTTGAGCGGGGTGCGAAACCGTTTCTCTCCGCGAGCAAAGACTGCCGGGGCCCCGTCGGTGACCTTCCACACCCCAGGCAGCAGCCGGTCGGCCACGTAGAGCGTGCGGTCGTCGACGGCGGCCACCGAGAGAGGATACTGCAGCGTCTCGGAGGCCTCCTGTCCCCAGGTTGCTTTGGAAGAGGCAGCGAAAAGCAACAACAGGCAGGCCGCTGTGAGAGAGACGCGACCGGTCGGCCACCGGCGGCTGCATCGACCTCGCGCGACGAAATCCAAGCACGGCATGTTCATGGGCGGTTTGGCTCCGGTCCCCCTTTTTCCCCAACGAATCCTACCTCCGACTCCGCGGAATCGCGACGGAGGAACTGCCAAAAGGCAGCTGTGTGCCGACGTGTCTGGTACTCCAGAAGATAGGCGCGATACGCGTCGCTGTCTGGTGGAGGATCGTCGGCCGCCGGTGGATAGCTCCGCATCGCGGCAAAGGGGAGGGGCTCGGAGGTGTCGCCGACGGCCGTGGCGAGATTGGCGTCTTTGTCCCAGCCAAAACTTGCCAGCACGAAATCCCGCTCCCACCCAGGCTGGGCAAGAGGTGGTGCGGCAAATCGCAGCGTCATTTCGTCCCCGGAACCCATCACCACCAGCCGGTCGTCTTGAGCGGCAAGCAGGTCGCAGACATCACCGAAGCGGGTGAAGGCTCCATACATGGGCGGCCACTTGGGGGAAGTGTTGACGTGGGCGTAGTCGAACTGCTCCGGACCAGCCCCCGCGGCCTGCTCGATCCGCGAAAAGCCACGGTGATGCAGGTCGGCCGAGAGCGGTCGCACCTCGTGCGTGACCATCTCGACCGGTGCTTCGCCGGACGTGAAGAAGATGGCGTCCCAGGCGATTTCCATCGTGGTCTCAATCCGCACGCGTGGATCCTCGACGGGTACGAGGCCACTGAGGTTCACGGCCATCGTCTTGGTCTTGCCGCCAGGGAAACCCATCATCGGCAGCACCGTCTTCCAGCCGCCCGTGCCGTCGGGCACCGACAGGCTCGGCGGCGCCGGAAGGCCAAGGGCAGGATCCCGTCCGAGGGCGACATTGAGGCTGACCGTCGTGGGGTAGGTCCAACCGGTGAGAAAGAGCGTCAGTTGGGAGGGATCGTTGAGGGTGCCGAGGTCGAGTTCGACGACCGATGGCTCGGTGAGGCCTTGGCGAATCTTGCGACCAGAAGGGGGCAGGAACAGACCGTCCTCAGCCGACACCAAAGGCAGCACATCCTGGCCGTCCCCTGTGTGTGCGGCGACAGGCACCTTCCGCTCCCGAACCGCATGCAGGCCAAACGCGGCGATGCTCGGCGGCCCGACCTTTTCGTTGGAGAAAACTTCGACGCCGGGGGGATGATCGATCGCCAGCAGTTTGACCTCGTCAAAGTAGGCTGCTTCCCAAAGCTCCTCGGTGATCTGCATTCGATACTCACCATCGGCTTCGACGAGCAGGCCACGGGGAATCGAGATGAACTCCTGCGGCCGATCGGGCATCAACTCCCCTTCGCTCCGCTGCAGTCCCAGCGGCGCAGCCCAGAGCAGATCGGTCACGAAGCGGTAGCCGCTGCCGTCCCAGGTGTAGAGGTACGGGCAGGAGCCGAGCAGGATCTGCTGCTCGCAGACCAGCAGGTTGGCCTGAGGTTGCAGGATGTTTTGTGGCACGCCATTGAGCCACAGCACGCGGACCGCATCCGCCCCAACGCGATCGCCAAGGCCAAAGTGGGTCGTGCGTCGGCGGACCGACTGCGGCTGGTAGAGGCCACCTGCCTTAAGTTCGAGCAGGCTCCCAAGTCCATGGGCGTTGACGCGGCCACTCGGGGCGAAGTCGCCTCCCTTGATCTGCTGGGCTTCCAGGTCGATCGCCAGCCAGTGGTGGGCATTGCCTCCGTCGTTGTCGAGCACCAGTGACGCATCGCTGGCCACGGCGAGGTCGAGGTCGCCATCACCGTCGAGGTCGGCAGTGTCGACGCTGTGGAGGCCACGCACGTCCGTGGGCATCACGGAAGCGGCAGTGAAGCCCGCAGGGGTGCCTCGCCAGGCCTGAAGTTGGTCCGGCTGCCAGCTGATGAGGTCCAGCCAGCCGTCGTTGTCGTAGTCGACAGTGATCAGCCCATCGCAGGGGGACGCATCGATTTGCTGTGCGGCAAGGTCGCTCGCCCTGGATGCCGCAGCAACATCCCGCAGCAGCCAGAGCCCATCAGGACCCGCCACGACCGCATCCCAGCGGCCGTCGCCATCGGCGTCGAGCAGGTCGAGGCTGCGGGCCGTGCGGTCAAACGACGTCGCGTGGTAGCGAAACTGCCCATGCCGAAGATTCTCGAGGATGCCCACACCGGCCTCACCGCAGAGCACGAGGTCGACGTCGACATCAAAGTCGAGATCGATGGGGACGATGGCGGCGACGGCGTGTTCACGAGGTGGCATGGCTGCGGAAGGCGTGGCGTCGACAAAGCCCTGCGAGCCGTGGTTTTGCCACAGGTGCAGGCCGTGGTCGTCCCACACCACGAGGTCGATCGGACCATCGGCATCGAGGTCGGTGGCGGCGGCCGCGAGCACCGCGCCTGTGACATTTGGCAGGGCCGCGGGCAGCGGCTCAAGCGAGCGCGAGGTGCCGTCTTCACCGAGACGATTCTCTAAGGCGACGAGTCCGCCGCTGCCGAAGGCCACCAGGTCGAGGTCGGCGGCAGGGCAGCGTCGCATCGTGGGCGCCGTGGCACCCTCTGGAGCCGTGGCGGACGCCGCAACTTCGGCCTGCCGTTTCGCCTCGTCAAAGTCGAGGTCGAGGTCGACGGCAAGCACGCCGCGGCAGCCGTCAGGAACGGGGGCCGTGAGCGACGGAGCCCAGCCGTCGGGCCTGCGGGTCAAGACGGTGAGCGTGGTCTCGTCCACGAGCACGAGGTCGACGTTTCCATCGAGATCGATGTCTTCCAGCCGCACTGCTGTGGCAGGGCTGCCCCCATCGAGAGCCAGAGGTTGCGGCGCATATGTCACGGGAATCGCTGCGGCGTCGGTGACGACGGCTGCTGCCGAGCGGACGTCGTCAGAGAGCCGTTCGATCACAAACTCCAGCGGATGAGGATCGACGGCCGTTCGGTCGCCCGCAGCCTGCGGAACCAAGAGGTTCGCAAGCCCGCGAAACGTGCCCGACGCTGCGGCGGTGTCGCCTGCGTCGAGTGCGGAGATGCCGCGGTCGAGCAGCATCCGCACGTCAGTCTTCGTGAAGGCGAGCACCGCGGGAGCAAAGGGGGCGATCGCCTGCCACCTTGCTTCCACGTGCTCTCCAAGCGCGGCGTCGGCGGAGAGTGCGCCGCGATCAAGGCCGATCGCCGCAGCCCGCAGCCATTCCACGGCAAGCCAGAGGTTGCGTGGATCGGCGGTGCATGCCTGCTCCAGGGCTTCGACATGACCATCTCCGCCACCATCGGCTTCGTCTCGCAGCTGCAAGGCCTGCCAGGAGCCATACCAGGCAGCGGCATCCTCGGGGCTGATTTCCACGACCTTGGCAAAGGCGGCCGCGGCCGCGTCGGCATCCCCAGCAAGCAGCGCGAGTTTGGCAGAGAGCCAGTGGAACGCACGCGAGGGCCCCTCGACCGCCGCCAGTCGCTCGAGGGCGGCCACGGCCGTGCTGAGCTGCTCGGTGGTCACGGGGCCTTCACCGATCGCCAAGATCGAGGCGACCACCAGATTGCGTGGGCCAAAGGGGTCGGTCGGCAGGGCTTCGGCGAGGGCGCCGAGCCGCGGCGTTGCCGCGCCGAGTTCCTGGTTCTCGAGTTCAGCGATGGCGAGGTTGGCTTCGTGGAGCAGTGCCTCGGCGGTCGCCGGATCGATGGCTTCAGGCCGGGGCCAAAGCCACCAGGCTGCCGTGGCGAGGCCTGCGATCAGAACGGCGACGCCGGCCCAGGTCAGGGATCGGTGTGTCATGGCTCAGTTGCTCGCGGGAGGAGAAGGTGGCGGGGCCGAATGGCGGGCCTCGGCGTCAGCCACCGAGGCTCGCAGCTGGGGTACGGCAGGATGCTCGGGGGCGATCGCCGCCAAACCAGTGAAGTGCCGGGCCGTGTGGACAAAACCATCCTCGAACATGCTCCGGCTGAACAGACAACTTCTCGAGTATCCCGCTGCCCAAAAGGCTCGGTCAAGCGGCACACTCGAGCGCCTCACTGTAGACTTTTCCCTTCGAAAGCCAGCCAGACAAGACCGCCAGACTTGAGATTCGCCAGAGGATGCCCCATGCACCACCCCGAGCCCATCGAACGCCTCGTGAACCTGCTCGATCCTGCGGGCAACCTGATCTTCAACATGTCTGTTGATGAGGCGGTGGCACGCGTCGGCTCGGGCGATCCAGCGAAGGTCCGCGAGATCGAAGGGCAGTTTGCTCTCGTGCATCGCGATGGAAAGCAGATTCGCCTGGCCCGCTCGATCGGCCGACCGCTGCGGTATTTCATCGCCAAGAAGGCGGCCGGTCCTGTGCTGATCACGGCCGATCGCATCGACGCGATTCATGCGTGGCTCAAGCAGGAAGGGCTCGCCGATCAGTTTCATCCCTCCTACACCCGCATGGTGCCGGCCCACCACATCATGGAGCTGCACCTCGTCGGCTGCCCCGATCCTAGCCCCACCTGCACCCGCTTCTTCACGCCGGAGCGGAATCGCTGGTCGACAAGCCTTGATGACATCGGCCGCCGCTACATGCAGGCGGTGCAAGACTCGATCGATCACTGGCTCGATCGCATCGGTCCGCACGAGCCGATCGGCGTGCTCTTCTCGGGCGGGATCGATAGCGGCGCTCTCGTGGTGCTCCTCCACGACCGGCTGCTGGCTCGTGGCGAGTCACCGCAGCGGCTCAAAGCCTTCACGCTCTCGGTCGAGAGCGACGGCGCTGACCTGCGACAGGCCCGCGAGTTTCTGCATGCGCTGCAGATGGACTATCTGCTCGAGGCGGTTGAGGTGAGCCCGGAGGAGATCAGCCTCGCCGATGCCATCCGGGCCCTCGAAGACTACAAGCCGCTCGATGTGCAGGCGGCGGCCGCGACGCTCGCTTTGTGCCGAGGCATTCGACAGCGGTATCCCGAGTGGAAGCATCTCGTCGATGGTGATGGTGGCGATGAGAACCTCAAGGATTACCCGATTGAAGACAATCCGGAACTGACGATCCGCAGCGTTCTCAACAACCTGATGCTCTATCAGGAAGGCTGGGGGGTGGAGGCGATCAAGCATTCCCTGACCTACTCCGGCGGTCAGAGCCGCGGCCACGTGCGCAGCTACGCACCGGCAGCCACGCTCGGCTTCCAAGGCTTCAGCCCGTATGCCCTCCCCAACGTGATCGAGGTGGCCGAGGGCATTCCCTTTATTGAGCTCACCGACTGGGATCACGAGAAGCTCTACGCCCTCAAGGGCGAGATTGTCTGCCGCGGACTGAAACTCCTCACGGGCCGCGACATGCCGGTCTTTCCCAAGCGGCGATTCCAGGCAGGGATCAGTGCGGAGGGCACGGTCGAGGCGCTCTTTCCCGCAGACCCGCAGCTCTACCGTCGGCTCTTCCAGGAGTGCTGGAGCTGACGCTTGGCGAGTCGGGCCGGCTCGGGGGCTTTCCTGCCCTACCGCGGGGCGGTGTGGGCGAAGCGGTTGGCAGCGCTCGGGTTGAAGAGCCCGGCCGTGTCGTAGCGCTGCAGCGACTCATGGAGGCTCGCGAGCGTGTCGGCAACGTCAGCGACACCGGCCGCGGCCCGCAGTAGCGTGTTGCGGGCGGCGGTAAGATCCCGACGCAGAGGCGATGCGTCGGCTGCCAAGAAGCCGCATGCGTGGGGAGGAGTGCCTGCCTTCGCTGTCTGCTCAAAGCGGATTGTGGCGAGAAAAAAGAGGGTGCAGGCTGCGCGAAAGAGCCGCGGTTCCCCCATCGTGACGTAGGCGGCACTCACGAGTTGGTCGATCCAGCGGATCTCGTCGCAGACGGCTGTGCCGTAGGTCAACCAGTCATCGCTGGCATGGCGATCGGTCAGCAGCAGATCGGCGACTCTGGCCACGCCATGCACGGCGTGGGCGATGCCGGTGCTGTGGAGCGGATCGACGAAGCCTGCGGTCGTGGGCAGCATCGCCCATCCAGGACCGGAGGCGTGTGACCACGCCCGCTGCAGCGGGCCCATGGCAGCGAGAGGTTGAACGGGGTCGGCCGACTCTAAGAGCGACCACAGGCTGGGGTAATCGCGGAGGAGTTCTCGCCAGAGGTGGTCGAGGTTGGCGGTGCGGTCTGGAGGGTTGCCCGGCTCGATAAGGCCCACACTCGTGAGTCCGTCATCGAATCGCAGCATCCACAGCCAGCCATGCTCGAGCAGGTGATGCTGCGCGGCATCATCGGAGCGAAACGGCGCGATCGTGGAGGCGTCACCTGCCGCGAGACGCTGAGCATCCCAACTGCCGGCGTTGCGAAAGTGACTAAAGATTGCTGACGTGTGGGTTTCGAGGGCGGCATCCTGGCGGCGGAGGCCAAGGGTCACGCCGAGCACGCCGGCCGCGCCGCTGGCATCGATGACCACGTCGCAGCAGATCTGTTCCTCGTGGGCAGCGTCATCGGCCTGCCAGGAGAGGTGCCAGCGATCTGCCTCGCGCTCAAGCCGTGTGAGTCGACAGCCTTCTCGCGCGAGCCCGCCTGCGGCCTGTGCCTGCTCAAAGAGCCATGCGTCCACATCCGCGCGGAGCCAGTGCGTGTCGCTCTGCTCGTCGCTGCTGCTGGCGGCGACGAGCAGCGAGGCTTCGTGGTCGGGCGTGTCGGTGTAGGGCTTGCCTCGGTGATGCCGGAAGTAGGAGAAGCCTCGCTTCTTGCCGCAGCGGAGCTTCGGCAGGTGGGTCTTCCAGGAGCCATACCTGGAGAGCGGAGCGAGGGCTGGGAGTTGGTATCGCGCGGCGAGGTCGGCAATCACCATGTCGGCAGCCGGTGTGCTCGACTCACCGATCGCAAACCGTGGATGGTGGAGGCGGTCGATGATCGCCACCCGCATCCCCTGTGACGCGAGGATCCAGGCAAGCAGGCTGCCGCTGAAGCCACTGCCGATGATCACGACGTCACACGTCATGCCTGGCACCCACACGTGAGGTCGGGGCGAGAAATGTGCCGCTGGGTCAAGTTCATCGCCGCCAGCCGGGCCTGCCGCACCGGACGGCAGACGTCGCAACTTCCCGCGAGCGTGGGGAAGTCCCAGAGATCGATGGTCACCACGGTCGCGGTGGCCGCGGCGACCTCAGACGGCTCCGACAGGGCCGCGTCCGCCACGGCCTCAAGGTCCGCCGCGGTGGGGAGGCGGAGCGGTCCGTCGTCAAGCAACCGATCGACCCAGCCATTGCCACGTCGCAGCGGCACGATGCTCACGTGCCGGATGCCACACTCTCGCGCAAACGCCACCGACCGCAGGCACCACGCCACCGCCTCGTCTGGAGCGATGCCCGGCACACCGAGCAGCACGAAGGCCCGCGTGTCCACACCCCACGCAGCGAGCGTCTCGCAGGCGCGGGCCATGTCGTCGAGCGTCATCTGTTTGTTGAGGGCGGCGAGGGCTTCCGGGTGCGCGGTTTCCAGGCCCATGGCCACCTCGAGTTGGCCAGAGAGCTGATCGCGAAACGCCGGCACCACCTCACTGCAGAGACGCGGATGGTTTTCTACGACCACCCGTTCAAACGAAGCGACGAGGCTTGCGATTTCGGGAAGATCCTCCCGCGGCACGCTCCGGTGATCAAAGAAGTTGCTGCCGTTGTAGAGCTTGATCCAGCGGGGAGGCTTGGCACCAGGGGCTGGGTGCGCGAGGCCGTGGCGAATCTGCTGCGGCAGGATGCCTGGGGGCGTCGGCGTGGGGAGCGTATGCTTCCAGAGGTCACACATGCTGCAGGTGAAGCGGCACTCGCCACCGGTGAGGAGCATCACCCTGGTGCTGACACCCACTCCCGGCGAGGCTGTCTCTTCCTCATCCCACACGGCCTGCGGGACCTCGAGCGCCACGTCCGCTCGCGCCCCTCGCAGGCTGCGGATCTCGGCTGAAGCAGCCATGGCGGTCAGACGAGCACGGAATCAAGCCGGCCCGTCGAGTCGCCAAAGTGATCCTGCGGCGCGCCCATGATGTCGAGCATCGTGAGGTAAAGATTCGACATCGGCTGCTCATCGGACAGCACGAGGTTGCGACCGGTGGTCAGTCGACCTCCTGCAGAGCCAGCCATGATCACCGGCAGGTCGTTGTGGTTATGCCGGTTTCCATCGGAGAGGCCACTCGTGTAGAGCAGCATCGAGTTGTCGAGCAGGCTGCGGCCATTCTCTTCGCGGATGTCCTTCATGCGGGCCAGCACGTAGGCCAGCTGCTCACCGTAGAAACGGTCGATGCGGGCAATCTTTTCGAGGTTCTCTTCCTTGCCCTGATGGTGTGAGAGGTTGTGGTGGCCATCCCCCACACCCACTTCAGGGAAGCTGCGGTTGCTGCCATCGTGGGCGAGCATGAAGGTGGCGATCCGCGTGGAGTCGGTCTGGAAGGCGAGCACCATCATGTCGGCCATCAGACGGATGTGATCGGCATACGAGGATGGCGGACGATCGGGCAGTACGAGCTCCGGCACGCCGGCGACCGACTCAGGGTTAAACGCAGCCACCCGCTGTTCGATCTCGCGAACACCGGTGAGGTACTCGTCGAGTTTGCGACGATCATTCGTGCCGAGGTTCTGCGAAAGCCCACGAGCTTCGCCGAGCACAAAGTCGAGGATCGACTTCTGTTCTTGCTGTCGGGCGGCCAGGCTTTCCGCCCGCTCATGACCGCTGCCCGCGCCAAAGAGCCGCTCAAACACGAGCCGCGGGTTGGTCTCCGCCGTGGCCGGCTGGTTCTCACTCCGCCACGACATGTTGAAGGAGTAGGCGCAGGAGTAGCCCGAGTCGCAGTTGCCACTCTTGCGGGATGCGTCACAGGAAAGTTCAAGCGAGGGGAAGCGGGTGTTGTTGCCGATCACGCTCGCCGCAACCTGGTCAACGGAGACGCCGGCCTTGATGTCGGCGCCTGCGGTCTTGCGGGGGCGCGCGCCCGTGAGAATGGTGGCCACGGCTCGGGCATGGTCACCCGCCCCGTCGGGCCCAGCGAAGCCATTTTGCTGGGCAAGGCCGCGGATGAACTGCAGGTCGTGGCGGAAGGAGGTCAGCGCTTCCAGCGAGGGACCAAAGGAGTAGTCGGCGCCGCTTCCCGTGGGCATCCACCGTTCGACGTTCACACCGTTGGGGATGTAGAGAAACGCCATGCGCGTGGGGACGGCGGCGGCCGCGGCGGCGTGAGCGGGGCTGGCTAGCGAACCCAACGTGGGCAGCGCGAGCGAAACACCAAGCCCCCGCAGCAGGGAGCGGCGGCTGATTTCGTTGCGGCGTGCGTTCGACATGATGGGTCTCCTCAACAAAGTCTCGTTTGGTTGAACGAGCGACGGGCGTCCGAGGTTACGGTCGGCGATACTGAAAAGGCACGCTTGTGACCACACCTCGCACGATATCGGTCAGGCTTCCGCCAGCGTCGGCCTGGTCTACGATTTTATCGACTGCGGGGGCATCGAAGTATTCCACTCCACGGCCGAGGGCGTAGGTCATGACTTTTTCGCTCAAACAGCGGTGAAAGTCGGTTTTTCGCGGGCCCGCGATCGTTTCGGCAAGTTCCTGCACGTTGGCGAAGGACTCGCCTGTAATGAGTGTGCCGGCTGTATCGATGCTGTCGGCCTGCTCTCCCCGCCACTGGCCGATCGCGTTGTACTGCTCAAGGGCGAGGCCCAGCGGATCCATCCGGGCGTGGCAGGAGGCGCAGAGGGCGTCTTTGCGATGGAGTTCCATCAGTTCTCGCATGCTCGCATCCTCGCCGACCCCGGCGGCCACCTCTTCCAAGGTAGGCACATCGGCTGGTGGCGGTGGAGGTGGGGTGCCGAGAAGATTCGTGAGAATGAAGAGACCTCGCTTCACCGGCGACGTGCGTGATGGATTGGAGGTCACCATCAGAAAGCTTGCCTGTGTCAGCAGGCCACCGCGATGACTTCCTTCGGGCAGGTCCACCAGCTGCATGCTCTCCCCTTCGATATCGGGCACGCCGTAGAAGCGGGCCAAGCGATCGTTGAGAAAGGTTGACTTGCCCACGATCAGGTCGGTCGCCGGTAGGCCTTCTCGCAGCAGGTGCGCGAAGAGCATCTCGGTCTCACGCTTCATCGCTTGCCGAAGGTGGTAGTTGAAGAATCGGTCTGCGCCGCCGCGACGTCGACGATCGTCGCCTTCGTCGCTGTTGAAGACCACGACGGCGTTGAGATCGAAGGGAAGAGTTTCCACATCGCGCGTCTGCAGCCACTGACCAACGAAGTTCTCCACGAAGGCGTTGCTCCGCTCATCGGCGATCATGCGGTCGATCTGCCCATCGAGTTCGGCCCGCAGCCGCCCTTCGCGAGCAAGCGTGAAGAGCTCCGCATCAGGCATCGTGCTCCACAGGAAGTAGGAGAGCCGTGAGGCGAGCGAGTAGTCGTCGATCGGCTGTGCCTGCGGGCCGAGATCATCGCCACCTGTGTCAGCCACATCTTCGATGCGAAATAAGAAGCGTGGCGAGGCGATCACAGCAGCCGCAGCAGCAGCGATACGGTGCTCAAAGGGAGTGCCGTCGCCGCCCGCCGATTTCGCGACAGTCACCAGCCGTCCGAGCGTGGCGTCGTCTACGGGCCTGCGGTAACCGCGGTCGGCGAGCGTGCGGAGGGTTTCGCGGAGATGCCGTTCGGCTTCCACTTCGTCGCCAGGCGGGGGGCCGAGCGGGAAGAGCCGCTGATAGAGTTCACGGTAGCCTTCGCCATCGCGAGAGCGTGCCTCGTCGGCAATCTGTTCGGCAACTCGTGAGGCAACGCCGACATATTTCTCCAGCAGCAGTGGTGAGATGGAGAGCACGGCCCCGATTGTGTCGAAGCCGTAGCCAGTGTCGTCTGGAGGAAGTTCGTAGGTGACGTCGATGTCGACACCCGTGAGATCGCGAACGGTGTTGGCATACTCCACGCGGTTGAGCCGTCGCAGCACCACCTGCCCCGGATCGGGGTGGGCAGCATCGATGCCCAGCACGTCGGTCTCGACATACTGCAGCAGGGCGGCTTTTTCGTCGGCGGTCGGCTGGGGGGCATCGGCTGGCGGCATGATGCCCGCCCGCACGTTTCGCACCACCGTGGCCCATGCGGCGACATCGCTCTCGGCAGCCGGTGTGCCGAGGTGCTCAAGCAGCCTGTCGAGGGCCACGCCTCCTTCTTCAGCCCCGTCGCAGTGGCAGTCACCACACGACTGCCGCAGCAGGTCGCCGCCGGCGTCGCCGCGAGTGACGGCTGCGGTCAGGCAGAGCAGCAGCGCGAGGGCTGCCCGTGGCATCACCACCTGAGCGTTCCCGAGACGCTCGCGGCGTGTTCTCTCGTCGACTCTCGACATAAAACCCTTGCTCTCCGAGGCTGCGTCATGCTGCGTTGGCGGAACTTGCACCCTACCATCCCCGTGTGGCTCAGGCCACGCCGCTGCCCCCTCTCGGAGCCGTGCCCGGGCTACCATAGAAGGCCTCACCAGCTCCCACGGTGCCCATGCAACCGAACCATTTTTTCAGAAACTGTGCTGTTTTTCTGCTTGCGATCGTAGCCCTCTGCGGCTCTCGTGGCGTGGCCGGGGAATCTCTTCAACGGCCAAGCGGCTCCGACGGTGCGGTCGCGGCAACCGAGAGCTCTGCGGCGGGGCTCGCCGGCTTCCGCCGCGACGTCGAACCGGTGCTGCAGGCGGCCTGTCTCGAGTGCCACGGCCCGGACGCGAGCGAAGGAAACTTCCGCGTCGACACCATCGATCCTGACCTGATCCACGGCGAAGACCTGGAATGGTGGAGGGATGTGTTCGCGGTCCTCACCAAGGAAGAAATGCCTCCCGTGGATGCCGACCCGCTGGCCGACGCGGATCGCGTGCGGGTGGTGAACTGGCTGGCACGCGAGCTCCAGCAGGCTTCGCGGGCCCAGCGCGCTGCAGGCGGCCGCTCATCGCTGCGGCGGATGACCCGCTACGAGTTCGGCTACGCCTTACAGGACCTGCTCGAGTTGCCCTTTGATTTCGCGCGCGACCTTCCGCCTGACGCGGTCCAGACCGACGGTTTTGAAAATGGAGCCGACACGCTGCAGGTTTCGGTGGGGCAGTTTATGGCCTTTCACGAAGCGGCTCGCGCGGCGCTTGCGCGAGCGACTGTCCGCGGCGAGCAGCCTCCGCCGCGATACTGGTCGATCACCATGGAGCAGGGGGCGGCTGGCGTGTGGCCCGACGAGCCAACTCCCACGCCAGCGAAGCACCCGCGGCCGTACTACAAGCAGCGTTCCACAGGTCAGACGGCGGTGATCCAGTGGGCGTACCCAGAAGCAAAATATGCATGGCTGCCTGCGGACTCGCCGACGGACTTGCCAGCAGACAGCGATGTGGTGGCGGTGATCCCACCGCGGCAGAGACTGACGGTGGAACTCGGGGACCGCGTGCCTGATGCGGGGCAGATCGAGATTCGCGTGCGGGTGTCGCGGCCTGACGACGCGAGTGGTCCGCCACCAAGCCTCCAACTCGAGTTTGGCTGGCAGGCGAGCAACGACTCGCAGGCGTCGGTCCGGATCAGTCCACACGACGAACGTGTCGAGGCGCCCTCCTCAGCACCGCAGACCGTCACCTGGCGCGTGCATGCCAGTGAGATCCTCCCACGGAACATGGTCCGCGGCATCAACAAGCTTGGCGATCTCCCGAACCCCTCGGAGTTTCTCCGGCTCGTCAACAGCAGCGTCTCGACAGGCGACATCGAAGTGCACGCGGTGGAGGTGGCCGGCCCGCTCTACGACACCTGGCCGCCCGCCTCGCACACGCAGCTCTTGGGTTCTCAAGACCTTGCGGCTCTCACAGCCGACGAAGCGTTGCCGGTGGTCCGCGCGCGTCTGCGCCGCTTCATGGAGCGCGCCTGGCGGCGACCGGTGACGCCGGACGAAGTCGATCGCAAGGTCGCGCTCTTCACCACCGTGCGGGCCACGGCGGACGACCTGCAAGAAGCAGTTGTTGAGACGCTGGCGGCAGTCATCGCCTCACCCAACTTTCTCTATCTGACTGGCCCTGAGCACGTGCTCACCGGCCCCGAGCATGTGGTCGACGCGGGATCACACGTCGAAGCGCAGGCGCTTGAGCCCGCCGAACTCGCCACGCGTCTTGCGATGTTGCTTTGGTGCAGCCTGCCAGACGAGCCGCTGCGTGTGGCGGCCGCAGAGGGGGCACTCGCCGAACCTGGTGCGGTTGCCGAGCAGGCCAGGCGGCTCCTCGCCGATCCACGCAGCCACCGTTTCTGTGAACAGTTCACGAGGCAATGGCTCGACCTCGACCGGTTGGCGTATCTCGAGGTGGACCGGAAGGTCTATCCCGCGTTCGATCCCTCGCTCGTGGAGGCGATGCGGAGCGAGCCAGCCACCCTCTTTGCCGAAATGCTCCGTGAGGACCGGAGCGTGGGAGATCTGCTCGATGCCGACTACGTGATGGTCAACGAGCGGCTCGCTCGGCACTACGGCATCGGTGGTGTGGATGGAAACGCGTTTCGCGAGGTCGCGCTGGAGGGAGACCAGCGGCGCGGCGGCCTGCTCACGCAGGCGGGGTTGCTGGCGATGAACGCCGATGGGGTCGATTCCCACCCCCTGAAGCGTGGCGTGTGGCTGCTCGAGCGCCTGCTCGATGATCCGCCACCACCGCCCCCTCCGGCCGTGCCGCGGATTGATCTCGCGGATCCCGAAATTGCCAAACTCACGCTGAAAGAACGCCTGTTGGACCACCGCAATCAGGCAGCCTGTCGCTCATGCCATGAGCGGATCGATCCGTGGGGCATCGCTCTGGAAAACTACGATGCGATTGGTGGTTGGCGAACGGAGATGGCGGGGAAGCCCGTCGATGCCACGAGCAAACTCTTCAACGGCGACACCCTGGAGGGTGTGGTCGGGCTCAAGACCTACCTCCGCGAGCATCGAGCCGACCAGTTCCGCCGGGCGATGGTGCACAAGCTCGCCAGGTATGCCTTGGGAAGACCGCTGACGTTTGCCGATCATGATCAGGTCGAGGCGATCGCTGCTCGGCTCGACGAGCGTGGGGATGGTCTTGCTACGATGATCCAGGTGCTTGTGGAGAGCGATCTTTTTCGGTCGCGGTAGCCCGTGGTAGTGCGGTATGTGACACGCAGGGAAGGAGAAGCGAATGGCAAACGCCGTTGCTCGTGAAAACCGTCGCCGTTTTCTCCGTGGCACGGGCGTGGCGCTTGCGCTTCCGTGGTTGCAGTCCGCGCTCCCGCTCCACGCCGCGGTCGATGGTGCAGAGCCGATGCGGCGGCTGGCCTGTTTCTACATGCCGGATGGCGTGCCGATGCCACTGCGGGAAGATCCGGCCTATCAAGACTGGTCCTGGTTTCCGCATGGTGCTGGGAAGGAGTTCACCTTCAGCAAGTGTTTGGATCCTCTGGAGCCGCTCCGCAGTGAAGTGACTGTGCTCTCGGGCTTCTCGCACCCACATGCCCGCAAGATCCATGGCCACTGCAACGCCGATCAGTTTCTCACGGGAGCCGCTACCGGAGGCAGAGGCGACTACACCAACGCCATCTCGCTCGATCAGGTGTTTGCCAGACAGGTTGGGGATCGCACGCGGTTGTCGTCGCTCGTGCTGTCGACCGACGGCGGCACGGGGACCTCGCGGGGTGCCCACACGCTCTCCTTCACCGCGAGCGGACGGCCGATCCCGGCCGAGCATCGGCCGAAGCAGATCTTTGACATGCTCTTTGTGAAGCAGGATGCTGCGGCCGCGCGTCGGCTGGCGATGAGCCAGAGCGTGCTCGACGATCTCCTTGAGGATGCGAGGTCGCTGAAGCGGTCGATCGCTGCCGAAGACCGGCAGGCTCTAGATGCGTATCTGGAGAGCGTGCGGGAGACCGAACAGAAGGTGATCAAGGCCCGGGCATGGCTGGAGATCCCCCTGCCGGCAGTGGATGTCGATCACCTCACGCTCGACATCACGCCGGAAAAACCGCAGGCCTACCTGGAGACGATGTTTGATCTGCTGCATCTCGCGTTCATGACCGACTCCACGCGGGTGGCCACCTATCAGCTGGGTCGTGAGAACGGGATCGGGGTCAGCGACTACCTGGCGCGGGCGGTTGGCTTCCATCTCACCCACCAGCTCTCGCATGAGACCAAGCAGCCGGATGGCTGGAAAAACTTTGGCACCTATTGCCGCTTCTTAAGCGAGCAACTGGGCCGTTTTCTGGGGCGGCTGCAGTCCACGCCGGAGCCGGCCGGGGATGGCACGATGCTCGACAACACGCTTGTACTCTTTGGGTCGGCGTCGAGCGCCTTCCATCTCTCCCGCAACTATCCATTGATCCTGGCTGGTGGGCGGTCGATGGGCTTTCAGCATGGGCAGTATCTCAACCGCGCCGGCGACAAGATGCAGGGGGGCGCCTGGGACGGTGGCACCGAACCGTGGCAGGAGGAGCAGCTGCGTGAAGACGTGCCGCTGTCAAACCTCTTCGTCACGATGCTGCAGCGGCTCGGCGTAGAGACGGAGACCTTTGCCGACAGCACCGGGACGGTTGATGATGTGTGACCTGCGGCGGGGCGTGATGCCGCCCGAGGCCGAACGGGAATCGAACGAGTGAAAGTGAGTGCATGAGTATTTTTCAGGGCTGTATGCCTGCGTTGATGACTCCCTGTGACGCCCAGGGAAATCTTCTCCACGACGAACTCGTGGCGACCGCCAAGCAGCTGATCGAGGCCGGCATGTCGGCGGTGATCTACTGTGGTTCGATGGGCGACTGGCCGCTCCTCACGGATGCCCAGCGGCAGGAGGGTGTGCGTCGCCTGACTGAAGCCGGGATCCCGGTCGTGGTCGGCACCGGCGCCCAGAACCCCCACGCCGCGGCGGCACACGCAGCACACGCAGCCGAAGTCGGGGCAGCAGGACTGATGGTGATCCCCCGCGTGCTCTCGCGAGGCTCCTCGCCGACAGCCCAGCGTCATCATTTTGCCGGCATCCTCAAGGCTGCCGCCGGACTTCCGGCAGTGATCTACAACAGCCCCTACTACGGCTTCGAAACCAAGGCCGACCTCTTCTTCCAGCTGCGGAAGGAGTTTTCCAATCTCGTGGGCTTCAAGGAGTTTGGTGGAGCCGCCTCGCTGACCTACGCGGCCGAGCACATCACCAGTGGTGACGCGGATCTGGCCCTGATGGTGGGCGTCGACACGCAGGTTTTTCACGGGGTCGTGCGGTGCGGGGCGGTGGGAGCGATCACGGGCGTGGGGAACGCGTTGCCACGCGAAGTGCTGCGGCTCTTCGAACTCTGTCGGCAGGCCGCTGCGGGCGATGCGGAGGCACGGCGGCTGGCAGGCGAGCTCGATTCGGCACTGTCGGTGCTCTCGACCTACGACGAGGGGCCAGACTTGGTGCTCTACTACAAGCGCCTGATGGTGCTCGAGGGGCACTCGGCCTATGCCTCTCAGCTCAATCCCAGCGACGCCCTCAGCGCGTCTCAGCAGGGCTTCTTGGAAGCGCAGTGGCGTCAGTTCCGCACGTGGTGGGACTCCTGGCCAGGCCGAGGCTGATCATGTCGCAGCTCAGGGTGCACACGGCGTGTGAGCGGATCGCGTTTGTTGATAGCCACACGGCGGGTGAGCCGACGCGGCTGATCCTTTCGGGCGGCCCAGATCTCGGTGGAGGCTCGGTGGGCGAGCAGCTCGATCGACTTCGGGGGCACGACTGGCTCAGACGCTGCGCGATCCACGAGCCGCGTGGGCACGAGGCGATCGTGGGGGCGGTGCTGTGCGAACCGCTCGATCCGGAGGATGCCTGCGGCGTGATTTTTTTCAACAACACCGGGTATCTCGGGATGTGTGGGCACGGCACGATCGGTGTCGCTGTCACGCTGCATGCGCTGGGTCGCATTGGCCTCGGGCGGCATCGGTTTGAAACGCCGGTGGGCCGTGTTGAGGTCGACCTGCTCACGCCGCACCGCGTGGCGATCGACAACGTAGCGAGCGAGCGCGTGAAGCGAGGGGTGTCGGTGGAGGTCGAGGGAATCGGCCGTGTCACGGGCGATGTGGCCTGGGGGGGCAACTGGTTTTTTCTCGCTGACCAGGCGCCGTGTGCCATTGTGCCGGCCAACATCGGCCACCTGCTCGATGCGGGGGAACGGGTGCGGGCAGCGCTTGTGCGGGAGGGGATCACGGGCCGCGATGCTGGTGAGATAGATCACATCGAGTTTTTTCAGAAGAGTGACACGCCCGGGGTCGATGCCCGCAACTTTGTGCTCTGCCCAGGCGGCGCTTTTGATCGCTCGCCATGCGGCACGGGCACGAGTGCGAAACTCGCCTGCTTGGCTGCCGACGGCAAACTCGCTCCCGGTGAAACCTGGGTGCAGGAGAGCGTGCTGGGAGGTGTCTTCGAAGGCCGGTACCGCATCAGTGACGAGCGAGGCGTGATGCCCACGATTACCGGCGAGGCATTTGTGACAGCCGAAGGAGATCTGCTCCGCCAGCCGGAGGATCCCTTTGCCGAAGGGATGGGGCGATGAACGCGCACACCGAGGCCACTCCAAAGCAGTCGGTGCCACGGGAGTCGGTGATTGTTGCCGGCGGAGGGATCGTGGGCTTGGCGTGCGCCCACTACCTCGTCCAGTCGGGCTACGACGTGACGGTCATCGATCAGGGAACGATCGGTGGCGAGTGTTCGCATGGCAACTGCGGCTACGTCTGCCCAAGTCACGTGGCGCCTCTGACAGAGCCAGGGGCGTTTCGGGTGGCGCTTCGTTCGCTCTTCAACCCTCAGTCGCCGTTTCGTGTGAAGCCGAGGCTCAGTCCTGCGCTGCTGCGCTGGATGCTGCAGTTTGCACGGCGCTGCACGCACAAGCAGATGCTCACCGCCGGCGCGCATTTGCAAGTGATCCTCAATGCGTCGATAGCCGAGTATCGAACGCTCATGGCGACGGAGCAGCTCGCCTGTGAGTGGGAGGAGAAGGGGCTGCTCTATGTCTTTGAAAACCAGGGACCGCTTGAGGCCTTTGCCGCTGAGGACCGGTTGCTGACGGAGCACTTTGGGCTCTCGGCCACCAGGATCGCTGCGACAGACCTGACCGACTTTGATCCAGGACTCAAGCCAGGGCTCGCGGGGGGCTTCCACTACCCCGGTGACGCCTCCGTGCGTCCCGACCGGCTCAATGCCAGTTGGTGCACCCGGCTGCGGGAACAGGGGGTTCGCTTTCGCGAGCACTGTGTGTTGCAGCGCGTGCTCCGCCAAGGGAATCGCGTGGACGGTCTCGAGACATCGCAGGGCCCGCTCTCGGCGAAGCACTATGTCTTCGCGCTCGGTGCCCGCAGCACCCTCTGGTCCAAACAACTTGGTATTTCGATTCCGATCGAACCAGGCAAGGGCTACTCGCTTACCATGCCGCGGCCAGACCACTGCCCAGACCATCCGATCCTGTTTCCCGAGCAACGGGTGGGGGTGTCGCCATTTGCGCACGGGATGCGCCTCGGGTCGATGATGGAGTTTGCGGGCTACGACACCACGATCCCGCCGCAGCGCCTTCGTCAGCTGCGAGAGGCCGCCCGTCGATACCTGGTCGCGTCGGTCGATGCACCCGCGGACGAAACCTGGTTTGGCTGGCGACCGATGACCTGGGACAGCCTGCCGATCATCGGTCCGGTGCCAGGGCTCGCAGGGAGTTTCCTGGCCACAGGGCACAACATGATTGGCGTCACGCTGGCCCCGGCAACAGGCCGGCTCGTGGCGGATCTCGTCAGCGGCCGCACACCCTTCATCGACGCGGCCCCGTACTTGCCGTCGCGGTTCGGATGATGCGCTAGAGCGCCGGGATCATGCCGCGGTCGCGGAGCCAGGTGATCGCGCCGCTTTGCCAGGCATCCCAGGACGGGCCCTTGTAGCCGTTGAGGCCATGCCCACCATCTGGGAGCCGCAGCAGCAACGCCGGCAGTCCATGCTCGCGGTAGGCATCGTAGAAAAGTTCGCTGTGTGCGATCGGCACCACCGTGTCGTCGACGGCATGGGCGAGAAACGCAGGGGGTGCTTCGGCCGTCACTTGGAGGTGGGGTGAAAAGCGACGCACGACGTCGTCACTGAGGTGAGAGCCAAAGAGGTTCTTCCGTGAGCCCGCATGCGCTGTTTCGCCCATGTCGATCACGGGATAGATCAGGATCGCAAAGTCGGGACGAGACGACTGCCGCTCCACAGGATCAACGGCACCTTCCTCGCCTCCCGCGAAGAGCGTGGTGGTGGTGGCGGCAAGATGGCCACCGGCGGAGAATCCGATGATGCCCACGCGAGCGGGATCAATCCGCCAATCGGTCGCATGGTGACGAACGGTGCGGAGGGCGCGGGCTGCGTCGAGCAGCGGCACCTCGGTGCGACCGTGAGGTAGACGGTATTCCAGCACGATCCCGGCGATGCCATGCGCGCAGAGCCATGAGGCGATGCCGTGCCCCTCCCCGTCGACCACCAAGCCCCCATAGCCACCGCCTGGACAGATGACGGCCGCAGCCCCATTGGGCTGCTCAGGCAGATGGACGGTGATGAAGGCGTTCTCATCAGCGGGCGTGGAGGCCTCGTCATTCGTGAGCATGCCCACAGGGGGTGTGGCCTTCCACAGCGGTGTGCGTGGGAGCACTTCTTCGGCCTGGCTTGTTCCCAGGGCCACGGCGAGAAGCAACGGCGCGAGCCACAGCGCGGCCCGACCGCTCGAAGGGAGCGTCGACTCGGAAGCCTGGGAGCGGTTGCTGTTGGATCGGGAGGAGGCCAAGGCCTCACGCCGTGCGGCGAGCAGGATCATCGTAAAAGGAATCCACCAGAGGAGATCGTTTGTCGGGAGCGTCACACCGAATGCAGTCGGCACGTCGCCGCGGATCACGCCACTGACGTAGCCGATCGGACCGAAGACCTTGCCAAGGAGTCCCACCAAAACAATGGGCCAGTGTCGTAGCGGATTTGTGGCTGCCGCAAGATACCCCACGCCATACACGCCCACGATCATGCCCACGCACTGCCAGAGAAATGGATACCGTGGCTGCTCGAGCCCTGTGAGCACAAAGAGCCAGGAGGGCACGAGCACAGTCAGGCTGCCCCACAGCAGGTTGTAGATTCCCGCCGCGAGCAGCCAGTGTTTCATCCATGGTCGCCCGGCGGGGCGGGCCTCGTCGGCGATCAAACTCATGGCAGCAGCTCACGTGGCAGGGGCGATCCTGAGGCCGCCATGCGTCGACGGGCCTCTGGTGGATGCTAGGCGCCCGCGGTGAGGATGGCGGGAAATTCGCTGAAACCGGGTTTTCGCCCCGATTTGACGCCACTTTGGGGGGGCAGGAGAAACCTTGGCCTGCGGCGGGGATGGCCATACACTTGAGGGGTTGGTTGGGGGGTGGGCCACGGGGGTTGCCCACGGATTCTTCGCGTTTTTCTTTTTCTTCTTTTTTAACCGCTGAACTCACCAAAAGATTCGCCCGTTGTGAGCAGCGGCGATCGCGGTGACGTCAGGCCAAGCGAAGGAGTGTTTCATGTCTCGCTCTTCGAAGGGGTTCACGCTCGTCGAACTTCTGGTCGTCATCGCCATCATCGGCGTGCTTGTGGGGCTCTTGCTGCCGGCAGTGCAGTCGGCCCGTGAGGCAGCTCGTCGCATGTCGTGCACCAATAATCTCAAGCAGATCGGCCTCGGGCTGCAGAACTACCACGACACCAACGGAGACTTTCCGCCTGGAGGGATCTGGTGGACGAACTCTCCCGGTGCTGCGAACTTTGCCAGGAACCGTGGCTCGATGCTCGTGTATCTGCTGCCGTTCATTGAAGAGAAGACGCTCTACGATTCCCTCGATCTTGAACAGAATCCCTGCTACCAAAAGTTTCCTGGTGGTGCTTCGGTGAATGGTTCGCCCTACATCGCTGGAACGGTCGTGTCGGTGTACCGGTGCCCCTCCGATCCCTCGCCCCCACGCAACGAGATTGTGGCGGATGGGATCCAACCGGGTCAGCTGGCGATGTTTAGCTACGCCGCATCCAAGGGGCCCACCCGCACAGGCAACAATGCTGCCGGCAGCTGTCCTGAACGCGCCGCCTACGACGCCTACAACTACAGCACGACCGACAACGTGCCCGCCGGGCCATTCACGCGGATGGGCCGTGTGTTCACGGCCACGATGTCCGACGTTGAAGACGGCCTTTCCAAAACGATCTTCGTGGGCGAGGTGATGGGCAATTGCGCCTTGCCGATTCAACGTGGCTGGGCGCATTCCAGCAACACGCAGGGAATGATCAGCACGATCTATCCGATCAATTACGACACCTGTACGCAGGACCTGTCCAAGGGCCCTTGCGCCTGGTGGAACAACTGGAGCACGGAGTTTGGATTTAAGTCAGCCCATCCGAGCGGTGCGAACTTTGTGATGGGTGACGGGTCCGTGCACTTCGTGTCGGAAACGATCGACCACTGGACCTACCAGCGGCTGGGCGGTCGCAACGAGGGTGAGGCGGCGTCGTTGCCATAAGACGCCGCAGCAGTTGCTCACAAGCGGGTGTGCCAGCAGCGCGGGCGCTGTGGTGCGAACAGCCGCGCGCGTGTCGCAAACCTTTCTGGAGAAAACGTCGATGAAGAGCTGCAACTGGCGATTGTGTGCCGTGGTCATGATGGCGGCGGTAGCGCTCCTCGGCACGGGATGTGGGCCCGCCGGCCCGGTCCTGGCGCCCGTTGAAGGTGTTGTGCTCCTGGAAGGGGAGCCGCTTGAGGGGGCGGTGGTGCTGTTTCAACCAGAGGCGGGCGGAAAGCCGGCGACGGGGCTCACCGACGCCGCCGGGAAGTTCTCGCTGACGACGCTTGAGAAGGGAGACGGGGCGTACGTCGGAGTGAACTCCGTCTCGATCACGAAACAACTGCCCTCCACGTCGTCGGCCAATGTGGAAGAGGGGGAAATCAGCGAAGTCGAGCTTGGCTCGCCACCGCGGTATGCGAGCCCGGCCCTCTCTGGCATCACGATCAACGTTGAAAAGGGCATGCCGCCCGTCACGCTGGAAATGACCTGGGAGGAGCAGTAGCCCGCGTTTCAACTGCCTGTGGTCAACCCCGGCAAGCTGCCCGTGCTCGACGCAAATCGCTCGATGCCCAGCCCCATCTGCTGCAGCATGCTGACGTAGAGGTTGGCGAGGGGGGTGTTGTTGTTTTGATCGAAAGCGAGGTGCTGGCCGTGATGGAAACCGCCTCCAGCGAGCAGGATCGGCAGGTTGCGATTGTCGTGGCCGCCACTGTGCATGTGCGATCCAAGCAGCACCATCGTTCGTTCGAGCAGCGGTGAGCCGTGTTCGTCGGTCGCCTTGAGCTTGGCGAGGAGGTCGCCAAAGGCCGCCAGGTGTGCCCCTTCGATGATGCTCAGCTGCTTGAGTTTTTCGGGATCCTGGCCGTGGTGCGAGAGGTCGTGGTAGTTCATCGACACGCCTGGCAATGAGGCGACCGCGTTGGAATCCCCCACGCTGTAGGTGATCACCCGCGTGGAGTCGGTGAGCACCGCAAGGTAGATAATATCGTAGAACTGCCGCGCGCGGCCGGTGATGTCGTTGGGGTCGCGGAGGTCGACGAGGGGTTCGGCATCGACGTGCGGCTTGGGCAGGTGCTGCCAGCGCTCGGCTTTCTGCAGCCGTTGCTCCGCCTCACGGACCGAGGTGAAATACTGATCAAGTTTCTGCTGGTCACGCTGGCCGACACGCTGCTGCATTGCTCGAGCACTCTCGCCGACCGCATCGAGCACGCTCTGCCCTTCACGGAGACGGGCGATCTGTTGTTGCTGCTCGCGAGGATTGCCATCGACGAAGAGGTTGTGAAAGAGCCTGGCCGGCGAGGTGTGGGCAGGCACGGGCACACCGTTGCCCGACACGGCGATTCCTCCGCTGCCGAGTGTGAGCGATGCATGCCTCGTCTCTAGGCCGACGGCGTTCGCCGCGAGCTGATCGATCGAGATCGTGTTGGTGAAGTTCGCGCTTCCCGGGTGGAAGGCTCCCGTCAGCCATGATTTTGAGGCTGCATGCCCACCGTCGACGTCGGGGTGTGACGTTCCCGAGATCAGCGTGAAGTCGTTTCGCAGGTCGGCAAGGGGCGTGAGGTACGGCGTCAGTTCGTAGGCTCGGCCTGCCTGCGTTGGCATCAGGTTGGGCGGATGAAAGGAAAGCTCGAAGTTGATGGCCACCATCCGTTGTGGAGTGGCGACTTCCTCGGTGGCTCCTGCCACCTGGCTGCCCATGCACTCGAGCATCGGCAGGGCCATCGCCACGCCGGTGCCGCGGAGGAGCGCGCGTCGTGGCAGCCGCCGGCTGTGGGTCGCGTGGGCGGTGCGCTTTGTCGTTGGCATGGAACCTCTCCCGGGGCAGGCGTCGTCACGGTTGACGAAACATCGGACTGGCCACAACAGCGTGAACGATTGATCGCAGGCCATGGTGGTCGTCGGCAGTGGAATCCGCGATGCGGTCCACTTCCGCACGATCGGCGAAACCGAGTCTTCGACCGATGGCATACGAGAGGAGGAGCCGCGTGAGGGCACGCGTGAAGGCCGCATCATCATCGACGAGCCATTGCTTGTAGTCGCGGACATTCTCAAAAGATTGGCCATCCGGCGTCTGCCCTGTCGTATCCACAGCGGGTCCGCGTTGGTAGCGAACATGATGGTTGGGCGATTCGGGGTGGAGCGGCGTGGGGACGTGCTCGCCACCGTTGGCGACGCGATACCAGTCGCGCTGGCCGCCGATCACATCGAAGCATTCCAGGGCAAATCCCGGTGGATCGATCGCCTTGTGGCAGCTCGCGCAGCTGGCGTGGTCGCGGTGCCGGGCGAGCTGCTCGCGGATGGTGGTGGCCCCACGGATGTCGGGCTCGATTGCGGTGACCGAGGGTGGCGGCGGAGGAGAGGGGGTGCCGTAGAGGTGTTTGAGAATCCACGCGCCCCGGAGCACGGGAGAGGTCCGGGTGCCATCGGCCGAGACCTTGAGCACGCTCGCCTGGGTCAGCACACCACCGCGCGGGGAGTCGGCTGGGAGGGGGACGCGCTGCATGGCCAGCCCCTCCACGCCGTCGATGCCGTAAAACTCGGCGAGCGGTCGATTGAGCATCGCAAAGTCGGAATCGAGAAATGTCTGCACGCTGAGATTCGACTGCATGATCTCGCCGAAAAAGGCACGTGTTTCGTCGAGCATCGACTGCCGCAGGAGCTGGCTGTATTCCGGATAGAGCTGGTCGTTGGGCACCGTAAAGTCGATGTCACGCAGCCGCAGCCACTGGTCGGTGAAGCTCACGACAAAACGCTGCGACTTCTCATCGTCGAGCATCCGTTCCACCTGCTGGGTAAGCACCTCGGCGTGATGCAGCGTGTTGCTGGCCGCGAGCGAGAGCAGTTCCTCGTCGGGCAGCGATCGCCAGAGGAAGTAGGAGAGCCGCGATGCCAGGGCGACGTCATCCACCGTCGCCGTGCGTGGGCGGCCGCTTTCGTGGCCGGGCTCACGCGGTGTCGCCAAAGGTTCTTCCAGAAAGAGAAACTCCGCCGCACACAGCACGCCTTTGATCGCATGGCGGAGCGCGGCTTCAAACGACTCGCCGGCATCGAGCGAGCGCTTCGCCAGGTCGAGGTAAGGGCGCGGCGACACGCGGTCGGCAGGTCGGCGAAACGCACGAGGCAGGTGCCGTAGGAGGATCTGTTTGATGTCATCAAGGCTGCCGTGACTTGGGTCGACGTCACCCAGGAGGGCTTGCCGGCTTGGCCGCGGCCATGGCTCAAGCGGACCTTCGATCGTGATGTCACCCAGCCAGAGACCTGCGCCTTGGTAGGTGGCGGTGTCGACGCTCCACCAAGGAAAGCCGTTGTGTAGGCGAAAGGCAAACGTGTCGGACGACTCAACCGCCCGATCGATCAGCTCGATCGTCGTCACCTCGCCTGGTGGGATCTCAAAGAAACCAGCCGTGTGGCCAGGAATGCGTCCGGTCACTCCCCCCTCCACCTGCATCACCACGGGCTCTTCAGTCTGAATCGCCTTGGCATGGATCGTGAGCCGGTAGGCCGCGGGACCGCGGACGGCAAAGCCGTACATCGGCAGGCTCTTGGCGCCGCTAAAGAGCACGACGCCATCGTCATCGATGCGGTCGGCGGTGTCGCTGGAGCGGAGGTCGCGAATGTTGAGGGTTTCGCGGATCTGTGGAGGTGCCTTCTCAGGGCCAAACACCTCGTCGAGCACGAGATCCGCAGCCTCCAGGTAGAGCAGCATCTGATCAGGGGAGAGGGACAGCCCCGAGGCAGTCGTGTCAAAGCCCTGCTCGACCGTATCATCCGGCAGCGTGGTGGAGAGATCGACCTCGATGCCAAACAGGTCACGCACCGTGTGGATGTACTCATCGCGGTTGAGGCGGCGAAGGAGCACCTCGCGGTGTGCGGTCTCGGCACGGCTGAGTTCGCCGCCGAGCGACTCGAGAAAGCGACGCGTTTCGTCGGCCTCCGGGGCCGTCTCTGAGGCAGGGGGCATCGTGCCTGCCGCCACGCGATCGTAGAGATCGACCCACCGTCTGTGGACCTCCGCGTCGTCAAGATGGGTGGACAGCGTGGTCAGGTCGAGGCCGCTTTCAGGCGCGTCGCCCGCGTGGCAGGCGATGCAGTGCTGCTGCAAATAGGCCTGCTGCAGCGGTTCCGCGGCGTCCGCCACCCAGGCAAAAGTCACTGCCACAAGCGTGACACACACGCCGATGCGACCATGGTCGCGTCGCCTCGGCGACACCCTGGCCCACTCGTTTCGGCTGGGTTGGCAGTTGCCCATTTTGTGTCCAGTCCTGGGGAACGCGATGCGTGTTATGGAGCAACGGCCGTCTCTTGGTAGAGGAGCTCTTTCCATTGGCCGTCTGCCTTCACCCACACGGCAGTCACGAAACTGTGGGGGGCGAGCGGCGTGCCACGGAAGGTGCCCGCCATTTTCAAGGAATAGCCGACCAGCACGCCATCGTCGCCAACTGGGGTGAAGGTCATCGCTCCGGCGGTGTACTCGTCGAGTTCAAGGTCGCCCAACGTGGCCACCTGTTCCTCACGCGTTTGTTTACCGGCCCAAGGGGTAATCGCGGTGTGGTTCTCGGTCATCAGCGAGGTGATCGCGGCCGAGTTGTGTGTGGTAAACGCCTCGTTGAGTTGCCGCAGGGCCGTTTCCACGTCGTGGCTCGGTTCGGCGGCGAGCGCCGGCGTGACGCACACGAAGAGGGCCATGGCGAGAAGGTGACGCATGAGAGTCTCCATGTGCGGAGTGATGGATGCGGCCACAGGGGGGCTGCGTTTTTTGGCGTCTGTCAGTCGCTCGCCGGTCGGACGGCGGTCGTGTCGGTGATCGTATCACCAGGATAGAGAATCACCTGCTCACCACCGCGAAGTCCAGCGAGTACCTCCGCTGTGCGTTCCCCACGGCGGCCTGTCGTGATCGGCGTCAGTTGGGCCCGACCGTGATTCACGACGAACACGGCCTCCACGCCATCTCGCCGGAAGATAGCGGCCAAGGGGACGAGAGCGGCGTCGTGCACCTCGTCGACGGTGATCGCCACCTCCACGCGGTAGTCATCTCCCAGGGCAGGGTGGTCTGGTGGCAGTTCGAGTTCGATGATCACGTTGACCCGCTGCTCCTCGACTCCGAGAGGTGAGACTTTCGTGAAGCCCCGCGGTTCCACCACCCGGACCTGCCCGCTCAGAGGCTGGCCGCCCCCCCAGGCGGTGATTTCGCAGTCGTCCCCTGGCTCCACGAGGACGGCATCTTCCGAGATGAGGTCGACGACCACTTCGAGGTCGAGCGGGTCGCCCAGTTCCACGATCTCCGCGCCCGCTGTGACGATGCCCTCCCCTTCGCGGATCACTCGCAGCACGCGGCCGTTGATCGGGGCAGACAGGGCAAGATTCCAGGCCGCGGAACCGATTCGCGGATCTCCCTCTTGCTGTGGCCGTGATCGCACAAGCGCCGCCTGGGCAACCTCCATCAGATGCTCTGCCACATGGACCTGCTCCTGTGCCTCCTCAAACAACTTGACGGCGGTCTTCCAGGCCCGCTCACGAGCATCGAGTTCCTCGTGGGTGATGGCCTTCTTGGGAAAGAGCTCCTGACCTCGTTTGAGGTCTGCGAGTGAATACTCGACCTGGATCTCCGCGCGCTCGAGGGCGCGATCCGCCAGGTTGCCGATCGCCCTTGCGGTTTCCACCCGCGCGAGTGCGTCGGCCTCGGCCCGCGGATCGAGGAGGGCTGGGTCGGGTGGATCGATCACCGTGATCACAGTGGTGCCGGCCACCACCTCATCGCCAGGATGGACTTCCACCCGTGTCATCTGCCCACCCAAGGGAGCGCGGACCACATACCGTTCGCGGATCCGCGTGACACCGTCGTCGGCGACGCGGACGGCCAAGCGACCACGGCCCACCTCTTGCAGATCCACGACGAAGGGCCGCGGCCTCAGGCCCCAGGCAATCGCCGCGGACACAGCGACCAGGACGGCGGCAGCAAACAGGCCGGTAGGAAGGCGATGGCGCTGCATATCAATCCCGCACCTTGAGAACCGCGACCAGGTCGAGTCGGTCGAGCAGCCGACGCACAATCCCTGCGGTGACGAGTGCCGCAGCGAAGACCGTCGCCGCCGAAATGGCGTATGTCCGCGGGAGGACGATCGCCGGCACGCGAAACAGATCTGTATCGTAGCCCCAGGTGGTGATGTGCACGAATCCGAGCCCGAGAACGAGCCCCAGGGGCACGGCAGCCAAAGTCAGGAGTGCCTGTTCGCCAATCAGGATCGCCGCGACCTCACGCCGCGTGTAGCCGAGCACCCGCAGGCTTGCCAGGTCGCGGGACCGTTCGATCACGCTTTGCCGTGCCGTGGTCGCCACCACACCGCAGGCGATGGCAATCGCAAACAGTGTGTTGACAGACCGCATGCGGAGCAGGGTTTGGGCAATCGTCTCGCGAAACGTGTCGAGCTGTCGTTGCCGAGAGACAAAGCCGGCTACACGCGGACTGTCGGCGAGGCGGGTGTCGATGGAGGTGGCCGCGTCGTCTTCGATCGCAAGAAAGGCTCCCGAGAAGCGAGGGCCTTCGTTGAGGAGTTGCTGCAGGGAGTCACCAGGTAGCCAGGCGGAAGTGCCGACCATGTCGTCGACGAGTCCGGCAATCACCAGCTGCGTGCGTGGGCGTCGCCCTTCCAGCAGGTCGACGTCAATCGCATCACCGAGTTTCGCCCCCAGCAGTTCGGCGAGTCGCCGGCTCATGATCAGACCGTCGCCGCGCGGTTGGTGGACCTGGCCGTGGATGTCGAGGATGCGAAACAGGTGGGTGTCGGCTGCGGTGGCCATCAGTTCCTGCCGCCGTTCCCGCTGGCCGAATCGCAGCGTTGCGGCCGCAACACGAAATGGTTCCACAGCCTGCACACCGGGTAGCCTCGCGAGTTCGGCGACGGCGTCACGGCCGACCGGCTCAACGAATGCCACCGATCGGTCGAAGCGTTGAACCTGCGTGAACTGAAACTCCGCGAGCGACTCAATCGCATCCCCCACAAACATCCCCAGCACCATCACCGCCGCCCCGAGCGCGAGACCAAGAATCGAGAGCCCGCTGGCCATCGGGCGGCGTTCCAGGTGCCGCAGCATCATCCGCGTGGTTGGTGCCAAGAGCGGTCCCACGCCGAGCCGCTCCACGAGCGACACGCGGTACACCGCCGGTGGCTCGGGTTGCATCGCGGCTGCGGGGCGGATGCGGACGGCTCGGCCCACTGCCTGGGCCACACCCCCGATGGCCGCGGCCGACGCGATGGCCACGGACCAGCCGACGGCCTGGGCATCGAGGTGAAAGGTCAGCTGGGGGAAACGAAAGAAGCGGGTGTACATCTGGGCCAGGTTCACTCCGAGCCACCAGCCCAGCGGCACACCCATTACCGCACCCCAGAGAAGCACCACGATCGCCAGCTTCACATAGTGGCTGCCGATCTCGAGGGGCGTGTAGCCAAAAGCCGCGAGCGTGGCGATCTGTTCCTGTTGCGTGCCGATGAGTCTGGAAACCACCAGGTGCATCAGGATCGCGGTGACGGCCAGAAACACGAGCGGGGCCACGCGACTCATGTTCCGCAGTTCGCGAAGCTCGTTGGTCAGGTAGCGGTGTGAGGTCTGAAACTCACGACCAAAGCAGCCCAGGCCGCCGTACCGCGTGAGCTGGTGGTCGACGGCATGGCAGACCTCACGCAGCGACGTTCCGGGACTGACCGCCGCCACCACATCATTGAAGGCATCGCTCATGTCAAACGCCGCCGCGAGCCCGCGCCTCCCCATCCAGAAGACTCCAAACGAACGGTCGTCAGGAAACGGTCCGCTCGGTCCGATCGTGTAGACATACTCTGGCGAGGTGGCGATCCCCACGAGATCGAGTCGGGAGCGACGTCCGTTAAGAATCGCAAACAGGTGGTCGCCCGGGGCGAGGCCGTGGGCCTCCGCAAACCCCGCGCCGACCACCGTCTCGGAAGAGCGTCCCGGTTCAGGGAGGCGGCCTTGGAGCAGATGCAACTGGTTGAGTTGGGCTGCGCGGTCAGCAACATCGGAGTCAGGGAGCGAGATCAGACGACCGATGGCAGGGAGACGCTGCCCATCGGGGGCGCGGAGGTCGAGCGTTACGTCGTGGACCACGCGTGATTCAAGACGGGAGATGCCCTCGAGTGCCGCGAGCCGGCGAGCGACACTTTCGGGTGCCCGCTCGAGGTGCACAAACAGGTCCGCGAAGTGTGCCTGCTTGGCATACTCGCGCTGTGTGGCATCGAGGGAGCGGAGCATGCTCCACGACATCACGAGCACCGCCACGCCGCAGGCCATCACCACCGCCACGGCGGCGAGCTGCGGAGCAAGCCGCAGGCAATCACGCAGCAGTTTTCGGTCGAGGATCGACATCCAGGCTCACCAGTGAAGCGACCGCGGGTTGCACCGTGTTTCGTTGACCTCCGCACTCACAATCTGACCGTTGGACATCATCAGCACGCGATCGGCCATGGCCGCGATCCCGGCGTTGTGGGTGATCAGGATGGTGGTGGAGCCGAGTTCCGCGCTGACGTGGGCGAGGGCCTCAAGCACCACGATGCCCGTCTTTGCATCGAGGGCACCGGTTGGCTCATCACACAAGAGCACTTCGGGGCGTTTCACGATCGCGCGGGCCACGGCCACCCGCTGCTGTTCACCGCCAGAGAGTTGCGAGGGGAAGTGGTCACCTCGATCTGCGAGGCCCACCAACGCGAGGGCCTCGGCAGGTTCCATCGCATCGTGGGCAATGTCGGCGACCACCGCCACGTTCTCCGCGGCCGTCAGCGCCGGCAGCAGGTTGTAAAACTGAAACACGAAGCCGACATGGTCGCGGCGGTACGCCGTTCGCGTGGCATCGTCGATGACAGTCAGGTCGTGGTCTTGAAATCTGAGGCTGCCTGCGGTTGGAACATCGAGGGCGCCGAGCAGGTTGAGCAACGTCGACTTCCCGCTGCCTGACGGGCCAAGGATCACCACAAACTCGCCTCGGGCGAGATCGAGATCGACCCCCTTGAGTGCCTGCACCTCCACCTCGCCCATGCGGTAGGTGCGGGTCAGACCTCGGGCGACAAAGGCGGGTATCGGCGCGGCGGCGGGCGTAGACACGGCGAGAGCCTCCCTGCCAACCAGTTTACTCGCGGTGATGTCAGCACCGCGGGAGGTGAAGGCAGCACTGCCTTACACGCGTGTGGGCGTTGCCACGCGCAAGAAAAAACGCCGGGCACCATCGTGCTCGGCGTCTTGTGCGGTTCAGAGGAAGCGATCGAATGCTTTCTCAGGAAAGGCTCCCCGAGTAGGACTCGAACCTACAACCTAGCGGTTAACAGCCGCTCGCTCTACCATTGAGCTATCGGGGAATGTGAGGCCCTACTCTACCGTCAGGAAGAGGACCACGCTAGCCGGGAATGACAGGCATCGGCTGGGGAGAGCGGCCCGCGTGAGCGAGGTTTATGCGTCCTCATCGCCGGGCGTGGGTGCCGGGGCATCGAGGTCTTTCTCCAGCAGCACCGAGTTGCCGCGATCGTTGTATTCGATGGTGGTCATGAAACTCCGCATCAGGAGCAGTCCACGGCCGCCGGGCATGTCGAGCCGGTCTTCACGGGTGCAGTCGGGCACCGTGTCTGGCTTGAAGCCCGGGCCCTCGTCGGTGACCCGGATACGGACATGTCGCGGCGACACTTCGCAGGCGACGAGCACCTTTTTCTCCGGGTCGAGTTGGTTGCCATGCAGGATCGCGTTGACGATCGCTTCTTCGGCCGCCAGATGCACGCCAAAGATGTCGGACTGTTCCCAGCCAAAACTCCCGAGCTTGGAAAGCAGTTCATCGAGCACGACACGGCTCGCACCCCTCTCGCTAGGGAGTGTGTAATCGTGCTGCCAGCTCTGGTGTTCGTGACTCATCTCGTTGGGTCCCCGCTCCTCCGCCAGGCGACACAGGGGGCTAAAACGCCGCCAGTGCGTCTGCCTCATCGTCACGGATGTCGAATACCCGGTTGAGTTTTGTGACCTGGAAAACTTCCAGAATCTCGGGGCAGATGTTGCTGAGTTTGAGCCGGCCCTTCTTTCCCTTCACCTTCCGGTCGAGGGTGATCAGCTTGCCGAGAGCCGCGCTGCCGAGAAACTCAACGCCGTCAAAGTTGAGAAGAATCGACTTGCGATTGTCGAGATCGACGAGGCCGAAGAGTTCGGTACCAAACTCCTCGATCATCGATTCATCTAGGATCTTTTTGTCCTGGAAACGCACGAGGGTGACGTCGCCCGTCTTGGAGACATCAATTCGGCGGTACTGCGACATCGTGGCTTCTCTTCTGCTGACAACACCGGAATTCGACGCCGCCGCGGCCCCCCAAGCGTCGGTCGACAACCTGCGCAAGATCCGCCGGTCGCCATCGAACAGTGAGTAAGGTACCGCGTGGTCCCAGGGATTGCCACGCGGAACCGCCTTGCCGGGGCATTTCCTTGCACAGCCGGCTGCCGCACTCCGCGGAAATGCCATTTCTGCTGCCAGTTTGGCAGCGACGGTCAACGGCCGACGGAAAAAGGAGTGGTTTTGTGCGAGAAAACAGTTGGTTGCTGCTTTAGGCGCGCCACTTGCAGTATCAGACCGCGTCCAGGCTGGAGGTGCCGGCCTGGCACCCCCGTTGGTTGTGGCGAAACGGCTGTCGGGGCGAAGGGATGTCGGCATCGCGCGTCGTTTTTGGGCCTGGCCCGAACGGCACGCGGTGACGCGAGTGGCCATGGATCTGGCTTGAGCCAACGTTTTCGATCGTTTCGAGCCCCTCACGAGAGAGAAGAAGAGGACCATCGAGCATGTCAGCAACCGCTAAAAAGCCTGCCAAGACGGCGGCGGCCGCCAAACTGATCCCCTTGGGTGACCGCGTGGTCGTGGAGCGGGAGGCGAGCGAGCAGAAGACCTCCGGCGGCATCCTGCTGCCTGATTCGGCCAAGGACAAGCCGGCCCGTGGCACCGTGGTGAGCGTCGGTGAAGGCAAGTTGGACGACAAGGGCGTGCGGCACGCACTGCAAGTCAAGCCAGGCGATCGCGTCGTGTTCACGAGCTACGCCGGCGAGCCCTTCAAGATCGGCGACGAAGAACTGCTGCTGATGCGTGAAGACGACATCCTCGCCGTTCTTGGCTAGGTCGACCCCCTTCCCAAACCATTCAACCAACAGACCAAAACAGGAGAGATGATCCATGGCCAAGATGATGGCATTTGATCAGGAAGCCCGTGAGGCGATGCGACGTGGTGTCGCGAAACTCGCCCGGGCGGTGAAGGTGACTCTCGGCCCCAAGGGCCGCAACGTGATCCTCCAGAAGAGCTTCGGATCCCCCACCGTCACCAAGGACGGCGTGACCGTTGCCAAGGAAATTGACCTCGAAGACGTCTATGAAAACATGGGCGCCCGGATGGTTCGTGAAGTCGCCAGCAAGACGAGCGACGTCGCCGGTGACGGCACCACGACGGCCACCGTACTTGCCGAAGCGGTGTTCAACGAAGGCCTGCGGGCAGTCGTGGCCGGGGTGAACCCTGTGCAGATGAAGGCCGGCATTGAGAAGGCTGTGACCGAGATCACCGCCAAGCTCAAGGAGATGTCGATTCCGGTCAAGGGCAAGAAGGAAATGGCCCAGGTCGGTGCGATCGCCGCCAACAACGACAAGGAAATCGGTAGCCTCCTCGCCGAGGCGATGGAGAAGGTCGGCAAGGACGGGGTGATCACCGTCGATGAAGGGAAGAGCCTGCAGACGGAAGTCGAGTGGGTGGAAGGTATGCAGTTTGACCGCGGCTACCTGTCTCCCTACTTCGTGACCGATCCGCAGCAGATGCAGTGCGTGCTCGACGACTGCTACATCCTCGTCTACGAGAAGAAGATCTCCTCGATCAAGGACATCGTTCCTATGCTCGAGGCCGTGGTGAACTCCGGCAAGCCACTGCTGATCGTGTCGGAAGAGGTCGACGGCGAGGCCCTGGCCACGCTCGTGATCAACCGCCTCCGTGGCACCTTCCAGGTGGCTGCGGTCAAGGCTCCGGGCTACGGGGATCGTCGCAAGGCGATGCTCGAAGACATCGCGATCCTCACCGGTGCCACGGCTGTGTTTGACAACCTCGGCATGAAGCTCGAGAGCATTGGTCTGGCCGAACTCGGTCGTGCCAAGAAGGTGATCATCGACAAGGACAACACGACGATCATCGAAGGTGCCGGCAAGACCGCCGACATCAAGGCTCGCATCGACCAGATCCGTCGCGAGATCGAAAACTCGACGAGCGACTACGACCGCGAGAAGCTCGAAGAGCGTCTGGCGAAGCTCTCCGGCGGTGTCGCCAAGATCAATGTCGGTGCGGCCACCGAGAGCGAGATGAAAGAGAAGAAGGCTCGCGTGGAAGATGCCCTGCACGCGACCCGTGCAGCGGTCGAGGAAGGCATTCTTCCCGGCGGTGGCGTGGCTCTGCTGCGGGCGAGCTCGCAGGTCAAGGCCAAGGGCCTCACTGAGGATGAGCAGGTCGGTTTCAACATCGTGGTGCGTGCCTGCCGTGCACCGGTCACGATGATTGCCAACAACGCCGGCCAGGATGGCTCGATCGTCTGTGAGAAGGTGCTCGAAGGCGAAGGCAACTACGGTTACAACGCCGGCACCGACGTCTACGAAGACCTCGTGAAGGCTGGCGTGATCGACCCGACCAAGGTCGAGCGGACGGCCCTGCAAAACGCCACGAGTGTGTCGACCCTGCTGCTGACGAGCGATGCCCTGATCGCCGAGAAGCCCAAGGATGCCAAGGCCAAGGGTGGCGCTGGTACCGGCGGCGACTACGACATGTACTGATGCCGGCAACGGGATCAGTCAGCAGGATTCACCTGTGAAACACGAACCGGGGCGGCCGCAAGGCTGCCCCGGTTTTTTTGTTGGAAGCTCTTGGCGAGAGCCAATACTTTTTTCCGTCAGGCCCCGTGCCACGTCCTTTCTCCGGAGCGACTTGAGTGTCGCCAGTCGCCACTGCATGCTGATGGCGCTTTTGGGGGAAAGGTTTCTCGGTTCTGCAAGGGGACAAACCATGAGGGATCTGTTTGCGCGCGTTGGTCGTGATCATGGCAACGGAGCAGCTGTTCGCCGTCTGCGGCGACGAACGGGGCACGCGATCGGCAGAGGCTCCATCGTCGAGCGGCTTGAGCCGCGGCGAGCGCTCGCGATCACCGTGCCCGTTCAGGATCTCACGGGTCTCGATCCAGCCGAATACGACGTGTGGGTCACCGGGCATGGCATCCCGGGTTGGCAACCCGCCGGTCAAGATCCGCTGTATTTGATGGCCCTCGGGTCGACCGGATCATTCACACAGGTGGCGACAGCAATCGAGTCGGCGACCTCAACGGGCACCACGGCGACGATCACCACGATGTCGCCGCATGGGCTGAAGTCGGGCGAGCAGGTGTTCATCGCCGGCGTCTCGCCAGACGGGTATGACGGTGTGTTTACGATCGCGTTTGAAAGTCCAACCAGCTTCTCGATCACAACGTCAGGGAGCAACCTTGGCGACGCCACCCCTCAGCAGGGCACCGTGTACGCCTCGTCGATGATTGCGACGCGTTCGATCTCGAGCGCAACCTCGTTGAGCTTTAATGCATTCCAAAGCACGGGTCTCGCGGAGTTCACGACGAGCGGTCCGCATGGCTTGTCGGTCGGCCAAGCGATTGAAGTCACGGGGATGACTCCTGATGGCTACAACGGCGTGTTCAGTGTGGCGCAGGTGCCATCGTCGACCACGTTTCAAGTGTCCTACGCGGCGCCAGCGGCACTCGCCGATGGCGCGGGTGGCACTCTGCAGTCGGTGGCGCTGCAGCCGATTCGCCTTTCGCAATTGACGGGCGACATCACGCTCGACGAGGGGCTCACCAACGTCTCAAGCAAACTGATCGTGTTCGTCACATCGGCGGGTTCGTCGCCAAGCGGCCTGCCGTTTAATGCCAACACGGTAACGCCGACCGACCCACCGACCGCGCCCTACAGTCCGTCGCTGCTTGCGCCAGGATCGGTTTTCGACATCGTCGAGTTTGCGTATTTGCCGTGGGGTGCCACCACGGCGGAAAAAGACGCAAAGTTTGAGGCCACGATCACGACCACGCAGCCTCATGGCTTGAAGGCCGGTGATTCTGTCACGCTCTCGGGCGTTGTCGACGCAACGGGGTCGGCGATTGCTGGGTACAACAGCACCTTCACCGTGACCAGTATCGCTTCTCCGCTGCAGTTCACCTTTGAAGTGAGCTCGCTCCTGCCGGACGGTGGTTCGGGGAAGGCAGGCAGTGTGTCGATCTCGTCGGGCTTCTCCACGTTTGATGTGTCTGCGGTCGATGGCCTGACGATTCCGATGACGCTCACGGCGAGCGAGGCCAAGCCGAGCATGGTCAACGGATCGCTGACCACGATCACCTCCGTTGGCATCCGGCTGGAGAGCGGCTTCAGCCGCGATGCGATCGGGGCGGCGTTCACGGCCTTTATGCAGGCCGATCCGCTGGGGCATGTCGATGCACAGAACCCAGCCTCGCGCGATTTCACAAAGTTGCTCTACCAGTCGCAGGTGGAAGGCTCGCCGATCACCGGTGTTTCCGCGTCATGGTCAAACAACACGGCCACCTTCACTTACGGCTCGACGTCACCGATCCTGCAATACGAATGGGTGGAGATCAGCGGCTTCACTGGCAGCGAGGTTGGGTTCAATGGACTCTTCCAAGTGCAGACCGCAACAGACACCGATTTCACGGTCACCAACACCCAAAGCTCCCTCACGACCGCCAGTGGTGGCACGGTCACGCCGGTGTTGTTTCAGGGGCCGTCACTCCCGGACAGCGAGTTTGTGGCGATCACAGCGCCCAAGGACTGGCTTGCCAATCAGGTGCCGTCTCCAACGAAAACGCCGCCTGGGCTCGCATCGCAGGATCCCCTGGCCACGTTTTGGGACGAGACGATCGAAAGCTTCTTTCAGAGCGGTAACTTCGTGAGCATCTACCTCGGAAAGGATCCTGCTTATCCGATTTACTCAGGATCTTCCGACGGCACGCAGTTCACGCTGAGCAACGGCCCCAACACGTTTCAATTCCCCAAGCCGACCGGTGGCTCGCTCGCCAACGCGATGTATGTGTGGTCGCAGGAAAACGCCCCAAGCGGAGATGCGGGGCTGCTGCAGGATCAGATCTGGCAGGCCCTTTGTCGTGGCGTGGCGCTCGACGGCGTGAGCGCGTCGTCGGTGACCAATGGCGAGAGCAGTACGGCGTGGAATGACAGCACGACTTGGTACACGCAGCACACGAGCACGGCATTCCCGACCTTTGAGTCGGTCTACGATCCGTATTCAAAGTTCCTGCATTATTCGACGCTTCAAGGCACCGTTGATACGACGGCGACGACGTCGATCTTCTTGCACAACGCGGCGTATGGGTTTGGCGAGGATGAGAACCCGATCGGCAATCCTTACAACGGGCCGCTCGTGCCCTCCAAACTCGACGGCACTGTGTATGACGATTCGTCGGTGACAATCAGCCTCGCCCCGTGGACAACCCCGCCGCCGCCGACGATTGTTTCTGGCGACTTCAATGGCGACGGGCTCACCGACATCGCCTCGCGGGACCAGGCGACGGGGATGTGGTCGGTGGCGCTGACCGCGGGAGATCCGACGACTCCGCCCACGACCGTGCCGATGAGGGCCTGGTCGACGAAGTTCACCTACGACGACATCTCGGTGGGCGACTTCACCGGCGATGGAGTGGACGACATTGTTGGGCGTGACACAGTCGGGCGGTGGTGGCTGCTCGCGGACACCGGCAGCGGCTACACGAATACGATGATTGGCCGCTGGTCGGCCGATGTTGCCTGGATCGACGTCGTCGTGGGCAACTTTGATGGCGACCCGGGTAACAAGGCAGACATTGCCGGCCGCACCCCGACCGGGATGTGGTGGTATCTGCACGACAGCGGCACAACCACGCCGCAGTTTGTGAATGAGAAGATGGCCCGTTGGTCTGTTGGCACCGATGCGAAGCCGGTTGCATGGTCGGACATCGTGGTCGGCGACTTCGACGGGGTGAACGATGGTCGCGATGAGATCGCGGGTCGCAACTCGTCTGGCCAGTGGTGGCTGCTCAGCTACGACACGACCACCTCCGCATGGGGGAACGAACTGCTTGGTGGTTGGGCGACGAGCCAGCAGTGGGTGGATGTGGTGGCGGGGAAGTTTGACGATTCAGGACGGACCACGATTGCTGGCCGGACGGGGAGCGACGTGTGGTGGCTGCTTTCCTACGACACAGCCAAGGAGCAGTTCACAAACACGCGGATGGGGCGCTGGGCCGGCTCGGCGACGGCGTGGGGCAGCGTGGTGGTCGGCGACTTCGACGGCAACGGAGTGGACGACGTCGCGGGCCGAAATCTCACGAGCGGGTCGTGGAATGTGACGGGGCTCGTGAACGGGACCTACACCACCCGCAACTTCACTTCCGGCGGTGGTGAGTGGCCAACCTCGAGCGCGTGGGCACTGGCGTTTGCGGGGCTCTACGACACGCAGGCCAAGGGACCGCCCGCCATGTGGGGGATCCTGGGCCGGTCGATCTCGGGTTCTTGGATTCGATCGCTCTCCGATGGCACCGCGTTCACAACGGAATCGGTGACCGGATACCCATGATCAGGCAGCAGGACTGATCAGCGACCAGTCTCCGGTGGCAGGAGGCGTGCGAGAAAAGTCTTCCAGAGGTCGGGCTCAAACACGCTGTGGATCTCTCGGCGGAAGGCCGCGGTGATCTCCACCTCGTCGGCAAAGCACTCCTCAAAGCAGCTGCGAAGGAGCTGGAGGTGCTCTGGGCTGTAGCTGTCGAAGTAGCACTTCGGCCAGATGTTTTGCTGATTCACGCTCCGCAGTGTGGCGAGCATCTCGGGAACCTGGGGCGTGGCGGCGGCGAGCCCTTCGCAGAGCCGATCCACCTCGGTCGACTCGATGCGGGCCTTGGCCACAAACCGCTCGTCGTGCATGAGGTAGCGCTTGCTGCCACGCCGCTCCACCTCGCGATACCGCATCAAGGCAGCGAGCACACCGTCCCGGTCGCCGCGGGCCGCGGAGAGCTCGTCGAGCAGCCGGCCACCTTTTTCGAGCATCTCCGGCAGCGCGTAGAACTCATCGCTGCTCCGCAGCCTTTGGATGTGTTCCAGTCCTGAGCAGAACCGCTCGAAGGGGTCTCGCGTGCTCGCCACGATGAAGGGGTCGATCGGCAGGAGCTTTTCGTAGTGCGGTGCGCGAAAGTGCCCCGAGAGCAAGCGGACGTCGCGAGGCAAGTCCTCCAGAGGCTCAAGATCGGCGTAAGGCACACGCACGCCATAGAGCAGCATCTGCGATGCCGGCACCTGGATCGCCGTCAAAAACCGCATCAGCACGCCCGTCATCGACGTTCCGGCCGTCTTCGGGACATGTGCAAACACGAGCATCTTCAATCACCCAGCATGCGGAGCGTCTGGGGGCGAGGAAGCAGCTCCCGTCGCTCAGGGCACGTGCCCTCCCAGATTTCCCAGAATGTTGTCTTTCTCGGGTTGTAGCAGTTGAAGGAGGGGGGTGAGAATGCCAGCCTTCCGCAGACTCCCAGGCCTTTTTTTCATGCTCGCCCTCGTTGCCACACCCCGGTTTTTACTGCGTGTCGACCTCGCTGCGCGGACCGTTGCGATCGTGGAAGAGACGCGGCGCGAATACTACGGGATCACTTGGCGGCCGGGTGGAGAGCGGCCGATTCTCTCCCACAGCGGGCTCGACAATGAGACCCTGGTGGATCTGCAGAGCTATGCCCTCTCAGAAGTTGGCTGGATCTCCGAAGGGGAACGCCAGAGCCATCGCTTTCTTTCGCAGCCCCATCAGATTCTGTGTGCCCCCGACGGCCGAGTGGTTTGCACCAACACCGGTCGCAACAGCGTGGTCGTGATCGATCCAAAGCGGCCCGGGCACTATCAGGAAGCCCGGCTGCACGAAGATCGGTGGGATCGTCTTGAGGCGTCGGTGGCGACGGGCCTGCATCTCAACTCGCTCTTTTTGCGCGGTGAAAAGTTGTTTGTGCTGGCACACGGCTTTGAGGCGGGTTCGCAGTTGATCACGCTCGACTACCCCAGTCTCGAGGTGCGTGAAACGATGCCGATCGTGGCCACGGGCATGCACAACTACTGCGTCACCGAGCGCGGCGAACGGCTGGCATGCGTGTCGTCGTTGGGGGCGCTGATTGATCCGCACACGCTCGATGTGCACTGGCGAAGTGCCTCGGCGGGATATCTCCGCGGGCTGGCGGTGGGACGTGAGCGGGTGATCGTGGGAGAGAGTCCACAATCGGGGCGGCACCTCCGCGCGGCGGCGCTCTCGGGCCTGTGGGTGATTGACCGTTCCAACTGGCAGACGGCTGATTTCCTATCCCTGGGACCGTTTGGCGTAGTGAACGAGGTTCGGCTGCTCGATGAGCCAGACGAGGCCCATCATGGGCACCCATTTTCCGGACTCGAATGGCTCACCCAGCAGGACCTCACCCGCGTTCGATCTCAGGAGCGGCTGCAGGCGTCGCAGCAGTTGGCGGACCTCACCACACGTGGCCCCTTTGAACTGCTGCTTGGCTCGCCGCATGGGCGTGGCGATGGATGGTGGGATGCTTCGGCAGAACTGTGCCTGATGCTCACTCGGGAGCGGGGGCCGCGAAGCCTGGGGATCGCCTACGACTTCACCAGAAAAACCGAAGGGGACCAGTGCGGGGTCGTGGTGGGTTGCCAGGAGCAGGGGGCGGGCACCTGCACGCTCCTGCGAGACACCAACATGGATGTTGTCGTGGCCACCAAGCGCGGCGTCGACGGCGTGAGCCTCGCGCACTGGAAGCATGATGGAACCAGTTGGAGCCGCTGTCGCATCGTGGCGGATGTGGACGGGCTCACCGGGCGGTTGGTGCTCAAGCGCGATGGGGAAGACGTTGCCGTCCTTGCCGGCGTGGATGTTCGCGAAGTCGGCCGGCTGCCGGTGGCGGATCTGCCTCATGTGGATCAGCAGTGGGGGCTACGTTGGCAGGCCACACGAATCATCCCTGAGCACCCAGTGATGGAAGCGACCACATGAGCGACACGATCTTTCTGAGAACCCCCTCGGGGGAAGAGCCGGCGGTTGTGCGGAACACCGTGCGGGTGGCGGTGGTGGCCGCCGAGGTGGAGCGGCCCCAGCAACGGGCGTGTGTCACGGCGGTGGCCCAAGCCTTTCACCACAGCGCTGCCTGCCATGGAACGCAGGCAAAGGTGGTCCTTGTGGTGGTGAATGGCAGTGAGTTTCACGAGACCTTCGAAGCCTCCCACCTATCCGTTCGTGGGTTCACGTGGGACGTGCTCGATGCTGGGGCAGCCAGCCGGGCGATGTACTACGCGGGACCGACGCTTGCGATGCCGGCCGGTGCCGCGCGCAGCCGCATGCCTCTGGAAAGCTACGTCGTGGCAGACGACGGCATTCGACACCTCTGTGACTGCGATGCGTGGGTCTTCATGAGTCCGCTCGCTCCAGCACCGTTCCTGCCCTTGCGGCCGTTCTTGGTTTTCGCCGACGAGTGGGTGCATCATGCGGCGGGGGTGCTGTCTGCGGATGGCCTTCGGATCGTTGCCGAGAATCTGACCGCAGCGGCGGGGGTGCTCGTGTGGAGCGACGACATGCTGCAGGAGATGGTGCACTTTTACGGTGTGGACCGAGAACGGGTGCGTCTGCTGCCACGCCTCTCCGCCTGTGGCGAGACTGCGATGACCGCCTCGGGTTCTGTCAGGCATCCAAGCGTGACTGACGTGCCTCTCGAGCAGGGGCAGGTGTGGTTTGTCTCGGAGGCAAGCGGACTTTCTGCATATGGCTCGGCAGGCTGGTCGCGGGTGGCCGAGATGGCTGGCAGCGCGGAGAACGCATGGTCAGAGAATGATGAGCAGCTCGCTGTGGCGTACGGAGAGGCACTCGCCGAACTGCTGTGAAGACCTACGGAATCTATGTCGCGTACCCGCCGTGGACGCAGTTCGAGGGGGAAGGGCTTGGCCGCTTTCTCGCGGCGTTTGTCCGAGGGGCACATCAGTCGGGCCAGGCGCGGTTTGTGATTGCCTGTCCGGGCTGGACGCGCCCGGGCCTCGAAGCACTCTTTCAAAAGAGTGGGATTCCCGACGATGCGGTGGAGTTTCTTGCACCGCGGGGTGTGCCGGGTGTGATCCGACTCGCGTCGCGTCGTCGCAAGGCCGCCCACGAAGAAACCGAGCGCACGAAGCGGCCCAGGAGGCGACGCTTTGCTGGGCTGCGACAGCGCCTCGCTGCCGCGGTGGGGACGCTTGTGACCAGCCGAAACGTGGCGGTGTTGGTGGTGATCACAATCGCCTCGCTGCCGGTTGTGCTTGTGGGAGGCCTGCTCGGTGTTGTCGGGAAAGGGATTGGGCGGTTGCTCAAGAAGCCGCTGCGTTCGTTTCGCGAAGGAATGCGGTCGGCGAAGCAGCGTCTTCGCCGAGGCCTTGAGAAGCTCTCGATGTCGCGAGCGATGTACGAGGCGGAGCTGCGGATTGTGCATGACCTGATCGATGGCCGAAGCGATGTCACCGCCTGGTACTGCCCCACCGCCTTTTGGCCAAGTTTCAATCGGATTCGCGGTCCGCGTGTACTCTGCGTGCCGGACTTTGTGGTCTCGCTGGCGCCGGTGGCGTTTGCCCACATCGGTGGCGACGCGTTTCGTGGCACGATCGAGAAGATCGAGCAGACCATCCGCGGCGGTGACCACTTCATCACCTACAGCCAGCATGTGAAACACGACACCCTCGTGAAGCGGTTTGGGATGTCGCCTACGAGAGTGAGTGTGGTGCCACACGGCGCCAACACACTCGACAACGTGCTGCAGGCTGCCGCGAAAGACGGGGACCTCGAACGGGTGTCGGCCACGCTCCTCGCGAAGGCTCTCGCGAAAGCCGAGGCCATCGACGGTCGACTTCCGGTCGTTGGCGGGGATTCGCCAGGGCCGTATCTCTTCTATGCCAGCCAGCTGCGACCGCATAAAAACGTAGGCACGCTGCTGAAGGCATTTCGGTGGTTGCTTGACGAGGGGCATCTCTCGCATCGCCTTGTGATGACCGGCTCCCCCGCGATGTCGCCGCAGATTCAGAAGCTCGTCGCCGAGCTCCAACTGCACGACGACGTGCTGTTTCTCGTACGGCTGTCTGAGGAAGAACTCGCCGCCTGCTACCGCCATGCTGACTTGGCGGTGAATCCCACGCTCAGCGAAGGCGCCTGCCCGTTTACCTTCACCGAGGCCCTCTCGGTCGATACCCCGGTGGTGATGTCGCGGATTGAAGTCACTGAAGAAGTGATCACAGATCGCCACCTTCAGGCAGCGATGCTGTTTGACCCTTACGACTGGCGCGACATGGCGCGTGCGATCCGGCAAGGCTACGAGCAGCGCGACAAACTGCTCGCGATGCAGCAAGAGGCCTATCGCACACTCGCCCGCCGCACATGGCGGGAAGTGAGTCACGAAACGATTCGTGCGCTCGACGAGGCTGCAGGTGAAGAGCAGCCCGAACCGCGTTGCCATCGCCGGCCCGCGTGAAGGGATTCCGGCACCCATCAGACAGGCTTCCTCGACGACGACGAAAGACCGACAGCATGACGACCAACACATCTTTTCAGATGACATATCTCCACAAGCGGGTCACACCGCGGCCAGGTCAGGAAGGGCTCTGGGACGAGTCCACTGGAGAGTCGTACCGAGAGCTCATCGAGACGCATGCGGTGGCGGGATGGCGGTTCGTGCAGGCGGTGCCGCTCGGGGGTGAATGCGGCGCCTACGACATCGTGCTTGAGCGGACGCTGCAGTATCCGCCTCTCGTATTCGCCCATATTCCCAAGACCGGTGGCACGTCGGTCACCAAGATCCTCTCCACGTATCTGCTTGACGTGGTTCAGGCTCCCGCGGGCGCCGTGCTGCGGTACGGCGTGCAGGTGCCCTACTCGGATTTGCGCCCGCTGCGCATGCTCCACCGGCAGGTGCGATTTGCGGGTGGCCATTGGGGCTTCGACCACTTGCAGCTCTTGCTGCGCGAAGATCCCTTCGTGCTGACCACCGTCCGCGATCCGTTTGAGCGACTGTTTTCCATTTTGGATCACGAATACCGTGTTGGTGTCGACGTGGCCGAGGGGGAAAGCGAGCAGCGGAAGGCCTACGCGGCAAAGATGGTCAAGCTAATCGATGGTCTGCGAGCGGCGACGTCTCGCGAGCAGATGCGCGACCTCCTCCTCGAACTTCGCGACGTGTCGATCCCGACTGTCGACTACGTGACCTATGCTGGCAACTGTGTGGCGACGGCCAGGCTCGAGAGCACGGAAATCGACGCGTTTGGAAGAAAACTCGAAGGCATCGAGTCGTCAGAAGGCGGGCTCGGCCTTGGGAACGTGCGCGAAAACACGAGCCCGTCGCGGATTCTTGCCGACCGGGACGAGGTGTTCTTCACCACGCTCCGTGCGGCGTTCGAAGAGGTCTTTGAGGCGGAGTGTGCCTATGTCGCCCACCTCCGCGCCGCCGTCCCGAGTGTCTTTGACGATGGCGTCTGGGAGCGGATGCTCTCCGCGCTCTGGCGACGCCCTCCTGCCATGGCGGCTGAGGCTGCCGCCGAGGCAGTCCGCGCACGCGCTTCCTCGCGTGTGGCTTGCTGAAACGCTGCCATCTGGGCCAACTGCGTTTGAGAGCCGGAGATCAACGGCGATCGCGATCAGAAGTTGGCGAAGAACTGGTTGCGGGTCTCGACGGTGGTCGCCACGCTTTGGAAGCCCCACTTGTTGGTCTGCATCATGCCACCGTCAACGATCGTTCCCACCCACACGCGGCCTCGGGCAAGTTCTGGGGCTGTGGCCACGCGACCAATAATGTCTTCACGGCCATCGCCGTCGGCATCGGCCACGCCGATGCCAGTCCAGACCACGTTGGGGTTCCAGTAGCCGATGTGCGTATTGCCTCGCAGGCCGTCAGTGGTGCTATTCGACAGCAGACCCCACCACTGGCCGATGTTGCTGCGAGCGACGATGTCGGCCTTACCGTCACCATTAAAGTCGCCCACATTCACACTGCTCCAACTGACGGATGTTGACCAACCACCGAGGATGGAGTTGGTAAAGCCGACAGTGCCACTGTTGGCGGTCGCGAGATACCACGTCCCACTTGCGGCCCGGCCCGCGATATCCGTGCGGCCATCGCCGTTGAAGTCGCCCGACAAAATATCGTCGGTGAAGTTGAGGGTTGGTGACCACGTCCCGAGCGTCTTGCTCTCCCAACCGCCAGTAGACTTCCCAACCAGGCCGACCCAGGTCCCTGTGGTGCTCAGGCCAGCGATGTCGGTCTGCTCGTCACCGTCAAAGTCGCCGGTCTGGATCGACTTGAAGTCAAGCGTCGGAGCCCAAGCACCCATGCGGGAGTTGGTAAAGCCGATTGAGTCGCTCTTTGCGAGGCCGGCCCACCAGACGTTGTTCGAGGAGATTCCGGCGACGTCGTCGCGGCCGTCGCCGTTAAAATCGCCGACCACATACTCCACGATGTTCAGGCTGGGTTTCCAGTAGATCATCAGTTTTGGAGCGGCTGCGGTGCCATCGCCGTTATTGATCGAAGCCCACCACTGCCCAATGCTCGTGCGGCCTGCGACATCCGTGAGGCCATCGCCGTTAAAGTCACCTTCGAGGACGGCGTCCCACTGCACGGTCGAGTTCCAGACGGCAAACGTGCTCTGGGTGAACTCCACGCCGTCGCTGTGCTGGAGCAGCCAGAGGCCGTTGGAGGTGAAGGTCATCACGTCTTCGAGCGCCGGAGCCGCTGCTCCACCGGAGACGTTGACGTTGAAAGTGAGCTCTTTGAACGAAGCATCAACCACGCTCGTCGCCCGCACGGTGATCGCTGCTGTGCCCGAGAACTGGCCCGGGGTGAGTACGAGGTTTGTCCCATCCAGCGACGCCGTGACGATGTTCACGGCGCTGCTCGAAACGGTGTAGATGTTTTCTGAGCCGCGTTTGATCGAGGTGAAGGTGAGGAAGTCTTCGGGCCGAACGATATTGGCATTTTCTGCCGGTGAGTTCCAAAGCGGCAGCTCACCAAGAGCGGAATCGCCGTAGTAGGTCGTCGCGTCGTAAACCTGGGCTTCACCCAAAGCGCCGACGGCATCCATGCCCGCACCAAGCACCCGACCAAACGCGGTAAATCCACCGTTCTGCGCGTCGAGGTTGGCCGAGTTGTCATTCATGTTGAAGAACCACTGGTTGGTCGCACTGTCAGGCAGACCACCGAGTTTGGCCATCGCGATGGTGCCGAAGACATTGGAGTTGCCCGGCTCATTGGCCACGGTGGGGCCCTGCGGAACCAGCGTGGGGTTGCTGCCGACTTGATCGGCTGGCTTGGTGGGGGCGTAGTACCCGCCTCCCTGGACAACGAAGTCGAGCACCGAGCGGTGGATCATCGAGCCGTCGTAGGTGCCGGCATCGACGTACGAGAGGAAGTTCGCCGCGGTCAGCGGTGTGGTCCGGGTGCGGGCGGGGCCTGCTTTGTCAAACAACTCGACGTAGAACGTGGTCTCGCTGACAACGCTGTTGTTCGTGAACTCGACGACCGTGCCGGTGACGGCCGTTTCGTCGAAGTAGTCGGTGAGGTCGAGTTTTGTGGCGGTGTCGCCACTGGTCAGCGACTGTGCGGTGATCGGCGCGAGCACGTCGACTGCCAAGAGCGCGCGCGACTCCAGCCGTTCCACGTTTGCGGCCCCTCGGGTGCGCTGCCGCCTGCGGCGTGGCTGCCGACGAGGCGCTGCGCTGGTTGTAGGGCGAGACAGACCGTCCGACAGCCAGGAAAGGGCGCTGAACATGAAAGACCTCGTTAAAGAAAGTTTCGGCAGCTGTTGCCGAACTGCTGTGTCCGCACGGAAATGGAGAGTCTGGTACGATCGGCCGCACTCGGACAACTCGCCCCTGGTGCGCAGTATTTGTCCTTCTACGGTTGCCGTCAACGAATGGTTCGCTGCCGGAAGCGTGTTTTCAGGAAGGAGGCTGGCTGCCGTGAAGGTCGGTGTCTGGTGTGCCTACGGAAAAACCCTCTCGTTGACCGATGGAATTGGTGTTTTTGCCCACTGTCTGGCGAAATACCTGGCGCACTCACCTCGTGTCAACGGGGTTGTGCTGGCGATTCATGCGGGAGATGAGGAGGTCGTCGCAGAGACCGTGGCTGCCGGGGGGGGCAAGATTCAAAGTGTCTCCTTACAGACACTTTCTTTTACCCAGCGGTGGCGGCGAAAACGGCTCCGCTGGCGGCATCGTTCCCTCAGCAATCGGCTTGCGATGCTGGGCTGTTCGGGCGAACTGGGGGGAGGACCTCGGGCAGAGCGACTCGCGGCCCAACTAAACGAGACGGAGGCCCTCACCGCGCAGGTGCTCGCTCAGCAGCCTGTCAGCGCTCCCTCGGTGGTGGCGGATCCTGCCAGTGGGGGGTGCGATATCTGGGTGCTCCCCCACGTCTCGGTGGAGCGGGCTTTCCCGTCGGCCACGCTGGTGATGATTCATGACATGGTGCCACTGCGTGAGCGGGGGTTGGTTAAGCCGCATGATCTCGCGTCGTTTCGGCGACGGTCGCAGGCAGTCGCCAACCGCTCGACCTTGATCGGGTGCATGTCGGAGACGATTCGCGACGGCGATATTGTCGGTCTGCTCGGCTGCCCAGCTGCAAAGGTCCGCGTAGTACCTCCGGCCGTTCCGGACGACATTGGGTTTGCGGGGGCCTCTGACGCGGCCAGATCCGTGACGGCAGAGCCTCCGTTGCCTGAGAGTGTGAAGGCACCCTATCTGCTCTACCCAGCCGCGTTTCGCTCCTACAAAAACCACGAACTGCTGATCGCGAGTCTGCCGCTCCTCGATGCCCAAGGGCTTCCGCGGCTGCAGCTGGTGTTCACCGGCGAGGCCCCACTGCCCAAGGATCTCGCCGAACGCGCTGCGGCCTTGGGGGTGACTGATCGTGTGGTGACGCTTGGCCGCGTGGATCGCTCGGTGCTTGAGCAGCTGTACCGCTCGGCCGCGGCTACGGTGGTGCCATCGCGGCATGAGCAGGGTTCGTTTCCGGTGCTTGAGGCACTCGCGTGCGGTTGTCCCGTGGCAGTGTCAGACATCCCCAGCCTCCGCGAGGCGTTTGGCCCCCTTACTCGTGCGATGCCCTTTTTTGATCCGGCCTCCCCCGCTTCCTTCGTCGAGGCGGTGGCTGGACTGCTGCGAGATCCGCAAGCTGCCCGTGCCGCGCAAGCCACGGGCTTTCGTGAGCTGCGAGGTCGCAGCTGGAGCGAGGCTGCTGACGAATGGGTCGACGTGTTTGTCGAGGCGATCCGCATCCATGAGCAGGCCGCGACCGAATAACCGGCGCCATTCGGTGCTCGCGAGGTGAGCGGGGACAAAGTCCGTGGCATAATTGCAGCACCACTGGAGAAGAGACTCAGATGCCAAGCCCCACCTGTCCCCTCGACGTCGGCAAGACCGTCGATCTGTATTTCATGGAGCATCGGGCCAAGCTGCTCGATATCGCTGCCTTCCTCGACAGGCTCGATCGCAGCAGTGGTGGGCCGGCGGACGATGTCCGTATTCGTGCCCTCAAGCAGGTCATTCCCCTGCTGATTGACGGCCAGGGGAATCGGACCCAACGCATCCTCGAACGCTTGAGCGATCACACCTCAGAGCCCATTCCTGCGGCGCATACCAAGGCGGCGATTGGGGTGGATCCCCACGGCGACTACTGAGCCACGCTCCTTCCAAAAGAAACACAAAACCATGGCCTACATCGATCCTCACATTCACATGGTCAGCCGCACGACCGACGACTACCGCCGCATGGCGGAGGCCGGCTGCGTGGCCATCACTGAGCCAGCCTTCTGGGCAGGCTTTGACCGTTCCAGCCCCGCCGCCTTCGCCGACTACTTTCGGCAGCTGACGCAGGTGGAGCCGAAGCGAGCCGCGGCCTACGGCATCGATCACTACTGCTGGCTGTGCATCAATCCAAAGGAGGCCGAGGATCCGGTCTTCGCTCGCGAGGTGATTGCCCTCGTGCCGGAGTTTCTCAAAGCTGACAACGTGCTGGGAATCGGCGAGATTGGCCTCAACAAGAACTCAAAGAACGAGATGGCGATTCTGGAAGAGCAGATCGAGCTCGCCAAACAGCACAACCAGATGATCCTCGTCCACACGCCGCATCTGGAAGACAAGCTCAAGGGCACTCGTCTCACGATGGATGCGCTGAAGAATGCCGACGTCGATCCAGGGCGGGTGCTGATCGATCATGTCGAAGAGCACACGGTGGCCGAGGTGCTCGATCGTGGCTTCTGGGCAGGGATGACGCTCTACCCAGACAGCAAGTGCACGCCGCAGCGTGCGGTCGACATCATTGAGTGTTTTGGCAACGAGCGGATCTGGATCAACTCTGCCGGCGACTGGGGGCCAAGCGATCCGTTGAGCGTGCCGAAGTGCCATCGCGAGATGCACCGACGCGGCCACGGCCCCTCACTGGCGGAGAAAATCAGCCTCCACAATCCGATCGCTTTCCTCAGCCAGAGCAGCGCGTTTAAGCCGCCTTGCGAGGCTGCGCGACCGACGGTGTCGGCGTGATCCGGTGCACCTGGGCCGCGATCCGGCGGTTGAGGTGCGACCGGCCGATGTCGCGAATGCTGCTGCAGATCCGCAGCACGTCTGCGTCGGTGAGCTGCGGGTAGGTGGGGAGCATGATCCCCAGGGCCCCGAGCCGGTCGGTGACAGGCAACACGGCGTGCCGCTTTTTGGCCGACTGGCGGTAGGGCGGCAGGCGATGGATCGGGATAAACATCGGCCGAGAGTCGATCTCACGTTCTTTGAGCGCGGCGGCAAGGTCGTCGCGGCGGCAGCCAAACGTGGTTGGATCGATCAGGCAGGAAAACATCCAGGGTGCCGACTCGGCCCAGGGGGCATCCTGGCGAATCGCGATGCCGGGCACGTCTGCGAGTTCTTCGGCGTACATCCGCACGATCGCCTGTCGGCGAGCGATGATGCCGTCGCGACGCTCCATCTGGGCACAGAGGATCGCTGCAGCGACATTCGTGAGGCGGTAGTTGTAGCCCACGATCGGAAAGTGGTACCGCTTTTGCGGATCCATCCCCTGGCCGCGAAGCAGTGCCATGCGGTGACGGAGCGCCTCGTCGTTGCAGGTGACCGCGCCTCCTTCACCGGAGGTGAGAATCTTGTTGCCAAAAAACGAGAAGGTTCCCACGGTGCCCAGGCTCCCGCACATCCGCCCCTTGTAGCTGGCGAAGGTCGCTTCCGCGGCATCTTCCACCACCCACAGACCATGCGTGACCGCGAGCTTCATGATCGGGTCCATGTCGGCCGGATGGCCGAGCAGGTGCACGGGAATGATGCCTTTGGTCTTGGGCGTGATCGCGGCTTCAATCTGGGATGGGTCGAGGCACCAGGTTGCGGGATCGATGTCCACGAAGATCGGTTCAGCACCGCAGTAGCGAACGGCGTTGGCGGTCGCGATGTAGGTCATCGACGGCACGATGACTTCGTCGCCTTGCCCTAAACCGAGGGCGGCCAGGGCCAGGTGCAACGCGGTGGTCCCGCTGGTCGTTCCGAGCGCAAAGCGGCAGTCCGACGCGACGGCAAACTCTTCCTCAAATCGGTCGAGAAACGCCCCCGTGGAGGATATCCAGGTGCTCGCCACCGCTTCGGACGCATATCGAGTTTCGAGCTCGGACAGGTCGGGCATCGAGACCGGTATGAACGAAGGCTTCATCGGGGTGTATTCCTCTCAGGCCATCAGGCGACGCGTGAACGGTTGGACCAGGCCGGAGCAACCTGGAGCTGACTCTTCGCGGCGAGCGTGGCGACACCGAGCCATTCCGCTTCGCCGTGTGGGGTGAAGGTGTAGCCGAGAGACTCGTAGAGCTTCACGGCGGCCTGGTTGTGGCGGTAGACCTTCAGTCGCACCCGCTCCGCACCGCGGCCGATGGCCACGCGGTGCAGGTGCTGCATGAACTGTCGAGCAATACCACGCCCTCGGTGCTCGGGGTGAACCGCAATCCCGAGGCTTGGCACTTCAAATCCCTCCGCCCAGCCGCGGAGCATGCCGTAGGCCACAAGGCGGCCACTGCCAATGTCCTGCGACACGTGATACTCGTCTCGATTGGCGAGCACGGTGTGGCAACAGGCGTGGTGCTGCGTGAGTGAGAGGGCCGCTTCGCTGGTCAGAGGATGCGGGTGGAAGAGGCGGTGGTCGTGGTGTTCGCACAGCGCGGCAAACAGCGAGGCCAACTCACCAGCGTCGGCGGGCGCGAGCCGGCGGCACTGCAGCGTTCCGTCGTGGCTGGTGGTGACGAGCATGGTTGCCGGGAGCCGTCGGGGTGACAGCCTGCTTGGAAGATGGCGAGTCCCTGGGAGGTTGGGGACTGTAGCCATCCCGGCGGTTTCGATGCCAGAGCGTTTTTTGCCCGCGTTATTCGGGGAAAAACAAGCAAATCAACCCTTCTGAGGGGGCTTTGGCTTGGCGAGCACATCGAGCGACACGAAGCCGTCGCTCCCGGCTGGGCCGTCGTGCGTGACGCCAGCACAGGGAGGGGCCCAGAGCCGCTGCCAGAGCGAACGGCTCAGCCAGATCCCGGCGGCGGCCACCACCGCCAAGGCAATCACGTTTTGCACGAACGTGTTCATACGCGTGAGCCGGACAAGCGAGCGGAGTTAACCACGCAGCAGCAGGGTACCAAGCTGATAGGTGAGCAGTGCCCCCAGCCAAGCCAGGCCGGTCATGTAGCTGAAGGTGACCACCGGCCACACCCAGCTGCCGGTCTCCTTGCCAATCACCACCAGCGTGCTTGCACACTGCGCGCAGAGGGCGAAGAAGACCATGATCGAGAGGGCGACCGGGAGTGTGAACACAGGCCGCTGCGTGCCATCCCAGGTGGCGGCCCGCATCCGACGAATGAGCATGTTGGACCCTTCTTCCTCACCTGGGTCCACCTCACCGAGGTTGTAGATCACGCCAAGCGTGCCCAGCACGACTTCTCGTGCCGGAAAGCTGGCAATCGCCGCACAGCCGATACGCCAGTCCCAGCCCAGCGGACGCACGACCGGCTCGATCAGCCGACCGGCCTGTCCCAGGAAACTCTGGCGGCTCGCCGCACCGCGTCGGGCGGCATCGAGCCCTTCGTCGGTTTCCAGCAGGGCCAGTTCCTCGGTGAGTTGTTTCTGCAGGCCGCGAGAGGCCTCGTCGTCGCTCGTGGCGAAGGCATCGAGCTGGGCGGAGAGTTGGGCCTTGTGTTCGGTGACATCGGCCTCGATCGAGGCCGCGTTGTACGGATAACTCGCAAGCGCCCAGACAACGATGCTCACGGCCACGATCAGCGTGCCTGCACTGGAGAGAAACGACCAGCAGGCTTCGCGAACCCGTTCGAGCACGACCATCGGCTGCGGCCAACGCCAGCCCGGCAGTTCCATCAGAAACGGCTGCGAAGGTCCGCGGAAGATTGTCTGCGAGAGGATGCCCGCCACGGCCGCAGCCACCACCACCCCCAGGGCGTACATGCTGGCGAGCACCACCGCGGGAAGCCGCAGCCAGGAGAGCCCTGCCACCGGGGTGTTTGGCACAAACGCCGCGGTGAGCAGCACATACACCGGAAGCCGTGCCGAGCAGCTCATCAGAGGTGCGACGAGGATGGTCAGGAGTCGGTCGCGTCGGTTCTCGATGGTGCGGGTGGCCATGATGCCCGGAATCGCGCACGCGAAACTCGAAAGCAGCGGAATGAACGAGCGTCCGCTGAGGCCCACGCCAACAAGCAGACGATCCATCAGGTAGGCCGCGCGTGCGAGATAGCCACAGCCTTCCAGCACCGCAACGAAGAGAAACAGCAGCGCGATCTGTGGCAGGAAGACCACAACCCCCCCCACGCCAGCCACCACGCCATCGACGAGCAGCGAGCGGATCGCGCCTTCGGGAAGTCGTTCGTCGAGGAATGCCGCGACACCATCCACAGCCCCTGAGAAGAGGTCCATGATCGGAGCGGCCGCCCAGAAGATCGAGGTAAACACCGTGAGCATCACCGCCACAAACACGACGGTGCCGGCCACGCGGTGGGTGAGCACGGCGTCGATCCGCTCTTCGAGCGACCAGCCAGCACGTGCCGAACGGGTGACCACGCCGTCGAGGATCTGTTCGATCCATCGGTAGCGAGCCATCGCCTCGACCGCTGCAGGGGAGTGGCCCTGCGGGTCTTCGATATCGCCAAGCTGGACCGCGGGCGCCGGGGGCGGGGAGCGGTGGGTGGCTTCGGCAATCGCGTCGGCAAGTTCTTCGAGACCCTCACGCTCGGGCGCGATGACCGGAATGACCGGGCAGCCAAGCCGGGCGGCCAGTTCGGCATGATCGATGGTGATCCCGCGGTCTGCAGCCAGATCGACCAAGGTCAACGCGACCACCACCGGAAGGTCGAGGGCAAGTGCCTGGCTGACGAGGTAGCAGTTTCGCTCAAGGCTTGTGGCATCGGCGAGCACCACGAGGCAGTCGATCGACGGACTCCCCTCCTGGCGGCCTTCCAGCACCGCCATGGCCACTTGCTCATCCGGGCTGCGGGGGACGAGGCTGTAGATTCCCGGCAGGTCGATCAGTTCGATCTGTTTGCCGGCACGCGAGAAGCGACCGCGCTTCTCCTCAACCGTCACCCCTGGGTAGTTGCCAACCCGCGTTGGGATGCCAGCGAGGGCGGTAAAGAGCGTGCTCTTCCCAGTGTTCGGGTTTCCCAGAAGGGCGACCACCAGCGGTGTCTCTGGCCCACCGTCATTGGTGGCCCCGACGGCTGGAACATGCTGAGACGACATCTCAGACCCCGGCGAGTGCGACCTGGGCAGCCTCGACGACCTCCACCTCGATCCGGGCCGCTTCACGGCGGCGGATGGAGAGACGGTATCCGCGGAGCTCAAGTTCGATCGGATCGCCCAGGGGAGCCGAACCCACCACGCGGAGCGTCAGGCCTGGGGTGAGGCCCATCTCAAGCAGCCTCAGGGTGGCGGGGTCGTCACCCACCACACGTGAAACGCGTGCAGACCAGCCGACAGGAACGCGGTCGAGCGACGTCATCGAGGGGCCTCTGGAGCCAAGGGATGTTGCACGATTCTGTTCTTTTGAGAATCATTCTCAACAACTCCTCTACTATAGATGCTCCGGGGCGCAAAGCAACGCTGTGCACCGATTCCCTAGCCGGGCTGTGCCCCTCCCGGCCTCGCGGAGGGTTTTTTCGGATGACACGAGGTCTTTTTCTCTGCGGCACCGACACCGACGTGGGCAAAACCGCGGTGGCCGAGTCGATCCTGCGTGAGCTCGTCCGCGGAGGCGTGGCGGTAGGCGTGTGCAAGCCGGTCGCCAGCGGCGTGACGGCTGATGGAGGGGATCCGTATCGCCTGTGGCTCGCGGCTGGTCAGCCGGGCACGCTCGCGGATGTCTGCCCGCAGTCATTCGCTGCGCCATTGGCTCCAGCGCGTGCTGCCGCTGCGGAGGGTCGGTGCATCGACGAAGCGCTTCTCGTCTCCGCGGTGGAGGCTTGGCGTGGACGAAGCGGATGCGTGGTGGTGGAGGGGGCGGGAGGCCTCTACTCGCCACTCTCACCGCGGATGCTCAACGCCGACCTCGCGCGGACACTGGGCTTTCCCCTTGTGGTCTGCGACGACGCACGGCTCGGTGCGATTGGTCGCACGCTGGCGGTGGTGACGGCCGCTCGGTCGCAGGGCCACCAGGTGGCTGCGGTGGTACTCTCCGAGGTCAGCGACCCTGGATCAGCAGATGCCGATGATCCGCAGTCGCCTGCCGCGATCGCGCTCTCCGCGGTCGAGGATCTGGCTGAACGGCTGGCGCCTCTTCCGGTGGCCTTCCTCAGGCATGGAGCGGAGCGGATTGAGCCTGCTCTCGACTGGATGGGGCTTGCAGGGTGCGGGTTGATGTGAGGGCCAGCTGCATGCGGACCTGCCAGGTTCCATCGGGCTCGGGCTCAATGATCCAGTGGGGCATCACCACCACTGACTGATGCACCGCCTCAAAGCCGCCTTCGGACTGGCTCACGGTGTTGATCGGAAAGGTCCACATGCCCGCTGGACGTGAACAGGTGAGCCGGCACTCCAGGCCAAGCCACCCATCGACAAGCCCCAGGCCGTCGGCCATCGGCAAGTCGAGCCGACTGCCAAGCTCGCCAAGCATCAAGCCCGTCGTGTCGAGGAAGTGGCGTCCTTCGGCGTTTGCGGGCATGCCTGCAAAGTTGAACTCCACGGCAAGGTGATGGCGGCAGTCTGGCGGCAGCCCCTCGAGCCTGTAGGCGATCTCCAGTGCATGGGAGTCGGCCTTGAGTGAGACCGTCTTGGAGAGGTGGAAGGGGATGCCCCAGGCGTTGCCTTCTTTGCGTAAGCAGAGGTGGACGCCATCTGCATCGTGCTCCACCTGCGATTCGTAGAGCCCCTCGGCAAAGTCGCCTCGTTCCATCGCGTCGCCATCGGCCACGGCACTCGCCGAGACATCGAGGTCGTAGAAGTGATCGATCAGGGTCTTTCGGCGGAAGCGGTCGTATCGCACGAGGCGATCGAGCCCTTCCTGCTTGAAGGTTGCCTGCTGCGACGCATCGATCACGCTGCGGGCAGCTCCCGGGCCAGCGAGGACCTGCGCGTGGTAGGCCTCGGGACGCCGATCGAGTGTGGCGAGGAGATTGTGCCCGGCATGCTTGAGGTCAAGCTCGTAGAGCATGCCGCCGACGTGCGGGGCAAACCAGCAGTCAAGCGACTCGTTGGTCAGCCGCACTTCGCGGTGGCCGTCGTAGTTGAAGTCGCCGCTGGTGGCCTCGACCCAGGTTGCTTCGCGTCCGATGGCATCATCGGCAGCCCGGTCGGCTGCGATGAGTTCTTGATAGACCGCGTTTCGCAGATGCGGCAGGTAGATGCCACCAAACGCGCCATGCCAGTAGCTGCAGTTGCACTGACCGCGATAGAGATGGCCGGTGGCCGCGTCGAGCGCCACCGGATCAGCCACGCGTGCGGCGATGCGAATCGACTCCAGCCGATCGCTGACCGCCATCATGCGGGCATACATCTCCATCGCCTCCGGATAGCGATGGCGGAAGTTCCGCCAACTCCCTCCGCGCAAGAAGCGACCCGCACGGACGAGGTCGGGTTGCTCAGAAAGAAAACGGCGTGCTTTCCGGCAGGCGTCGGCGTCGTCTGGCGACAAGGCCCATTCGGTCATTTCTCGGTAGCTGCACTCGGGCAACCAGATCGTGCCGCCGGGCTTCACGTCCGCTGCCGCTTCACTCGGCAGCGTCATCTCGATCCAGTCGGCATTGGCCTCGATCAACGAAAAGAAGGTCGCGAGCCACCCCTCTTCAAAGACCGCGCGATGCGTGTCTGGCCAAACCCCAAACTTCTCGCCGTCGTCACCAAACACCGCCACCGCTCCGTCGCGGAGGGTCGCCAGGTGATCGATGGTGGCGTGGGGGCTGTCGAAGGGGATCACGTAGCGCAAGTGTTCGCTGACGGGAAAGACGGTGAGCGTGTGGCCATCTCCTTCAGTCAACCAAGGCCGGTCCAGCTCTTCGTTGGCAAGGCCTGCCGACTTGAAGTGGAAGTCGTCGAGGATGGTCCATTCGACCCCGGCTTCGGCCAGGTCTGCGGTCATGCCTGGGTCCCACACCCGTTCGGCAACCCAGGCCCCGCGGACCCGCACCGCCAGCCGCCGCTCCAGCCACTCGCGGTAGCTTTGAACCTGACCCAGACGATCGCGCGACGGGAGCATCGCCAGGATCGGCTCGTAAAACGCACCTCCCACAATCTCGAGCCGCCCTTCGGCAGCCAGCCGAGCGAGGCGGTCGAGATACTCACCGTGGTGCTGGTCGAGCCACTCCGCGAGGGGGCCACTGGTGTGCAGGCCGATCCGGATGCCGGGATGTTTTTCAAAAAGGTCGAGAAACGGCAGGTAACTGCGTTCGTATGCCTCTGCGAAAACCGAATCGAAGTTGCCGATGGGCTGGTGGTTGTGCAAGACGAAGACGAAACGCACACGGGGTCGCATGGGTGGTGGTGCTCAGGTGGGTGGCGAGTGTGGAGGGCGGGGAGAAGCGACGTGCAAACACAAACAGGCTGTGCGAAAGAATAGTGTGGCGGACCAATCAGTCGCCAAGGCCGGTCGCGTTGCCTTCACGGAGCAGGCGGGCGGCGATGGTGGGAGGCATCGTGGTGATGTGGCAGCCGGTGGCGAGTTCGAAGCCAGCAAGCTGTGTGAGCCTCGGCATAATTTCCAGATGCCAGTGCCAGCCTGCGGGGATTTCTGCGGCAAACGGTGCCTGGTGCAGCCACCAGTTGTAGTCGGCGGTTGGGGTGAGCCCGCTGAGCTGCTCGGCGTAGCGCTGTGTGAGGGAGGCGATGGCCGCGACCGCTTCGGAAGACGCCATGTGAAAGAAGGGCTCCCCCGCTTCGGTCATGATGCAGCTTTCAAAGGGTTGGCGGGGAGCCGCCGGCACAAATGCCACTAGCCCGCCCGCTTCGCCCCAGATCCGCTGCTCCCGCCGTGCGTCGTCGAGGACACGCTCGTGCAGCGTGAGATCCTCACGCAGTCGGGACAGTTTGTGTTCGATGACGGTGGGCAGGAAATCGAGCCCGACCAGCTGGCTGTGCACATGGGCCAGCGACGCGCCCGCCTGCGGGCCGGCGTTCTTAAAGAGCATGCCAAACCGCAATGGTGGGTGGGCGGCAAAGGACTCGAGGCGTTGCCGCGACGCCTGCCAGGCGGTGGCCCAGGTGGCAGCGGGAATCGATTCCACACGGGTGTGGTGATCTGGCGATTCGATGAGCACTTCATGCAGCCCGACGGCCGGCCGAGGGGCCGTGTGGGCAACGGTGGGCTGGTCATGCGGAGCGGGGGCGGGAGGCGTCGGCGGTGCCTCGACAATCGGATATCGGTTGGGCACCACCCGCGCCCTCCAGGATGCCTCGTCCGGCAGGGAGAGCACGCTCGGTGGAGCGAGCCTTTCATGTCCACGGCAAAACGGGCAGCGGGTCTGGTGCGGTGAGGTTGGTGAGGTCGCGGCGGCCTCGCCCAACTCGATCGGCCGGAGCCCTCGCTGCGGTGCCAGAAACACGGCGGTGCTCGAAAGCGGATCCCAACGCAGCTCGGGAGCGTGCGGTGGTAGGTCGCGGAGATCTGTTTCAGGAGGGTCTTTAGCGTTGTGTGACGGCATGGTGCGGGTGCGTGGAATGCAGAGTGGGCGAGTCGTGATTGCTTGACGATCGGGGGGTGGGTCGTAGACTCTGGCAGCAGTGTGAGGGAACCCCCGGATCCGGAGAATGACCATGCTCACCGTCGGCGACCGCTTTCCGAGTTATTCCGTTCAGGCCTGTGTTGGTACGGGCAAGGACGATACGAAGCAGCTGACCAACGCCGATTACGACGGAAGGTGGGTGGTCTACTTCTTCTATCCAAAGGACTTCACGTTTGTCTGCCCAACTGAATTGGCAGAGTTCAACAAGCAGTTCTCGGCCTTTCAGGAGCGGGATACCGATGTGGTCGGTGGTTCGACTGACAATGAGTATTCCCACATGGCCTGGCGGCGGGATCATGCCGATCTCAAAGACCTCAAGTATCCGCTGATTGCGGCACAGTTGCTCGCGCCGGAGCTTGGGATTCTGGAAAAGACCGAGGGCTACTGCCTGCGGGCCACCTTCATCGTCGATCCACACGGCGTGATCCAGTGGGTCGACGTGAATCAGGGACGCGTTGGCCGAAATGTGGCTGAGGTGCTGAGGGTGCTCGACGCCCTACAAAGCGACGAACTTTGCCCCTGCAACTGGCAAAAGGGCGACGCCCATCTCAAGGTCTGAGCGAGGCACGTTCGGTCGACGGCCTCTTTGTCAGCCCGGGTTCACGATCGAAGGGTTCGGCGGACGGTCTGCACTGGGTGTGTGAGCCGTCTGGCGTGGCTCAGCCTTTCGTGCATCGACCGTGGTGCCGGGCACAATTTGGGGGCTTCCGGTCGAGGCCTCGATGAGGCTTGCGAGTTCTTCGCCGTCGATCACTTCGCACTCAATCAAGCGAGCGGTAATCGTCTCCAGTGCCGCGCGACGCGTTTCCAGCGTTCGCCGCACACGGTCGATCGCGGCATCCATGATCCGCCGCACTTCTTCGTCGATCTCCCGCGCAGTCTGCTCGCTGTGGCCACGCGAGCGGCCAAACTCGGGCATCGAGCCGGCGAGAAAGGGGGACGACCCGCTCTCTCGGTAATTGACACGCCCCAGCCGGCTCATGCCGTAGTCCATCACCATCCCGCGGGCGATTTCGCTGGCTCGCTCAAGGTCGTTTTGGGCACCGGTGGAGACGTCGTTGTAGACCATCTCTTCAGCCAAGGTGCCGGCAAGCAGGACCTCGATCCGGCTCTCCAGTTCGCTTTGGGTCAGCAGGTACCGATCGTCTTCGGGACGCTGCATGGTGTAGCCAAGCGCGGCGAGGCCACGCGGAATGATCGACACCTTGTGAACGGGGTCGGTGTTGGGCAGTGAGTAGGCCACGAGGGCATGAGCGGCTTCGTGGTACGCCACCCGCTTTTTTTCATCTTCGTGGATCACGCGCCGTTTCTTTTCGAGCCCGGCGGTCACCCGCTCCACGGCCTCGTTGAACTCGTCCATGCCGACGGAGGTTTTGTTGTTGCGAGCTGCGAGGAGGGCGGCCTCGTTGACCAGATTGGCGAGGTCGGCGCCGACAAAGCCGGAGGTGATCCTCGCGATTTGCTCAAGGTTCACCGAAGGATCGATCTTCACGTCGGTGACATGCACTTTGAGAATCGCTTCACGGCCGCGGACGTCAGGCCGGTCCACGAGCACATGGCGATCAAAGCGGCCCGGCCGCATGAGAGCCGGGTCGAGCGTTTCTGGACGATTGCTGGCGGCGAGCACAATCACGCCGGAGTTGCTGCCAAAGCCATCCATTTCCACCAGCAGGGCGTTGAGCGTTTGTTCCCGCTCGTCATGGCCACCGACGACGCTCGAGCCACGAGTCTTTCCAAGCGCGTCGAGTTCGTCGATGAAAATGATGCAGGGGCTCTTCGCTTCGGCCTGCTGAAACATGTCGCGGACGCGAGCGGCACCCACGCCCACGAACATTTCCACAAAGTCGCTTCCCGAGAGACCAAAGAAGGGAACACCCGCCTCCCCTGCGATGGCTTTCGCCAGGAGTGTCTTGCCTGTGCCCGGAGGGCCGACAAGGAGCATGCCCTTGGGGATATGGCCGCCGAGGATTTGGTACTTCTCCGGGCTCCGTAAAAAGTCGACGACTTCGCGCAACTCTTCCACGGCCTCGTCGATGCCCGCGACATCGTCGAAGGTGATGCCGAGATCCTCCTGGGCATACATCTTGCCGCGGCTGCGACCGAAGGCCATCGGGCTCCCGGCCCCACCAAGGCGGCGGAGCATCACGAAAAAGAGGACCACAAACAGCCCCGTCATCACGAGCATGGGGGCCCAGTTGCGCCACGCGCTCGGTGGATCCTCATAGCGGTAGGGCACGCCGTGCTCGTCGAGCAGGCGGGAAAGCTGTCCCTCCGAGTTTTCGCTCGGAAGTTTTGCGGTCTGGAATCGTCGCCGGCTGGCTCCGCCGATTGGGCCTGCGGCGTCATCGCTCGCGGCCACGACGGCGTCGAGGCCCGGTTCGTCGGTGTTGTCGATGGCGACCGGTTCTTGGGCATCGCCAGCC
>JAPOIM010000040.1 GCA_029978905.1 Planctomycetota bacterium
CCGCACGCGTTGCTCGGGCACCATCTTGCAGACCTGGTAGGTCCGCACGCGCTGCTCGGGCACCATCTTGCAGACCTTGTAGGTGCAGGTCTTCACCCGCTGCTCCGGGACCATCTTGCAGACCTTGTACGGCCGCTTTTCGATCACGGTTTCCCGCTCGTAGCGAACGCACTGGATCTCCTTTTCGCAGACTTCAGGAACCCAGACCTTCTTGCAGACGGTCTTCGAAGGGCACTGAACCTGAACCTTCTTCATTTCGCCAGGAACGTAGCAGCGGTCGCCCGTGCAACCATTGTTCACCCAGCAGCCCGGCTCGCGGACGCACTTGGTGATCACCTTGCCCGGAATCTCGCAGGTCTGCGTCTCCCAGTGGCCACCGCAGACCTTCACGGTCTTCGTGTAGTGGACTGGCTTGCAGACCGTCTTGCAGACCTCACGCTCGCGCGTTTCGTAGACCGGCTTGCAGACCGTGTAGGGGATTTCCTTGGTCACGGTTTCCCACACCGGCTTGCAGACGGTGCGGCAGACTTCGCGGGTCTTCGTTTCGTAGACCGGCTTCATCACCGTGTAGGGGATTTCCTTGGTCCGCGTTTCCCACACCGGCTTGCAGACGGTGTAGTTGACGGTCTTGGAGTGGGTTTCCCACACCGGTTTGGAGACGGTGTACTCGACCTCTTTGAAGGAATGCTCCTTCTCGTACCGAACGCAATCGACCTGCTTCTGCTCGACGACCTTCTCGCAGACGGTCTTGTAGCAGGTGAACTCTTTCTTCTCGTAAATCACGTCTTTGACCAGACGCGGGCCGCATGGGGCGGCGCACGACGGTTCGCACGACGTGTCACAACTTGTACAGTTGCTGCTGGCGAGGCCTCGAAACGCTGCATCGGCGGTCGATACCGATGTGACGCTCGTGACCAAGGCCAACAGACAACTCAACCACAGGGTTTTCATGTCTGATGCCTCTTCTGAGGACGGCTCCTCTCGCACGTGGGGGACAAAACGATTGGGTGGCGGGCAAACAATGGCCCACCGTCTCCTTCAAGAATCGGCCATAAAGTCACCGCAGGTTGACCACAACACGTATGCATTGCGTCTTTTCCATGCTTCCTGCGACGCTACAAACCGCACAGATTGACAATCCGGACTCCGCAAAATCGACAAGAGTTCCCCCAGAGCGACGTCTCTATTTTTCGCACCCGGAAAAATCGCCCCAGGCCCCCCATTTGCCTTGTGTTGCGCTTGTGTTGCGAGTGTGCGGGTGAGTCCGGTACAAACACACCCGCGTTTTTTGGGGTTTGTGCCAGGGCTCTCCAATGACCGACCAGCGTCCAATCCCGGGGGAGATCCCGTCCGATGCCACCGTGCCGAAGGTGGTGGTGAATCGGTTGAGTCTGTACCTGCGCGAGCTGCAGCGGCTGGAGTCTGCTGGGCAGGCGACGATTTCGTCGGGCCAACTCGGGGCGTTGCTGGGGTTTAGCGACGCTCAGGTGCGGAAAGACCTGGGGTTTTTTGGCCAGTTTGGCTATCCCGGTGTCGGCTACCGCTGCGATGAGCTCATTAAGGCGATGCGTGACATTCTGGGGACCAACCAGCTTTGGCCGGTGGTCATGGTTGGCGTCGGTAACCTGGGGCAGGCCTTGCTTGGCTACCGTGGCTTCGTGCGGCAGAACTTCCAGATTGTGGCCGCGTTTGACGCGGATCCGGCGAAAGTCGGGCAGTCGTATGACGGGATCACGGTCCGGGCCGTGGAGGACCTGCCTGCGTTTGTCAAAGAGCACGCGGTGCGTCTGGGGATGATCGTCGTGCCGGCGGACAGGGCCCAGGAAGTGGCTGACAGGCTCGTGGCAGCCGGTGTCGACGGCATCGTCAATTTCGCCCCTGTCACGCTCACGCTGCCCCCTCAGATTCAGGTCGTCGCGGTCGACCTGGCGATCGAACTGGAGCAGTTGTCGTTCGCCGTCACCAGCCGGCTGCAGATGGCCGCCGGAGCCGAGCCTTCGACGGCCTCCGACGAGTCTGGCCCCGAAACGGCGCCCCCCGCCTGACCATGCCCTGTTTGCTCGTTATGATGGGAGACTAGACAGAAGCGGGCTTCGCGACCGCCTGTCGCATGCCTTCTGACGCATGCCCGATGGTGTAACGGTAGCACAAGGGATTTTGGTTCCCTTTGTCTAGGTTCGAATCCTAGTCGGGCAGTTCTCTGCGTTCCTCGGTGCGGCTTCGTTCGACTGCTGTGTCTTACCTTGACCACAACGCGACCGCGCCGCTTCACCCGGCCGCCCGTGAGGCCTGGCTGGAATGCGTGAGCATCTGCTGGCACAACCCGTCGGGACTCTATCCCGAGGCGACTTGGGCTCGCGAACGCTTGGAAGATGCCCGCGAACGGTTGGGCGATCTGCTCAGCATTGATCCGGAGCGGATCGTGTTCACCAGTGGGGCGACGGCTTCGGCCAATCTCGTAGCGCGTTTCGTGGCGAAGCAGGCGGCCCCCCAGGCCACGGTCGTGACCTCTGGTGTCGAGCATCCCTGTGTCGACGACTCGTTGGCGGCGGCCTTTGGCGGACGAGTCGAGCCGCTGGCGGTGGATGCCAGCGGCGTGGTGAGCCTGGCGGCGGTCGAAGAGGTGTGCGCGAGGTCGATGGCACCGTCACTCGTGGCCGTGATGGCAGCCAGCAACGAAACCGGCGTCCTCCAGCCTTGGGCGGAGGTTGCTGCGCTCTGTGCTGCCCAGGCGATCCCCTTTCTGTGCGATGCGTCGCAGTGGTTTGGCAAGCTGCCCGCCGCAGGCTTTGGCGGGTGCTCCTGGGTGATTGGGAGCAGCCATAAGTTTGGTGGGCCTCGAGGCACGGGGTTTTTGGTTGTGCCAGCGAAGGCCGCTTTCCGTGGAGACCTCGGTGGGCCACAGGAGCGGAGTCGGCATGCGGGCACCGAAGACACGGCCTCGATCGTGGCGATGGTGGCGGCGCTCGAAGCCCGCGACGCCGAGTGTGCTCGCTGCGGTGAGAGTCGGGCGAGCTGGCGGACAGATGCTCAGCAGCGGCTTCTCGAACTCCTGCCCACAGCGGTGATTGTTGGCGATGCGGCGCCGAGGCTCTGGAACACACTCGCCGCCGTGATTCCGGGGCATGATGGCAAGCGGTTGGTGGGAGCCCTGGGGCGAGCCGGCATTGCCGCGTCAACGGGATCTGCCTGCAGCACCGGCACGGGAGCCTTGTCCTCCACGCTTGCTGCGATCGGTGCCGAGCGGTTGGGGCTCTCGCCTGCCGACCTGCGGGGGATGGTGCGGCTCTCCGGCGGCCTCGACACGTCCGCTGAGGAGTGGCTTGAGGCGGTGGAGAACCTCGCCGCGATCGCCAAGGGAGACGCAGGCCCACCCACAGTGTCGCTTACGTCGTGACCGAATCGTCGGCTACCTGTTCCAAGGCAGCCACCGTGAAGGTCAACGGGTAGAGCTTCTCGAAGTACCAGAGTTTGGCGAAGTAGAGGCCGATCGGTGCGGCTGGGAAGAAGCGGCCCTCGTCGGTGGTTTCAATCAGCCACCGCACGCTTCGCTCCACGGCAGGCGAAAGCTCGGCCGACAGCGTGCGGCCCTGGGGGCTGGCGAGCACCCGACCAAGCGCCTCGACCGTGAGGGCGGTCTCTTCCACCGACGGCGTCAGACCAGGGGCTCCGCCGACGCCGCCATCGCTGCCGACCGCCGAGGCCAACCAACTGGCGCCTCGTCGGTCGCCGGTCGCCATCACGACTTTTGCTGTTCCATAGACGGGATTCTCTTGGAGCGGATGGTGTTCGTTTCCAAACCACAACGGGGACCAGCATCCTTCCCGTCGTTGGGTCCGGCTGAGGTAGCGTGTGGCAGCCCGCTGGGCCGCTGCGAGGCCGGGAAGGTCACCACCGCCGAGAGTCTTCCAGGCCTCGGCCGCGCGGAGGAAGTGGGCGGTGATGTCTGGGCAGGACGTGTCAAACGGCAAGCGGCCCCAGCCCTTGCAGAAGGTGGGGATCCCACCGTTGCGATTGGCGAGGTTTGCGAGCCATGTCAGGCCGGCCGCTGCGGCTTCCCGGACCTCACCTGAAACGGGGCGGCTCTCCGCAGCCTCGAGTGCCGCGAGCGCCACAATCGCCCCCGACGTGTCGTCGGCATCGGGAACACCGCCTGGCAGGTCGGTCCATGCCCAGCCGCCAGGTTCGGCTCCGGTGTAAGGGTGTGTCTCTTTCCACTGCTGGGCAAGGAGCCAGCGGCGGATCGCCTCACGATCAGCATCGCTCAGGTGGGCCGCGAGGTGCCCACCTGTGGCCAGCGCTCCGACAGAGAGCGTGGTGCCCCACGTGGCGAGGTTCGTGTCGATCGGCCACGAGCCGTCGGGTCGCTGGGCAGCTCGCAGGAAGGCCACGCCTCGTCGAGCGACCGGATGTTCCGCGAGGCCCATCGCGGCGAGGCTCATCGTCACAAACGAGGTCAACGGTGTGGCTTCGAGGAACCCACCGTTGGCTGGTTGAATGGCCTCGAGTTTTTCGAGCGTCTCGTCTACCGAGCGGTCACGCATCCAACTTCGTGGTCCCCACTTAGGAGCGATCTTGTGCCGCACCTGGCCCATGGCAATCAATGCAGGCAGGGCGTAGCTCACCACCTGCATGTTGACGAGCCGGAACCACTTCTGCGGAAGGGCGGCGAGTTCGAAGGGGAGTTGCGGAACGATCTTCCAGGTCTTCGCGTCCTGAGGATCCCCGAACGCGCCGCACAGCACCGCGTGCGTGAGGATCGGGACGCTAAAGGTGCGGTCGCGACCGTAGATGTCGGCGAGGGCAGCGGCGATGCTGCGACCATCAAGCCCGCCGGCTCGAGTTTCGATCCAGGCCCCAGCCGCCCCGATCGCCTCGCTCGCGTTGTGCATCGAGCCGATGCTTTCAGGGGAGGCGTCGCACACGGCCGTGAGAACCGACCAGCACAGGAGCGTGGTGGAAAGGTTGCCGCGGCTGGCCGTCGTGTCTCCCCAGGAGCCATCAGCGAGCTGGTTGCCAATCAGCCAGGAGGCTCCACGCGAAATCGCCCGCACGTCAAATGTGTGGCCCACCTGCAGCAGCGCGTTGACGGCGGTGGCCGTGGAAAGGGCGCTCGTGGAGAGTTTGCCCGTCCACCAGCCGTCGGCTTCTCGCGCAGCCAACAAGGCCTCAACGCCTCGTTGGCGAGTCGCGTGGAAGGAAGCCGATTGAAGGATAGACGAGTTCACCATGGGCGTTCAAAAGATAGCCGACAAATCAGACGCTGGCATGCCCAAGCGCCACAAGCCCGTAGTAGGTGTACTCGGCGTCGATCACGTCGTCGGCCCACGATCCGTGAAAGCCCCCCTCGGCAGACCAGAGCGAATCGAGGTAATCGAGCACAAGATCACGTTGTTTTCGCCAGTCGATCTCGACCGCATCGAGGGCATGCAAGGCGACGGCCGTCGATAGCAGGTCGGGCAGCGGAGTGTCGGGGGTGGCGAGAAATCCGCCGGTGGGATGCTGCTGGGAACGCAGGAAGATACCCGCTTCGGCAGGCACCGTCGCATCGAGTGAGCGGAGGGTGGCGATGGCTGCGGCAGTGGCTGTGGTTGAGCCAAGAGGTTGGCCGGGGGCGTTTGCCCAGCCACCGTCGTCACTGCGAAGCCGGTGGAGGCACGCCGTGATCGCCTGCCGCTGGTCCTCGGTGTGGATCGGTTGCCCGAGATCTTCGAAGGCGTTCACCGCCAAAAAACATCCGTAGGCGGTGCCGTGGCTCACGCTGGCTCGTGTTGCGTAGCCACCGTCGGCCGCGCGGTTGTCTGCCATACGGTGGGCGAGAGCCGCTGCGTGGCCCTCGGGTCGAGCGTTTGCCGGTTGCGATGCCCATGCTCGCGCCAGGCAGCACCGATGGACAAAGTCGAGGGAGGCTCCGTCGTCAAACGAGGTCAGCCAGCGGCGGGTGCGGCTGGCCATAACGGCATGGTGCTGGTCGTCCGGCAGCCGGTCTACCGCCGCGAGCGCATCGAGCGCAAAGGACGTGTAGTAAAGGTCAGGCTTCCCGTCGCGGTTGGCGTAGCTTCCGTCGGGCAGGGCCAGCCCCGAGAGAAAATCCGCCACCAGGTCGGTCGCATCGCCAAGCACGCGCTGTGCGAGGCGAGCCACCTGGAGCATCTGGAGCCGTCGGCTCATGCCGGGCCCACCTGCGCGGTTTCGTTGGTGTCGGCGGCTTCACGAGCCTGGGCCTTCATCTCCTGCTCGCGGCAGTAGCCGTCGAAGGCGAGTTCGTTGAAGATTCGCGCCACGATCCTCCGCAGCAGACCCTTGAGCGTCGGGTCGTCAAGGCCGTCGAGCGCCCGCACCGCCTCTTCCTTGTAGGCCTCGAGGAGGAGAGCGGCCTTCTCATCCGCTTTGGCTTCGGAGATGGCTGTCCGCAGCTGTTCGGCAGTCAGGCTTTCCGCAGGAATCCCTGAGGCAAGATTGCTGAGCATCGTGCGGTCGTCTCCGCGAGCTCGCTCGGCGCCGAGTGCGATCAGCACACTCGGCCGTGAGGCCGCGTCTCGTACGAAGCCTGCGTCTTCGACGAGATCTTCGAGATCGTCCTTGATCTGATAGGCGATGCCGATGGCGTTGCTGTAGGCACGCAGCACCTCGCGGCATTCTTCGCTGCGCCCAGCGGCAATGGCCGCAAGTTGAAGCGCCACATCAAACGCGGGGGCCGTCTTCAGACGAAAGATTTCAAGCACCTGCCGACTGGAGAGACGCGATGGCGTGCGGCTCCACGCAAGCTCAGCCCCCTGGCCTTGGCAGAGCAATCGCTGTGCGGTCGCGGCTTCCCGTACGGCTTCGGTCACCCGCTCTGGTGCCAGGCCAGACTCCGCGAGCATCCGGTAGCCCTCACCGATGAGCACATCGCCAACGTTCAGGGCGATCGGAATGCCGTGGGCGCCGCACAGGGTGGGCTCACCGTATCGTTCGTCATCGCCATCTTCGATGTCGTCATGGACGAGCGAGGCCTTGTGGAAGCACTCCACCGCGATGGCGACCTTCCGGATCGCCTCGCTCGACGTCGTGGTTTCAGGATTGCCCTCTTCGAGGGCTGCGTGCACAGCTGCGGCCAGGAAGGGCCGCCACCGTCGGCCGCCGACGGCGAGCCATTCGCGAGCAACTTGTTCGGCGTGTCCCTCGGCAGGCCCCATCAAGGCCTCGAGGGCTGCAGGCTCAAACCACTCCTTCACTTCGTCGTGCAGGCCGCCGAGGTCGAGGCGACGCGAGCGATCCGAAGCCTGAAGGTGGATGTAGTCCCAGACCCAGTCGACATCGACGGCGGTGTCGATGCAGTCGTCCTGCAAAAGCGGAACGGCAACCGCAGGCACCGCGGCCGCCTGCACGTGTGGGAAGGTTTTCTCCAAAACGGGCATGCAGCTGATACCCACGATGGCTTCGATCTGGCCTGTCTGGATCATGGCCATCACCAAGGCCGAGCCCTCGGCTACCAGCACGGCATAGCCCAGTCTTTCGGCTTCGGCCTGGAAGTCTTGGATGGAGCACAAGCCGCACTGCTTGCAGAGCAGCCCAAACTCATCGAAGGGTGCCGGACACCGGTTCTCTTCGCGAAGGCACTTTGGCATCAACAGCAGCCGCTTCTCGAAGGGAACGGTCGCCAGCGAATCACGCCACGACTCATTGTTGACGAGCACGACGGCGTAATCGAAGTAGGTGTCGGCGAGGCCCACTTCGTTGAGAGCGGCGGTGGCCCGTGCCCCGAGTTCTTCCATGCTCAGAGGGGGCACGGCCTTTTCGCTGGCCATGCCTCGCCGGATCGCGTCGAGCAACTGGTCGCGCTCGGACTTCGTCTGGGGAATCGAAGGCTGCGGCGGGCGGGAGCGGATCAGCGCAGGGGGGACCGGCGACGGAAGCACCGCCAGGGAGATGCTGGATGGATCGACCGTCGACATGGTGCTCTCCTCCGGGTGAACCCGCACTTGCACTTTGTTGCACAGAACTCGTAAGTATGCCCGAGCGAGGCCTGTTCGTCAGGTCGCGGCCTCTGCGGCCGCACGTGCCGCCTCTGCTCGGGCCGCCGCCTCGGCCGCACGCCGCTGGATCTCCTCCGGCGAAGGGAGGGCATCGAGCACCTCTTGGGGGATGGCAGCCGCGTCGGCCAGTTTTTTCAGGCATCGCCGCCGCTCCGCCAGGGCCTGGTCTGCCGACCGCTCCCGCGAGAAGCGAGACTTGGCCTCGGCACTGCGTTCGCGGAGTTTGGCGTAGATGTCACCCCCGAGCAGTGCGGAGATGTCGACTTTCATCTTTTCCCGCGTCACATCCGACTCGGAGACGGGGGCTCCGTCGATGGGGCCCGCGTGGTACTTGGGAAACATGATCGCGACGTCGGGGCAGACGCGCGAGCAGGCTGGGCAGTTCACCTTGCAGTTGGCCGGGTTCTCCACCTGAAGGTGGTGTGTCTCCGACACCCCATACACATCGAACAGGCAGAAACTCAGGCACTGCATGCAGTTGGTGCAACGGTCCATGTCGATCACTGGAAACCAGGGTTTCCAGGTTTCACCCCCCGTGGCGGCCGCGGCGGCCGGCGGGCGGTTCATCTGCCGCGTGCCACGGGCGGCTTCGACGGCCTCCACCGTCTGTTCCACCGCCTCGCCTGTAATGTCGCGCACGCAGACGGCGCCCTCGGCCGATTCGACTGCGGGCGGGGCGCCGTGGAAGCGTCCCAACACGATCACCGTCGCGAGTGGCGGCGTCGCCGAACTGCCTTGGCCGGCCAGTGTCACGGCGTAGCCGCGATCGAGCAGCCGCGCGAAAAGTTCACGACGGTTGGCTGCTTCCATCGGCTCTGCGCCAGGCCCTTCGTAGAGCACCACGCGTGGAGGGGTCGGGGTGGCAATCACGGCGTGTCTCCACTCGGTGATGAAGCGGGGCTCGCAGCCTGCATGCCGGCGAGGACGTCTGCAGCGGCATCGGTGCGCATGTTGTGGATCTCGACACCTTCCTTGGGGAGGGCCGCACCTGCCTGAGAGAACAGTCCGCGAACCGCCCGAGGCCAGCACGCGGCAATCCGCAGCGGTCCTGCTTCGCTGGCAAGTTGCTGCAGCTGTGGGTCGCGTCGAGCGGCCATTTCGCAGAGGTCGGGAACCGCCTCAAAAGCACGGCCCGACTCCGCAAGCCCGGCGAGCACCTCATCCTTGACGTCCTCTGGAACCACCTGCGCGTAGGCACAGCGGCAGTAGAGGAGCCGGGGCTGGGGATCGTGCGTGGTGTTGGGAGGAAGGTCAGTCATGCGGTGCTGTTGCTTGAGGTGCCGACCATCTCGGGCTGTGACGGTGGGGGCGTCCGCTGGCCGTTGGGAAGAGTCGGATAGCTGCCGAAGTCATTGAACCAGTACCGCTTGGCAAAACGATACATCCAGTGCTTTTCTGGAATCTCCCGACCGGGAAGATCCTGGCTGGAGCGGGGTGTCATCGCGAGCAGTTCTTCGCGAGCGGTGCCACGCTGGGTGGTGTCACGGGCACCGTGCCGATCGGCGATTTCGAGCACCAGCCGGGGGTTTTCCAGGACCACGCAACCACGGCTGTGCTCGGCTGCCGCCGCCCGCATGTCAGCCAGAAACGCCGACCCCGTGACCTTGTCGTAGAACGACCCACCGTTCACGTTTTCGACCGCGAGTTGAATGATCGGGCAGGGCTCGATGTCGCCTGAGGGACCCACGTGGTGCGTGAGGCCGATTGCCATCGGACAGAGGGCAGAACCCTTGCCATCGTAGTAGGCATCGACAATCACAATCGGCAGCCGTGCCCGCGTTTCCACCACAAAGCGACGCACACGCACCAACTCTTCCGGCGAGAGGGCCAGCTCGGGTGACGAATCGGGGCCGACGGGGCGATAGCCGTGGAACCACGCGTAGTGCACGCCCATGTCGATCAGTTTCTTCAGCCACGTTTCCGTTAAGAGCGTGTCGAGATTCGACCGGCAGAGGCTTGTGGCCACTCCCGTGACCAGACCGGCATCGAGGCAGGCCTTGAGCCCGCGCAACGAACGGTCGAGCACCTGCCGCGACCCACGACGCTCGTCACTAACGACCGAATCTCCCTCGATGCTCACCAGCGGTGTCGCGTTGCCGAGCTTTCGGAGACGCTGGGCGATCTCCGGTGTGATCAGTTGGCCGTTGGTGAAGATCTGGAAGTAGCAGTCGGGATGCCGCTCGAGCAGGTCGAGCAGGTTGGGATGCAGAAACGGCTCGCCTCCGAGCAGGCCAAAGAAGGCGTTTCCGTGTGACTTGGCATCGCGGACGATGCTGTCGAGTTCGCCGAGGGAGACCATCTCACGTGGCGACTGCACATCGACCCAGCAGCCTTGGCAGCGGAGATTGCACGAGTTGATCACCGAGAGGTGCAAGAACGGAGGAAAGATCACCCCCTTTTTGCGACGCGACTTAAATCTCTCGACCGAGAGCATGCCCTTGAGCCCAAAGTTCCAGCCGAACTTCCAGAGGCAGTTGGGGGCGACCGTAGTCGCCATGCGGTAGGCAAGTTGTGGCAGGATCATGGCGGGTGCTTCCGGAGGGCTGTTCCGGGACTAGGGAGTGCTTACGAGCGGGCGGCGATCCGGTGGGTTGGCACAGGCTTGCCCGGCCGGAAGTGCTCGAGGTGAATGATGTCACATGGTCGTTCGCGGCGAATCGACTCGAGCGCCTTTTCGACGGCAGCCTTGAGCGACTCGGGGGGGGCTTCGGCACGCAGGTTGAGCAGGGTGCGGCCAATGTCGACTGGTTCCGCGAGGCGATGCGACACGGCTGGAGCCTCGTCAGACCGCACGAGGTTGGCTGCAGCGAGTTCGTATGGATCGCCCTCCACGCTGAGGGTGGCTTTCATATGGGCGATTTCGTGTCCCTCGGCGGCAAGCGACTGGCGGATCTGCTGCATCAGGTCAACCAGCAAGGCCGTGCCGTCGTATTCGTCTGAGTCGGCAGAGCCAATCACGAGTTCTGCGTTGAGCCACCCGAGCAGCGACTCACCGTAGGCGTATTCGTCGTAGTCGATGTTGGCGATCGCGGAAGCCTGCGAGGTGCGTGTGAGCATCTGCTCGAACCAAGGATCGAGCCCCGTGTTGTCGCGGGCTGAGCAGACCTCGATCGACGCCCTCGGTGCGACCGCGGCCAACGCCTCCTGCAGCCGCTGCAGCCGCGCTGTGTCCACAAGGTCAGACTTGTTGATCACGATGATTTCCGCTTCTTCCAGCTGCTTGCGGTAGATGTAGCAGACGTGCTCCGAGAGGCTCGCGGTGGCGAGGCCGAGCACACGCTCGGCGCGGAGCGGGTCCACCACCACGCTCACTGGGGCGACGGCAAAGCGATCCCCGTAAATCTGTTCAAGCGGCAAACTCACCGTCGCGACGAGGTCGGTACAACTGCCGACGGGTTCTGCGATGAGGACATCCGGCGCGGCGGCCCCCACGAGTGCATCGGCGGCTTCGACGAGCGAGTTGAAACGGCAACAGAAGCAACCGCCCACAATCTCCTCAACCGGCAGTCGCTTGTTGGCGGCGAGGGCGGTGTCGACCAGGCTGCCACCCTGATCGTTGGTGACGAGGCCGACTTTCAGTCCGCGATCGGTCAGCCACTCAGCAAAACGCAGGATCGATGTGGTTTTGCCCGCGCCCAGAAAGCCGCCGATCATCACGTAGCGAGCTTGGCCGCTGCCATCACCTGTCTGCATGCTGCCGCTTCTCTCTGTCAAAAGCCAAGGCGAATGAAGGCCGGCGAGGGCGCTGCGAACAGTTCGCGGTCACGCGGGCCCCCCATCATACCGTGATGCTTGCAGCCGATCGATCGTCTCTTGCAGAAGGGCGATGTATTCGTGGACGTCGAGCGTTTCGGCCTGCGGAATGCCCTCAACCTCATAGAGCCAACCCTCTCCGTAGGGGGCGGAGTGGGTGAGGCAGGCTTCCGCGGTGAGGGCGGGATTCGTTCCAAGAAAGGTTCCCTCGGCGACACAGAACAGGTCGCTGACCGCTTTGAAACCCTCCACGCTCCCCAGCGGCTGGCCAGCCTGCACCGTCTCCCCCGACGCGACAGTGAGGTGCATTTCCACCAGCTCACCGAGCATGCGGGTGGCGAACTTGGTGAAGCCCACGCGCCATCGACCGCTGCAGGTGGGGTCGGCTGGGGGATTCGATTCCTCCCATTCGGCCGGCAGGAGCCAGAAATGTGACGGTGCGTAGCGGTAGCCCACCGGAAAACGCGCGGAGAAATGAGCGTGGCGAAAGCGGACCGTTTCCATCTCAAAGATCCTCGCCGTCGTGATCACGAAGGAGCGGGAACGTTGCTACCGCGAGCAAGCTCCCGACGAGCGGCGCAGCGATGTAGACCCAGAGCGAGTCGACGTTGCCGGAGGTGACGGCCGGGGTGATCGAACGAGCTGGGTTCATGGACGCTCCACAGATCGGCCCGGCAAACATCGCTTCCACCGCGATCACGCTTCCCACAGTGATCCCTGCAAACATGCCACGCTCTTTCGGGCCACTCGACACACGCAGCACCACGACCATCAGGATCCAGGTCAGCACCACTTCAAGCACGAACGACTGCCAGTCTGACCCGGCGGGGAGAGTGCTCCCGAGCGTGGGATGCTCGGGGAAGAGAAGCCGCAAGAGGCCACTGGCGGCAAAGCCACCCGCCAGCTGGGCGAGCACGTAGGGCACCACGATCGCGGCCGGCAGCCGTTTGGCCACCCACATGCCAACCGTGACGGCGGGGTTCATGTGGGCGCCAGAGACGTCGCCGATCGCATGGATCATCGCCATCACCACAAGCCCAAATACAAGGGCGATGCCCACGTGGGTGATCGATCCTCCCGACACGTCGTTGATCACGATGGCCCCGGTGCCTGCAAACATGAGGCAGAAGGTGCCAAACACTTCGGCGGAAAGTTTTCGCAGCATCGGGCTATTTTCTGTGGGTCGTTTCGCGGAGGCGGGCCAGCAGCCGCTTGAAGTCGTCGGGCATTGGGCTGTTGAACCGCATCTCTTCTCCACTCACTGGATGCACAAACCCCAGCTCGGCCGCGTGGAGCATCACTCGCCTCGCGCGGGAATGGTCCGGAATCCGGCGGCCGCGTGGCGACGTGTAGACCCGCTCGCCGCACACAGGGTTGCCCTGTTCGGAAAGATGAATGCGGATCTGGTGGGTGCGGCCGGTTTCGAGGCGGCATTCCACAAGGGTGAAGTCGTTTCCGAAGTGTTCGAGCGGTTGCACGTGCGTGATTGCTTCTTTGCCGCTGTCACTCTCGGTCGAACCGCGTCGGCCATCGCCTCGGTCGCGGATGAGCTGCGTACGAATAGTGCGGGCGGTGATCCGCCCCACGCAGATCGCGATGTAGCGACGATGGGTCGCGTGCAGGCGGAACTGCTCAGCGAGAATCCGGCCGGCAGGAACGGTGCGAGCAAATACCAGCAGGCCGCTGGTCTCCCGGTCAATCCGGTGCACGGCCTTGACCGGGCCAACTCGCGGTTGCTGTTGCCGGGCTGCCTGGCCGCTGCGCCGGCCACTCCGGGCAAGGGTGCGGGCGATGACGCCAGGGAGCATTTCATCAAGTGTGGGCTGAAGCTGGCGGCGACGGGCGGGCCAGGAGAGTTCCTCGTGGTGCCGTGTGGTCGTCAGGCCACTTGGCTTGTCGACCACCGTCAGGGCGTCGTCGAGGTAGACGATTTCCACGTCTTCCGGCTTGGGTGGGGCCGGAGCAGCGGTCTCCAAAACCTTGATCACCTCTCCGCCTTTGAGCCGACGGGCCTGATCGGTGCAGATGTTGCCATCGATCATCACTTTTCGTGACTGGGCGAGTTTGCCGGCCGCCGCCCAGCTCAGCGGGGCGAGGCAATGACGCAGAAAGGCGGCGACGGTGGCACCAGCGGCTTCAGCCGGCACGTGGTGCGTGGAGGAGGAATCGGGGCGGCTGTCGCGGGGCTTTGGTGGGTTGGGCATGGAGTGCTGTAGGGAGGGCGGGAGCCTGGCGAAAAGGAGGCGTCTGGCTCAGCGAGTATCCATCAATCTGGTGCGGAAACCAACGATCCTTGACCCAGGCCGCCCCCCATCTAGACTCAAAACTCACAGAAACGTTCTTTTTGGCGAGGAATTCTGACGTGCCCGGCACCTGCGTCGTAGGTCTTCAGTGGGGCGACGAGGCCAAGGGCAAGCTCGTTGACATCCTCACGGAAAGCCATGAAATCGTTGTTCGTTATCAGGGTGGAGCCAATGCTGGCCACACCGTCGTCTCTGGCGGCGAGACCTGGAAGCTCTCTCTGATCCCCAGCGGCATTCTCCGTGACGACGTGACCTGCGTGGTCACCGGCGGGGTGGTGCTCGATCCGGCCAACGTGATCCGCGAGATCGACGGCCTCGAGGCACGGGGCGTGCGTGTGGCTGGCAAGTTGCTCTTCAGCGACCGGGCCCACGTCGTTTTTCCCTGGCACATGGCCGAAGACAAGACCCTCGACGGCAGCGTGTCGGACGGGGAAGCGATCGGGACGACAGGCCGCGGCATCGGCCCCTGCTACCGCGACAAAGTGGGCCGCTCACTCGCAATTCGCCTGGGCGATCTCTACCGCAGTGAGTTCAAGCAGAAGTTCGACCACGTCGTGGCGATCAAACAGCAACTCGTGGGCGATCTCGACGCGGCCTCGATTTTTGAGCAGTACCTGGCCTACGCCGAGCGGCTCCGCCCGCTGGTGGCCGACACCACGGCCTACCTGCTTGATGCGGTCGAGGAAGGAAAGCCGGTGCTGTTTGAGGGGGCCCAAGGGGCTCTTCTCGACATCGACCACGGCACGTTCCCCTACGTCACGAGCAGCAACTCCTCGGGCGTGGGTGTTTCGAGCGGATCGGGCGTGCCAGGTCGCTGGATCGACCGCGTGATCGGTGTGGTGAAAGCCTATTCCACCCGCGTGGGTGGCGGGCCGATGCCAACCGAGCAGGACAACGAGGTGGGAGCCCATCTCCGCGAGCGCGGCCGCGAGTACGGCACGGTCACGCAGCGTCCGCGGCGTTGCGGCTGGTTTGATGCCGTCGCGGCCCGGTACACCGCACGCCTTTCGGGCGCCGATGAACTGGCGGTGATGCTGCTCGACGTGCTTGGTGGCCTCGACGAGCTGAAGATCTGCTCGGCCTATCGCATCAACGGCAAGCGGGTGACACAGTTCCCTGCCCACGTCGATGACTTGCGAATTGCCGAGCCGGAGTTTGAGGCCCTTCCGGGTTGGAAAGAGGAGATCAGCGGCGTTCGCACCGAAGCGGACCTGCCAGAAGCGGCCAAGCGATACATTGCCCGTATTGGCGAACTTCTGGGCCGACCGGTGTCGATTGTGTCGGTGGGGCCGGATCGGGAAGAGACCATCCGCTGCAGCGGACGTTGATCTGGCCTTCAAAACATGGGCCGCGGGCATGTGATCGAAATCGGCCTTGTTGATTCGCCTCTTTTTCGGGGGAGAATGCCCGGTATGGCGACAACTGACCAATCCCGGTGTTCGAACGCAGGCGATGCGGCCCAGCCGGCGGTGGCTGTGGTGGCGGACCTCCCGCGCGAGGCGCTCCCGCGGCACGTGGCCATCATCATGGATGGCAACGGTCGTTGGGCTCAGGCCCAAGGGCTCCCCCGCGTTGAAGGGCACCGGCAGGGCGTCTCGAGCGTTCGCCGCACCACTGAGCATGCGGCTCGGATCGGGCTTGAGCAACTCACGCTGTACTGTCTTTCCAGTGAGAACTGGCGTCGGCCTGCAGCCGAGCTTGAGTTCCTGATGTGCCTCCTTGAGAAGTACATGATCGAGGAACGTGACCTGATCATGCGGGAGAACATCCGGGTAAGGATGATCGGGCGCCGCGAGGGGCTGCCTGCTTCCACGTTGGCAGAACTCGACCGCACGGTCGAACTCTCGCGTGGCAACACCGGCATGACGCTCTGCTTAGCGATCAACTACGGTGCCCGGGACGAGATCGCTGCGGCCGCCCGGCAACTGGCCGAGGACGTGGGCAGCGGCACGCTCGAGCCCGCAGCCATCGACGAAGCCTGCTTCGCCTCGAAGTTGTCGACTGCCGGCATGCCGGACCCTGATCTCCTGATCCGGACCGCGGGGGAAATGCGGGTCAGTAACTTTCTCCTGTGGCAAATCAGCTACGCAGAGATCTGGGTCACCCAGGCCTGCTGGCCCGAATTTGATGAGGCGCTCTTAGAAGAGGCGTTGGTGGATTTTGCCCGCCGCGATCGCCGCTTCGGAGGACTTTCGACAACGTGACCGACACCCGTTCTTCCGCCGACAGCAGGCCCTCTGACGAGCGGACGGGCTCGAAGTTCAGGAATCGACTGGCCGTGGCGTCGGCGGTCGTCGCGGTGTTTGCATCCCTTTCGGCCGCCGATGCGGTTGGGTTTGCCGGGATGCCCGTCGGTTGGTGGCTGCTGCCGGTGGCGGTCGGACTGGCCGTGGCTGCGACCGACGAGTTGATTCGGCTGTTTGCCGCCCGTGGGCTGCTGCTGCCTGGAATGGTGCTGCGACCTGGGGTGGCGTTGGTGGTGCTGGCGGGGATTGTCCGCCCGCCGCAACCAGATGCGTGGCCGGCGGCCGCCTTTGCCATGCCAGCCCTGGCCCACGTCGCCTGTTTGCTGGTGATCCTCGCCGTCGCCGTGATCGACTACCGTCCTGAGCGGCAGGCCCTGCAGCGGCTGACGTCTGCTTTTTTTGTGGCCAGTTCCATCGGCATCTGCCTCGCGTTCATCGTCGCTCTTCGGTTTGTGCTGCAGCCAGCGGAAGGGCGGCCGAGCATTCTGCCCTTGGCCAGCGTCGTGGCGGTCGTGAAGGGGGGAGACATCGCCGCATATGTCGTGGGGGTGCTGTTTGGAAAGTCCAAAATGGCCCCGCTGCTTTCTCCCGGAAAGACCTGGGAAGGCGCGATCGCCTCGCTGGTGGGCTCGACCACGATCAGTTGGTTGGTGCTGGAGCAGTTTGCCCCTGGTGGGCTCGAGGGGCCGTGGGGGGGCTGGGTCCTGTTTGGGCCGCTCGTGGGGCTGGCTGGAATCCTCGGAGATCTCAGCGAATCGCTGGTAAAGCGGGAGCTTGGGGCAAAAGATTCCGGCAGCGTGCTCGGGGGCCTCGGCGGTGTGCTCGACATGATCGACTCGATGCTGGTGGCGGCGCCGGTGGCCTGGATGCTCTGGGCTTTTCGCTGAACCAGTTCCCGGAACGTGGGTTGCGTGCTGCTATACTTCTGGCGGCGGGGTGAGCGGCTTCGGGCTGCACCGTTCCGTCCAACCACCTCGGTTTCACCGCCGGCTTGAGCCGGCGGCACTCAATGCCCCGCTCGACAGTTCCGGTCGTCGATACCAAGCGGCTGCTCACCATTTTTGGACCGCGTGATCAGCACCTCAGGCAGATTCGCTCCACGCTCGGAGTTGGAGTTTCTGCACGCGATGACACGATCCACATCGATGGGGACGGTCCTGCCGTGAAACAGGCCACCGAAGTATTTGAGCAGCTCGCGCGGATCGCTGCCGAGCGTGGTGCTGTGGAGTCGGTCGATGTGGCCAATGTGCTCTCCGCGGCCACTGGCTCTGGGCCCTCCATGCCTCGTGAGCCCATTGAACTGAGAAACCCTGGGAAGCAAGTACTTCCGCGCTCCGATGGGCAGGCGGCGTTTGTGAAGGCGATCCGCGAGCACGACGTCGTGCTCTGCGCGGGGCCGGCTGGCTGCGGCAAGACCTTTCTTGCGGTCGCGATGGCGGTGTCGATGCTGCGGTCTGAGCAGGTGCGGAAGATCGTACTTGTGCGGCCGGCGGTGGAGGCGGGTGAGAGCCTTGGTTTTCTCCCGGGCGACCTGCAGGCCAAGATCAATCCCTACTTGCGACCGCTGCTCGATGCGCTACGAGAACTTCTCGACTACGAAGTGCTCAAGCGACTCACCGAGCAAGACGTGATCGAGATGATCCCGTTGGCCTACATGCGCGGCCGCACGCTGAACAACGCCTTTATCATTCTCGATGAGGCCCAAAACACCACCATCTCGCAGATGAAGATGTTCCTCACCCGCTTGGGAATGGGATCGCGAATGGTGATCTCGGGCGACACCACGCAGATTGACTTGCCGTCGCATCTCCAAAGTGGACTGCTCGACGCGATGCAGCGGCTGCACAACATTCCCGGATGTGCCCGTGTGAGGATGGGCGGGAAAGACATCGTGCGTCATCCGCTCGTGCAGCGGATCGTAGACGCTTACGACGACACAGGAGCCGAGCCTCGCCACCCGTAGCAGACGCTGCTGATGCGCTCAGAGTCCCCATGCCCGTAGCCCCTTCTTCGTATCGACGCCGCCTGAAACGCGGAGCCTCCATTGAAGCCCCCACAGGCTTTTGGGGCAGACTGGTCGATCAGCTCGTGCGGTCGGAAACGATCTTCCGGCTGTCGATGTGCGGGCTCGCGGCGCTGGTGATGCTGGTGGTGCTGCGAGGCTGGCGGCCGCCGTTGTCGGTCCGTCCTGGCATGGTCGTGTCCTACGGCGTGGTGTCGCGTGTTCCCTTTGAAATGCCCGACCCGGAGCGGACACGCGAGGCTGAGGAGCGGGCGAAGAGCCTCGTGCGGGTGGTTTATGCCCAAGACAAAGCCCCGATTGTGCGGGTTCGCGATGGGCTCAAGAACCGTGTGGCGCAGATTGCGTCGGCGGAAAGTCTGACCACCGAGTCGCACGATGCCTGGAGCGACTTTGCGGCGGACGATGCCGACCTTGTGCGTTACCTTCCAGCGCCTCCCGGCCCCGACGTGGCCCCTGCGGTGACGCCGCCTGTGGCATCCGCACCCGCGCTTGAGCCCGAAGGCGATGCCGAGGGAGAGGCACCCGCAGCTCCCGAAGGAAGCACCGAGCCGCCACCGCAACTTGTGACCGACGTCGCGGACATCCCCGAGGAGGTGGCCGCACGGGTAGCCCAGGCCCAAGAGGCCTACCTCGCCTTCCGCAGCCATGTCGACACCAAGGAAAAACTTCTTGCCTTTGAAAAGGCAGTCGAGCGGGCCTTCGCAGAGATCGAACAGACGGGCGTGCTCGACAAGATTCAGCACGGGATCGATGAGGGGAGCCAAACGGAAATCGATGTGCACCCCATCGGGAATCCGCAGGAGATGGTTCGGGAGCAGGTCGCGACTGTGCTCGTTGGCGAGGCGAAGTTGCGACTCAAGCGGCGGCTCCTTGAAGAACTTGGCGAGGGAAGTTTTGCCGACACGCTCTTCGCCTACATCGAGCCAAATCTCAAGGGCACGCTCGAACTCGACCGCGAGTCGACCGATCGGGCCAAGCAGGAAGCGAAGGAGAAGACACCGGAGCAGTTTGTGCGGTATGCCACCGGCGAGGTGCTCATCGAGGCGGGCGTGCCGATCACCACGGAAGACATGCCGCTGCTCAAAGAAGAGCATCGAGCCTATCTCGAGCAGGCCGATGTGCAGCAGTTCATTGGCAGGGCGGCGGCGATCTACGGGCTGTTCTTGGCGATGATCGCACTCGCGGGCTTCTATCTTCATCTGCATCACCCCGACATGCTGGAGGACCTCGGGCATGTCGCGACGCTGCTGGGCCTCACGATGGTGACCATCGTCGCATGCTTGATCGGAAGCGTGGACGGCTGGCATGCAGAGATCGTGCCGCTGCTCCTCTTCGCCATGATCGTGGCGATCGCCTACGACGAAGACGTGGCGCTGCTGCTGGCCGCGGAGGCCGCGCTGATTGTGGTCGTTGGTCTCGGACTGGGGCTTGCAGACTACGTCACGCTCACGGCTGCGGCTGCCGCCACGGTGTTTTGGATGGGCCGCATTCGGAGCCGCAGCAAACTGATTTATGTCGGTCTGTGGGCTGGGGCCGTGGCCCTCGCCACGCACATCGGGGCAAGCCTCCTTGAGGATCGGCCCCTGAATGGGCAGTTGTTCTACGAAGCGGCACGAACCGGTGGTTGGACCGTTTTGACGGGCTTTCTGATGACCGGGCTTCTGCCCTTCATCGAGCGGAGTTTTGGGGTGCTCACCGATCTGTCGTTGCTCGAAGTCGGCGACATCGCCCACCCGCTTCTGCAAGAACTCGTCCGTCGGGCGCCCGGCACCTACAACCATTCGATCAACGTGGCGAGTATTGCCGAGGCCGCCGCGGAGTCGATCGGCGCTCGCGGGCTTTTGGTTCGGGTGGGCGCTTACTTTCACGACATCGGCAAGATGCTCAAGCCCGCCTACTTCATTGAGAACCAAGGCCCGCATGGCAACCGGCATGAAACGCTGGTGCCTGCGATGAGCACGCTGATCATTGTGGCGCACGTCAAGGAAGGTGCCGAACTGGCACGCCAGTACAACCTGCCTAAGCCGATCATCGATCTGATCATGGAGCACCACGGCACCACGCTCGTGGAGTACTTCTATCACCGCGCTTCGGAGCAATCGCTTTCGGACCCGTCGAAGCCTGGTGTGGATGAGCAGACCTACCGCTACCCGGGGCCCAAGCCAAGCACCCGAGAGAGTGCAGTGATGATGCTGGCGGATGCTGTGGAGAGTGCAAGCCGTTCGCTGACGGAACCAACGCCGGCACGGATCAAGAGCCTCGTGCACGATCTGGCGATGAAGCGACTTCTCGACGGCCAGTTTGACGAGTGTGGGCTGACGCTTGAAGAACTGAAGGAGATTGAGCGGAGCCTCGTGAAGAGCCTGAACGCGGTGTATCACGGGCGGGTCAAGTATCCGGATCAGAGGACAGCGTCGTGAGCAAGGAAGGCGTTGTCGTCGAAGTCTCCAATCGCCAGCGTCGCCTCAAAGCCAGCGTGGCGTGGGTCAGGCAGTTGGTGCGTGGGGCCTGCGGCTCTCTTGGTATTGCAGAGGCAGAGATCTCCGTCGTGCTGCTGGGGGATGCTGCGATGGCTGAGGTCAACCAAGAGTGGTTGGAGCATGAAGGCCCAACTGATGTGATCACCTTTGGGCTCTCGGAGGCCACCGACGAGGTGGCCGCGTGGCCGGGAGGGCTTTCCGGCGATATCGCCGTGAGCACGGAGACGGCGTGTCGGGTTGCGGAGGAACTGGGCTGGGCAGCAGAGCATGAACTGGCCTACTACATCATCCACGGCGTGCTGCACCTCGCAGGGTATGACGACACGACCTCGGCAGCCCGTGTGAAAATGCGGCGGGCTGAGCGGCGTGTGATGGCCGCCATCGGCCTGCCTGCCCCGCCTCGTCGGCCCGTCACCAAGGCCCGTCCTCGCCCCACTCGATCCCGTTGAAAACGCCCTGCATGCCAAGCCTTTTGCTGCCTTCTGTCGCCGTGATCACCGCCGATCCACCCGCGGCCACTGCCGCGGGTGCGGTGGGCCTGCTTGCGATCGCTGCGGCCGCCGCGATTCAGGCGCGGGCGGTGCGCGGAGCAAGGCGTCATCGGCTGCAGGAGATCTGTCGCGAGCAAGGGATGCCAGAACGCTACGACGAAATCGTCGATGCGAGTGAAACGGTGGCCTTTTTTGCCGCCTCTGTTGTGACCATGGCAACCGCGGGCGCCACGATTCTGGCGGCGCTGCGGTGGATTGTTCCCTCGGCATCACCGGCGCGGGCCGCAGCGGTGGCCGCAGGCTTCACCGGGGTGCTCTGGCTCCTGCTCGTCGTGATGCCGATGGTGGTCACCAGGCTTGCGGGGCCGGTGATTGCGGTCCGTTCCTGGTGGTTTTGGAGGGGCGTGATCGGTGTCGGGCGTCCCGTGATGGCGATCATCGGACGGCTGGCGACCCTGGTGGGCCGCGTGACCGGTCATCGCGAAGTGCCACCGACCGATGAACAACTGCAGGACGAACTGCGGCTGGTGGTGGACGAAGCGCACCGTGACGGGCGGTTGCAGTCATCGGCCCGTGACATGATCGAGGGCGTGATCGATCTTGGCGAGGTCAAGGTGTCCCAGATCATGACCAACCGCACCGACATGATCACCCTCTCGGTTGGGCTTTCCTTTGACGAAGTGGTGCGGCACGCGGCCGAATGCGGCCACTCGCGGATCCCGATGTGGGAAGACTCACCGGACAACATCATTGGCATGCTGCACACTCGCGAACTGCTCACTGAGCTTTCACGAAAGGACGCAGAGCGCCCAGATCTCCGCACGCTCCTCAGGGCCCCCTTCTTCGTGCCAGAGAGCAAGAGCGTGCAGAAGTTGCTTCGTGAGTTTCAGCAGACCCACACGCATATGGCCCTGGTGACCAACGAGTTTGGTGGGGTGGCCGGGCTGGTCACGATTGAGGATGTCTTGGAAGAGATCGTTGGTGAGATCGCCGACGAGCACGACGAAGACACCACGGATGGTTTTCGCATTATCGATGAGGGAGTTGCGGAAGCGCGGGCCCAGGTGCGTCTGGAAGAAGTCAACGAGCGGCTCAATCTGCAGCTTCCCGAGGAAGCCGACTTTGAGACGATCGGCGGGCTTGTCTTTCATCTCGCCGGCCGCATTCCCTCGATCGGCGAGGCGTTTGAGTCGGATGGGGTGCGGCTGCAGGTGCTCGGAGCGACCCGCCGCCGTATCGATTGGGTGCGTATCGAACGACTTCCCGAGCCCGCGGCAGGCTAACCATGGTGCCCGAGAAGGCCCAGGGGATCGTTGTCCGGACCTATCCGTACAGCGAGACCAGTTGCATCGCCACGATTTTCACCCGCGAGTTCGGCAAGCTGCGGGCTCTGGCGAAGGGAGCGTGGCGGCCGAAGAACGCTTTTGACTCCGCCCTTGACCTGCTTTCGATCTGTCAGGTACTCGTCCTCCGTCGTTCGTCCGGAGGCCTCGATCTTTTGACCGAGGCGTCGCTTGAGCGGCGGTTCCGCGTGGGCCGATCTCTCGCGGGATTTCATGGCGGGATGTATCTCGCCGAACTCCTCGACGCCCTGACCGCAGAAGCCGACCCTCAACCGGAGATGTTTGATGCTGTTGAGACAGCACTCATCACGCTCTCAGCCGATTCCGACGAGTGGTCGTCGGCGTCTGCACCCGTTGCGGTGTTGGCTGCCGAGCTTGCGCTCCTGCAGGCGGGTGGACACGGCCCGGCGGTCGGTCGCTGCGGGGCCTGCGGCGTTCGTCTTGAGCCAACGGGCCGCACCGCATTCGGGATGCTCGATGGGGGGGCGCTCTGCACAAACTGCCGTCGAGGCAAGCGAGGCTTGGTCTCGGTCTCCGTGGCAGGCACGGCCGCGCTGCGGGCAGCCGCAGCCCGTGCGGTCGGGAGAAAAGATCGCGACATCACGATCGAAGGTCGTGTTTTGGGGGAGCTGCGGGCTGTGATGAATACCTACGTTTCCCACACGTTGGGGAGGCGGCTGAACTCAGCCCGCCACCTCTCCAACGGCACGAGCCAACACCTATGAACGAACGCAAAGACATCATGAAGCTTTACAGCACATTTGCGATCTCCAGCTGTCTGGCTGTTGTGATGACCGCATCGACTGGCTGCGTGACCCTGCCGTCGCCAAGTTGGCCGTGGGCCAAGCCAGAGCAGACGGCGGCGACGGAAGCCGACATCGACGCAGAACTTGGTGAAGATGCCGAAGGGGATGTGATCTCCTCGGAATACCTCTCAGCCGACCAGGGCACTCCCTGGGAGTTTTTCAAAGGCGAGAACATCAAGAAGCGATGGAAAAAGATGACCGGTCGTGGCCCCAATGAGCAGGTGGCTCGGCGGGCGTTGGCCGAAGCCGACACCTTCTACCGCAAGGGTGACTACGCATCGGCCACTCCGCAGTACAAGAAAGTGATCGACCGCTGGCCCGATTCGGCCATCGAAGAAGATGCCATGTGGCAGCTGGCAGAGTGCTACTTTTTCACTGACCAGTATCCCAAGGCAGAAGATGCGTACGACGAGTTGGTCCGCAAGTATGCGAATACGCGCTACCTCGACCGCATCGCACAGCGGCAGTTTGTGATTGGCGACTACTGGCTCAAACTCGACCAGCGGAATGGCTACTGGACCCTCGTGCCGAATGTGGCCGATCGCTCACGCCCCCTGTTTGACACACGTGGCCGGGCGCTCAAAACCTTCGATCACGTGCGGATGAACTCACCGCGTGGGCCACTTGCCGACGACAGTTTGATGGCCCAGGGCAACGCCCACTTCATGGATCGGCAGTGGCTCGATGCCGACTACTTTTACGGGCTTCTGCGGAGCGAGTATCCCGACAGCGACTTTCTGCTCGAGGCCCACCTTCTCGGACTGCAGTCGAAGATTCGAAGTTACCAAGGGGCTGGCTACGAAGGTGGCGTGCTCGACGAAGCCGAGATTCTCGCAGACCAAACCCTGGTGCAGTTCCCTGACCAGCTCGATTCTGAAGAAGAGCGACGGCTGATGGAGACTCGTGCGCGGATCGCCGAGCAGCAGGCAAAGCGGCACTTCAACCGGGCCGCGTTTTATGAGAAGGGGGAGCACTACGCCGCCGCGAGGATCTACTACGGCTTGGTCGCTCGCGACTACTCCAACACGTCGATGGCGACCCAGGCACTCGCAAAACTCGACGGCATCAAAGGTCTTGAAGACGTCTCTGACAATCCTTTTCCAATGCTGACGGCGTTTTTAAACCCAGACTCGCTCAAGGAAGCAGAGCTTGACGCGATGGCAGAAGCCGATGTGATCGAGGTCGCCGCCGATGGGAATGACGGCGGCATCACCACGGCGGGTTTGCCTGGAGGCATGTCGCCACGATGATCCTGTTATGTCGGGGTGAGGACATGTCCCCGACGGGATGCCGGGCCGTGTCGTCGCAGACGTGCGAGCCGAAGTTGAGGCGACAGCGATCGTCTTCGTGGAAGGCGTGTGCCGTTGCTGCCGCCGCCGTCATCGGCCTGATGGCGACAGGCTGTGCGGGTTACCGCGTTGGCAACAACACCCTCTACGCCGCCAACGTGCGCACGGTCTACGTGCCACTCTTTCAGTCCGACAGCTATCGTACGACGCCATCAATCGATATCGGCGAACGAATCACCGAGGCCGTCTGCAAAGAAATCGAGCGACGGACGCCATTCAAGGTGGTGGGGACGGCGGAAGACGCCGACAGCGTGCTCACGGGGCGCGTGGTGGCCGACACCAAACGCATGGTGGTGGAGAGCCCCACAGACCAGTCGCGGATGGTGCAGGTGAACTATCAGGTGCTCGTGACCTGGGCAGATCGCGGTGGTGCGGTCCTTGCCAAAGGTGACGTACCGCTGCCTGCTGCCAGTGTGGATGTGGGTCAGGCTGCTGCGCTCGTACCGGAGTATGGCCGTTCGGTCGCGAGCACACAGCAGGAGGCGATCATCAAGATTGCCCAGCAGGTGGTCGGCCTGATGGAAGAACCTTGGTGATCCCGCTCCCTACGCATTGGCAGCTGCGTTCGCGCACCCTTGCCGTTCCGCACCCTGGCGGCAGTCGACGTCCGTTGGTGATGGGCATCGTGAACGTCACGCCCGACAGCTTCTCGGACGGCGGTCGGCATGATTCGGTGGACGCGGCGGTCTGCCACGGCTTACGACTGGCCGCCGAGGGAGCCGACATCCTCGACGTGGGAGGGGAGAGCACGCGGCCCTTCTCAGAGCCGGTGGACACCGCCGAGGAGTTGCGGCGGATCGAGCCGGTGGTCGCGGCGCTCGCGGAACGCTCTGGACTGCCTGTGTCGATCGACACGTCCAAGGCTGAGGTGGCTGAGCGGGCGGTCGCCCTGGGAGCCGAGATCATCAACGATGTGACCGGTCTTGAGGGTGACCCTCGCATGCTTGAGGTGGCCGCGCTCAGCGGGGTTGGGGTGTGCTGCATGCATATGCAGGGCACGCCGCAGACCATGCAGATCGAGCCGCAGTACGACGATGTCGTCGCCGAGATCCACGCCTATCTGGCCGCTCGCCGCGATGCTTTGCTGGCGGCGGGGATTTCCCAGCCGCGGATCTGCCTCGACCCGGGGATCGGATTCGGCAAGACGCACGAACACAACCTTGAGCTCATCCGACGAGCGGACGCCTTTCTCGATCTGGGTGTGCCGATTCTCGTCGGGCACTCGCGGAAGGGCTTTCTCGGCAAGGCACTCCGCACGGCCCTGGCCGTTGAGGAGCTGCCTGCCGAGTTCGATCTGCTCTGGCGCGACGGCGGAACCGCTGGTGTGGCCTGCCGCCTCGCCGGGGCTGGCGTGCAAATCGTCCGCGTCCACGCCGTGGGCCTGGTGCGATCCGCTCTCGAACTGTTCAACCCGTGAGACCCTACCGCGGGCGTTACGCACCCGCGTTGCCAGACATCACGGAGTACCAAAAGAGCCCGGCCGAAATGCCCACGATGACTGCGGGCACGAGCCAGAAAAGCCCCCAGCGCGTGGTGGCGACTTCGTTGCCATCCGCATCGAGCTCGACGGTGGTGAATCGCTCGTTCAGCCATCCGGCTCCCAGCGATCCCAAGAACATTCCCAGGCCATAGACCAAGAAGCCGTAGAGCTGCTGGGCGGTGGCCGTGAGGCCGGCCGGGGCGATGCTGTTGGCATTGATGAAGCCAGCCGCAAAGAAGAAGTCGAAGCAGATGCCGTGGATCGCCACGCCGAGCAGGATCAGAGCCAACGGTCGTCCGATCGCGAAAAACAGGAAGCGAGCTGCCCAGGCCGAGATGCCCGCCATCAGCACGAAGTTCATGTTTTTGTTGTCTGCTCCCAGGAACCACGGAAGTGAGAGCATGAAGAAGATTTCAATCCACTGACCGATGGTCATCACGGGGCCGACCGTTCGCCCGGAAATCCCCGACTTCTCCACGTAGAGTGCTGCGAAGGCGAAGTAGAGGCCCATCGCCATCGCCGCGACGAACGTCACGCCGAAGAAGACGGGATTGTTCTTCAGCATTTCGATGGAGCCCGACACGATCGACTGCTCCGCGGCGGGAGCCGCCGCCACGGCCTCACCTGCTGTGTCGTCGGCAGTTGCCTCGGCTGCAGCCACCTCCCCGTTGCTGGCCGCACCGGCGGGCGCCGTTGCGGGAAGTGTGAAGGCAAAGCCACCGAGGATCAGCGAGAGCACCCCGGCCAAAACCATCGGCCGTGCGCTGACCGGCTCACCCTTCTTGAGAATCAACGTGTGCGAGAGGCCCGCCACGATCCAGCCAAGCGTTCCAAACACGCGAATCCAGGGGAAGCCAGCCTCTGCAGCACCGCCGAAGATGTCGTCGTTGTGGGCAAAGACGATTGAGTTCACCAGGCTCAAGGTTGGCGAGAAGAGCACCGCGTAGAACAGGGCCATCCAGAAGAAGGGCCAGGCTTTGTTGGTGCGGGACATCATGAACAGCAGGATGCCGCCCACGATGTGACACACGGCGATCAGGACTTCGGTGTTGAAGTACTTGTCTGCCAGCACCGCCATAAACAGCGGGGCGATCATCGAACCAATCGGCATCGTGCTGTAGATGCGACCGATTTCGCTGCGGGAGAAGCCACGGGCGTTGAGCATGTTGCCCAACACAACAAACCAGGCTCCCCACACAGCAAACTCGAGGAAGTGCAGCAGGCAGAACCGCCAGTGGGTCGTGGCAAAACTGACAAACTCTTTTGCCGATCCCACGATGTCGACGGAGGAGGCGACGGCGTCGGCCTGTCCAAACAGCGTCAAGCTTGCCAAGTCCATGGGAACTCCCGTGTGCGCGTGTGCGTGATTCCTGGGAGCGATCCATGAGCCTAACGGCTCCCCGCTCCTCCCCCACCGAGGCTGGCGTCACGATCGGACCACTTTCTCAGGGCTCGCCCGACCTCGCGACGTTCGGCATATGATACTGTCACAGCGTCCCGCCCCAAGAGTCTTTCCAGGTGATGGCCAAGAATTCACTCCCCACGGATCCCGCCGACGGTGCCCTCCTGGCGCACTGCCGAGGGATCGCCGAGCGAGCCCGCCAGGCAGCGGTCGAACTGGCCGATGCGCAGACCAACACGAAAATCGCATGCCTTGCCGCGATTGCGGCTGAAATCAGGGCTCACGTGCCTGCGATTCTCAAGGCGAATGCGGTCGATCTCGCGGCGGCGCCCGGCTTTGGGCTGACCGATGCGGCGGTTGATCGACTGCGGCTTGATCAGGCGCGGATCGAGGGGATAGCGGCCGGCGTCGAGGCGGTGGCGAGGCTCGCCGATCCGGTTGGCGAGGTCATCGAGCGGCGTGCACTGCCCAACGGCCTCGAGGTGCAAAAGGTGCGCGTGCCTTTGGGCGTGGTCTTCTTCATTTACGAATCCAGGCCAAACGTCACCGCCGACGCGGCGGCCGTGGCGGTGGCTTCCGGCAATGCGATCATTCTCCGCGGCGGCAAAGAGGCGGCCGCGAGTTCGCGAGCGATTGTCGACTGCGTGCGGGTCGTGCTCCCGCAGCACGGATTGCCTGCCGACGCGGTGCAACTTGTCGACACCGCCGACCGCACTGCCGTCGGGCATTTTCTTGCCATGGACGACCTCATCGATCTGGCAATCCCACGTGGTGGTGAGTCGCTGATCCGCCGCGTCGCGTCAGAGGCACGCATGCCGGTGCTGAAGCACTTCTCTGGCAACTGCCATGTTTACGTGGACCGCGCGGCGGATCTCGAGATGGCCCGCGACATCACCGTGAATGCAAAGTGTCAGCGGATGGGCGTGTGCAACGCGGCCGAATCGTTGCTCGTGCACGCGGATGTGGCGGCCGAATTTCTGCCGAAGGTGGCACGTGAGTTGACGGCGCGCGGTGTGGAGCTCGTCGGGGATGTCGCGGCACAGCAACTGGTGCCTGAGATGGGCGAGGCGAGCGACGACGATTTTCGCACGGAGTATCTCGGCCCCAAGATGTCGGTTGCGGTGGTCGACTCGCTCGACGCGGCCGTGGCCCACATCAATCGCTACGGATCTCGTCATACCGACGCGATTATCACCAGTGATCACTCTGCGAGCGAAAGGTTTGCCACCCGGGTTGATACGGCCGTGGTCATGGTGAACGCGAGCACCCGCTTCAATGACGGTGGAGAACTTGGCATCGGTGCGGAGATTGGGATCTCGACCGATAAGCTGCACGCCCGAGGACCCTGCGGCACCCGTGAGTTGACCACCTACAAGTACATCGTCAGTGGCAGCGGCCAGGTGCGTGGCTAGCGCACTCACCGACCGCTGCTGTGTGGGGGTGGCCAACGCTCGCGTCGTGTCAGGCGAGCATGGATCGCAGCGTCTCGAGGCTTGAGTACTCGAAGGCAAAGTTGAGTTCGTTGACGAGCCGCTGCGGGGTCACCACCCATGGATAGCGGGCGAACGCGAGAAAGCCTGCGGGCGCCTCGTGCAGTCGTGTGCGAACATGCCAGCCCACCGTGTGAATCGCCTTGCCGAGCCAAAATGGCATCGAGATCGTGGCCCGCCCCGTCTCGCGTGCAATGTCGCTGACCATCGTCCAGTTTGGCGGGGCGAGGTTGTAGGCACCCCGACCTCCGGCCGCCAACACGGCGATGATGCCGCGCACCACATCCCGTTCATGCACAAACTGGAGCGGTTGGTCGACACCGTCAAACCGGGCGAGGACGGGGGCATGCAAGATGAACCGCGTAACAAAACTGCTGCCGCAGGGCCCACCAATGATGGCCGGCCGCACCCAACTGACGGCGATCTCGGGGTGCGAGTGCGAAAACGCTTCCAGCAGTCCTTCCACGGTCTGCTTGTCGGTGGCATACCGGAAGGCCTGACACGGTCGCCTCGGAAAGGACTCGTCCATCGGAACGGGGTTGTCGGCCCACGCACCGTACGCCGTCGCACTCGACACCGCGAGCACCCTCTGGGCCCGCACCGCTGCGGCAATGTTGAGCACATTCGTGGTGCCCCCCACGTTCACTTCCTGCATCAGCCGTTCGTTACGCAAGGGCTGGACCGCGTAGGCGGCGTGGAGGATCGTGTCGGGTGAAAAATCACCGATGGGCTTGGCGAGGTTTGGGTCGCGAATGTCGCTGGCCACGAAACTCTTCGGCTTGGCAGAGGCTGCCACCCTGCGGCTCGCAGGTCGATGGTCGATTCCAAGCACGGCGATCCCGGCCTGCTGAAGCGTTGCCACGAGCCGGCTGCCGAGATAGCCCGAGCTGCCGGTCACCACACAGCGGCGGAACGTGTCGGGGAGCGGTGGGCAGGCGAAAGTGGGCATAGAACAGGATTCTGACACGTGTCGCTCCGGGCGGAAGAGGTGTCGCTGCTAACTGCGGGCTTCTCGTAGGGGCGCTCGGGCTGAGCCCGGTGCTGCCTCGCCGGACGTTCTCTGCGGGCCCTCCTGGCCCTCGCTCACTCGAAGATCCGCTTCGCTTGCGCCCTCCGGGCGTCGCTCGCTCCTCTACGCCGTCGAGTCAGCACCGGGCTCAGCCCTCGCTGGGTGGTTGGGCGGGCGGAGTCAGCGAGGCTTTGATGCGGGGCTGCGGCGTCCTTCGCGTGTCTGCGGTTGAGCCGTGGGGGGGGATCGGAGAAGATGCTGCCCTTGGCTACGGCGGGCTTTTTGTCGTGGCTGGTAACCGTCTGCATGTTGTCACGGAGTGAGAGCCCTGATGTCAGAAACGCCTCTGGAAAATGTCGTCATCATTGGCAGTGGCCCCGCGGGCTGGTCGTCGGCGATTTATGCCGCACGGGCTCAGCTGAACCCGGTCGTCTACGAAGGAGCGATCACCGAGGAAAACCGCATGGCGGGCACGCTGCCGCTGGGGCAACTCGCCCTGACGAGCGAGGTGGAAAATTTTGCGGGCTTTCCTGCCGGCAACCTCGGCGGCTATCTCGACTCGGCGCTTCCTGCGAGCCGACGCGGGATGATGGCGCCACACGGTGGCGAGGGGGTGACCGGTCCGGAGTTGATGGAACTGATGCGGCAGCAGGCGGTGAACTTCGGCACCCGTGTGATCACCGATGACATCGCCCGGGTCGATTTTTCGCAGCGCCCATTCCGCCTCTTCCCTTCGGAAGGTGGTGAGCTGCAGGCCAAGTGCGTGATTGTGGCCACTGGGGCGAGTGCCAACTGGCTCGGCCTCGAGAGTGAGCATCGGTTCAAGAACCGCGGCGTGAGCGCCTGTGCGGTGTGCGACGGTGCCCTGCCGCGTTTTCGCAATCAGGAACTGGTGGTGGTAGGCGGCGGTGACTCGGCCGTCGAGGAGGCGACGTATCTCACGAAGTTTGCCAGCCGCGTGCATCTCATTCATCGCCGTGATGAACTGCGGGCGAGCAAGATCATGGCGCAGCGGGCGATCGACGACCCGAAGGTCATGATCCACTTCAACGCGACGCTTGAGGAAGTGCTTGGGGACGATGCGAAGGGGGTCACGGGCGTGCGGCTCGGGAGCACCGTGGCTGGGGGTGGTGAGACAACGCTCGAGGTGGCGGGTGTGTTTCTGGCGATTGGTCACACCCCCAACACAGCCTTCCTCAACGGCCAGCTCGAGACCAATGAGAAGGGCTATCTCGTGTGGAAGAAGCACTTCCGAACCAACACGAGTGTGGAAGGCGTGTTTGCCGCAGGTGACGTTGCTGACGACTACTACCGGCAGGCGATCTCGGCCGCTGGCACCGGCTGCATGGCGGGGCTCGATGCCGAGCGGTTCCTCGCTCACGGGTAGCGATCGCTTTGATCTTTCAAAAGAAAAACCCGGCCGGGGATCAACCCCGGCCGGGCATCTTCTCGCAGCGAACGCTCGCCACGTCGGGCGAAAGCGGTTCAAGCGTTCTTAGGCACCAACGTAGGTGACGCAGATGTCACCGGAGTGCTTGAAGCGGACGATCACCGACACGCCGCAGCACCAGTCGTAGCGAACCTGACCCTTGCCGATCAGCGTGCAACGGGCCTTCTCAGCGGGGCAGCCTTCGCAGCAGCAGGGGAGGCAAACCGGCACGCACACGGTGCAGCAGGTCTCGGGGCTCGTCACGTGGAGGACCGTCTCGTAGGTCGCCTTCTCGCAGCAGCCACGGTTGCGGTGGTGACCGCAGCGGTGGTGATACGTGATGCAGGGATTCGTCGGGCAGCACGAAGCAGCTGCACAGCAGGTCGGCTCAGCGGCACAGCACGTGGGCTCTGCGGCACAGACTGGCTCTGCGGCACAGCAGGTTGGCTCAGCAGGAGCACAGCAGCTGGGCTCGACGGCACAACAGGTGGGCTCAGCAGCACAGCTTGGCTCGCAGCTGCGCTTGTGGTGGAAAAGGCCGGCGGTGGCGCTGGTGGCCATGACGGCGGTGAGAACAAGAGCAGCAATGCTGCTGGTCACGAAACGGGACATGAACTGCCTCCTTGGCAAAGAACTGACATGGGAACGCAAACGTGGCGAGCGTTTGGGGCTGGAGGCATCGTGCCTCCTCGCCACGCAACTCTGGCACACGTCGTGCGCATGTCAAAACGTGCCGGTCGCGAGTTCTTGTCTGAAGGCGGTAAAGAAACCTGCGGCGTAGAACGGAGCGACTGCGTCAGCGTGCCGGTCACGGCCCTAGGCCGTGACGAGTGGGCTCAGACCGCGTCGAGCATGCTGCGAAAGCGGTCGAAGAGATACGCCGAGTCGTGAGGGCCAGCAGCGGCCTCGGGATGGTATTGCACGCTCGCGGCAGGCAGTGTGCGGTGCCGCAGCCCTTCGATCGTGCCATCGTTGAGATTGCGATGGGTGACTTCGAGGTCTGCCGGGAGGGTCTCTTCGTCGACGGCAAAGCCGTGGTTTTGCGAGGTGATCTCCACCGTTCCGGTGGTGAGGTCCATCACCGGCTGGTTGCCACCGCGATGCCCAAACTTCAACTTGAAGGTCTTTGCACCACAGGCCTGAGCGAGGAGTTGGTGCCCGAGGCAGATGCCGAAGATCGGAAGTTTACCCACGAGACCACGGACGGTCTCGACCGCGTACGTGAGCGGTTCCGGGTCGCCCGGACCGTTGGAGAGAAACACGCCATCGGGAGACAGAGCGAGCACCTCCTCGGCGGAGGCACTGCCGGGAAGCACGGTGACACGGCAGTTCTGGCTCGCCAGGTGGCGGGCAATGTTCCACTTCATGCCGTAATCGAGAGCAACGACATGCTTGAGCGGTTTGTCGGCGCGAGCAGGGGGGAGGTCGCCTCCGACGCTCGGTTGCGGAAGTGGTTCTGCCCACGCATCAAGCCGCTCTTCCCACTCGCGTGCGGCGTCGGGCATCACTTCTTGCACCATGTCGCGACCAACAAGCGATTCCGCCTTGGCGGCCATGGCGACGAGTTGCTCGTGGTCCAGAATCTCGCTCGAGAGCACGCCAGTCATCACGCCCTGGGACCGAAGCTTGCGGACGAGGGCACGCGTGTCGATTCCTTGGATGCCAACCACGCCCGCAGCCGCGAGGTAGTCGTGGAGTGTCCCGGTCGCGGTAAAGTTGCTGGCAATCCGGCTTGCTGAGCGAACAACAAAGCCCGACATCTGCAGCCGGCCGCTCTCCACGTCGTCCTGATTGATGCCGTAGTTGCCGATCTCCGCGGCGGTCATCGTGAGGATCTGGCCGCGATAACTCGGATCGGTGAGGATCTCCTGATACCCGGTCATCGAGGTGTTGAAACAGACCTCTCCTGAGACCGTGCCGGTGGCACCGAATGCTTCACCGACGTACACCGTGCCGTCTTCGAGGGCGAGGGCCGCTGCTGCCACCTTGGTTGCAACCTCCGGGGAAGGGGATCTCATCATCCACCGCGAAACCCCATCGTATCGAAACCGGCTCTGCTCGGTAGGGTGCCCCAGCGAATGCGGGGCAGGCGGGCCTTCTGGCGTCGGCCGATCCGCCGATGCCTTAGCCCCGGGGGTCGGCCACCACGCCCGCAAAGAGCATGCTGCCGGTGCGGGTGTCGATGACGGTCCACAGGAAGGGGCGGTCGGCCTTGATCTCCAGCGGCTCGGAGGGGGGCAGGGCGCTCCGCACGCCGATCACGACTCCGGTCGCGGCGGCAGCTTCAGTGCCCTCTTCGCTGACCTCCACGAAGCCTTCATGAACCACGTCGGACACAAAGAGGTCGCGCGTGCCGTCGATCCCTGAAAAGTCGGCCTGCGAGGCATCGAAGGCTTGCTGCATGCCGAGTTCTGAGAGAGCCTTCTTGAGTGAGAGCGGCTTGCGTGCCGTCCATTTCGGGAGCGCCAGCCGCACCGACTGCCGCCGCAAGCCGCCGCCTGTCCGCAGCGACGAGAGCCAGTCGCCGTCAAGCTGGGCGAGCACGTTCTCCACGCCGTCACTCGCGTCTGGGTCAGGAGCATCCGGCACGAGGATCACCATCGCCAGCCGCCCCCCGGCGTATGGGATTTCGCAGGCCAGCATCTCCGAGCCCTCGCTGCCGGCCCGTCCGGCTCGCAAGGTGTCGGCACGGTGCATGAAAGGCACTTTGATCTGGACGCCCTCGCCAAGATCGAAGTGTTCGTCGCGTGTCAGCGATTCGTCAAAGGGAGCCTGCCAGTCAGCCTTCATAAACACGGCGTTGGTCAACACGAGCCGCGTCAGGGGCGTGATCGATCCTGAGGGGAGGAGGTCGGTGATCCGGTCGTTGGTATGGTCGGCAATCCAGCCGTTGATCTTTCCTCTCGCGGCTTCAGGGGCGGCCGCAAAGTCGAGAACTCCCGCATTGGCGGCATGCTTTGTTTCGAGCAGCGAGGTGAAGGTGTTGGCAACAGACTTGCCTTGCTGAAGCCAGAGTCGATTGGCGATCGCCAGGCGGATCTGGTCGCTGCGAAGCTCGTCAAACGCCTTCCGCATTTCCGCGGAGGCGTCACCTATCAGTTGGGGATCGTTCGGCATCCCCAGCACACCGGCGATTTCGGCGGCGGTGGTGCTCGAGGCACCTGCATGGGTCATGGCGAGGGCTTGCCAGACGCTCACTGGCGACACAATCGCATTCCCGTCGCCCGAGCGAGCCACGAGTTGCCAGCCGAGATGGCTGACGGCTTGAGCGGCGGTCTCGGTTGTGATCACGTTGTCGGCTCGTTCGCTCGCGGCACCCACACTCACCATGCTTCCCAGCATGGTCGCACAGAACAGTCGACAAAGGAAAGCAACTCGCATGGCATGTCCCTCGCGGATCAAGAGAGGCGGCTTCGTTTGGTCGGCAGAACGTCGCAGGAGAGCTCGGGCTCACTCGATCTCAATCGAGATGAGGTAGGCATCGAGAGCCATCTGGGCCTCGTGCTCCTGCTCCATCCGCATCGCAATCTGCTCGCGAAGGTCTTCGATGCGAGTTTCCTGCTCATCGAACTTCTGCACGTAGCGCGTGTAGAGGTCGCTGTTGCGGTCGATGCGTCCCATGTTGTCGCGGATCCGCGTCTGCTCTTCGCCGATGGCAGCGATCTCGCGTTCGCGGTCCTGTCGCTCACGGGCGAGCAAGGCGATGGCCTGTTTCTTGGCCACGACCTCCTGGAGAGCCTCCTTCACTGCGGGGCTCACTTCTTCGGCGCGGATGTAGAGGGCGATCGCATCATCGTTGAAGTTGGTGATTGCGAAGCTGCGGTGAACGATCTGTTCTTCCGCGACCGTCAGGCTGGCGGGTTCCCCAGGCTTTGCGTTCACGATGAAGCGGTAGCGGTCGCGGGTGGTTTCATCGGGCTTGGCAGGGGCTGTCAGCGCCCAGGCGGGTTCGAGGGGATGCTCAACGAGCACGTTGACGTCGTCGTCACTGGAGTTGCGGACGTCGTACACCTTTTTTCGCGTGAGTTTGCGGGTCTCAATCAGTGTGCCCTTGGAAAGTTTGACCGCCGTGAGCAGCTCAGGGGCAAACTCACTCCGCGGAGCGACTTCGACATCGAGTTCCACCGCATAGGTCATCAGCCGTGAACTCTCCGGCGGAAGGTCTTCGATGCGGGCGTCGCCGGCGTAGGCGTCTGCCTCAAAAACGGTCAGCGGGCCCTGCATCAGGTTGAGCCCTGTTGTGTTCTTCAGACGCACGCCCGAGAGGGGGTGCTTGGCGAGGACCTGCTCGTCGTAGACCGCGAGTTTTTCAACCTCGGCGGCTCCCGAAACGATCGGAAGCATGGCAGACTGTTGGCGTGCGAGGGTCACCGGTTCGGTGATCGCGTAGCGGAAGAGTTCGCCCAGGTCGCCCCCTTCAGCGAGGCTCCGCGTGGCCGCCGCGGCTTCGCTCAGCGAGAGTCCTCGCCCGCGTGCCATCGCCTTGCCCGCAACGACGCCTGGGGCCGCTGCAGAAGGAGGAGGCATGCCGCCCATTCCTCCTCCCATGCCCCCCATGCCGGCGGCGTCCATCGCGAGCATCGCCTCGGCTTGGGGTTCTCCGCGGGCCATCCGCCGCGCGAGAAACTCTTCTTCGCTGGCCAGCATGTCCTGCCCGTAGACCTGGGGCAGGAGCGACGCGTAGACCTCGGGCTGCACCTCAGGCCGGGGCACATACAGCGGCTGATAGAGATCCATCACAAAGGAGATTGGTCGTCCGCTCACGAGCGTGAGGTCGACGCCATCCCAGTCGTGATCGGTGGTGTTTTCCACGATGGCCCAGCCTTGCAAAAAGGCCTTCCCATCCTCGTCGATCACAAGCCGATAGCTCGTCTTCCAGAGCGGCATTTCCTGCACGTAGCCAATGCGAACATCGCGTCGACCCTCGCCAGGGAAGCGGATCGTGACCTGCTTCTTGTCGCTGTCGTGCGCCGAGGCCAAGACGGCGAGCGCCTTCTCAAGCTCCTTTTGCAGTTCCGCATCGACGAGTCGAATGCGGGTGACTGTTTCAAGAGCGATGGTGCGGAGCCCATCGTCGGCGAGGACGGTGATGTATTCCTTTTCCACGGGGGGGCGGTCGTCGGCCGTGGGCACGAGCCGCTTCTCCACACCGAGGATCGTGCCCGTCACGGGGCTCGCGGCCTGGAGTTCGACCCGCTCCCCGCGAAGCCGTCCCAAGAGCGTGCCGATCGACGGGTCGTCGGTCAGGTCGATCGCGAACGAGGCGAGTGTTTTGGTGATGGGATCACGTGAGGCATAACTCACGGTTGGTGCCGACGCTCCACCACCAAGGTCCTGCACCACCATGCTCTTGAGGAGGTCGTTGATCTCGTCGGTCTGGAAGTCGAGTTGCACCGTCGTGGAGCCGTCGACTTCGCCACCATGCTGGAAGTAGCCCACACCGGAGGTGAAGATCACCACCTTCTCGAGCGGAACGGCGTCCCGGCCGATTTCCGCTGCGACCAGGGGAGTCGCCCCCATGCCGACGGCCTGGGCAAGGGGCAGGGCGATCGCGAGGGCCATCGACGACATGCCTGTGGCCAACTCCCAAGCTCGTAGGGCCGAGAAACGCGGCGAAAGACGGGCAATCAACGGCATCATCAGAACTCCTCGGCAGGATCACGTGCGGCGGGCAGACGCGGAAACGGGTTCGACCCGGACTGGCAGGTAAGACGCACCTCACCAGAGAAAGGTTCCCTCCGAAGCTCGTCGCACGCAAATCGGGCCTCAGGACTGCCGAGCCCGCAACGGCACCACCAGCTCGGCGATCCGGCGGGCCGGAGAGGGCATTGCAAGCTGCGCGAGGCGAGAAAGAGGGTGCCACTTCACTGCCGCCGGCTCCTTCGCAAAGGCCGGAAATGCTCGGTCGACCACAGTGGGGCGCTCGGTCGCCACCTGCACCACGTCCACCCGGACCCGGTGGTGGGTCACGCCATAGCGGACCTCGCCCAGCAACCGACCTTCCCGTCGAGCAACGCGGAGCAGCGGGCCCAGCGGGGGGGCCGCACGCGGAAAATCCCAGAGGCCCGTCCACCACTCGCCGTCGCCACGCTGCACCAGGAGCACCCGTGTGCCATCGGTGATCACGAGCGCGACCTCGTCGAGGGCCACGCTCGCACGGGGTTTGGCCATGCGCGGCAGTTCGTCGGTGCGGCCGTCGTGAAACGCGGTGCAGGCGGTGGCCAGCGGACAGGCGTGACAGGATGGGGCGGTAGGCCGGCAGACCATCGCCCCCAGGTCCATCAGCGCCTGGTTGAACAGGCCCGCACCCTGTTTGGGGACGAGGTTCCGCGCAATCTCCCACAGAGGGAGATCTGTGCTCGAGCCTGAGAGCGGTTGGTCGTAGCCGACGAGCCGCGCGAGGACCCGCCGTGAGTTCGCCTCGATGATCGGCTCCGAACGCTCGAACGCGATGGAGGCAATCGCCGACGCGGTGTAGCGACCGATGCCGGGCAGGGCCGAGAGCTCGTCCACCGTGTTGGGAAAATGCCCTGCGTGCTGCGAGACGATCTGCTTGGCACATGCGTGCAGTTGACGGGCCCGCCGGTAGTAGCCAAGACCCTGCCAGGCCGAGAGTACCTCCGCTTCGGTGGCCGCCGCGAGGGCATGCACATCTGGGAACGTGGCCAGGAACCGCACGAAGTAGTCGCACACACGTTCCACCTGTGTCTGCTGAAGCATCACTTCGCTGAGCCAGACGCGGTAGGGCTCACGGTTCCTTCGCCATGGCAGGTCCCGTCCGTGACGATCGAACCAGGCGAGGAGCCGCCGAGTGACCGTGCGCTGCCGCGTCGCGGCCAGCACGAAGCCTTCTACGGAAGCCGTGCGAGCGGCGTCGCTTGGGGCCGCCTTTGTCTTTTTCGCCACGCCGCCCACTCCTGTCACCGGTCCGTTTCCGCAGGAATCTGCATCAAGGGAAGCGGCAAAACTCAGCCCACCCCTTGCAATCGGCGGGCATGTCGGGTCCAAAACCAAGGAGTTTACCGGCCTGACGCCGGTGCCCAACGAGGCTTGCCCCATGCCGGACCAACCGCAGAAATCCCACTCCGCTCGAGACCAGGCCCGTGGCCCGGCCGCGAAGCCGTCAGCGTCTTCAGGGAAAAAGTCGCCCAAGGGGAAGAAAGCGATGCCAGGGCGTCGTGGGGATCGGCTCAGCCTCTGCCGCCGTGAGCAGCCTGGAACGGGTCCTGTGTGGGAACTGATTCCGCCGCGGTGTAGCCGTCAGCGAAAGGAAGATCTCGAAGAGGTCGAGGCGATGTTGGCGGGAGGCGAGGCGGAGATTGCTCGCGAAGAGCTGATCTGGCTTCTCTCGGAGTGCCCCGACTTTTTGGAAGCCCATGTGCAGTTGGGGCTGATTGCGCTTGAGGAGGATGACGCCAAACTCGCACGCGGGCACTTCGGTCGCGCCTACGAACTTGTGCTGCGAACCCTGGAAGCGGCAGGAGCCTCCGGCCTCATGCCGTACGCCTTGGAGGCGAATCGGGTGTTTTTCGAAGCCGCCAAGGGGCTCGCCCACACGCTCCTGGCAACTGGTAAGCGAAAGATGGCCCTTGATGTGCTGCGTCGCACGACCCAACTCGATCCGGCCGATACACTGGGGATTCGCGGGATGATGGAGTCGCCGGGCTCGGATGGCGGCTGCGGCGGGTGATCGCTGCGGCGGACACTGTCCTACCGGTGTTGTGAAACGTTTTCTCGCCCCCGTCATGCTGCTCGCTGAGGACCATCCCGTGGCTGCCAGGTTTCTCACGCTTGAGGGCATCGATGGGTCGGGCAAGTCGTCGCAGCTTTCCTTGCTGGCAGACTGGCTGCGAAGCCTCGGCCTGGATGTGGTGACCTGCCGAGATCCCGGAGCAACTGCTGCAGGCGATGCGGTGCGCAACATCCTGCTGCATCGAGAAGAGATTCCTCTCGCCGCGACCACCGAAATGTTTCTCTACATGGCCGCCCGTGCACAGCTGGTCGCGGAGGTTATCCGGCCAGCACTGAGCCGAGGGGCGTGGGTGGTGAGCGATCGCTTCCTGCTCTCGAACATCGTGTATCAGGGGTATGCCGGAGGACTCGATCCTGAGGTGGTTCGGCAGATCGGAGCCACGGCGACAGGCGGGCTCGCGCCGGATCTTGTGCTCTGGCTCGATGTCGACCTGGTGACCGCTGCGGCGCGGATGCAGCGAGACCTCGATCGCCTGGAGAGTCGTGGGGATTTGTTCCGCGAGCGGCTCCGCGCGGGCTACCGTGCGGAAGCGGCGGCCTCTCCGCAGCGGATCCGTGAGGTCGATGCCGTCGGAGAGCCTGGCGACGTGGCCCGCCGGCTGCAGGCTGCGGTACGGGCTGCGTTTGACGACCTTCCTTTAGAGGCCACCGGGTCAGAAGGGTGAGCGAACATGGCCTGGGAAGGGATCGAAGGGCACGATGAGATTGTCGCCGGCTTTGTCCGCGCGGCGGCCCGAGGGAGGGTGGCAGGGGCCTACCTCTTTCTTGGTGACGAGGGGGTTGGGAAGTCCACCTTCGCCCTGCGACTTGCTCGCGTGCTGACGTGTGAAGCTCCGGGCGAGGGGCTGACCGCCTGCGGTCGTTGTTCGTCCTGCATCCAGGCCATGGCAGGCAGCCATCCGGATATTGATGTGGTGGCCAAGCCCGAAGAGCGGGCCACGATCCCCCTCGAGGCTTTCATCGGCACGCCAGAGCATCGCATGCGGGAGGGGCTGTGCTGGCGGATTCTGCTACGCCCTGCGGTTGGCCAGCGAAAGGTCGCCATCATTCTCGATGCCGACGCCATCTCCGAAGAGGGCGCGAACTGCTTACTCAAGACCCTGGAAGAACCGCCCGACGCGGCGGTGCTGATCCTGGTGGGCACGGCCCTTGAGCGGCAGCTGCCAACGATTCGTTCCCGCTGCAAAGTGGTGCGGTTTCGTCCGTTGTCGCCGGAGGTGATTGCCCGCGTGTTGGACGCCGAGGGTTTGGGCGATCCGGCAACCCGCTCGCACGCAGCCGCTGCGGCGGCAGGCAGCCTTGCTCGAGCCAGGTTGCTCGTCGACGCGGAGGTGGCTGCGTTTCGACGCTCGCTCTTCAGCCTGCTTGCCAAACGGCCTTGCCGAGGCGTGGAGTTGGGGAGCGAAGTCACGGCCATGATGGAGGCGGCCGGCAAGGAGGCCGCGCGGCGAAGGCCGCGGTTCAAACTCGCACTCGAGTTGGCGATTGATTTCTACCGGGCAGGTCTCCGGTTCGCTGCCACAGGTCTCGAGGCGGATGACCCCACGCTTGCCAGCAGCGTGGCGTCCTGGCTTCGCACGGGCGGCACCTGGGAGCAAGCGAACGTCCATCTCCAGCACACCCTCGAGGCCCTTGAGGCGGTTGACCGCAATGCGCATCTCGGCATGCTGATCGACGCTTGGACGGCGTGCCTCGAGCAGCCACGCTTCGGGCTGACAACCACCTGAGTCGCCCTGCAGCGTCTGGAGAGACGGCGTCAGCAGCCAAAAGATTCGCCGTATTCTTCCCGGCTTTCCACGGTTCGGGAAACCCTGACGGCAACCGGTGGCCTCAGTCGATTTTCTTGCGGCCGGTGGTCGATTTTCTTTCGACGGACGGGTCCGAGTGAGCTGCGTCGATTGGGCGGATGTGCATGGCTGCTGCGAAGACAAAAAGCGTTTTTGTCATCTCATTTGCAGCCGGACTGTTGGCATCTGCCGCGGTGCTCGTTTCTTCGGAAGGATCCGCTGAGCCCCAGACCTACTTTGGCTTTCCCGGCGCTGAAGAACCTCAGGGCGTGCGCGATGCGGACGCCGAAGCTGTCGGGTCGAAAGGAGACGTGTCGACGTCGTCTCCAAGGGCTGCGTCGACAGCGAGGATGCACCTCGGGGCCCACGCGCGGAGCGAGGCATCCCCGTTTCAGTTGGCGATCGCCAATGAGCAGACAACGGCACCCTCGGCGATTGTGCTCGTGGCTTCGGAAGAGGTAGCACCGCGACGACGCGTGGCTGCGGAGGCCCCGTCTCCTCCGCAACGCGTGTCACGGGTGTCGGATGACGTGGAGGCACGGAACTGGTCTGAGGTGCCTCCCTCGGATCGAAACGTCGGGGTGCGTGTTG